>NZ_CP031716.1:0-641848 GCF_001696605.3 Acinetobacter wuhouensis | reverse complement strand
AAAGTAAAAATTTCAGAAATACCTTTTGAACAAAAACTTGCATTAAGAAATGCCTTTTCAAATGCAAAAGAACAAACAGAATTTGAGCAAGAAACCATTGCCATATACTATGGAATTTCACTTTCATTATTACAGCAATGGAGATGTAATGGTGGTGGTCCAAAATTCAAAAAAATCGGTAGAACCATTCTTTACCAAAAATCCGATGTGCTAGATTTTTTTAAGCAGAAATATGAAAATACCAGCCAATATCAAAGAAAAGCCTCTTAAGTTGAGGCTTTAATTTTTTTAATAACATCCTGAAAAACAATACCTGAGTACTCAAAGATTTGATTTTCAATATCATTCATTGCTTGTTTTAGCTTCTTTGTAGACATTTGAATATAACGTAACGTCACATCATTCTGTCTGGAAGAGTCACGATGATTTAGTAATCTTTTAATCGTTGCGACACTATAGTCCAGATTATTCGCAATGGTTGCATAAGTTCGTCTTAAATCATGTGTCGTAATATTTGTTCCCGCATTTTGATTCAAAGCAACCAATCCTGCTCTCATATTTGTTATATGTTGCCCTTCATTTTGACGAGATGGAAAAACCCATTCACCACTCTTTTGAGCATATCTTAATTTGAATATTTCAAACAAAAAATCACCCATAGGCAATTGATGGTTATCGCCATTCTTTGGATCATGAAAAATTAACAACCCTTTTTTCATATCTACATCTCGATCCCATTGTAGACATTGCCCCTCATCTAATCGAATGCCTGTAAGCATAATCAGTAGATATAAATCTCGTGCATTGTTTGCGTATGGTTTATTGTGCCAACGCGTTTCATCCTGATAATTCAATAAAGCATTAAAGAAATTACCAGCTTCATCTTCCTCTAAATAAGATGTTTTTGCTTTAATATTATTCCAAAGCTTTTTTGCCGTAAGGATCTTGATCGGATTATCCTTAAGCAAAGGTTGCTCATTTTCATCGGTATAAGTAAATTCTGCCCATGTATATATAGCACGAAGCAAACGCATAGATGCATTTGCTTGAGCTGGACTAACCTTAGTGATTTCCTTAAATTTGACAACAATATCCTGACGGGTAATTTCACTCAGTCGTATATCTTGAAAATCAGCAAGATAATTTTTAATCTGCTTATTATAAGAAATGAGTGTTTTACCTTTTAAGCTACGTTCATTGATATATTCCTCATAAGCCACTATTAAAATGGGAACTTGTTTTTTAATTTTTTGGGGTTTACGAGGATCTTCGCCAGTACCAATTTGTGTGAGTATGGACTCAGCTTTACTTCTAGCCTCAGTCGCTGTTATTTCAAAATGTTTACCAATCGCGATACGATAGTTTTTACCTTCTTTACGTCGCTCTGCAATATATGTTTTAGATTTTTGAGTTACACGAAGAGCAAAACCAATCAATGAAGCATCACGATAGATTTTCTGACCAGTTTGCTCAAACTCAACTTTATCAACAAAAGATTTAGTAATTTTATAGGTAGCCATGAAAATACTGACAATTCAGAACATTTGATGATAATAGAATAGATATGGAAATATTAGCAACTGTCTACAAAAGAGCTACAGTTTTAGAAAAGTCTACAAAATTTGAAGGATTTAAGAGAATGTATTTTATTATAACTTATTGATTAATAAGTGGTCCCGAGGGTCGGACTCGAACCGACACGTCATCGCTGACAGTGGATTTTGAGTCCACCGCGTCTACCAATTTCACCACCTCGGGAGAGGTTGTGTGGCTATAATAGCGTTTTTCATTTTCTTGTCAACGACAAGTTTTCACATTTGCTTAAAATACAAACATATCGTGTTTTTTTGGATTATAAAGCACCAATTTCAGCGATTATTTTGAAAAAAGACTATACTAGTTACAGTTTTTAAATCTCACATACCAGTTTTTACTCCCCATGATGCAACTCACCGATTTTAATTTTGAACTCCCAGACGAACTTATTGCCCGCTATCCACTTGAAACACGTAGCGCTTCTCGCCTACTCCATTTAAATGCCGATGGAACATATCAAGATCTTCATTTCACTGATATTTTAGATCTATTCCAAGAAGGTGATTTGATGGTGTTAAATGACACCAAAGTCATGAAAGCACGTTTAAAAGGCAAACGAGCTTCTGGTGGTGCTATTGAAGTTTTAGTTGAACGTATTTTTGATCAAACCACTGCACATTGTCATATCAAAGCCAGTAACTCACCGAAGGCAGGCGCTGAACTTTTCATTGGTTCAGATGAAGTCAAAGTGACGGTGACAGGTCGTCATGAAAATTTATACATCGTTGAGTTTTCACAACCGATTTTACAAGTGCTAGATGCTTATGGTCAGCTTCCAATTCCACCATATTTCAATCGTGAAGCTGAAGCAGTTGATACTGAACGTTATCAAACTGTTTTTAATGATCCAACAAAGCTAGCCAGTGTTGCCGCACCAACTGCAAGCCTACACTTTGATGAAGACTTGCTAAAAAAACTTGAACAAAAAGGTGTGAAGAAAACCTTTGTGACTTTACATGTCGGTGCAGGTACATTCTTACCTGTTCGTACCGATAATATTGAAAATCACATCATGCACAGCGAATGGTGTGAAGTCACTGAAGAAGCTGCTCAATTGATTGCTGAAACTAAAGCACGTGGCAATAAAGTCATCGCTGTTGGTACAACTGCAACACGTGCCACAGAAAGCGCAGCGCAAGCATGCGGTGGGAAAATTGGTGCTTGGACTGGAGATACTCAAATTTTCATCTATCCAGGCTATGAATTTTGTGTAGTCGATCGTTTGATCACTAACTTCCATTTACCAGAATCTACCCTACTCATGCTTGTTTCAGCCTTGTCGAGTCGTGACAATATTCTCAATGCCTATCAACATGCTGTAGAAAGCAAATACCGTTTCTTTAGTTATGGCGATGCAATGCTGATTGAAAAAGCGAATTAAAAATATGAAGGGAATTTGTCTTGGCGAATTCCCTTTCTTTAAAAGGTCAGCTGATAATTTAACTTGCATTCATCAACTCCTGACTATCGCACTTTAAAACAACAACTTTAATTCACTCATTTAAAAGACAATAAGTATGCCTAACAACATATTAAGCAGGTTAAAACAAAGCTATAACAATCAAATTGCTCATAATCATGTGGTTGATCTTAATCTTGAAGAACTCAATAAATTGTTACCCCAAGTTGAAGATCATCATCAGTTACTATTTCGGTTAAAATACTGGCAAGGTGAGCAAAATTTACAATACCAAAATTTAATTTTTTTCTCTTATTTCTGTTTAGCCTTACTGAGTTTAATCCCTGTATTCACAATCCATTTCACTTTTTTCATTTTAACTCTACTGCTTTTAGGATTAGGCATACCACATATTAAGTTTTCTAACCCGAATAGTGAGCTTATCCATGCTATGCAAGATTTCTATCTTCAAAATAAATACAACCTGCGCAAACATCAGGTCGACCAAACCAATCCTGTATTTCCAATTGAATCTTTTCCGCTTTTTGAACTTGGCGATCAACAAAATACAGTTAGAAATAAAATGTATGGACAATGGTGCATTGAAGATCAGACATTTCCATTCATGATTTTTAATTACCATTATCTCAAAACCACGACCAAGCTCAATGATAAAGGTACATTAGAACGCAAAGCATATTCTTTTGATTTATTTGGAATTATGATCAAAAACTTTCCTGCACGTGGTGTAAGTATTTCAACAAATCAAAAGAAAAATTGTCGTCTTGGAATCAAATGGTCAAGTGGCGATATTCATTTTGATCAGCGCTATCAACTCAGCGGTTTTTCTGAAATTTGGCTCGCTAAATTCTTTAAACCCTCCAATCTCTTACATCTAGAAACTGCGTTAAAAGCGTATCAGGGTGATTTTTATATCGACCCGCAAACATCGACTTTATGCTGGCTCTTTGAAGAAAATATTTTCCATTGTGAAAACAAACAACTTTATCCATCAACCGTCACTGAGTTTGCAGAACAATTAGAATTGATACAAATGCCTAACCTTGAAAAACTCACCAATACCATGCAAAAGTTAATCACTGAACTACAGTAAATGCGAAATGAATAAGAACGATATTTTGCTTTTAAATACATTTTGTCGTTAAAATCACAAAATAGCATCTCGATAAAATAATGAATACCGATGAATGATCTCATAACAAAAATTCAAAATGCATTTGGTCAACAACATGAAAATAATGGTCAAACTCAAAATAATATCAATTTAATTAATAATATACTCAACTCAAATCAAAGCTTTACACAACAACTCGAACAGTTAAAAAATTGGAAAGATGATCCAAGTTTAAGCATTCAAAACTATACTTTTTGGCTATTTATCAGCATCGGAATTTGCTGTGTTTTACTGGCGATTGCCTTTCATCCTATTTTTCTTCTCGCGACTATTTTAAGCATTGCATTTGCCTTCTACAAAAGAACCTCAACCAAAGCTTTAGATCAAATGATTGGCTATATACAACAGCGCAATCTCGAAGAAAAATATCAACTTAACTTTAATTACAATGATGAAAACCAAATCATTGAGTCTCCTTATAACTTTCCCCTATTTGATTTAGGTGACCATGAAAATGAGATTCGCAATTGTATTTATGGTCTTTGGCGAGTAAATGATATTGAATACCCCTATATGTTGTTTAACTATCACTATGTCGATGAAGTTGAAACAAAAGATTCTGATGGGGATAGTAAAACAGAATATCGTCACTATGACTTATGGGGCATTATCCTTGAAAACTTTCCTACACAAGGCATCAGCATCGCTTCAAAGCAGAAAAGAGTCTGTCGACTCGGGACTAAATGGTCAAGTGGTGATATTCGTTTTGATGACAATTATCAACTGAGCGGTACCAATGAAATGCAATTGGCAAAATTTTTCACACCGACACATGTGCTCATGCTTGATCAAGCTATGGAATATTTTAAGGGTGATTTTTATATTCAAGCCGATCGCCCATCGCTATGTTGGCTATTCAATAAGGATGTTATAAAAGCACAAATGGAATTTGATCGAATTGATACAGTACATGACCTCGTCACTCAACTCGAAACAACAACAATGCCTGAGTACGAGCAACTGCGACAATCCATGTTCACCATTTTAAAAGAAATTCAATCTCAATGAATCAAAGCTAGACTCAAATAAAATCTTTATGATGAATAATTTACTTTGTTCCGAACAAAAAATTAACGCATAATTCATTAAGGAAAATACCTTTTAAACTTGCTTCAATTTTGAATAATGACCTGCTGATATGCCCATAGAAACAGTTGAACGATTGCTTCATATCCGAACGAAAAAAAATCAACACGTGATGCGTAATATCGCGCGACTGTGGGAAATCGGACAACAAGCTCAGTCTGCACAAGATATTTTAGATGGCTTACATCCGTGGGGCGAAAGTAAAGATCTATTTTTTTACAATGTCATTCCTCGTTTTCTTTTTATCAGCGGGATCGGCATTATCATTTTTGGTTGGGTGATCCATCATTACTTCCCCTATCCATTGACCTTTTTGGCTGGATGTCTGTGTTGCTTTGTTGCTTATTTAATTTATGAGGAAAGCGATCCAATCGATGAAGTGATTGATTTTCTTGAACAACGCATCATGCTGTTACGTTATGACCTACATTTTAATAAAACGCCAAATCATATTTCAGCAACAAGCAATTCAATGCTCGTAATGAGTCGTTTGAAACAAAATTTTCCGTTATTTTCACAAGGCAATGTCTCTAACGAAATCGAACGATTCGCCTCAACAACTTGGTTTGATGGAGAGCAAGAACATCATGTCATGCTGTTTCATTACCACTATGTCGATGAGTTTTCACTCCCAAATACGCAAGGTGAAAAGCAGAAAATCACTGAATTACACAAAGATCAATGGGGCGCGTTTATCTTTCAAATGCCTGCACTCGGTTTCGCTGCCAGCAATAAGCATGATGAATTTATTCCGCCCTATACACAGACATGGAAAACTGCGGACATCATGGTCAATCAAAACCTACATATTTTTGGCTATGATCAACACCAATTGGCACGTACCATCAGCCCAAGCATCACACTAAAACTAAGTGATTTTTTCCAACAATATTCGGGTGATGTTGTTTATCATTATGAAGAAAATATGCTGTGCTATATCGGAGATCAAAACTTGTTTAGGATCATGCGAAGAAAGCAGAAAATTCAAGATATTTCCGCACTTCGAGGACATTTACGCACTTTAACCATGCCTGAATATGAAAAATTCAAACAGTGCATGTTAAACTTAATCGCATAAAATTCAGTTTCAGACGTTATCCGTTTTATAAATCATAAGGAATAATCAGAATGGGTCTAATCATATTTATTGGGATTTTTGTCATTATTGCGATTTGGGCAATCATGGTCAGAAATAACATTGTACGTTATTTCAATGCCACCCAACGTGCGTGGGCAGAAGTTGCCAATTTTGAACGCCAGAAAGTAAAAACACTAGAAACTTTAGAACAGACTTTGGCGCAATACACCCAATTTGAAAAATCAACGCTTGAAAAAGTCACTGAACTGCGTCAACAAATTTTAAACTTGAATCTGAAAAATACGGATGTTTCACAGTTGCAACATGTGGAAAAGCTCAACCAAGATTTGATGAAAAGTTTAAATGTAGTGGTGGAAAACTATCCTGAACTGAAAGCGGATACACTTTATGCCAAGATGATGGATGACATCCAAGAACAAAATGAAAATGTCGGTGCTGCGATCACGATCTTTAACCGCAATGTGGAAGAGTTTAATAATATTATCCAAATTTTCCCGAATAATATGATCAACACCATGACTTTAGCAAAACAACCAATCCGCCCATTTTCGGACAATGTTGTAACGCAAAACTTCGATTACAAACCGAATTTTTAATTTTCAGAATTGAGCACAATAAAAATCAATACAAGATACACAGCCTTCTCACTTATATATAAAGAAGGCTTTTTTATCTTTTTCTTGAAATAAAAATGCAATCAATTGTATAGCTGATATAAAATAATTAAAAATTTCAATTAAAGCTGATTTTTAAATTACGTGTGAACAATACAATGTCTTTAGACCTTGATGTCATGATAAAAAGAATTAGAATATTGTTTAGTAAATCTAAATAATATAACCAAGATATTTTTTATATTTGCAGCATCAATATGGTTGTAATAAACAACAAAGCTTATCTAATTCATATAAGCTTTGGTTATAAAACATTAACGAATAAAATACAAAAGAGATATTATGAGTAATCAACTACTTGAACAAGAACAACAAATCAAGACCAATATTATTGATGCTTTTCAAGCCTTCTATTATCGATATAAAAAGCAAAATATATATGCCTTTGTCATTGAAGTTGATGAATCCTTTATCATCCAATCTTTCCTTATCTCAACTGAAACAAGTATTTTTGATGAAACTGAAAACAAATATCAATATCTACTGGAGAAAGATAAATGGTCATTTAATCAGTGGAAGTATCGTCAAAAAAATAATTCACCACATCAATTTAGCTCAACATCTGCACATGCAGTAGAAATACACCCTGATCAGCTCATCACGCACTTATTTGAACATGTTTTTCCAGATCAAGTTCATCTTACACAATTAGATTCACTCATCTCAATCTATCAACAGGCGATCTCATTTATCACTAAAATTTATAATTTAGATCTAAGTCGTATACTATTCCTTATTCATTCACCTATTCAAAAAAATATCATCTTAGACACAGCCCAACAGCTCAATCCGTCCAGTTCGTTACTTTTTGAATTTATGGCACATATACGTATTTCAAAAGAAAACCCTGCCATCAAATCAATAAAGCTCAGACAAATCGACAAAGATGAGCTCATTAACCTTGCACAGCTTGTAAATCTCTTTGAACCTTATGATTCTCTAAGCGTTGCACATCAAGCCTATCTTCTAACACTTGAACCTAAATTTTCAGATCTTCACACCCATATTCAAGATCTGGTTAAAAATATTGCAGCGATGAATGATCCAACCCTTGCACTAGACAAAGCTGAAATACTCGATAGGATTAATTATTTTTATACCGTATAAGTACACAATAAAAATGTGAACACAGCTCAAATAAAATAGTAGCGAATTTCAAAAGAAGATGAAGTACTCAGTCGATTTATAAAGTATGGCAATTTTTATAGGTTAAATGTTACTTCAAAAAAAATGACCTTAAACCACCATTCACATTCTGAATGACATGCACCTCTAATTCATCTACATTGAGAAAATCAGCTTTGGTTAAATTTCAAACCATTGCCATCACTGACTTAATACAAATGATCAAGAAGAAAACTGGTATTCAACCCTAAAATCAGGGAAAATAGTCTCCTTTTGCAGCAATCAATCAGCGAACTGTCTTTTCGCCAGATTTTAGGTCATCTATGAAGTTTGAAAAATTAGGTCAGTCGGGGCGTGCCCGTCGTGGTCGTTTAACTTTAGAACATGGTGTTATTGAAACACCTGTGTTCATGCCTGTTGGGACTTACGGTACTGTCAAAGGTATGCTTCCACGTGATATTGAAGATATCAAAGCACAGATTATTTTAGGGAATACGTTCCATCTTTACTTGCGCCCAGGCTTAGATGTGATCCGCGAACACGGCGGTTTGCATGAGTTTATGAAATGGGGTAAACCGATTCTGACTGATTCAGGCGGTTTCCAAGTATTTAGCTTGGGTGCAATGCGTAAGATCAAAGAAGAAGGTGTTACTTTCCGCTCTCCGATTGATGGTTCAAAAGTATTCTTATCACCTGAAATTTCAATGGATATTCAACATACATTGAACTCAGATATTGTGATGATTTTTGATGAATGCACGCCTTATCCAGCAACGCATGAAGAAGCACAAAAATCTCTTCAACTTTCATTGCGTTGGGCGAAACGTTGTAAGACCCAGCACCATGATGTGTTAAAAAATAGAAATGCTTTATTTGGGATTATTCAAGGTGGGATGTACGAAGACCTCCGTGAAGAATCTTTGAATGGTTTAAAAGAAATTGATTTTGATGGTTTTGCAATTGGTGGTTTATCGGTTGGTGAACCTAAAGAGGAAATGATCAAAGTACTCGATTACCTTCCTGCGAAAATGCCAGCAGATAAACCTCGTTACTTGATGGGTGTAGGTAAACCAGAGGACATCGTGGAAGCGATTCGTCGTGGTGTGGATATGTTCGACTGCGTAATGCCAACACGTAATGCTCGTAATGGTCATTATTTTGTTACAGATGGATTAGTGCGTATTCGTAATAGCCAATATCGTCATGATCAAAGCCCACTTGACCCACATTGTGACTGTTATACCTGTACCAACTTTACGCGTGCATATTTATTCCACTTAGAGAAATGTGGCGAAATGCTCGGCTCAATGTTGGGAACAATCCATAACTTACGCTATTACCAACGTTTTACCCAAGATATTCGTGATGCTTTGGATAATGGAACATTTGATGAATACGTGGCGGATTTTTATCAACGTCGCGGTTTAGACGTTCCACCTTGTCCTGAGGATTAATGCCCCAATATAAAGTTGAATCGAATATTCATTCAACAGTATTTGCGCTGAAACCCAAGACAAGGTAAATTGCAGAACAACTCAATTTAAAAACCATGCAAATGGTAGAATTTTTTAACTTTTAGGAAACTGAAATGAGCTTATTTATTTCTTCTGCTCACGCTGCTGCAGCACCTGCACAAGGCCCAGGCATGATGGCAAACTTATTGATGATTGCTGTATTTATCGCAATCTTCTATTTCCTCATCTGGCGCCCTCAAGCAAAACGTGCAAAAGAACACCGCACTTTAATTGAAAGCTTAGGTGTGGGTAGCGAAATCGTATTTGCAGGTGGTTTAATGGGTCGTATCCTAAAAATCGAAGGTGACTTTGCAGTAGTTGAATTGAATAAAGGAAATGAAGTAAAAATTCAACGTGCGAGTGTCATTTCAGTTCTGCCTGAAGGCACATTAAATAACCTTTAATCATAAAACGGTCGTGCAAATTAGCACGACTTTTTCATTTTAAGAAGAAAGCGAATGCGTTACCCTGCATGGAAATATATACTGATTCTAGTTGTACTAGTCATCAGTACATTATACGCGCTGCCGAGTTTGTATCCTGATGAGCCTGCTGTTCAAATTTCTGGTGCCAAGGCTGGTACTGTAATTGATCAGTCGGTGATACAAAAAGCAGAGCAAATTTTAAAAAGTGACAATATTAGCAGTCATGATAATACCTTCACGAATAATGCTGCCCTTCTCCGTCTCAGTACGTCTGAAGCTCAGTTAAAAGCAAAAGAGGCTTTAAGCAAAGGCTTAGGTGAAAACTATACCGTTGCATTAAACCTTGCACCTACGACGCCTGAATGGTTGCAAAAAATTGGTGCTAAACCAATGAAACTTGGTTTGGACTTACGTGGTGGTGTTCATTTCCTACTTGAAGTAGATATGGATAAAGCCATTGCACAACGTATGGAAACCTCTGCAACCGATTTACGTCGTGAGTTTCGTGACAATAAGCTTAAATTTAACAGTCTGTCATTAAATAACAATACGATTACCATTCAGTTTGCCAATAACGATGACCGTGCAACCGTCATGGATTTCTTACGTCGTGATGGCAATAAATTTACGCAACAAGCTTTAGCAACTGATACAGGTTCAACACTGAAGTTGACTTATAACGATGCAACAAAGCAAGAAATTCAATCCTACGCACTTGACCAAAACTTAACAACTTTACGTAACCGTATTAACGAGTTAGGTGTTGCTGAAGCACTAGTACAGAGCCAAGGCAGCAACCGTATTGTCGTTGAACTTCCAGGTGTGCAAGATACTGCTGAAGCAAAACGTGTTTTAGGTCGTACTGCAAACTTAGAATTCCGCTTAGTTTCTGATTTAAATGATCAATATATTGACCGTTTTTCTGGAAAATATAATGGTCAGCCATTACCACCAGGAACTGAAGTTTTTGCTTACGAATCACTCGATAGTGGTCGTGAACTCCTTTTGAATCGTAACCGTATTCTTACAGGTGAACGCGTTCAAAATGCATCAAGTGGCTTTAGCCAAGACACTGGTGGTGCTGAAGTAAATATTACTTTAGATACCGCTGGCGGTAAGTTGATGTCTGATGCGACACGTACTGCTGTGGGCAAGCGTATGGCTGTTTTGTTTATTGAAAATAAACAAAAAATTAGCTCTGTTCCAGATCCTGTAACAGGTGCGATGACAGAAGTTCGTACACCTTATACTGAATCTGTGGTGATCAATGCGGCAAACATTCAAGCTGTACTTGGTTCACAATTCCGTATCACTGGCTTAGATTCTCCACAAGAAGCGGCTGAACTTGCGCTAATGCTTCGTGCTGGTGCTTTGGCTGCGCCGATGTACTTCGTTGAAGAACGTGTGGTTGGTCCGAGTTTAGGTCAAGAGAATATTGATAAAGGTGTTTTATCAACTCAAGTTGGTTTCCTCCTTGTTGCCATTTGGATGATTGTTTTCTTCCGTTTATTTGGTTTAATCGCCGATGTTGCCTTGGTGATTAACTTGGCAATGCTCCTCACCATCATGTCTTGGATCGGTGCTTCGCTTACCCTTCCAGGTATCGCAGGTATCGTCATTACCATTGGTATGGCTGTCGATGCCAACGTCTTGATCTGTGAGCGAATACGGGAAGAAATGCGTTGGGGTGCATCACCCAAACAAGCCATTATTGCTGGTTATGATCGAGCATATAACACCATTCTCGACTCCAACTTAACCACATTCTTGGTTGCGTTTATCTTGTTCGCGATTGGTACTGGTCCGATTAAAGGCTTTGCTGTAACACTCATGATTGGTATTGTCTGCTCGATGTTTACTGCGATTACAGTAACACGTGCAATTGTCCAATTGATTTATGGCAAAAAACGTAACTTGAAGAAGTTGAGCATATAAGGAGATCTATGATGACTGATGTGACTCAACCAAAAATAGATACGCCTGCAAAAAAATATGGTCGTCCAGATGATGAGCGTGTAATTAATTTCATGAAGATTGCCAAACCAGCGGCAATCATCTCTATTCTTTTGACCATTGCAAGTATCTTCTTTATTGCAACCAAAGGTTTGAATCTCGGTTTAGACTTTACAGGTGGTGTATCTGCTGAGTTGAATTATCAACATGCAGCGAAACCAAATGATGTGATTGAAACTTTAGACAAAGCAGGTTTCAAAGACGCTGTGGTGCAAACTTTGGGCTCAAACAAAGATTTGATCGTACGTATGCCTGCGCAAGATCTAAAAGTTGAAGACTTAAGTAACTCACTAACCAAAGCGGTTCAATTACCCAACAACCCTGCTGTCGTTCATAAAGTGGACTCTGTCGGTGGTCAAGTGGGAAATGAGCTGTATTTACGTTCTGCGGGTGCTGTAGCGCTTGCGATGTTGCTCATGCTGATCTACGTGACTATCCGCTTTGAATTTAAGCTGGCAGTTGGTGCTGTACTTTCATTGCTGCATGACGTTATCGTGACCATTGGTATTTTTGCAATGATGCAGTGGCCATTTGACCTCACTGTTTTAGCTGCTGTTTTAGCGTTAATCGGCTTCTCACTCAACGATAACATCGTTGTATCAGACCGTATCCGTGAAAACTTCCGTAAGATTCGTGGTGCATCACCATTAGAGATCGTCAATATTGCATTAACTGAAACCTTAAAGCGTACGATTCACACCTCTATGACATTATTACTTGTTGTACTTGCAATGATGTTCCTCGGTGGTGATGGTCTGCACTGGTTCTCGGTTGCAATGTTTATTGGTGTATTCGTGGGTACATATTCTTCGATCTATATCGGTACTGCATTTGCATTATGGCGTGGTCTAAACCGTCAAGACTTTATTGTCCAAGTAAAACCTGAATTTGAAGATGAAGAACATATTCCTCACTAATATTCAGTATTAATAAAATAGCTCATCTTTGGATGGGCTTTTTTATTGCACATTTTTTGAAAGACTATTTATAGTACTGATCAACTGGATAATATTTTGTTTTTTCTTTCCACTTCCCTTTTACCAAATTCCGATCTGTGACTTCAACTTTATCTCCTGCAATCACGACTGCTTCAATAAATTCTCGAACAAGTAATAAGCCTTTCTTGGGTATAACCTCATATTCGGACCAAATATGATAACAACAACCATCTTTTGTCATGACTTTAATTCGCTTATTTTGATGATTAACTTCAAACATTCCTATATTTTCTTGAGTTAAAGCCGTTAGCTCTTGACTCAATACAAATTTTTTATTGCTTTGATTAAATACATAAATGTCATATACAGGACTGCCATAAGGTCCATTATTGCCATTTTGAATGGCAAAATCTTCAGTACCATCAAAATTAAAATCACCGAAAAATAAAATACCTTGCTCATCTTTCATTATTTCGCTATGAATGCTTGGTTTAAACTGTTTACTTAAATATAAAGATAATTCCTCAGTATGAAATGTCTGAAAAACTGTATTACTTCCTTTTCTTAATAATTTAACTTCAGCCTCACCACCACATTCATTCTGCTCACACTGAGTGTCAATCATTACATCATAAAGCTTTGAAGCATTTTTAATTTCAAAGAGTTGAGCGTATGCTGACTCAGCAAAAAACATCAATATACTCACAGAAAGACAATGCAATATAGGAGTTGGTTTTTTCATGATTTTTATTCTTAAATGACCGTGCAAATAATCTTAGCAGAAAGTATTTCCCTCAGACAGAAAATAAAAAACCACCCGAAGGTGGTTTAATTCCCTCTTTTAATCAGAGGGATGATGATGGATTAATCTAATAAGATTAGTGTCCGCCACCATTAATTGCTTTAGTCATATCTTCAACAACTTTCTTCGCATCACCGAAAATCATCATTGTTTTTTCATTGTAGAACAAGTCGTTGTCTAGGCCTGCATAACCTGTTGCCATAGAACGTTTGATCACCATAATCGTACGTGCTTTGTGTGCTTCAAGAATCGGCATACCATAAATTGGTGAGCTAGGATCATCTTTAGCAGCAGGGTTAACAACGTCATTCGCACCAATCACCAGTACCACATCTGTTGCAGGGAAATCAGAGTTAATCTCATCCATTTCCAAGATATCTTCATAAGCAACATCTGCTTCAGCAAGAAGTACGTTCATGTGACCAGGCATACGACCTGCAACTGGGTGAATCGCAAAACGAACGGTTACACCTTGTTCTTTTAAGATTTCACACAATTCTTTTACTGCGTTTTGAGCACGACCTTGCGCCATACCATAACCAGGTACGATCACAACGCTGTCCGCATTTGACATCAAGAAGCCAGCATCATCCGCAGAACCTGAACGGTAGTTACGTTGAACTTGTTCACCTTTGTCTGCAGTAGCAACTGCAGCACCACCCATTGCACCACCAAACAAAACGTTGATGATCGAACGGTTCATTGCTTTACACATGATGTAAGACAAGATCGCACCAGATGAACCTACAAGCGAACCAGCAACGATCAACATGTTGTTTTCAAGTGTGAAACCAATACCTGCTGCAGCCCAACCTGAGAATGAGTTCAGGAGCGATACTACAACTGGCATATCACCGCCACCAACTGGTGCAATCCACACCCAACCGAATGCCAATGCAAGTGCAGTCATCGCCCAGAAAGCTTGCATATTGCCTGTGGTGAAGAAATACACACCACATGCTAACATCGCAATGAAGATGATTGCTTGTACAGGTTTAACCCATGCACCAGAAATTGTTTTTGCCCATTTTTTTGCAGCCAATTTACCATAAGCAAATACAGATGCTGTAAACGTGATCGCACCAACAAAACAACCCACGAACAATTCAAATAAGTGAACTTTGCTCATGTGTGCATGCTGAACACCAGCAGCTGTCAAAGCTGATTCATTGTCAGCAAATAGAGCAGTTAATTGGTTGTTATGCAGAATCGCAGCAATCGCAATCAAAACCGCAGCCAAACCTACCAAAGAGTGCATCAATGCAACAGTTTCAGGCATTTGAGTCATTGGAACAGTACGTGCACGTGCAATACCAACCACTGCACCAAGCACCATTGCCCCACCAATCATCCAAATCACAGGATGATCCGCAACGAAGAATGTCGTGATCACAGCGATCGCCATTGCGATCATACCGTAGCGGTTACCTTGAATTGCAGTTTTAGGGCCAGAAAGACCACGCAATGTTAAGATAAAAAGGACTGCGCCTACTAAGTAGAACCAATCCGCATATTCTTTAATGAATTCCATGGATTAGCCCTCTTTTTTCTTTTGCTTTGGCTTAAACATTTCAAGCATACGCGCTGTTACTGCGAAACCACCAAAAATATTGATACTTGCCAAGAATACTGCAACTGCACCAAGTACACTTACAACATTGATATCTTGGAACTGTACATTAGCATCCACAACACCAGGAATACCGACAGTTTGAATCATCGCACCCACAATAATGATCGATGACAATGCATTTGTTACTGCCATTAATGGTGTATGTAATGCAGGTGTTACACCCCAAACCACGTAGTAACCAACAAAGATGGCTAAGACGAAAATAGTAATAGTTTCAACCATGATGACTCTCCTTAACCACGCTTGAGCAGTACTTGACCGCCATGAGTTACTAGAAGTGCTTTTTGAATTTCGTCTTCTTGGTTGATGGCAAAGTTTTTCTCTTTATCAAACAACGTTTCTACGAAATTGAAAACGTTACGTGCATACAGTGCCGATGCTTCTGTCGATACTGTAGATGGAATATTTGGAATACCAAGAATTGTTACACCATTATCAGTGACAACGTTTTCACCATTCTTAGAACCTTCAACGTTACCACCTGTTTCAACCGCCATATCGAGGATGATTGAACCTGGTTTCATTTTGGCAACAGTTTCGGCTTTGATTAGGCGAGGTGCGTCACGACCTGGTAACAGTGCTGTCGTAATCACGATGTCAGCATTTGATACAGCCTTATCCACGATAATCGCTTGATCACGGATATATTCTTCACCCGGCATCCAACCATAACCATTTTTCGCTGCATCAGCTGCTTTTTGTTTTTCTTCATCAGACATTGGTACGTCTAACCACTTACCACCAAGTGATTCTACTTGGTCACGTGCAGTTGGACGTAAATCCGTTGCTTCAACAACAGCACCTAGACGTTTTGCAGTCGCAATCGCTTGAAGACCTGCGACACCCACGCCCATGATCACAATACGTGCTGGCTTCACTGTACCTGCAGCCGTCATTAGCATTGGGAACATACGTTGGTATTCTGCAGCAGCGAGAAGTACAGATTTATAACCTGCAAGGTTCGCTTGAGAAGACAATACGTCCATATTTTGCGCACGAGAAAGTGTACGTGGCAAAAGCTCTAACGCAAATGCAGACACTTGTTGTGATGCAAATTGGTCAAGATTTGGATTGCGGTATGGGTCAAACATTGCCACAACAGTTGTACCTGCTGTCAGCTTTTGAATCTCTTCACCCTCAGGGGCACGAACTTTCAAAATAATTTGACTACCCGTATAGGCATCATCCGTAATTTTTGCACCTACTTGTTCGTAAGCACTGTCAATATAAGCCGCTTTTTTACCAGCGCCACGTTCGATGACGATACTGTGACCAGCGCTAATCAACTTTTTAACTGTCTCTGGCGTTGCAGCTACGCGGTTTTCACCGCCGACAGTTTCCTTTGGAATTCCAATCTGCATGAGCGTTCCTCAAGCTAATTTTTCTTAAAGTCAACATCGTGGATCGACGATGCTTCCCCAGATGCGTTGTTATGAATTTTTGGATTCTAATTGAACTTTTATAAAATACTACCCAATATTTATTTAATAAATGACCATATTTTGAACTGATGATTCATAAATATAATTGTACGATATACCCAACATTCGATTTTTCGTATTTTTATCCAGTGCAATTTTCACCTTCACTCGGTTAATTTATTTCCCAATCTTGTAAGTTGTTGATTTTTTCACCCAATGTTCCGAGTGTTATTACTTATTTCCACTATTCTAATTGGCATTTATGGCAGGATGATGCATTTCATAGATAATGCCATCGCTGTTTAAATCCCACATAAAACAATAGATTTAGCACCAAGTTTTATTACAAAATTGACATTTCTGACAATTTATAACAGTTTTTTTTAAGCTTGAATTGGCTATTTAGACCATTTTTCCTGTCATAAATGTAAGTCGTTTTTTATTCCTTTTTTTAATTTCATTAATAAAAAAAAGTACTTGTAACATTTTTTTAAATTTACCCAGACTTATGTCTAAAGAGCTTACAAATTATTTTAAAATTATTCCATTCGCCATTTTGTCAATTAATAATAGTCTAGTAAATTTCTCTATACTGCCTAATAATGCACCAATAGTGTGCATATAGTGAATTCATGGATACTTCCATCCTCTTAACAAGGCAGTTTCCGCCTGATTTATAGACAGTTTTATTTTCAACCATCTTTATTCATTTGCCAATAAGTTAAAATTCAATCAATTAATGTATTGAATGATCACTTTTATTGCACGATTTCATAGCTTTTTTGCATTTTAACTTTACCAAAGCTACATCTATACTGTTTATACCAACATACATGCCTAATCTCGGCATGATCAATGCAGTCAATTTTATGAAACTCTCCTTATCGAGTACCCAACTCGGATCACTGTATGCTCTCAGTGCCGCGTTCTTATTTAGCACTAAGGCTATTTTTATTAAACAAGCCTATGCCCTCTCGCCTTTGGTCGATGGCACGGTGCTGATGGCGCTCCGTATGGCAAGTGCATTGCCATTCTTTCTATTGCTCTGCTGGTTCAATCGTCACCACAATAAGGATATTTCAAGTAAAGATTGGCTTCTGCTCATCGCTGCTGGGTTAATTGGTTATTATTTTTCGAGTTGGTTAGATTTTGCAGGCTTGATGTATATCAGTGCTTCACTGGAACGAATTATCTTATTTCTTTATCCAACACTCACCGTGATCGCCACGAGCTTTATTTATAAGCAAAAGTTGAATTTTAAAACCATACTTGCGATTGCACTGAGTTATGGCGGTACAGTAATCGTGATGCTGCAAGAGCAAAGCACAGTGCCACATGAAGGTAATTTTTGGCTTGGAGTCAGTCTGGTCTTTGCCAGTGCAGTGAGTTTTGCTAGTTATCTACTCATGACACCTCGGCTAATTCAAAAATTCGGTTCTTGGAATTACACAGGTTTAGCACTCAGTATTGCCTGTTTCGGTACATTGATGCATTTTGTGATTGCCACACCACAACCTATTCAGTTACTCAGCCAACTTCCTGTAGAAATCATCTGGTATGGCATCGCTCTAGGTCTATTAGTCACCGTACTGCCAACCATTTTGGTTGCACAAAGTATTTCACGTTTAGGTGCTGCGCAATCTGCCATGATTGGTTCTATCGGTCCAATTCTCACCATTATTTTAGCCGTCGCGTTACTCGGCGAGCATATGAATGCGATACAATGGTTTGGTTGCTTATTGAATATCATGGGTGTCATGATGATCACATTAGCTAAAAAGAAACTTGCGCATTAATTTTATATACAACTCTTGCGCTTTCTATATAAATCGTTAAGTTCGTAGCAAAGTATATGGGGAATTTGAGAAAATTATGCATTTTAGAATTGTGTCACCAAGCGCTTGCGTAGATGTTGAAAATATCCAATTGGCGCAAACACATTTAGAACGCTTAGGTCACACAGTGAGTTTAGGTGAACATGTATTTTCTCAATATCGTTATTTAGCAGGGACGGTTGAACAGCGTCTTGCGGATCTAAAACAAGCCTGTCTTGACGCAGATGTAGATGCTATTTGGTGTGGTCGTGGAGGGACTGGTGCTGCCATGTTATTGCCATTTTTAGATGAATGGATGTTGAACAAACCGATCATTGGTTATTCTGACACTACAGCTTTACTCAATTATGTCGCTATGCATGGTGGACAATCTTTACATGCACCTGTTTTCCAAGAAATTGCTGTAAAGAATTTGGATGCGAGTCCAATTTCTTATGATGCAATGAAAACCATTAGTCTGCTCAATGCTGATCAGACCAAGCCTAGCCACTACCCCCTTTCCGCACTCAATGAATCAACTCAAGATTTGGCATTAGAAGATATCCATATTTTAGGTGGTAATCTGACTGTGCTATGTACCTTACAAGGTACAGCAAGCCACGTTCAACTTCAGCAACCAAGTGTATTATTACTTGAGGATGTCGGTGAACCTTACTACCGTATTGAGCGTTCTTTGGTTCAACTTTTACAAAGTATTGATACATCAAATTTAAAAGCATTAGTTTTGGGGGACTTTTATCAATGCCCACAAAAAAATGTGCCTCAGACCATTGCCGAAATTGTCAAAGAACATCTTGATCCGTTAAAAATTCCGCTATTCCAATGTAATTGGTTCGGTCACGGCGCAGTGAATCGTCCGTTTTGGATTGGGAAAAAAGGGAAAATCATCGATTCCCAATTGGTCATCTACTAGACTAGCTACTAATCAGGTGCTTTTAATAAGTTCATCAGCACCTCTTGAAAATGAGCACCTGCGGATGCCTTTCCTAATTGATCATCAGGATTTCGCAGTGGACATTGATCTAGGGATAAACACCCGCAACCAATGCATTGATCTAACTGTTGTCGCAGTTTGAGTAAATTCATAATTTGTTGATCAAGTTGCATTTGCCAATGCTGTGACATGGCTTGCCAATCCGATTTACTCGCAACTTTATGCCTTGGCAATACAGCAAATGCATCATGAACTTGTTGTAAGCTAATCCCGACCTGCTGTGCGATTTTAACAATCGCAACGCGCCTCAACATCGCCCGCGGATAGCGTCGCTGATTCCCCTGCGTACGCGTACTCCAAATCAAATCTTTTTCTTCATAAAATCTGATTGCCGAAACACTGACTGCACTGCGTTGAGCGAATTCCCCAATGGTTAACCATTGTCCTACTTGCTGTTCTTCAGATGAATGCTCAAAACCCATCACATCCTTTTGCACTACTGTCTGTACTGGCATGGAGCCTGTTGAGAGAGTTTCATTTTCAATGTCAGATTTTTTCAATTTTGACTTGACCTCAAGTTAACCTGAGCTTTGATACTAGCAAAATATTAAATTCGTCTAAAGAGTATCCGTGTGAATACAAAGCAATCATCATTACCAAACCAGCCTTCAGGTATCAAACCATTCAAAATGGTTAATCCAAATACACTTTATAATCCATCTGCATTTGCGTATAGTCATGTGGCTGAAATACGCCATTATCTACGAATCTTGCATATTTCTGGTCAAGGTGGTGAAAACCAACACGGTCAACTAGCAAATGATTTTGCGCAGCAAGTACATCAAGCTTTTCTCAATGTGCAACATGCTCTCGATGCTGTAGGTGCATCATTATTCGATATTGCTGTTTTAAGAATATTGGTGGTTGATCATAGCCCCAAAAAGCATCAATTTTTAATCCAAGAAATGCAAAAGTTATGGAAAGATCAAGCCTTTCCTGCTTGCACGCTTATTCCTGTACCGTGTCTTGCTTTACAAAGTATGCAGATCGAAATTGAAGCAACTGCTTATTGTCTTTAATCCCCCCTCAAACCATACTGCAATCTAGGAAGTTTTTATGAATGCCCAACTCGATATTAGCCAAAACAAAGCTTTACTTTGGCTAATGGCGATTGCCTGCGGTTTATGCGCAGGAGCGAACTATTACTGCCAACCCTTGATTCATTCCATTCAGCAATACTTCAATATGCCTGAGTCACAAGTGGCTCTCACTGTGACATTTGCCCAAGTTTCCTATGCAGTCGGTTTATTATTTATTGTTCCGATGGGTGATATTGTCAATAAAATCAAATTCATTCCTTGGCTGATGTTCTGCACTGCGATTGGCTTATTGCTTTGTGCTTTTGCGGTAAATTTACCAATGTTATGGATCGGAACGATTATTACAGGGTTGTTCTCAGTTGCAGCTCAAGTCTTGATTCCCCTAGCAACTATGGCAGTAAAACCTGAAAAAACTGGGGAAGTGGTCGGCTTTTTAATGAGTGGGCTATTGGTTGGCTTACTACTTTCAACCAGTCTTGCTGGATTACTCTCTAACTTATTTAACTGGAAACTTATTTACTTTGTCAGTGCAGGATTGATGCTACTCCTCGCATTTTTACTCAAAAGTCGTTTACCACATGTACCTACTTTTAAAATGAGTTATGGCAAAATTTTTCAATCCATGGCGGTTTTACTCAAGGAAGAACGTCGCCTTGTTTATCGTGCTGTAATCGGTGGTTTTGCATTTGCCGCAATGAGTATTCTATTTTCAACTATTGCGGTTCTACTCACTTCAGAACCATTTAAATTACCTGATGTTCTGGTCGGTGTCGTGACCCTTATTGGTGTATTTGGTGCCTTATCTACAGCTCAAATCGGTAAAATTGCAGATCGCGGGCATACAGCGATTCTGACTTGGATTGGTGTTTCAATCATGTTACTCAGCTGGGGATTACTATACCTCGGTGGGACATATCTCATCAGTTATATATTGGGTTATGGGCTGATTAATTTAGGACTTGCCACCATTCATAGCAGTAATCAGAACATCATTTTCCGTTTACGCCCAGATGCCAAATCACGGATTAATTCAATTTACATGACAGCATACTTTACAGGGGGCGCATGTGGTTCAGCTTTAGGTGTTTATGCATGGCACCACGGTGGTTGGAGTATGACCACTGTTGTTGGATTGCTGTTAGTATGTGGTGCCGCTTTGTTTGCACTGCTAGACCATCTCTATGTCAAATCTAGCAATCACATTCAAACTATTTAACCAACTACAAGGCATCACTTAAATTAAAGCATTTTTATCAACACTCAAGAGACTTGTACCACAGGATAAAATGGTTTCCCTAAATCTAAGTCTTTCGAGTGTTCTAAAAGAATGTGAATAAAAGCAGGCAACAATGCCACTAAAATATGACAAGCATCTTGTAATTGCTTTCGATTGAGTGAGCTTTTATAAGTTGCTCCGCCATGCATCAGTTGGTTTCTTAGCGTGTACAACCGATTAAAGATAACGAAAAGTAAGTCCACAGTGTCTTTACTCTGTAAGGCTTGATGCACGCGTTTTTTTTCTATATCAAAATCTTCTTTCCAAGCTTTCTGACTGATTTTTTGGTTTTGAAAATCCCAAAATGATTGAAAAACATACGGATTTTCGATTAACAATCGGATCGATGAACTAAATTTCTCCCAAATGAGATTATATATTTTCCGCCCTTGATCCAACTGGCAGACTTTATGTAAAAATTGTCTAAATGACTGTCGATCTTGAGTAAAAGCCATATCTTGTGCGTAAACAGCATTAAATCCGACCCATAAACTTATGAATTGTAAATCCAGATCATCATCCAGTTGAATCGCTTTTTTTAACCAACTCAAACCACGATGAATCCGTAAATTAAACTGTTCTGAATTTTCGATCTTTTTACTTTTATATACTTCTTCTAAAACAAGCACGCCATCCCCCAACATATTGTTTTTAAAAATTTATCTTATTGAATAAATGCGTATTTCTCAAGCAATTTAAATATGCTCTTTATCACACCTTTAACATACTATTTAGCCCTTTTAGCCAGTTTCCATTTCTGAATCGACGCTGATATAAAACGTAACGCTTTGGAAAATACCGAATCATTTTGATGGATATTGTTTTTTTTAAACTTATACAAAGCAAAATGGTCAAAGCAAATCATTATATTTATTAAGCTTATTTCATAAAATTAATTTTCACACCATTATAACCGACTTAATAAGCGCAATAATTATAAAAGAACATATTAACAACCTAAAAACCCAAATATAAAAACATATAAATTAAAACTTAAATAAAATAACTCAGTTACATAAAATAATCACAAAAATATCATTTTTTAGAATATTTACTCTATTTATTTAAGTTAAACAATAAGACTATAGTTCAAGTTATCCCAGCATTTTTTCAACATGAAATACAAATATTAATACTTATCATTAATCCCTCATAAGTATTGAACAACTATAGCTTAATTAGGTAATAACCGTAATAAAATGACACTTTTTTGCCATTATGGACAAAAATTTTCACTGAGTCTTAATCAAAAAAAACTTAATTCACCATAAGAATTTTCAATTAAAATATCAAATCATGATAAATAAAAAGTTATTTTCATTAAATTAAGCACTTAAACAATTCATCATTTTTAAATACCTCTGTATATTATTTTAAAATAACAAATCTTTTTATAAATATAAGAACCAGTTATTTACATGATTAAAAAAAAGCCTATAATCGCCAACCTAATCTATAGTATCTATTCGCGCAGGAGTCTTATTATGCGTAAAGTTATTTTATCTACTCTTATGATGGCTTCTGTTTTAGCATCTCTCCCTACACATGCTACATCACCTCTAACAAGCCAATTCAATGTCATGATTAAAGTCAATGAATCATGCGAAATTAAGAGTGCTAATAACGTAAATTTTGCAGATATTGACCGTTCAACAAATGAAGCTAAAACTGCTCAAGGTAATCTAAGCGTATTATGTACAGTAGGCACGCCATATCAAGTGGCTTTAGCTGGCTCAGGTAAAATGACAAATGCCTCAGATGCAAACAGTACGATCGCTTATAACCTATTCAAAAATCCAGGTTATGATCAAGCGTGGGATGAGCAAAACTTAAATTATCAAGAAGGTAATGGTAAGCCTCAACAATTAGAGGTATACGCTAAACTATCTAGTACGACTAACGTAAAAGCGGGTGAGTACTCAGATATAGTAACTGCAACTGTCACTTACTGATTACTGATTACTGATTACTGATTACTGATTACTGATTACTGATTACTGATTGTTTAATCATGAATAGGGTATCAATTTATGTTCAATAAATTTTTTACTGTGATTTTGAGCCATATATTGGTGCTCTATTCGGCTGTCGTATCTGCTGCGAGCCTGCAAGTATCTCCTATTTCTTTGAAGTTTCAACAGACTGAAACAGCAAAAGAAATTTGGTTGACCAATACCAGTGAACAAGCTATTCGAGCGCAAACTCGTGTGCTCGAATGGACACAAGATGACAATAAAGATGTGTTAAATCCAACACGCCAAGTTGTTGCAAGTCCCGCAGTCACTGAAATTCCAGCAGGTGGACGACAACTGATTCGTGTGATCAAAACGTCCCAACTTGATCCCCGCCAAGAACAGAGCTATCGTTTGATTATTGACGAGTTACCGAGTGCGAAAAAAACTGAAGATCAAGCTGGTCTACAGTTGCTTTTACAATACTCTGTTCCAGTCTTCTTTGAATCTAAGCAAGATATTAGTGCAAAAAATAACATCACACCTTTAACTCAAATCCAATTTAGTTATAACAACCACAAACTGACTGCGGAAAATAATGCCAATAGTCATATCCGTCTCAGTCAACTCAGTTATATCAATCCAAATGGTGAAAAAATACCGTTGGTCAATGGTTTACTTGGATATGCTTTAGCACATAAAACCATGGCTTGGGATATTCCTGCCCAAAAAAATATGCTTCCAAACGGAAAATTTGAAGCAAGAATCAATACGGATGCGCAAACTCAAATCTTAATCATCAAATAGTTATTTGTATGAAAAAGACAAGTGCTGTCTATAACTCCCTGTTTAAATCACTTGGCTATTGTCTTGTAATCAGCTATTGCCCTGTTGTTTTTGCAAATTCAGAAATACTTCAAACAGCTACCGATACAGCTGATTTTGAACAAGAGCTATATCTAGATACTATTTTAAACCAATCACCTAAAACGATCTTGGGGCATTTTACGCAACGTAATAATGAACTTTTGATCAGTAAAGCGACCCTAAAAGACTTGGCGCTTAATGTTGATCTACCTGATCAAAATAATGAATCTGATTTTATTGCATTAACACAAATTAAAGGTTTAAGTTATCAATATGATGCTGCCTCACAAAGCATTCATTTAACAGCAACAGCGCAATTATTGACAAAAAGTGCGCAAGTAACACGCCTACAATCAGTTGAACCCGCTATCGTCAATAAGCAGCAGATACGTCCTGGCATCCTAATGAATTACGATGTTCACAGCCAGTACAATCAAGATCAACTCACTCAAAGCTTATGGAATGAATTACGTTTTTTCGGCGGTGAAAGTGGTGGTGTATTTAGTATTTCTGCCAACCATGTTTATACAGATCATGAGCATGCTGGCTCTGCATTTAATAGTAGAATCTTAGATACCTATTGGCAAAAAGATTTTCAGAATAAAGCCATCTCGCTCATCACCGGTGACAGTCAGTCAAAAGCCTTGAACTGGAGTCGTTCGACCCGTATTTCAGGCTTAAAAATTGCAAAAAATTATAGCTTACAACCCTATCAAAGCACCTCACCTTTAGAGTCCTTCAAAGGCTCAGTGTTGCTTCCCTCATCTGTTGATTTATTAATCAATGGCATACAACAAAGTACCACACAGGTTCTGCCTGGAAATTTTGATATTCAAACCATTCCCACCATTTCAGGTGCAGGAACAGCGCAATTGGTCATTACCGATCTTAATGGCTTACAGCGTGTCGTTAATTTTTCACTGTTTGGAACAAGTAACCTGCTGCAAAAAGGATTTTCAGATTGGGAAATTAATCTGGGGATGAGTAAACTTGATTATGCAGTGAAATCATGGAGCTATGATGATCAACCACTCTTTAATGGTTCATATCGCTATGGTCTCACTCAAGACACAACGCTTGAAAGCCATGCTGAGTTTTCCCAAGATTTACAATTGACTGGCATCGGCTTTGTTCATCGCTTACCTCAAACATGGGGCTTGTTAAATGGCGCTTATAGCTATAGTCATCTCAATCAAGAAAACGGTTATTTGTACAGTTTAGGCTATCAGTGGAGTAATAATCTTTTCAATATTTCATTAGACCATCAACAAGTTTCTGAAAATTATAATGATATTGCCAGCACGCTAGGCTATAACCATACCCGTGAGTCCAATCGTGCCTTTTTAGGGTTAAACACTGAATATGGACAATTTGGTGCCAGTTATGCACAACAAGACTATAATCAATTTGAAAATAAGTTTTTGATGTTGAACTGGTCTTATATTTTCCCCTCAAAAAAATACTTAAGCATGAGTATGACCCGTGACTTAAACAATAAAAATAACACGTTTTACTTGTCTCTCAATATTCCTTTTGATCGCCAAACTCAAGCAACTGTCAATGCTCAGAACAATGAGAATGGTCAACAATATTCTGCCAGTGCACGTCGTACCGCCTCGCAAAATCAAGCGGATTGGGGTTGGCAAGCCTATACCAATATTAAAGATTCAAATGATTATACTGTTCAGGGTACAGTGCAAAGAAATAACCGTTTTGGTGAATGGGAATTTGGTTTGCAACATGATCAAATGAATCAGCAGAACTATACGAGTTCAATGCTCTCAGGACGTGGTAGCTTATTATTTATGGAAAATAATTTATTTGCTAAACGTCAATCTTTTGGTTCTTTTGCGATTGTTTCTACACAAGGCGTACCCAATATTCCCGTACAACTTGAAAATAGACAAATGGGCAAAACCAATAAAAAAGGAGTATTGCTCATTAATGACCTGAATGCATATCAACATAATAATTTATCTATTGATACACTTGCACTTCCGATCGATTATAAAATTGAAACAACACGAATAGATACCGTACCTTATAGTCAAAGCGGTGTTTTTGTTGAATTTCCTGTGTATAAAATGCAGTCAATACAGCTCAATGCTGTGGATCAAGAGCAAAAAGTTCTCAGCCTAGGAAGTCGTGTTTGGAATCAAGATCGCTTACCGACTGACGATGATATTGAAACAACGATTGTAGCAAGAGATGGTATGGTCTATTTAGAGAATCCTAAATCTGCAACGATTTATATCGAACATCAGCAAAAAATTTGCCAAGTTAGATTACCCACCTTGACACAAATCTCAGGATTTATTGATTTAGGAAGTTTGAAATGTTTGTAAAAATAAGGACATGTATTTCTTCTAAGTTTCTACCTTATAGCTTAGTATCCCTCTGCTTATACCTAAGCGTGGTGATTTCTGCATCGTTTTTAAGTACGGAATCACTTGCAGAAAATAACAAAGCCTCTTGCTGGATTTCACAACCTGATCTTAATTTCGGTACAGTTTCAACTGCGGGAGGTAGAAGTAACACCTCAGTCAAAGTGACATGTAATCACTATGGTCATACAAAAACTGTGAATCTGACCATGTGCTTGTATATTCCAGAAGGAGACCCTTCTTTAGCCAATAACCGTAGACGTATTTCCTCAAATACTGGTCCAGGTAACGCAAGTTCTTATCTCAGCTATGACTTGTTTTATGATCCTGCACTTACGCAACGTATCGACACCACAGCGAACCCATCTTCTCTACGTTGTGTGAATCAGACTTTGAGTCCATCTGAAAATCAGAAAGACACATTCATTATGCTATATGGCTCTATTTATCCAGGGCAAAATGTTCTAGCAACACGTTATACTAGCTTTAATATGCCACTCAAGCTGTTATCTAACTCTAGTGAAGATAAAGTTCTATCTGCGCAAGATGTTATTGCTCAAAATAAAACAGCGACCAATAACTTATTGGTTACAGCAAACTATGAAAATAGTTGTTATTTGCAATCAGTTCCAGATTTAAACTTTGGGCAAACAGACAATTTATTGCAAGAAAAAACCAGCTCAACCACAATTTCTTTATCTTGCCCTATCAATACGACATGGAAAGTCAGTTTAGACAATGGTTTAAACTTTGATGGGACAAATAAAAGAATGCGCAAAGGTACTGATTATATTGCTTATGCACTGTATAAGGATGCCAGTTTAAGTCAAATTTGGGATGCCAAAAGTATTGCTCAAGATGTTGGGAACAACGGCACTCAACAGATTAAAATCTACGGCAAAATTCCAATTCAAAACAAAACTGTACCTGCTGGTGATTATCTTGATACTGTTACTGTCACCCTGACCTATTAGGTGGAATAATCATGTTTCAGATCAACTAATTTTTATGATTTCGTGTTGATTGATAATCATAGGAATCTACCATAGAATTGAATCAAGCCTTCGCTTTAAATATCTTATATTTAGAGCATGGCTAAACATAAATAAGCCTTACTTTGCTCAACCCATCGTATGACTTTGGAAATTTAAACATAAAATCTTATGAAACTACCTATTTTTTTATTTGTCACTCTCGCGGGGATCGGGGCTTCAGCATATATCTATGCGGGGAACCAAAATTCAGTACAATTTAGAGTACAAGTTCATATCAAAGAATCTTGTAATATCTCTTCTCAAGGGGCTTCCAATCTCGATTTTGGTACAGTCAATCGCTCTGCTGATACTCTTTCAGCGCAAGGAAATTTAAATATTACTTGTACGCAAGGAACACCTTATACTATCGCCCTGAAAAGTGATCGTAAAATGTTGAATCAAACAACATCTGGTGCTGTTATTCCTTACACTCTTTATCAAGATGCCAATCAAAGCATTGTTTGGGGCTTTGATTCAAACCAGAGTTATACCAACACGGGCATCGGAGCAAATCAAAACATCCCAGTTTGGGGGAAAGTCGCTAAACAAGACACTAATGTTCCAAGTGGCTCATATTCAGATACAGTTACAGCGATTGTAAGTTACTAATCCATTGTTTTAATTTATTATTTCACAATATCTTAAATACTCAACATTTAAGATATTGTCCTATATTTTAAATATCAATAAATGATCAAAATGTAATGATTTTCAGTTTTATGCTACTATTGCAAACCTCATTGAATACTGCATTTATATAATGTAATTTTGTTCAAATCTATGCTGATATTTGCATAGATTACATGAGAAGTTTCTCCTATTTTTTCTCCCTCTCTTCGTTTAAAACTGTTTTAAGGCTTTGATTAAAGGTTTAATTTTATGACGACTCTAGATACCACTGAAATTAAATCTAAGCCTCGCATCAGTGTTGCCCCAATGATGGATTGGACAACCAAAGATTACCGATTCTTTGCACGTTTGTTCAATCCTAATGTCATTCTGTATACCGAAATGGTGACTACAGGTGCAATCATCTATGGTGGTGCAAATCGTCACTTAGACTATAACAATGAAGAACATCCAATCGTTCTACAGTTGGGTGGCTCAAATCCTAAAGATCTTGCAACCTGTACTAAGATGGCGCAAGACTGGGGCTATGATGAAGTCAATTTAAATGTGGGCTGCCCAAGTGATCGTGTACAGAATAATAAAATTGGTGCATGTTTAATGGCTGAACCTGATTTGGTGGCAGAATGTATTGCTGAAATGCGTAATGCTGTTGATATTCCTGTTACGGTCAAACATCGTATCGGTATTGATGACATGCAGTCCTATGAAGAAATGTTGCACTTCGTTGATACTGTGGCAAAAACAGGTTGTGATAATTTTATCGTGCATGCTCGTATTGCATTGCTCCAAGGTCTTTCACCAAAAGAAAACCGTGATGTACCACCTTTGCGTTATGAAGATGTATATCGTTTAAAGCAAGAACGTCCGAATTTATTGATTGAGATCAATGGCGGCATTAAAACCTTTGCTGAAACGCAGGAACATTTAAAGCATGTTGATGGCGTGATGATTGGTCGTGAGGCTTATCATAATCCATACCTTTTGGCTGAATTAGGTCAGTTGTGGAATTTAGACTTACCTGATCGTTTTGAAATTATCGATCAAATGCTTCCGTACATTGCAAAACGTATGGAAGAAGGTGCGCCACTTTCAATTATTACCCGTCATATTTTAGGTCTATTCCAAAACCTTCCAGGCGCTCGCAAATGGCGTCAGGCTTTAAGCGGTGGCAATGCCAAAACTTTTGCTGACATTGAAAATGCTATCATGAATATTAAAGAAGCCATGAAACGGACTGAGGATTATATAAAACAACATGAATTTGAGTGAATCTAGAAACTATCTATTTCAGTTGATCTAGTAATTCTTTAGCCTCTAAATTATTTTGTTTAGATGCTAAAGAATAGTATTTTCTTGCTTGTAACGTACTTTTTTCAGTGCCAAACAAGCCTTCAGAATAAATCCGTCCTAATTCTATTTGTGCTCTTTCATTCCCATTTTCTGCTGATTTTGTTATCCAACTAATCATTAATTCTTCATTTTTTTCAACACCTAATCCATATCCATATAACGTACCTATTAAATACTGTGCATATGTTGAATTTTGCTTTTCTGCTCGAAGTAACCAATTCATAGCAGATTGATATTGTTCTAAGTCCATGTATAGCGAAGATAGCTTTATTTGAGCCAACACATTGCCATTTTGGGCTGCCATTTCAAAATAATATAAGGCTTTTTGTGTATCTTGTTTGACACCTAAACCTTTGAGATACATATTACCTAGGTGCATCATCGAATCATCATTTTTATTATTAGTTTCTTCACGATATCTTTCAGCTGCTTTTCTAAACCATTGCTCAGCTTTAGTATCATCTTGCTTTACTCCATTTCCATTTAAATAAAGCTGTGCAAGACTATAATAGACCTCTCCTTTGTTTTCTGTTATTTGACTATTTAAAATATCAAAAGCCTCTTTGAAGTATTTTCTTGATGCTGAAAAATCCTGTTTAACTCCTTGACCATATAAATACAATTTCCCTAACCCGATTTTTCCATATGCATTACCCTGTTCCGCCGATTTCTTTAATAAATCATATGCCTTCACCAAGTTTTTAGGAGTATCATCACCATTGATATATCTTAAAGCTAATTTCTCCTGTGCATCAGCATTTCCTTGATTAGCCTCTGATTCTAACTTTTGCCAGTTCTTGTTATCTGCATACACAAAAATTGGCATTAAAGCGAGTATTGAAATTTGTACTAATATTTTAAACTTCATATTTTTTCTAATTAAATGATTTATACATATTGAAAATAAAGTCTAAGGCTTTACTTTTATCTTATCCAGCCTTTTCAACACTTCCGCTACAGCAACCATCGCAAAACTTGAAGTCACCACTACAGCAGAACCATAACCACCACAACGCAAGCCCGCACTGGCACAAACATCAGCACTAGAGAATGGATTATCAATCGAATAGACGCAGGTAATACCAAACTTGTCTTTCGGCTTTTTACAAATTCCCATACCACGTAATTGTGTACGCAATTTTGCCAACATCGGATCTTGTTCAGTTTTGGATAAATCTGCAACACGGATTTTAAGCGGATCTAATTTCCCACCTGCCCCACCAGAAACAATCAAAGGAATTTTATTAAAACGACAATGCAACATTAACGCCAATTTGGCTTTTACATCATCAATGCAATCTAAAATAATATCTGGTTTTTCTGCCAAAATTTCTTTGATATTTTCAGCGCTGAGATAATCATCGACTAAATTGATTTTAATTCTTGGGTTAATCGAACGACAGCGTTCAGCCATCACTTCAATTTTTTCCTGACCTAAAGTCGATGTCATTGCAGGCAATTGACGGTTGATATTCGATGCCGCAATCGAATCCATATCCACCAAAGTTAACTCGCCAATACCTGTACGCGCCAGCGCTTCAACCGCCCACGAACCCACACCGCCAATCCCAATCACCATCACATGACTTTTTTCATAATGCTGAAATTCTTCTTCACCATAAATTTTGGCTACACCTGCAAAACGGCGGTCATATTCATCATCGTGGAGAAGTTCAGTCATGGTTTAAATCTAAATTCTAAAAATCCAAACTATTTTATCAAAAATAGACACTAAAAATGTAAATTGAATCCACAAAGCTGATTTCCATGCTTTAAAAGCTAAAGATATTTTATTGCTTTTAGAGTTTACGCTTGGGTTAAATCATATTCATCACTTGAATCCTCATAATAGCATAAAAAAAGCCCCACAATAATGCAGGGCTTGGAGAACTCATTAACTTTGCTCTCATTCAACAAACATGGATTTGCTCATTGAAAATCATATTGATCAAATAAAATAGATGCTTTGATATAAATTATGCCAATTTATGTGACTTTTCAATAAAAAATAAGATTTTGACACGATTCATTTCCTATCTGGTCATTTTAAGCCCGAACATACAAAAATTACTCTCTCAATAATGACTCATTCGACACATCCAGTGTATTTTTCCAGAGTTGATCTGCCAATTGTGATTCATCAAGCTGTAAACATGCTGCCAAACCTTGTAATACATAAGGCAAATTTACTGGGGTATTACGAGTTCGATGTTCATGTGAAGTCTGACAACACAGCGGTGTCATATCAGGACAATCCGTTTCCAAAACCAAATGCTCTACTCCAATAGCTTGAACCACACCGATTAACTTTTTTGCATTGGGGTTGGTAATTTGTCCTGTCACCCCTATTTTAAAACCGAGTTTAATAAACGCTTTCGCTTCTTCAATTCCCCCACTAAAGGCATGTGCAATACCACCATTTTTAAATTGTTGCTTCTTAAGCATGGCTAATACATCTGCATGTGACTTTCGAATATGTAAAAGAATGGGGAGGTTAAACTGCTGTGCTAACTCAATTTGAGCCGAAAAAAAATCTTGCTGTTTTTGAAATAACTCGGCTTGTTTGTGTTGTGTTAAAAAAGTATCTAATCCAATTTCACCGACTGCACAGCATCGTTCTGTTTTTAAAATATGCTCTAAATCATCTAAATGACTCTGATCATGTTGTTCAATATAAAAAGGATGTAGACCAGGTGCAAGATGGCTTCGTGGTGCATTGTTGAGTTGATTCAGAAAATGATGAGTCTGAACTAAATCTTGAAAGCGTTCTTGTAGGAAGCCAATTAACACCAAATGCTCAACACCGACTGCTTTGGCTTGATACGCAAGCAACTCTCTGTCTTGATCAAAATCAGAGACATCAAAATGAGTATGCGTATCAAACAAAGACAAGGTCATTATAATTTCGTTTAATTATGTGCAACTGGAGCAGATGCACTTGGTTGATCTACTTGCATTTCGGCTGGAAAATATTGAGTTTTCAAGACACCTTTTAACTGATCATACGGAATCGTCAAACGCGGTAAACCAACCACATAAGGTCCTATCTCATATTCACCATATTGTAAAATCAGCCCCTGTTTGCCTAAATAGAAATTATCAGACAGTTTAAATTTCCACACTTGCTCATACTCTGCAATATTATCTGCGAGTTTAGAATCAGCGACCCAAGTTTTAAATGCCTGATACGCCAACTGTTCCAATTTAGCTTTTTGATTATTTTCAATAATTTGTGTCAATGTAACTTGTTTTCTGGTCACTAAATCAAAGTTATAATAACGTTGCACAGACGAACCATGTGCACCGCCTAAATAGCTACTGGTATTGAGAACTACTGTGGCTAAAGGTTTTTCTGCATTTAATATTTTAGGGCTGACCATCACATTAATCTGACTACTTGCTCCTAGTGTTTTCAATTCTTTATCTAACTCTAAAAAAGAATTGGCATAAGGTTGTACTTTTTCTTGTAATTGTTGTGCAGGTGTTTTATTACTATTTTCTTGAATTTCACTGGCTGCTGTTTGCGCTGTTGATGATTGCTGATCAGATACTTTCTTATTTTTACTCAACTGAGCGATATCCAATATTTGATCTAAATTTTTAAGAATGGCTTGATCAATGATTTCATCAACAAAAGTTTGATTGGTTTTCAGACGCTCCACTGAAAATTCTGGACAACTTTTCCCATCACATTCAGGCGTATCTAGTTTTAACTTTTCAGTATCGCCTTGTAACTGCAATGATGTATCAGGAACTTGTGATGCAGCTGTTTGATCTATAGATGGATCTGCTTTCTTTGAATCAGGTTTATGACAAGCCGTTAACCCTAAAGTGATCACCAATATAGAAAGTGCTATTGTGCTTTTTTGATTCAACATTTAACCAACCTATCCACTTTGTTTCTGAGTTACCATCTAAGACTAGACTATGCTTCTCTATTAAAATGCTCAATCAATATTTGTATCTAATTGGCATTTTTTTGCTACATAAAGTCAAACTATATCAAACACATTTCTGTCATTTTTAGAACATTTTTTGAAAGACTTCTGGCTTTAAAATTTTCTGTGTTTGTTCTTTACTGAGATAAATATCCAACTGAGTTGCATCTTCTACAATTTCATTGGCACGATAATGTAATCCCACACCTTCACCATCAAAAAACCAATCTGCTTGTCCCCAATAGAGTTTTTTAGGCGCATGTTTTTTCACATCTGTATCTTGTTTTGCCAACCATTCAGCATACTTTTCTTGTACCCAAGTATTGAGCTGATTTTGTTGATTCGGTGAAATCACATCTAAAATACTTAAACCTTTCTTGAGCTTTCGATCAGCCACAAAAAAGTACTGTCGCTCTTTTATAGTGACATCAGCTTGTAATGTATTGATAGATACTTGAAGCAATACATACTGGTTACGCTGAGAAGCCATTCGCGTTTGCATATGTAACTCAAAAGCTTTATTTTTTGGAAATTCCTCTTGCCAAGCATCTGATTTTTTCACGAATGCATTGATCGCTTGTTGCAAGGTCATATTTTGCTTAGAGTCAATCTGTGCTTGAATCACATGCGATTGATTATTGGCAATCCATTGGTTTAACCACGTATCTTGTGTTTTGATGGTTTGAATATCAATTTCAATACAGTTTTTCTTTTCACAGAATGGTAAAGCATAGTCGGCTTGAGCTTCTTGAATATTTAAATAAGGCAGAATATCGGCATTTTCTTTTTCTGACTGTAAAACACCTTGATCATTTTTATCCTGCTCTTTTTTTGAATCACAGGCAACCAAAGCCAAACTGCTTACACAAAGTACGGTCATTACTTTTTTTGAAAACTGCACTGCCTCAATCCCTTTGATTCCAAACATCATATTCTGATACAAAAACAGCTTCGCGAGGAAGCTGTTTTTACATTTTTAAATAAGTTATGCCAATAAAATTGCAATCACTTAGTGTTCACGTGTCGCACGGAATTGAATATCTGGATAGCGTTCTTGCATAAGCTGTAAATTCACACGACTCGGTGCAAGATAAGTTAAATGACCACCACCATCGACAGACAATTGATCATGGGCTTTTTTCTTAAATTCGTTGAATTTTTTCTCATCATCACAAGAAACCCAGCGCACAGTGTTAATGTTTACAGGTTCATAAATACAATCCACTTTGTATTCTTCTTTAAGACGATAAGCAACCACTTCAAACTGAAGCACCCCCACAGCACCAACAATCAAATCATTGTTGATTTGTGGCATAAAGACCTGAGTTGCACCCTCTTCCGAAAGCTCTTTCAAACCTTTTTGCAGTTGTTTAGATTTCAAAGGATCTTTTAAGCGTACACGGCGGAACATTTCAGGGGCAAAGTGCGGAATCCCTGTAAATTGTAATTTTTCACCTGATGTGAATGTATCACCAATTTGAATGGTACCGTGGTTATGCAAACCAATGATGTCACCCGGCCATGCTTCTTCAAGGTGCTGACGGTCGCCTGCTAAGAATGTCAAAGCATCACTAATGCGTACATCTTTATCAATACGCACATGCTTCATTTTCAAGCCTTTTTCATATTTACCTGAGCAAATACGCATAAAGGCTATACGGTCACGGTGTTTCGGATCCATATTGGCTTGAATTTTAAATACAAAACCAGTGAAACCTTCTTCTGTTGCTTCAACTGTACGCACTTCGGTTGGGTGTGCTTTAGGTGGCGGTGCATAGTTACTGAATGCATCTAACACATGGTCTACACCAAAGTTACCCAAAGCCGTACCAAACAATACAGGGGTTTGACGACCTGCTAAGAATTCTTCACGGTCTAATGGCTCATTCGCCATTTGTACCAATTCTAATGATTCTTCAAATGCAGCCCACGCCAATTCACCGACTTTTTCACGAAGATCTTCATACTTATAACCATCACGAATTTCAATATCGGTAATGGTTGAACCGAAGCCAGCTTTGTACACGTAGAATTTTTCTTCAATTAAATTGTATACGCCCGCAAAATCAAGACCTGTACCTAAAGGCCATGTCAGCGGTACACATTTAATTTTTAATACATTTTCAATTTCATCAAGCAATTCTAATGGCTCACGAATTTCGCGGTCCATTTTGTTGACGAATGAAATGATCGGTGTATCACGCATACGACACACTTCCATGAGTTTAATGGTACGGTCTTCGACACCTTTTGCCCCATCAATCACCATCAAAGCAGAGTCAACTGCTGTTAGCGTACGGTAAGTATCTTCCGAGAAATCTTCATGCCCTGGAGTATCGAGCAAGTTAATCATTTTGTCTTTGAATGGAAATTGCATGACTGACGTAGTGATCGAAATCCCACGTTCTTTTTCCATTTCCATCCAGTCAGAAGTCGCAGCACGATCAGCTTTACGACTTTTAACCATTCCAGCAACCTGAATCGCTTGTCCCCATAACAGTAATTTTTCTGTCATGGTGGTCTTACCCGCATCGGGATGCGAAATAATCGCAAAGGTGCGGCGTTGAGCGACCTGTGCCGCTAATTCATTTTGAAAGCTCATGCAAATACCTACTGCGAATATGCAGTTCAAGGGTCAAAAATGACCCAAATATAAAATTGGCGATATTGTAGCAGAATTCCATCCTGCTACGAGCTAATCTTGATAGTAGTTTTTATGCCGGTGCTTTTATGACTGTGCTTTTACATGGGTAGAAATCTAAGCTGAAGTTAAGAAATCGTATGTTCAATATTATAATTTGCTTCAAATCGCTCTACAGGCAACGGCATTCCCAATAAATAGCCTTGCAATTGCTGACACCCTAAACGCTTAAGAATTTCCGCTTGTTGTTCAGTTTCAACACCTTCAGCAGTTACAACAAGACCTAGACGAATCGCGAGATGAATAATACTTTCTAAAATAATTTCTTCTTTCGAACCTTCACATAAATTACGAATGAATTCACGATCAATCTTCAGCTCATCTACGGGCAAATCTTTTAAATATAAGAAACTCGAATGCCCTGTACCGAAGTCATCAATTGCCAACCTAATTCCTAAATTTCTTAATTTTTCAAATGTTCGAATACTACTGTCAATATGATGCATGGCTGTAGATTCAGTAATTTCAATGATCAAATGACCACATTTGATCTTATATTTTTGAATCAATTTTTCTAAAGTATCAATCAAATGCTTATGTTCAAATTGTACCGCTGAAAGATTTACAGCAACTGGACAGAATTGAAATTGTTTTTCTTCCCATGCTTGAATTTGCTGACAAGCCTGCTCTAAAGCCCAATAACCCATCCGAATAATCAACCCTGTTTGTTCAGCACCATCAATGAACATATTGGGTGCGAGTAAACCTAAAGTCGGATGCTTCCATCGAATTAATGCTTCAACACCACAAATTTTATATTCAGAGGTAAATTTAGGTTGATAAAATAGAATAAATTGTTGTTCTTCTACTGCTTTATACAAGTCATTAATCAACTTAGATTGACTTCGGCTTTGGTGTTGCTGATCTAAAGAGTTGTTATAAATACTATAGGTATTACGCCCCTGTTCTTTCGATTGCATCATTGCGGAATCAGCATTGATCAGAAGATCTTGTAAATTTTGTCCATGATCTGGAAAAAATACGATGCCAATACTGGCTGAAATATTAATTTCTTTACCTGAGATTTGAAAACTGTCTTGAATTTTATTCAAAAAAAGCTCTGCCAATTGTTCAACTTGAGGACGATTAGCATTTTCTAAAATCATCAGAAACTCATCACCACCAATTCGAATCAACTTCTGCCCCTCTTCCAAAAGAGGGTATAAACGTTGTGCTAATTTCACTAAAAGCTCATCACCAATATGATGACCAAAAGCATCGTTCACAGACTTAAAGCGATCTAAATCAATATATAAAAATGCAATTTTATGAGGAGATTCTTTAAGTTCTAGAAATAAAGAATCTGTGTATTGAACCAAAAAAAGACGATTTGGAAGTTTAGTTAAATTGTCTTGAAGGACTAAATATTCAAGTTCTTTATTTGCCTGAATGAGTTGCAAACTACGCTCTTCTAATCGTCGTTCTAAAATGGCGACACAAAAAGCTGAAACCAACACCAGACTTGCCACAAAAAGAATCGTAAATAATAAAATACCCTGCCCTTCATGAATATGCTCAGAGAAGTGCCCTGCGTCTATTGAAGAAATCGTCGCAGCACTCATACCAGTATAGTGCATACCCACGATACTCAATGCGATCATGATAGACACCGCAGATTTATAGAGCATTTTATGGTTAAAGGTATTCTTGTATTTAAAAGCTAACCAAAAAGAAAGACCAGATCCACTAATCGCGATCATAACTGAGAAGAAAACAATAATTAAATTATAATGAATCTGCTGGTTTGGTAGGTTTAACCCTAACATACCCACATAGTGCATGCCTGAGATCCCAAATCCCATCAACAATGCACCTAAGACTAGGCGCGTGATCGGCAACGTATCTCGAGTCGTTAACCAAATTGCAAAGGTGGAAGCAAATGCAGCGATTACATAAGAAATAACGGTTAAGGTTGGATCAAAAAAGTAACCTTCAGGCAAGTGACAAGCCAGCATCCCAACGAAATGCATCGCCCAAATTGCAAATCCAAAGACCATTCCACTGAGGCATAATATTATTTTCCGCCCACGAGGCGTACGTGGTACAAATATGAGTTGCTCCAATGAAATAGCCACGTAACAAATGAATACTGCAACGCATGCAGACCCAATTACGAGACTACTATCATAACTCATATAACTCATAAAAATTTTCTTCCAGTAATGAACCTGTTATTGTAATTAGGAAACTCCAATACTTACAACGCATAACTGCGATAATATTCACATTTTTTAAAGAACGTTAGTCCTCCTTAAAATATCACTATCCTATTGAAGGTCAAGTTATTTTTTAAACAGAATAAAAAAAAAGTATATCCGAGATATACTTTTTAAATTCAATTAAAAATAGTGTTTAGTTATTTTTTATTGATATGTGCTAAATCTAACAAAACATTGGCAGCTTCGTTCACAAACGTTTCCTCCTCAGGTAATGCAGGACGCTGATTCACCTTCATTTTTGCTCGAGATTCTGCTAAAGCATCCAAGCTTGCTTGGTAGCTTTCCCAATTCGAATAAGGTTTTAAACCTGTTTCAGAACGGCGCTTATTTTCAGCAGCCAAGGTTTTTGCTTCAAGTGCGAGTAAGTCCGCTTTACGCTTTTCAATATCTAAAGAAATTTGCTTTTGATCTTTGGCTTCTTGAGCAATCGTCTTCCGCGTACTCAAATATTGAAACTGAGGGTCAGTACTGACACGGATTTTCGACTTTTCGCTGAGTTGAGCCACATAAGGTTGAATCGAACCTTCACGCTTGAATGGTGCGGTTGGAATGGTATCCCATTTCAATGCATTCTTGGCTTTACGTTCACCAAACTCTTCGTCGTAAATATCAACTAACTTGATATCGGGAATAACGCCTTTATTTTGAGTACTTCCACCCGTAATTCGATAAAATTTACGTTGCGTCAAAGTTGCTTGACCATAAGCCAAACTATCCAATTGAACTTGTGCAGTTCCCTTACCTGTGGTTGTACTTCCAAGAATGACTGCACGATCATAATCTTGTAATGCAGCAGAATAGATTTCGCTTGCTGAAGCAGATGCCAGATTCACTAAGACTGCCATTGGACCTGCATAAGTTTGTGCACCGCCATCGGTATCTTCAAATACACTGACATTACCATTGCCATCACGGATTTGAACCACTGGACCTTCTTTGACAACCTGACCAATCATTTTGGCAACTTCTTCTAGTGAGCCACCAGGGTTATTACGTAAATCAACAATGATTCCTTCAACATTCTGCGCTGCTAATGATTTCAATGCATTATTGGTATCTTCCGCCACTGAACGATATTCAGTTCCTGCACGACGCGCACGATAGTTCAAATAGAATGATGGAATTTCTACAACACCAAACTTATGATTTTTCCCATCACGTGTCACTTCAACTGTACGTGAACGCACGCCTGCGTCTTCTTCTTGGATAATGTCACGAGTAATCGTCACCACACGCGCTTGATTCATCGCTGCACCTGCGCCAAGAAGTTTCACAGAAACTTTGGTGCCACGCTTACCACGAATTAAACCGACAATTTCAGAACTCGGCCAACCAATGACATCCACCATTGCTTCGCCATCTTGTGCAACACCTATGATTCGGTCACCTGATTTGACTTGTCCTGTTTTACTTGCAGGACCACCGTCCACAATGGTTTCAATTTTGGTGTAATCCTCATTACCACGTTCAGGACGAATCGACACACCAATCCCTTCAAGTTGCAAGGTTGTTTGACGATTTAACTCCATTGCATCGACAGGAGGGAAATAATTGCTATGCGGATCATAAGTGAGTGTCATTGCATTAAGAATACGCTCTAACACATCATCACTTTTGGTACGTCCGATACGTGCCAATTGACGAGTATAACGCTTGGTCAATGTCTGAGCTGGGGTCAAATCCTCAGATGCTGTTAGATCTTGCCCATTCGCCAAAGTTGGATCATCTTTGAGTGCTTTCTGTTTAGCTTGATCTTCTTCTTTAGAAATCGTTAGATTGATCAACTGAGAAACTAACATTTTACGCCAGTAATTTTCTAATTCGGCTTTACTACCAAAAAATGCTGCTTTTTCACGATCAGTATCAATAAACTCATTAGACTGCTTTAAATTTTGTGTTTTTTTCAGTTCAGCCAATTCAAATTCATAAAATTCTTTTAATCTCGCACGATAATGTGCATGAATCGCAAATGGCCCCGTTAAATCACCTGCTTTTAATTTTGCACCTAAAGTGGCACCATATTCTTTTTTATACTGCTCAACTTCTGAAGCTAAAAATAAGGTGTGCTCTGGATCAAGACTGTCGATATACATATCTAGAATGCGACTTGATGTATTCGCATCCAAACGCATATTCAAATAATGTTGACGGTCAATAAGCGCAGCCAACTGGCGAGTCACCAAGGCTTGTTCTTGTGAGGGCTGAATAGATTGAGACACTTTAGTCGCATTGGTTTCAGCCACTGCTTGATTAATTGTATGCGTGAAAAATAAACCACCAGTGACAAGTGCTATGGCGCAAACGAGATTTTGAAGTTTCATAAATTCTTAATACTTCCTAGAGGTTTCCCAATTTCTATAGCGTTTTTCAATCTGAACTCAACAGTTTCAAGATCTTAAACAACTTTATCTGTTTATGTTGTGTAGTTTTATCATAATCTGTACGGTGTAAATGTAGCAAATCATTGCAGAAATCGGGTATTGTTTCCAAGTTTATATAAATACAACCGTGGATTCCTATGATCGGCGCATTGATGCTTGATATTGCAGGCACAGAACTTACTCAAGAAGATATTGAACTATTACAAGCTCCGCAAGTCGGTGGCATGATTTTATTTTCAAGAAATATAGAATCTCCTGCACAAGTCCGTGCCTTAACCGATCATATGCGTCGTATTCGACCTGATATTCTGATCGCTGTGGATCAAGAAGGTGGTCGCGTACAACGCTTAAAAAATGGGTTCACACTACTTCCTGCTATGGGTAAGTTTGGTGAACTTTACTTAACCCAACCTGAAAAAGCACTAGAACTGGTTGAACAATGCGGTTGGCTCATGGCAATCGAAGTCCTCGCTGTCGGTATTGATTTTAGTTTTGCACCCGTTTTAGATCTCAATGATATTAGTGATGTGATTGGTGATCGTGCTTTTGCAAAGAATGTACAAGATATCGTGCCACTTGCAAGTGCATTTATGAAAGGTATGCAACGTGCGGGCATGGCGACTACAGGCAAACATTTTCCTGGTCATGGTTCTGTAAAAGCAGATTCGCATGTTGCAGCAGCGGTTGATACTCGTGAATATCAAGATATTTACGATAATGACATGCAAAGCTTTATCAAACTACAATCGCAGTTAGATGCACTGATGCCTGCGCATGTGATCTATGAAAAAGTCGATCCAAATCCAGCAGGTTTTTCACCGTATTGGATTCAAAAAGTCTTACGTCAAGAATTGAAGTTTGATGGCGTGTTATTCTCTGATGATTTAAGCATGCAAGCAGCCTGTGTCGCAGGTGGTGCAGATGCTCGTATTCGTGCAGCTCTAGATGCTGGTTGTGATATGGGCTTGGTATGTAATAATCGTGAATCAGCATGCACAGCACTAAGTGGTATCGAAAATTTACCTATGCCGAATCAAGAGCGTTTAGAGCGCATGCGTGGGAAAATTCCACAAATTAACATTGGCGAAACTCTCGATCTTGGAAATGAATGGCAGGCTGTCAAAAAAGTCATTGAAGATTTTAAGAATTCACTTTAAAAAGATAAAGCTCCCTCCTTTTAAAAAAGGAGGGTTGGGGAGGATTTAAGGTATTATTGAATAAATTAAATTTTCATATTCCTTTTTGATTATCGTTTAATCTCTGTAAAGTAAATTTTAAATTAAAAAAAGAAAAGTTAAGGATAACCATGACTCAAGCGCTATCGAAGCATCGCCATATTTCATTTACAGCTCACTACACAGGCTATATCTGGTATCAAATGGGGATTTCACACCCACTACTCGCAACCTCCAAAGGTAAAACTTTGGCAATGATTGCGCACCCCATCGAAAGCTGGGGCGAAAAATATGTCGGTGGTAGCATGCGGACTACACTCAAAGAACGCCATACCATGCTTGACGATCATCTCCGCCAATTGATTGAGCAACATCCTAACTTACAAGTGCTAGAAATAGCAGCTGGGCTTTCACCACGTGGCTGGTGGTTTAGACAACATTATCCAATGATTGACTATCGTGAACTGGATTTGCCCGATATGGCAAATACTAAACAAACAGCGCTCAAACAAATTGATGCTAATAGCCCTGAAGTACTCTCAGTCGATCTATTTACTGAAGACTTCCAAAAAGCGTTTGAGGTTTTCGATCCAAGTCGTCCATTGGTGGTGATCAGTGAAGGCTTAATTAATTATTTTACCAAAGAGCTTTTACAACAACTCATTCAATCCATTGCATATTATGGCAAAGACTTCCAATCACTACATTACCTCACTGATCTTTATCCTGAGCCAGTGAAAAATAAACTTGCCAAAGTCATTTGGAGCAGTAGTAAGCTGTTAAAAGTCATGTCACGAAGTGCCTTTAGCTTTCACTTTGTTACTCCTGAAGAAGTACGCAATTTTATGCAACAGGCAGGCTTTTCTAAAGTTCAAGTGATTCAACCCAGCCTTTATTTCAAAAAAGACAAAGTGGGATTAGATCCTGAAGAACATTTAGGTGATTTGGTCTGGATGATTGATGCGAGTCTATAACCAATCTCAATACACAATAAAAAAACCAGTCATTCGACTGGTTTTTTACATCAACAATCTTTAGTCAACCATCACTTAAGCCAGAGCTTCCTCTTCCACTTCACACGTTTCTTGACCTTGACTTTGACGTGCAATAAAACGTAACAAACGATCTGCATTTTCAAAACTACCATGTTTGAATAAGGCACGAATACCCTGCTCTGAAGTTTCAAAAATCAAACATTCAATCGCAAACTCACCTTCATCATCACTTAAATTCAAAGCTAAATCACGGGTATGCGCATTGACAAAATCCAAGTCATTTTGCGTATCAAGCTTCATCAGTAAACCAAAATAATTCACATCCATGACTTCAACAGATACAACTTTATGGGAATGTCGATGCGTTAATTGACGATGTGGCTCAAGTACTGCGATACGAGCTTCTCCACGACGTTCAATGTTTTGCATTTCCTCACGTGTAAAGTTAATAATGCCATCCAGACCTTGAATCGATTTACCTTGTAGATAAGTTGTGAATAGATGCATGGTTTCTTTACGACGTTGCAATTGTGGGACATGATCTGCATTGGCAATCATCGCAAACTGCATATCTGGGCATTGCATCGCAAATTTTGCATTTTCATGAGGCAAAGTAAAACTATCATACTGACCACATGCCACCAATGTATTGACTTGTGGCGCAGGCACATGACTTAGACGCAATAAGCGATTACAGTTAATTTCATAGCGTTCTTGTTCAGTATTGGAAAACTCTGCCATTTGCTTAAAGAACAATCTTTTCGCTGTTGGCGACATACGAGTTTTATCCATTTTGGCATGATTGACCAAATATAGAATGACGGCTTGCCCAAACTCATCCATGCGTTGTTCTTTCATCAACATCAAAGATTCTTCAAGTAGCATCCGCCAACTTTTTCGGGTTTCCTGCATCACGCCCATCAGAATCATGCGTTCTACCAATTCTGGACGTTGATCTACAAAGAATGAGGCAATTACAGAACCTAAGGAAATACCGACTACAGCAACTTTTTGAATATTCACAATATCAAGCCATTGACCTAACATTTGTGAAAGATCAGGTAATGCCAATGTACCTGCAGACAACCCCGTATCCACATTGGTAATTTGTTGATTTGCACCCATAGAAGGCAAATCAATGAGAATGACTGGACCACTTTCAAAGAATTGCTCAACACAATACTTATAGGAATTAAAATTTTGGAATGCCCCACCGACAATCACAATAGGCGTATTGTGAATCGTTCGAGGATCTGCGATTGCCATATATTCAACTTTCCAGCCATCAATCCATGTCTCTCGAGGCTGTTCTTTAAAGCTGTTTTTATGATAGATATCAAAAAAACCAAAGCTTGTTAAAGTTTGGTTCGTTTCGGTGTCCATTTGGATAATGGAATTCATATCCTTCCTCCATCCCTGCTTTATTCTTTTAATCTGCAAGAAATATAACCTACATTATTCTTTCAAATTTGTGATACGTATAAGTTCTGTATCACATCAATGTCCTTATTGTTTCATTCTTACAGATGTCTGATTTATACGCAATCGCTAAATTGACCGCTTATCTTGTTTAAATGGTAAAAAGATTTGCAAAATATGAATAGGTAAGCTTGAGAACAAGTTTATTTCAGAGAAATACTTCCTTGCTATTGCTTAGACTGCTACTATCAAAGGGAAATTTCTAAGTGATCAAATAAACTGCTATGCAAGATTCCATCGAACAGTATATGCAAACTGTAGGTCAACAAGCTCGCCAAGCCTCTCGTGTTTTGGCTGGTGCGACTACACTTGCAAAAAATAATGCCTTATCTGCTATTTATACTGCTTTAGAAAATAGTGAACCGCAAATTTTAGCTGCCAACCAAATTGACATGACCAAAGGTCGTGACAACAACTTGGATAGTGCCCTACTTGATCGCTTAGAACTCAACCCCACACGCTTTAAAGGGATGCTACAAGGCTTAAAAGATGTGATTAGCCTCGTTGACCCAATCGGTGAAATCACAGATTTGGCTTACCGCCCTACCGGCATTCAAATTGGTAAAATGCGTGTGCCTTTAGGCGTAGTCGGCATGATTTATGAGTCACGTCCGAACGTGACCCTTGAAGCTGCCTCTCTTGCACTCAAGTCAGGAAATGCGATTATTTTACGTGGTGGCTCTGAAGCATTGAACTCTAACCAAGCGATTGCTGAAGCAGTTCAACATGGTTTAAAAGCGGCTGGTTTACCTGAGACTTGCGTGCAAGTCCTCAATACACCTGATCGTGCTGCTGTCGGTCAATTGATTACCATGACTGAATATGTCGATGTCATCGTACCGCGTGGTGGTAAAGGCTTGATTGAACGAATTACCAATGAAGCAACAATTCCAGTGATTAAACATTTGGATGGTAATTGTCATGTCTTTGTGGAAGCACAAGCAGACCTACATAAAGCTTTGCCAATCGCACTAAATGCCAAAACGCATCGCTATGGTGTATGTAATGCCATGGAAAGTTTGCTTGTGGATGAAAAAATTGCTGATGAATTTTTACCGCGCATTGCTGAACTCTATGCTGAAAAACAAGTGGAGTTACGTGGTTGCCTAAAAGTACAAAAACTTTTAGGTGATACCGTAAAGCCTGCCAGTGAAGAAGATTGGTATGAAGAATATTTAGGTCCAATTTTGGCAGTCAAAATTGTTTCTGGAATTGAAGAAGCGATTGAACACATCAACAAATATGGTTCACACCATACCGATGCGATTATTACTGAAAACTTTAGCCTAGCACGTCAATTCTTAACACGTGTGGATTCAAGTTCAGTGATGGTCAATGCGTCAACCCGCTTTGCCGATGGTTTTGAATATGGCTTAGGTGCTGAGATCGGTATTTCAACTGATAAAATCCATGCACGTGGTCCAGTCGGTCTAGAAGGCTTAACCTCGCAAAAATGGATTGTTTTAGGTGATGGGCAAATTCGCCAATAATTCAATAAATTAGCAATATAAACTCAGTATTTATTTCAATAGGTACTGAGTTTTTTATTTTCAATCTGTTTTTTTGTGAATATTCAAAAAAATCTTTTGCTTACAAGAAAAACATAAAGACTCTAGCGAAGCGTGTAAATGAGTGATAATTTTTAGCAATCAACTGATAAATATTAAATATTAATCAATTTCAGGTCGATCATCCAAAAGTCTAATCACCTAAAGTCTATCTAGGACAAAAAAACTACACATGGTAAAACATCACTACTGATCTAAATTGCCCTGCAAAGAAGCGTAATCAGATCAATCAGGATGACTTTTTCAAATTACAATTTCGGGTATTAAAACGTGTCTACATCAGTATTAGTAATTAACTGCGGATCTTCATCAATCAAATATGCGCTTGTTTCTGAACGTCGTGAAGATCGAATCTTTGGTCTTGCAGAAAACTTAGGCTCTGCTGAGGCACGTATCAAAGGCGTCACAGCGGGTAATCAACCGCTTGAACTTTCTATTCCACATGCTGACCATGAAAAAGCATTGGAAACGATCTTAGGTCGTCTGTCTCAATACAAACCAAAAGCGATTGGTCACCGTGTTGTACACGGCGGTACTTCGACTAAAGCAGAATTATTAACACCTGAAATTGTAGACAAAATTCGTGAAGCAACACCGCTTGCACCACTTCACAATCCTGCTCACTTGGTGGGTATCGAAGCAACAATGCGTTTGTTCCCTGAACTTCCTCAAGTTGCTGTTTTTGATACTGCGTTCCATCAAACGATGCCTGCACATGCATACCGTTATGCATTGCCAAAATTCTTATATACAGAACACAATGTACGCCGTTATGGCTTCCACGGTACAAGTCACGCGTATGTATCTGAGCGTGGTTCTGAACTTGCAGGTAGCTACAAACACGGTGGTTGGTTAACAGCACACTTAGGTAATGGTAGCTCAACTTGCGCGATCTGGAATGGTCAATCTGTAGATACGTCTATGGGCTTAACACCGCTTGAGGGCGTAGTGATGGGTACTCGTAGTGGTGATGTAGATCCAAGTATTCACAGCTTCCTTGCTTCGAACTTAGGTTGGGACATCTATAAAATTGATAAGATGCTCAACAGCCAATCAGGTCTATTAGGTTTATCTGATCTTTCAAATGACATGCGTACTTTGATTGAAGCGTCTGAGCAAGGCAATGAGGATGCAACTTTAGCCATTGAAGTATTCTGCTACCGTTTAGCAAAATCACTTGCAGCTTTAAGTTGTGGTCTTCCACGCATTGACGGCTTATTCTTCACGGGTGGTATTGGTGAAAACTCTGCTTATATCCGTGAAAAAACCATTGCCTACTTACCGCACTTCGGTTTCAACCTCAGCAAAGAACACAATGATGGTTTAAAACGTGGTACAGAAGGTCGTATTGATGCAGGTACTGGTCCACAAATCTGGGTTGTTCCTACAGATGAAGAAGGTCGTATTGCTAAAGAAACTGAAAGCGTTGTAGAACATGAGGTACAACAGGCTGCAAAAAAGCATGAATCTGATGTTGCGACAGCTTAAGCTGTCCTAACACTTGTAGCTGTCGAAGGGATGATTTGATCATCATCCCATCACTGAAAATAATCTGGTTTTACCCAAACACAACAGATAAATGAAGAACTCCGACAAATCCTGTACGGAGTTTTTCATCACAAACCTTTGAAAAATTAACAGCTTTTTATTTATTAAAGAAATAGTCTATGAAAACGATTTTATTGGTTCCAACTGGAGAAGGCGTAGGTCTAACCTCTGCTTGTTTAGGTTTAGTATATGCTTTGGAATGCCAAGGTGTTAAAGCAGGTTTTGTAAAACCATTTTCACAAGAATTAAATACCGATCCAGATCGTACCACGGCACTGTATCGCCATATTTCAAAATTGGATACAGTTGAGCCTATTTCTTATGCGAAGCTGACTCAGCAATTAAACAATGGTGAAACTGATGAATTGCTTGAAGAAGCTGTCAGCCTACAACGCCAAGTCGCGAAGTCACACAATATTATTATTGTTGAAGGTTTAGTACCTACTGCACGTGATTCTTTTGCGAGTGATTTAAACGCATCATTGGCTCAAGCTTTAGATGCCAAAGTTATTTTTGTTAGCAATGCAGATATTACTAAACCAGAACAAACAGCTGAAAAAGTTGAAGCGCAACTACGCAACTTTGGTGGTGCATCATCTTCGCGTAATGCAGGTGTTTTATTCATGCGTACGCGTGGCTTACCTGCGGATTCTGCACAGATTCCTGTCACCATTGATCCGAATTTACGTTTAATTTCAGATACCAATAATTTCAAAAATGAAATTCATAAAACCCATGCCCACATTGGCTCAACTGAGTTTCCAATCATTGGTTTAGTACCATTTAGCGATACTTTGAGTGTGCCACGTATTTCTGACCTTGCACAACAGATCAAAGCCACTTGGATCAATGAAGGTAAAGCAAAAACACGTCGTGTCTTACACAGCAGTTTGATTGCCGCAAATATTGAACATGAGTTACATAAATTCACGGCAGGCGAGCTGATTATCAGCGCATCTGACCGTATTGATGTATTACTGGCAAGTAGCCTTGCAACTAGCAATGGTATTCCACTAGCTGGTCTTGTTTTGACTGAGCACCATGAACCAAATTCATTGGTACTAGATTTCTGTCAGTCTGCAATTAAAAATGGTTTACCAATTTTACATACACCATTAAGCACTTTTGAAACTGCACAACAATTGGCGAATTTAAGCAATGAAATCCCAGTCGATGATACCGATCGTGCGGATCAAGTGACGCGTTTTGTTTCAAGTCATATCAATCAAGAATGGCTGATTCAAATGCTCAATGGTGATTACAAACCACGTTTATCACCTTCTGCATTCCGTCATGAATTGGTACAAAAATCAATTGCAGCGAAAAAACGTATTGTACTTCCTGAAGGTGATGAACCACGTACCATCCAAGCAGCTGCGATTTGTCAATCTCGTGGAATTGCACAATGTGTTTTATTGGCAAAACCAGAAGCGGTTCTTGAAGTTGCTAAAGCACGTAATATCGAATTGCCATTTGACTTAGAAATCATTGATCCTGATCTGATTCGTGAAAACTATGTGACCAAAATGGTTGAATTACGTAAAGGCAAAATCAATGAGTTGCAAGCACGTGAACAACTACAAGACACGGTTGTACTCGGTACGATGATGTTGGCACTCGATCAAGTCGATGGCTTAGTTTCTGGTGCTGTCCATACGACGGCGAATACTGTACGCCCAGCGTTCCAATTGATTAAAACCGCACCTGATTATTCACTGGTATCTTCTGTATTCTTCATGCTATTGCCTGATGAAGTATATGTATACGGTGACTGTGCGATTAACCCTGATCCAGATGCAGAACAATTGGCTGAAATTGCAATTCAATCAGCAGATTCTGCAAAAGCGTTTGGTATCGACCCACGCATTGCCATGATTTCTTATTCAACAGGAACATCAGGCGCAGGTGCAGAAGTTGAGAAAGTCGCGAAAGCCACTGAGATTGCGAAACAACGTCGCCCTGATTTATTGATCGATGGTCCATTACAGTACGATGCTGCTTCAGTAGAAAGTGTTGGTCGTTCTAAAGCACCTGATTCTAAAGTTGCGGGTCGTGCCAATGTATTTATCTTCCCTGATTTAAATACAGGAAACACCACTTATAAAGCGGTACAACGTTCTGCCAATGTCGTGAGTGTAGGACCAATGTTGCAAGGCTTGAATAAACCAGTCAATGACTTGTCTCGTGGTGCTTTGGTGGATGATATTGTATTCACCATCGCCTTAACTGCGATTCAATCTGCACAACAAGAAGCTTAATCACTTCATCTGATTTTCAAGTTGATACTCAGCCATCCAATTGAAAAATTGGGTGGTTTTTTTTTAAATTAAAATCAACAAAGACACATTAAATCAAATATTTAAAAAATAATAGCGATCACAACAAGTATAATATTCACGTTTTTATTTGATTGTTTTTTATTTATGAATTTTAAATCCTTATCTACAGCATTCACATTTGCCTTATTCAGTAGCTCTGCTTTTTCTTATACTTTCGATCCACTGATTGGAACATGGAAAGTCATTGATCATCGCACAGACGCATATATTTCCGACATTGTGATTCGCAAAAACTCCAAAACGCAACAGTACAGTGCCGTGATTACTCAATTGCATGGTGCTTCAAAAAATTTAAAAACCTGTCAAAAATGTACTGGAAGCCTTAAAAACCAACCTGTTATCGGTATGGAGGTATTACAAGGGCTTAGTACCAATACAAACAACAGTCACTTTAGCCATGGTCTGTGGACAAATCCTGACAATGGTTACCAATATAAAATCAGTGGTCAGTTGAATCACTCAAAGACACAACTGCAAATGACAGGTCGCACCACGCAAAACCATACGACTTCTATGCTTTGGATCAAGTTACAGGATGTTCACTAAATAATAACTAAGCTTTAAAACAGCTTAAAAGCTCCCTTCATTTTAATGTACATCGCATCAGTAAAATTTGAACATAAAAAAAGCCCGACATCCTGTCGGGCTTTTTTCGTATTTGATGCTTAGGTATGACTCCTGTCTTACCTCACATTCCTTGTTCTGTATTTTCTTTTTATTTTCGGAGCATCCTGCTCTCTATGTCCCCATGATAAAAAAATATAGATGTGCTGTATATTGGACAACGCCTTCAATTCATGTACGCCATAGCGTACAAAGACATATTACGACGCTACACAACCATTCGGCGTTGATTCAACGGCAATCCTTTACTTCAGTCCACAATATCCACGCTATTGATCAATCTTTAAAACACCTTGTTCACTCACCGTCGCAGCAAACTTACGCTGTTGCTGTGCATCTAACATCACCAAACCTGAAGCACCTTGATTATTTAAAAACAAATAATTGGAAGCACCATTCTGATGATCAAATTTGATGTGTGAGCCTTTGGGATCCATTTCAAGTTTGACATTTAGCAAAGGCTCTGCGATTGAAGCCAGTTGTATCTTGGAAAATCCGGCTTGATCTAATTCAATACGAGCGCCAACTTCGCCTTGTAAATTCAACAATTGAACTGATGCTAAACCTTGTTCAACACTAAGTCGAATCCGTGGTTGATCATGCTCATCGACAATTTCCAATTCTCTTAACTTAAGTTTTTGCTGAATGTCACTCATATTTAATCTCTCTATTATTGTGTTGTGAGTTGTTTAAATATTTGAATATAGTTATTTGCCTTTTCTTCAAATTGATGATCACCTGCATCAAAATACCAATTTTGCACAGTGCAAGGCTTCACTAAGCCCAACTGTTCCAATTGAAGATGTGCATCATAAACATCAAGCAAAGCCTGAACTAAAACAGAGCTCAAATCTGCTTTGATCTGTATGCCTGTATCTAAAATACTCGGTGCGAAAGCTACACTTTCCAAACCCAATTGTTGTGCGGTTCTAAATGCAATCTGTACTGCTTTTGCGGTATCGGCTGTGCTCCAATCTTCTGGACTTCCCATACCAATTAACAAGACTTTTTCAGACTGAATATTCGGCTGTGGCTGATCAAAGAGTATGGTTTCATAACGTACGGCTTGAAATAGTTTTTGCTGACGAATTTGCAGAAGCTTGTCATTTAAAGTTTGGTTTAAGTCTTCAAGCCCACCTTGTATAGGCGCATGATCAACTTCATGATCAAATAGACAACCGCAGGATAAATCCACCTCTGCTGTTACACCATCCCAAGTGACAATATTGAGATTTAATTTTTTGTATTGACCAATGTGAAACTGTTTTGTATTTAGCATATTCAATGTTCGGCAGAGATATTATTGTTATTTTGCCGAATTAAACAAAAAAGAATCGTTGAAAAATACTGATAATTTGTGGTGTTTTGATTAAAAGAACGACCGCATCGATTAGCAGAACCAAAATTAGAGAGCCTTGAATCGTTGCTAAATAGATTAACATCAAGATAACATAAGTCTTTTAAGACAAACCTAACTTATTCTTATATCTTATCTATCTTACTGTACTTTTAAAATCATAAAATGACGAATACTATAATACCCATCTAATGTTATCCAATCTAATTCACGCATCACTTTTTGTATTTCTTCACAAACATCATTATTCCTCAATACTTCAACCGTCAAATCTCCCTGATTATTTCCGATGAATAATCGAAACCACGCCAAAGTATCTAAGTTTGATTCTTTCTGGATCTCGGAGGAAAAACTATCGAACCAATTTTCAGGTAAAGTAGGGAATTCATCATTACTCATTAAACGTGTTCCCATCGCACCCAAATAAGCCTGATAAGTTACCCCTTGGATTTCCCATTGTTCAATGGTGACCTGATCACCTTGTGGTAAATCCCAAAATGCAACAGCAAATACATGAAATGAATTTAAGCAAAAATTTTGCAAAGCATCCGTAATAGCATCATTGTCTTCTCCAATCCCTGCAAAGCACTCAATCATCAACTCACTATCATGATGTAACACTTCAATCTGTAAACAGCCATTTACCGTGTAAGGAAACCATAAAGCTCGAATTGCTGGATACTGTGTGAAATCCTGATATGGAACCAACCAATCCTGTTCCATTGCGTAGGGAATATTATGCTGTTCAAATAACTGCTGAATAGGTTCAATAATTGGAATCGAGTGCATTGATTTATTCTTTTAATGAAATACTTTCCACATTTAACAGTGCCAAGTCACGATGGTCAATCTCTTATTTTCCTCACCAACCACACCGTATGCCCTGTGCAGTCTTGATCTTCCGCGATCATCAACACCTCCTCGAAACCGTAAATTTGGAATAATTCACGATATTCTTCTAGTGACAAACTGGCATGATACAAAGCATCACCAAACAGATCACCAACTGCTTCACCATGCGCAGGACCACTTGTGAACATTAAAGCTGTGCCCTGTTCTGAAAATTTTGTAAATTGCTGGAACATCGTACGCTGATCATTTGGTGTGAGATGAAAAAAACTATCCCACGCAATCATCCCTTGAAACTTTTGCTTTAATTCCAAAGTTCGCATATCTGCGTTTATCCAATGCAAATTGGAAAAAGAGTGTGATGAAAAATTCTGCTGTGCCATTGTGATCATACAGTCGGATGCATCTACACCTGTAACTTTATGTCCTTTTTCAATCAAATATTGGGCAATTGGTTTGCCTGAACCGCAGCCTAAATCTAGAATATTAGAATTTTGCGGAAGTAAAGCTAAAAATCGGTCAAGCCATGCTTGCTCATAAAGATATTCTCCACGTAGTTCAGTCCATGCATGACCATGTTTTTTGTAAATTTCAATAATATTTTCAGAAAGATAAGTTTGATCTATCATAGTCGAAAACAGAGGAATAATTTTTATGATCAGTATAAATCGGGAAAGTATTTATTGTTGTATTTAAAAATTTTGAAACATAAAAAAGAAGATAAAGCGTTAGACTTGATCTTCTTTCTGACCGTACATCCAAGTTGCTGCAATATAAACGCTAAAGCCCACAACCATTAAGATACTCGAAATTGTCATATTTCATTACTCATTTTTGGACAGGCTTATTATGTGAAAGTTTTATGACAAATATATGACAATGATGTCATATTTAGAAAATTTACTATATTAATAAAATTAATTATTAATATTCAAATACTTATAAATTAATTATTTCTAAAATAAATCATTAATATTTCAAAATCCCGCTTTTATACGACAGATATTCACGATTTTCACGCTGAAATATGACAAAAAATTGCCTGATGTAATTTATTAAACTTTAGACCAAATCTTAAGCAAAGTGCCGACAAAACTTGGATTATCACGTATAATTTAGCCCGCTAGCTATCAGCCCGCTCAAGAGATTTTCGATATGACAACTATTATCAAGCAAGATGACTTGATCACATCGGTCAAGGATGCGCTTCAGTTCATTTCTTACTATCACCCACAAGACTTCATCCAAGCGATGAGCCGTGCTTATGATCGTGAAGAGAACAAAGCTGCCAAGGATGCAATTGCACAAATCTTAATTAACTCACGTATGTGTGCAGAAGGTCATCGTCCAATCTGTCAAGATACTGGTATTGTGAACGTATTCGTTGAAGTGGGCATGGATGTTAAATTTGATTTAACCATGAGCTTAGACGATGCGATTAACGAAGGTGTACGCCAAGGCTACCTAGAAAATTCAAATATTCTACGTGCATCGGTTCTTGCTGATCCTGCATTTGGTCGTAAGAATACCAAAGACAACACCCCTGCTGTGATTTATCACAAACTTGTTCCTGGTAACAAAGTAGATATTACTGTTGCAGCTAAGGGTGGCGGTTCAGAAAACAAATCTAAACTTGCTATGTTAAACCCATCAGATTCAATCGTGGATTGGGTACTTAAAACTGTTCCAACAATGGGTGCAGGTTGGTGTCCGCCTGGTATGTTGGGTATCGGTATTGGTGGTACTGCTGAAAAGGCCATGATGCTTGCTAAAGAAGCATTGATGGAAGAGTTGGATATGGACGAATTACTTCGCCGTGGTCCACAAAGCAAACTTGAAGAACTTCGTATTGAAATCTTCGAAAAAGTGAATGCGCTGGGTATTGGTGCGCAAGGTCTTGGTGGTTTAACCACAGTTCTTGATATTAAAATCAAAGACTACCCTTGCCACGCTGCGGGTAAACCAGTCGGTATGATCCCGAACTGTGCTGCAACTCGTCACGCTCATTTCCAATTAGATGGTTCAGGCGTTGCACACATTCAAGCACCTAAACTTTCTGACTATCCTGAAGTGACTTGGGATTCTTCACAATCTAAACGTGTTGACCTAGACAACATCACTCAAGAAGAAATGAACACTTGGCAACCAGGTGATACATTGCTTTTAAACGGAACAATCTATACAGGTCGTGACGCTGCGCACAAACGTATGGTTGATATGTTGAATAAAGGTGAACAGCTTCCTGTCGACCTTAAAGGTAAATTTATTTACTACGTTGGTCCAGTAGATCCTGTGGGTGATGAAGTTGTTGGTCCTGCTGGTCCTACGACTGCAACACGTATGGATAAGTTCACTCGCCAAGTCTTAGAAGCAACCGGTATGTTCGGTATGATTGGTAAAGCGGATCGTGGTCCTGCTGCGGTTGAAGCAATCAAAGACAACAAAGCAACTTATTTGATGGCTGTAGGTGGTGCGGCTTACCTTGTATCTAAAGCAATCCGTGAAGCTAAAGTCGTTGCATTTGCTGACTTGGGTATGGAAGCTATTTACAAATTCAAAGTACAAGACATGCCTGTATCTGTTGCTGTGGATGTCAATGGTACATCTATCCACGCCATTGCACCTAAAATCTGGCAAGCAAAAATTGGAAAAATTCCAGTGGTTGATGCTACTGCGAACTAACCCGAGATTTAGAAAGATACAACTTGTATCTTAATGAAAAAGCATCCTATGATTAGGGTGCTTTTTTATTTTGAGTTGAATAATGAAAATAACACGAATCTTAGCACCAATGCTGTTTACATGTTTCATCTGGGGAATTCAATCTACGGCTTTTGCGACAGTTGCGACCGATAAAAGTGTCGATAAACTTATACAACTTTCTAATATCTCAGAAATTTTTAAACAAAGTACTCGAGATATGCAACCTTACTTTGATGAGCAAGCTGAAGACCTTGTCCGTCAAATTACAGGTGCTCAGACACTGAATATTGAACAGCAAAATGCAGTCTTACAAATCAGTGCGCTATATACAGAAGTACAGCAAAATCTCGTCACCAATCCTGAATTTACAAATATGTTTAAAGCATTGTTCAAAAAGACTTTTACTGAAGAAGAAGTCCAAGCCAACATTGCTTTTTTAAGCACGCCACTCGGACAATCCATCAATAATAAAACGAATAGTTTAATGACTGAGATATTACAGGAAACAACCTTATTCTCTCAGAAACAAATGCTCAAACCTGAAAACCAAAAAGTACTCAAAGCCAAAATGGAAGCCATACTCAAACCAATTCTCCCAACTCAACCTTAAGACCTTTGTAAATTCAATCAAGATGACGTTCAATCACTCAGGTATTTTATGAAATTATTGCCACAGCTTTTTTTAATCGGTTCATGTCTGACAGCAAATCTAACTTTTGCAGCACCTGCATCTGATCAACAAATACAACAACTTCTCAATGTCATGAATCTTGATACACTTTTGCAAGAGACCATACAAAAAATCCGCCCTCAGTTAGATCAACAGGCATATCAAATTGTCAAAATGACGGTAAAGAAAGATCAGCTCAGTCCACAAGAACAAATCGTTGCCAATGAACTTTCCGATAAACTTTATACTCAAAGCCAGAAGACCGTGTCTTGGGATCAAATGAAACCACTTTATCAAAAAATTTATAAAGAGGTTTACAGCGCAGAAGAAATTCAAGCACAAATCGACTTTTATTCGAGTACCGTAGGGCAATCTATTCTGAAAAAAACACCACAAGTCGCTCAAGAAACCATGGCACTTATGAATACAAAATTGATGTCGAGTATGCAGACAACAGCAGCTGATTTTAAGGAAATTAATAAAAAACTAGATACGTTAAAAAAAGCTGCCGAGAACAAATAAATATAAAAAAAGAGAGCTACGCTCTCTTTTTTTATATTCAACACATCACCAAGTCATTGGGTTCCATAATTTAAATGGTGTCGCCAAATGCACATCATCACTGACTTTGTATGCTTCACCTTTAATTTCTTGTTTCGGTTTAAGCACACGCCCATCAGCAGTCACTTCAGCAACAAAGTTTAAGCCTGGTGATTTAAGTTGAGTCATCGCTATTTCTTTTAAACCTTGACGAGTTGGCATTTGCATCAAAGGTCCAACACGCAATAAACCTGCTTCACCATTTGGACCACCACGGAATTTTTCTTCTTCATATTTCACAAAATACTGCCCACCCTCTTCAACAGTAAAATAGGCAACTTTAGGCTTTTGGAAATGGAAAACAGCCAGAGGGCGACTCAGACTTAACTTATAATCCCCTGGTGCAAGCTCAATCCAGTAATAATGATTACTAATCAAACTTGGAATACGTTTTCCATTTAAAAAGAAGTTTGTGGGAATAATTTCCTGGCGATTCCATTTACTATCTGCACGATAAAAATAAACCACAGCAGCTTGAGCACTTTGAGGTTTAACCAGTTTAAAATATTGTCCTGGGGTTTGATTTACCCAAGAGCCAACTGAAAAACCACCTACTTTATATTGATCCAGTTTTTCATGAACAAATGAATCTTCTTTTTTAAAATCAATCGGATTTAAAGTTGATACAACTTTCGTGGATTGCTGTTCAATTGCTTTATGACTTTGGCAAGCTGTTAACCCACAACTGACCAAAATGATTAGACCTAAGTAACGCATGATTTTCCCTCACCGCGTATTTTTTATTTTCGTTATTTAATAAAAATAATTTGAATAAACACTATTTTCCACAGTCAGCTTAACATTTCAATGACTTTTTAAAAATAAAAAAACGTGTAAATAGTCAAGCTAATTACACGTTTCAGATGAATTGCAAAGTCAATTCAATCAAAACCAGCATTTAAGCTGATTTTGTATCAAGTACTTTTAAATCCACTTTTTCAACTTCAACATCATCCTGCTTTGGTTGACGTTCTGCTCTAAACTCAGGTTCTGCTTTATCATTGATCACAGCTTCATTAATCACAACTGTGCCCACGTCTGTACGGCTTGGTAAGTCATACATGGTTTCAAGCAATACATTTTCCAGAATCGAACGTAGACCACGCGCACCTGTATTACGTTCAAGCGCCTTTTTCGCAACCGCACGCAATGCAGAATCTTCAAATAAAAGATCGACATTTTCCATCTCGAAGAGATACTGATATTGACGCGTTAAAGCATTTTTTGGTTCAGTCAAAATTTGCATTAAAGCTTCTTCATCAAGTTCTTCAAGTGTCGCAATCACGGGCAAACGACCAATAAACTCTGGAATTAAACCAAATTTAACAAGGTCAGTCGCTTCAACCTGACGGAACAATTCAGATACTTTCTTGGTATCATCTTTATTCTTCACAGCAGCAGTAAAACCAATACCGCCTTTTTCTTGGCGCTGTTGAACAACTTTCTCTAAACCTGCGAAAGCACCACCACAAATAAACAAAATATTCGAAGTATCGACTTGAATAAACTCTTGCTGTGGATGCTTACGACCGCCTTGAGGAGGAATTGATGCAACTGTACCTTCAATCATTTTTAACAATGCTTGTTGTACACCTTCACCAGACACATCACGAGTGATTGATGGATTTTCAGATTTACGCGTAATCTTGTCAATTTCATCAATGTAGATAATGCCCTTTTGTGCCTTTTCTACATCATAATCCGCTTTTTGCAACAGCTTTTGAATGATGTTTTCAACATCTTCACCGACATAACCCGCTTCAGTTAATGTCGTCGCATCTGCCATCGCAAAAGGCACATCAAGCAAGCGTGCAAGCGTTTGTGCAAGCAATGTTTTACCTGAACCTGTTGGTCCAATCAGCAAAATATTACTCTTCGCAAGTTCAATTGCATCTTTAGGTTTATTTGCAGATTGAGTGACTTTTAAGCGCTTGTAATGGTTATACACTGCCACAGACAATGTTTTTTTCGCAGTGTCTTGACCAATAACATACTGATCCAAAGCCGCACGAATTTCATGTGGTTTTGGTAACGGACGTGATGCCCAATCACCAGTTTCCACTTGCTGACTTGTTTGAACTAAGTCTAAGCATACGTCCACGCATTCATTACAAATATACGCGTCCTCGCCTGCAATCAGCTTACCGACTTCAGACTGCGTTTTACCGCAAAATGAACAATGCTTTTGTCCTTGAGGAAGATCGGACATTTTCACTCCAAATTCTTAAATCTTATCTTTAAATGTTTAGTCTTGAGGGCGTTTGCTTAACACCTGATCCACTAAACCATATTCTTTGGCTTGTTGCGCTGTCATGAAATTATCACGATCTGTATCTTTTGCAACACGCTCATAATCTTGACCACTGTGTTCAGCCATCAAACGATTTAAACGTTCTTTGATAAATAAAATTTCACGTGCATGAATTTCAATATCAGATGCTTGACCACGGAAACCACCTAATGGTTGGTGAATCATAACACGTGCATTTTCAAGACAGTAACGCTTACCTTTTGCACCCGCATTCAATAAGAATGCACCCATAGATGCTGCTTGACCCATACAATACGTCACAACATCTGGCTTAATGAATTGCATGGTATCGTAAATCGCCATACCCGCAGTCACCGAACCACCTGGTGAGTTGATATATAAATGAATATCTTTATCAGGATTTTCAGCTTCTAAAAACAACATTTGCGCAACGATAAGGTTGGCCATGTTGTCTTCAACTTCACCTGTTAAAAAAATCACACGCTCACGTAAAAGACGTGAAAAAATATCGAAAGAACGCTCACCACGAGAAGATTGTTCAACGACCATTGGCACTAAAGCGTTTTCAATTGATGGAACATACATATGTTATTTATTCCTGAATTCTTGTAACTGCACTCATGTTCACAATATGCGGGATAATTGCTGAAAATGCAAAATATTCCCAACTAAATATCAGATATTTTTTGCATAAGTATTGTGAATGAATCGAATAATTTATTTACAACTTCATAAAAAAAGGCGCCGAAGCGCCTTTTTTAAATCAAACAACTTAGCCTTGTTGACGCGCTTGTTGTTCTTTTAACAAATCTTGGTAGCTTACAGCTTCGTCAGTCACTTTTGCAGCAGCAAGAATGTGATCAACCACTTGATCTTCTAACACAACGCCTTCGATTTGAGCACGTTGTTGTTTGTCATTTTTGAAGTATTCGATCACTTCAGTTGGATCTTCATAAGAAGAAGCCATATCTTCGATATAAGCTTCAACTAGAGCTTGATCAACTTCTAGTTTAGCATCAGCTAATACTTTGCTTACTAAAATGCCAAGTTTAACTGATTTTTCAGCTTGCTCTTTGAACAATTCATCTGGAAGCATGCTGCTGTCAAATGCTTTTGCACCTTGAGCACCAAACTGTTGAGTGAATTGTTGAATCATTTGTTGACGTTGACGGTCAATTTCTTGAGCTAACATAGACTCAGGAACTTCAACTTCGTTCGCAGCAACAAGCGCATCAAAAGTTGCACCTTTCACTTGGTTACGAAGACCGTTTTTCACTTCACGTTCCATGTTTTTACGAACGTCAGCTTTTAATTTTTCAACGCCTTCTTCTTCAGTTAAACCAAAGATTTTTAAGAATTCAGCATCAATTTCAGGAAGTTTTTGTTTTTCAACAAGCTTCACAGTGATTTTGAATTGAGCAGCTTTACCTGCAAGGTTTTCAGCTTGGTAGTCTTCTGGGAAAGTTACGTCGATAACTTTCTCTTCGCCTTTCTTCATACCAACGATACCGTCTTCGAAGCCAGGGATCATACGACCAGAACCTAATACAAGTTTAAAGTCTTCAGCAGCGCCGCCTTCAAACTTCTCACCATCAACAGTACCTTCGAAATCGAAAGTTACTTGCATGTCTTTTTTAGCCATGCCTTTAGTTTCAGTCCATTCAGCACGTTGCTTTTGAAGGTTTTCAAGCATTACGTCTACATCTTTGTCATTCACTTCAGATGATTTACGTGTTACTTCAAGACCGTCAAATTTAACTTCAACTTCAGGGTAAACTTCTACAGTTGCTTGATAAACTAAAGTATCATCTTTGTTTTCAACTTTGTCGATATTCGGCATACCAACAGCGTTGATTTTTTCTTGTTGAATCGCTTCAAAAACAGTGTCACGAATTACATCGTTCACTACTTCTTGATAAATACCCGCACCATATTCGCGACGTACAACGTCTAATGGCACTTTACCTGGACGGAAACCATTGATTTTCGCAGTTTTAGCAGTGCGTTTTAAGCGAGCTTCAAATTGCGCGTTCACACGGCTCGTCGGTACAGATACATTTAAACGACGGGCAACGCCCGAAACCGCTTCAGAAGTTACTTGCATGGCTTCCTCGATAGAATTTAGTAATTACAGTTTTTTAAAAAGTGCCACATTATATGACAACATTAAAGGATATACAAAACAGGATAACGAAACTATCGTTTTTTTTCTTAGCTTTCTAGTCATTATTATTTTTTTCAATGTTTTAGAATAATTACTCATTTTTGTATATTTCTTATTGCAAACGATAAACTTTATCATTATCATTTGCTTGTTTTTTATATTTTATTTATTTTCATATATTTATCTCGTCCACTTGGAATTCTATTTATGAGTACATCCCCACTCTGCCCACTCGCACTTGCGATCCTGAGCATTACTGCAAGTTCAGCATTTGCAAATACAGCCAGTCCTGAAAACACTACGACATCTCATCAACTTTCTACGATTGTGGTTACTGCATCTGGATTTGAGCAAGATATTAAAAATGCGCCTGCAAGTATTAGTATTGTGACAAAGGATGATATTGAAAAGAAAAATGCAACAAGCATTTCAGATTTACTTTCAGATATTCCAGGTATTGATATTCGAGATGGTATTGGTAAAACATCAGGTTTAAATATAAAAATGCGTGGATTAGGCAATGAATATAGCCTTATTTTAATTGATGGTCGTCGTCAAACGACTTCATCAGATGTTACACCAAATGGATTTGGCGAATCTTCAAATGGTTTTTTACCGCCATTAGCAGCAATTGAACGTATTGAAGTTATTCGTGGCCCTATGGCTACACGCTATGGCTCAGAAGCTATGGGTGGAGTCATCAATATTATTACAAAAAAAGTGACTGATACGTGGAGTGGTAACGTTACTCTAAGTGGTAATGTTATGGAAAATAATAAAGAAGCTGACTCATGGAAAACAAGCTTCGTCCTGAATGGCCCATTAATTAATGACGTTTTAGGTTTACAGTTACGTGGTAGCTTCCTCGATCGTCAAAAATCTGAGCGTATTCCTAGTACTTCGGGACGTGATCCACGCCCATCTGAAGCAGATGTTTACGATATCGGTGGAAAGGTTAATTTCAAACTCAATGATCAGAATAATTTTTGGGTTGATGGTTTCCAATCAAGCCAAACGTATAGTAATGCTGGAGATCGTCTAGGAACTCAAGATACTGCTAGTCGCGCCCGTGGATATAAAGATGAGCTAGAATTTAACCGAGAACAATATTCACTCGGTCATGAAGGAAACTACGCTTTTGGTAAATGGAACTCTTATGTTAGCCAGACTGAAACGGAAACCAAAGGTCGAACAATACCAACAGGTACATTCGCTAAAAATGCATATGCAGGTGCTGATCGTCACCTAAAAAATACTGATCTTGTTGCCGATACTCACATTATCGCACCTATTGCTAATCACACCTTAACAGTTGGTGCTGAATATAAAAAAGCAGAAGTTGCCGATGATCTTGCAGGTATGGGGGCTAAGTTTGACAAAGATTCCTACTCTTTTTATGCAGAAGATGAATGGCATCTTATGGATAACTTAGCATTTACTTTCGGTGGGCGCTACGAAGACCATTCAGGTTTTGGTGGTCAATTTAGTCCTCGTGGGTATTTTGTATGGAATGCATCAGATGAGTGGACGCTAAAAGGTGGTGTAAGTACAGGATACAAAGCACCCTCACCAAAAGCACTACATGACGGCGTAATTGGTGTGAGTGGTCAAGGGGCAAATTTCCAAATTGGTTCACCAAATTTGAAACCTGAAGAGTCTATTAACTATGAGTTAGGCTTTAACTATAACAATGGTAATTTAGACCTAACTACCACTGCTTTCTTTAATAAAATTAAGAATCTAATCACAGATGGCCCAGACCTATTAAACTGTTCCTTTACTACAACACCAAATAGACCAAATTGTGTGAGCTATGGTGCACACATCACACAAGATACATTTTCCCAAAGTATCAATGCAGATGAAGCAGAGACTAAAGGTGTTGAACTCAGTTTGAAGTACAGCATTATTCCAGAATGGGATGTTAAAGCTGCCTATACTTACATGGAGTCTGAAATCACTAAAGGGGAAAACAAAGGTTCATATTTAAGTAATGTGCCTAAAAATGCATTCAATATGACATCAACATGGCATATCAACAATGCATTTGACCTTTGGTTACAACATGAATATAAGTCTGAGCGTAAACGCTATAATACAGAACAAACTTCTGGTGATGCTGCCATCATTTATCAAGCGACTGGAAATAAATTGAAAGGCTATAATTTATTTAATTTAGGTGCAAATTATTCAATTTCTGACAATATTCGTGTAACAGGCGCTATAAATAACTTGTTAGACAAAGACTTTACTAAGAATGGTAGTTATATAGACGCTAATGGTGACCCTGCTTCTTATTATGATTACATGGTGATTGGTTCTGGTATGTCTGGTACTTACCTCCCAGGTAGAAATTACTGGTTATCACTTTCTTATGATTTTTAAGACTCTATAATCAATAACAAGTTGTTTTTTAAATATAGCCCTGTTAATACAGGGCTATATTTATTTGCAATAATAACTATAACTTAAAGCAAAAAAACCATTTTATTTTTTATTGTTCCAGATTCTCTCAAACCTCATTTTAAAAAGCTGTTTGAATCTTCAACAAACTTACTTAATGATAAAACAGCATCAATGAATCATCCTTTTTTTAACATTTTGAAATATTTCAATTTGAAAAAAATTAAATAAATATCAATATTTTATTTTAAAAATATCTTTTCCTTAATTTATTTAGACGAATTTTAATGAGAAAACCATCGACAATTTCAATAAAAAACAGATGCAATAAAAAACAAGAATCATTATTATTCGCATACAAATTTACACTACTCTTTGTGAGTCACGTATGTCTTTTATCAAATCACGCAAAAAGATTGTTTCAACCGCAATCGCCTCTTCTCTTTCTGTTATTGCAACAGCAGCGATCGCACAAGAAGAAACAACACAACTTCCAACAATTAAAGCACAAGCGACTGCTGAACAAAGTTTAAAAGTAGATGAATCTGCAAATAAAAAATTTGTTGCACCTTTACTAGATACGCCTAAGTCAGTTTCTGTGATCTCAAAACAATTGATCGAGGATACTCAGGTTACAACTTTGAGTGATGCACTTCGTACCGTTCCTGGTATTACTTTGGGTGCAGGTGAAGGTGGTAATCCAAATGGTGACCGTCCTTTCATTCGCGGTTATAACTCTGAAAGCTCTATGTATGTTGACGGTGTACGTAATTCAACTTCACAAAACCGTGAAATGTTCGCTGTAGAACAAGTTGAAGTGACCAAAGGTTCTGCATCTGCTATGGGCGGTGCTGGTACTTCAGGTGGTAGCATCAATATGATTTCTAAAGTTGCTAAAAAAGGTGACTTTTTAGAAGGTTCTGTTGCAGGCGGTACAGATAACTATCAACGTATTACTTTAGATGGTAACAAAGACTTTGGTAACGGCGTTGCAGCACGTGTTGCTGTGATGGGTCACCATAACGAAAAAGCAGGTCAAGATGATGGCGCTGAATACAAACGTGCAGGTATTGCACCAAGTATTACTTTTGGTTTAGATACACCAACTCGTGCGACGTTAAGCTATTATTACTTAAGAACTGACGATACTCCTGATTCAGGTATTCCTTACAACAATCCATTTGCAGCAACCAATGCAAATGCTGGTTTGAACGGAAATGGTAAACCTATTGATGTTAAACAAGGCATCTATTATGGATGGAAAGACCGTGATTTCCAAAAACAAGAAAATCAAGTAGGTACGATCAAATTAGAACATGATTTAACTGATGATTTAACACTTACTAATACGGCAGTATATAACAAGTCTAAAAATGATTACCTCTGGACAAACCCTGATGACTCTAAAGGTAACTTCTACTCTGCTACAGGTGCATTAACAGGCAATGTCTGGGCACGTGCAAACTCCCGTATTGCTGATACAGATACATTTACTGATCAGCTGGCTCTGACAGGTAAATTTAATACAGGCGCACTCAAACACAGCTTCAACTTAGGTGCTGAATATTCAGACCAGGAAACTGATCGTACCCAGTATATTATCAACGGTAAGGACGCTACAGGTACTTCGTATGCTTGTGGTTCAGCAGTGACATCTACAGGTCCTGGATGTGTTAATGTCAATAACCCTGAACGCTATGGTTTCAATGGAACGTTAAGTACTCAAGGCGCTGACCAATACAACATCCAGTCTAAATCCACCTCTGTATATTTCCTGGATAGCATTGAATTTAACCCGCAATGGATCCTTGATCTTGGTGTTCGCTGGGATAAGTTTGAAACAGATCAGGTCATGACTTATGGCGCATTAAACAGTGCTGTGACAGCTGCAAAACCTACAGCTAAAGTAGGTGACAAACTTAAACTGAACAGTGACTCAGACTTTTTCAATTACCAAGCTGGTTTAACATTTAAACCACGCGAAAATGGTTCTGTTTATATCAGCTATGCTACCTCTGCAAATCCTGTCGGTGTAGATGGTGGCGATGGCTCAGAAGGGATCGGTGCGCCAGGTCGTAACACGACAGAAGAACAAGCTCGTGCGATGAACAATTTAAAGCCAGAAGAAGTTAAAACTTATGAAATTGGCACAAAATGGGATGTTCTAAATGATAAGCTAAACTTAACTGCTGCAATTTTCCGTACTGAAAAAGAAAATACCAAAGCAGTTACTACTGATGGATTTACACGTAATATCGGTGAAACTCGTGTAGATGGTCTTGAACTTGGTGCTAATGGCAATATCACTGAAAAATGGGCTGTAAGCGCTGGTTATACCTATTTAGATAGCGAACTTGTTGATGATGGTCCAAAAGAAACAAATGAAGGGAACCAAGTTCAAAACGTTGCTAAAAACTCAGCTACTCTTTGGACGACTTACCAAGTACTTCCACAGTTAAATTTAGGTGTTGGTGCTATTGCAATGGATAAAGTCTATGGCAATGCTGCAAATACTAAATTTGTACCAGGTTATGTCCGTTACGATGCTATGGCACGTTATAACGTAAACAAAAATGTTGATTTACAACTTAACCTAAACAACCTTTCAGACAAACGCTACTTCACTAAAGCATATTCTTCACATTATGCAACAGAAGCTGAAGGTCGTAGTGCAGTATTATCTTTAAACTTTAAATACTAAGTTTTCAATACACTGATCGAACTATAAAATAGCCCCTACTCCTAGGGGCTATTTTTATGCTTGTCTTTAAGTAGTTAAATTTTACCAAATATTAAAAAAATCTCATTATTCATATAGTTAAAGACATGCTTTCATCGTTTTCATTATTGTTTTAATAAATCAAAACTTAAAAATCAAACATAATTTCCAAATATAAATAAGAATAATCACCATTGTTATTGATAAGTATTCTCATTATTATTCGCACCATTGTTACACTATTTAACAAAGTATTCATGAACTCTGCACAATTTTCTCCAGAACTATTGTGCAGTGCTTATGAACATGAATTATCTATTTTAAGGGATTCCAACATGGCACAAATTAAAAGCCGTAAACTCAATAAATCCGCATCATTTATTGCAATCGCTGCATCGTTGCCTTTATTTGTACATGCTGCGCAAACTGATGTTTCTCAGCTACCTACGATAGATGTTAAAGCTGAAAAGACAGAAGAGAATCCTTATAAAGTAGATAAAGTAAGTTCAGCAAAATACACACAGCCTTTGGTTGATACACCTCAAACAGTTTCGATTATTTCAAAAGCAATTATTCAAGAACAAGGTGCAACTTCTTTAGTCGAAGCTTTGCGCAACACACCAGGAATTACCTTACAGCTTGGTGAAAATGGGAATACCAGTGCTGGTGATACGTTCCAAATGCGTGGTTTTTCAACCCAGACCTCTACTTATCTTGATGGTATCCGTGACTTAGGTGCAATCAGCCGTGATGTATTCAACTTAGAACAGATCGAAGTTGTAAAAGGTCCATCAGGTTCTGAAACAGGTCGTGGTTCAGCATCAGGTTATATTAATCTTGTGAGCAAACTCCCCTCTCTGACTAACAGCCGTTCTGTTTCAGCACGTTATAACACCGCAGAAAATGGTCGTTTATCAGCTGACTTAAACCAAGCCATTAATGGAAGTACTGCTGTTCGCCTCAATGTCATGGGACAAGATGGTGGTGTGGAAGGTCGTGATGTCGTAGAAAGTAATAGCTATGCCATCGCACCATCGATCGCCTTTGGTTTAGATACAGATACACGCTTCTATCTATATTCCCAACATGTGCGTCAACGTAATATTCCAGATGGTGGCATCCCTGCCGTTGGGCATAAAGGTTTCTGGAATGCAGACTCTATTTTAGCGACAGCACCAAAAGTAGATTTTGAAAATTATTATGGTAGCAAAAATGATTATGAAGATATTGACTCTAATTTAGTGAGTGCAAAAATCGAAAGTGATTTAGCCAACAATTTAAAGTTTACTAATTTAACACGCCTTGGCAAAACCCAAATGGATCGAGTACTTACAGGGACTGGTGCACTCAATCGCAACAATTCTACAGATCCTTCAAAATGGACACTAACACGTTCAAGACAAGGGGTAGATCAGACCAATAAAATTTTAGCAAACCAGTCAACCTTAAACTGGAATGTTAAAACTGGGGCAATTGAACACAATGTAGTTGCTGGATTAGAACTCTTACAAGAGCAACAAATCACAAAACCGCTGGCTGCTGCAACAGGTACAACGACGACGCCTGCAAATCTTTATAGACCAAATTATAAAACTGACGTATTTGCACCAGTTACACATACAGGTGCAAAAAATGATGGTCAAACGGATACCGCGGCTGTGTTCTTATTTGATACTTTAAAAATGTTAGATAACCGCTTACAGTTTAACACAGGCATTCGTGTTGATTATTACGACACAGATTATGATTCACTCAGCGCAACCAACGTACTCAGTTCTTTTTCTGCTCACGATACTTTAGTCAGTTGGAAATTAGGCGCACTGTTTAAACCAACAGAAAAAAGTAGTGTCTATGCTGCATATGCAAAATCATTGACACCTCCAGGCAGTGCAAACTTTAGCTTATCTGCAACAGGAGCGAATAGTTCAGCAGCGAAGCCGCAAGAAACACATAACTATGAAGTGGGCACAAAGTGGGACTTGCTTAATGACAAATTAGCGGTCAATGCGGCGGCATATTACACTGTCAATGAGAATCAATTTACTCAAGATGCGATCACCCTTGAATCTGTGCAAGAAGGTAAAACTATCGTTAAAGGTGTTGAACTCAGTGCTGTAGGTAAACTAACCGATGCTTGGAACATCTCAGCGGGTATTGCTCACATGAAAACTGAGCAAGAAGATCAAATCAGTGTCAATGCAACAACTGGAGTAGTGACAAAAACTGATAATGTTCGTTGGTCACCTGAATGGACTGCAAGTTTATGGTCTACTTACAAATACAAAGGGTTTAACATCGGTCTAGGTGCTCGATATGTAGATGATCAAAAACGTGTAATCACCGACAGTACAGCTCCAGCAGCAATGCCTTCTATTCCAGGTTATGTGGTTTTTGACGCTCTAGCAGGTTATAGCTTTAAAAATGCCTCAGTGAACTTAAACGTCTATAACCTTGCAGATAAAGAGTACCTCAATACACTGAATAATGGAGGTAGTCGTGTTTCTATTGGACAACCTCGTTCTGCTGCATTATCGGTAAACTACAAGTTCTAAAAGTTCAAATTCTCCTAAATTTACATTTAGTTGAATGTCAAAAAGTAGTACATTCTTAGCGAGTGTACTACTTTATTATTTGTACAAAATATTGTTTCAAAGAGTGATCCAAGCCAATGATGTTACATATTCCAGCAGTATTAACAAAACAACAAGTCGCTGAGTTTCGAGCACAGTTACAAGATGAAAAACTTTGGCTCAATGGCAAATTAAGTGCAGGCTCACAAGCTCAACGGATTAAGAATAATTTACAAGTTGATGTTCATCACGAAGTCTACCAAGAGATCTCAACTCAAGTTTTAAAAGCGCTCAAAAACAATCTTTTGGTACAATCAGCAGGACTGCCTAAACACATTTTACAACCGATGTTAAATTGCTATCAGGACAGTGGAAACTACGGTAATCATGTGGATAATGCAGTGCAATTTTCATCACTCACAGGGCAAATGATTCGTACCGATGTGTCGATGACTGTTTTTTTATCTGATCCTGAAGAATACGAAGGTGGTGAACTGATCGTCGAAGATAACTATGGTTGTCATGAAGTTAAACTCGATGCAGGTGATGCGATCCTCTACCCTGCGACCAGTTTACATCGTGTTGAACCTGTCACTTCAGGAAAACGTATCGCGGCATTTACATGGATGCAAAGCATGGTCAAAGATGATTGGCAACGCACCATGTTGTTTAATCTAGATATGACGATTATCAAACTACGCCAACAGTTAGGTGACAATGAAGAAGTGGTGAGTTTGACTAGCCATTATCATAATTTGCTTCGTCAATGGGGAGATTTATAAACATGGCTGAAGCACAGCAAATCCTCGCACCATTGACACAGATCCCTGCGTATTTACAAACCATTGCGGATTATGAAATTCAAGCACAAAAGCATTTGTCAGAGATGGTATGGCACTATCTACAAGGCGGTGCAATGGATGAACAGAGTGTCAGAAATAATTTACAACAGTTTCAAAACATTCAACTCGTTCCAAGATTGCTCAATGATCTAACGCAAGGTTCAACCGAGATTGAAATCTTTGGACAGAAATTTCAGCATCCGATTTTTCTTGCACCGATTGGACATCAACAACAGTTCCATCCTGATGCAGAAGCAGCCACCGCTTTGGCAGCTGAAGTATTGGGAAGCAATATGGTATTGAGTACCTTTACCAATACCGACATGCGACATTTAAAACAAGAAAATCCTTTGAAATGGTTTCAACTGTATTGGCAAGGTGATCGGGAAAAATCATTGGCTTTGGTTCGACTTGCAGAGCAACAAAATTTTAAAGCGATTGTGATTACAGTGGATTCCCCACATACAGGCATTCGTGATCGTGAGCGTCGTGTGTTTTTCCAACTACCTGAAGGCATGCAACATCCACATACACCTGCACATATTCCCCTACCTGAATTAGAAGCGCATCAACATCCTGTATTTAATGGCTTAATGCAAATTGCACCGAAATGGGCAGACATCGAATTTATCATTGCAAACACAGATTTACCTGTGATTTTAAAAGGCGTACTACATCCGCTTGATGCTAAAAAAGCAGTAGAAATCGGTGTGCAAGGCTTAATCATTTCTAATCACGGCGGGCGTGTTTTAGATACTTCTATTTCACCATTGAAAGCCTTAGAAAGAATCAAAGCTGTTGTCCCTGCTGATTTTCCATTATTACTCGATGGCGGTATCCGTCGTGGAACTGATGTTTTCAAAGCTTTGGCAATGGGTGCTGCTGCGGTCTTGATTGGTCGTCCTGCGATTTACGGCTTGTCCGTCGCAGGGGCTTTAGGTGTGGCACATGTATTGAAAATCTTGAAGGAAGAATTTGAAATTACCATGGCTTTAATGGGAACAGCTACCGTGAAAGAAATTAATAAAGAATATATTTTTCAAGATTAGACTTTTTAAAGGAAATTTTTCTCTCAACTTATATTTTTTGTGCAAATTAAGGAAATTATTTCCAAGATAACTGTTTTAGAATTAATCTCAAGTTAAACCATTTGCAAGTCATCCGTATATAAGCTGCGTTGTATTACCCACGATGAAGCTTATTTAAATTTACAGCATTTTTTGTAAAAACACTTGTAAATTGAACAGATAGACACAATCTATATATGTAGTAAGTTGCATTTATCCCTTGTCTTTACCGAAGCAACGAGCAACAAGAACTACACAAGGAGTTACCTCATGATGTTGGCTGATCCAAGTAAAAAATATCGTCGCATGTACCAACGTGTAGACTTGCCTGACCGTCAATGGCCAAACAACGAAATTAATAAAGCGCCGATTTGGATGAGCACGGATCTTCGTGATGGTAACCAAGCGATTTTTGAACCAATGAACATTGAACAAAAATTCAAAATGTTCCAAATGTTGGTAAAAATCGGCTTTAAACATATTGAAATTGGCTTTCCATCTGCATCACAAGTGGATTTTGATTTCACGCGTAAATTGATCGAAGAAGGTCATATTCCTGATGATGTTTATATCGAAGTTTTGGTTCAAGCACGTGATCATTTGATCGCACGTACTTTTGAATCTTTACAAGGTGCAAAACGCGCGATTGTGCATATCTACAACTCAAACTCGCCAACCTTCCGTCAGAAAGTGTTGAATGTTGATGTTGCAGGTGCAAAACAATTGGCAATCAATGCTGCAACCAAAGTCAAAGAATATGCAGCAAAACAGCCTGAAACAGATTTTATTTTCCAATACAGCCCTGAATGCTTTACTGCAACTGAATTAGAAGTTGCGAAAGATGTGTGTGATGCTGTGACTGAAATTTGGGAAGCATCACCTGAAAATAAAGTGATTTTGAACTTGCCTGCAACGGTTGAAGTTTCAGGCCCGCATGTCTATGCCGACCAAATCGAATGGATGCACCGCAACATCCAACGTCGTGATGGTGTGATCATTTCTGTCCACTGTCATAACGACCGCGGTTGTGGTATCGCTGCATCTGAATTGGCAATCATGGCAGGTGCAGACCGTGTTGAAGGTTGTGTGTTTGGGAATGGTGAACGTACAGGTAACGTGGACGTTGCTGCGATTGCCTTGAACATGTATACCCAAGGTGTGCCATGTGAATTGGATTTCTCAAATATCAATGAAATCATTGCCACTGTTGAAGAATGCACAGGCTTGCCTGTACATCCACGTCATCCGTATGCAGGTGATTTGGTCTTCACAGCATTCTCAGGTTCACACCAAGATGCGATTAAAAAAGGTTTCGAGTTCCAAAAGAACGAAGAAATGTGGGATATGCCTTACTTGCCAATCGACCCACGTGATTTAGGTCGTGACTACGATGCGGTGATTCGTGTCAACTCACAATCAGGTAAAGGCGGTATTGCTTACTTGTTGGAATCTAACTACAACGTGGTGTTACCTCGTCGTTTACAAGTTGAATTCTCTCAAGTGGTTCAACAAGTGGCTGATGATGAAGGTGTGGAAGTGACTGCACAGCAAATTTGGACATTGTTCAAAGATACCTATGTCGCGGCAAAAGATGCCCATTATTCAGCGAAAAACTATCGTTTGTCGGATGAAAATGGCAACCAAGTGATTGAACTTGATGTTGAAGTGAATGGTGAAACTCAGCATTTACGTGGTGAAGGTAACGGTCCAATCTCTGCGATCTTGAATGCACTTCAATTGCCGATTGATGTCTTGAATTATGAAGAACGTAGTATCAGCTCAGGTGCGCATGCAAAAGCTTTGGCATTGATCGAATTACAAGTTCAAGGTAAAGGTAAGTCTGCATTCGGTGCAGGGGTTCATGACAATATCGTCACCTCATCTATTGAAGCGATTATTGCAGCAACCAACCGCTTGATTGATCAAGGTGTACTCAGCACAGACCAAGTGATTGCTGCTGCCGTATAAATCAAGGCGAATGTGCCTGATCGATATAAGCCATATCAATTAAAAGACTTTAGAAAGGATGCCTCTAGTGGTATCCTTTCTTTTATGTATTCATTAGAAATGAGTATTTTCACGAATCAAAGAATGAACAACTTTACAGGCTAAAGTGCTATTAAATCAGGAATAAAAGTTCTTTCTCCTTAAGCGCAATAAAGCATTGCTTTGTTAAAGCGCAAGAGGTCGTTGGAGATGGTTCAGATGAGGGTAAATAATTACCTCTCCCTTACCCTCTCCTAAAAGGAGAGGGAACTTTCTTTGTGAAAGATAGTCAAGTTCAAATGATCAAAACTAGTCGTTTTCCGATCAAAAATTGATTTATGCAAGTTACCTCTTTCTCAAAATTTAAGGCGAACATTTCCTGTGTCTTTTCCAGCTGATTCGGTGGGGATCGTAACCCCACAAAAGTTTGAATTTGAAGAACCTTTAGAACTTGAGTGTGGTCGAATGTTGCCACGCTATGAAATCATGGTGGAAACGTATGGCGAACTGAATGCAGATAAATCCAATGCGATTTTGATTTGTCATGCACTTTCAGGGCATCATCACGCTGCGGGTTATCATCATGAAGATGATAAAAAAGCGGGTTGGTGGGATGCCTGCATCGGACCAGGAAAAGCCATTGATACCTCAAAATTCTTTGTGGTTGCACTGAATAATATTGGTGGTTGTAGCGGTTCTACAGGACCAACTTCTCCAAATCCTGAAAATGAAAATCGTCCTTATGGACCAGATTTTCCACTCGTGACTGTACGTGACTGGGTCAAGACTCAAGCTTTGTTGTCTGATCGTTTAGGTATTGATGTATGGTACTCGATCATTGGTGGATCATTGGGCGGTATGCAAGCTTTACAATGGTCAATTGATTATCCTGACCGTTTAAAAAATTGTGTGATTATTGCTTCTGCGCCAAAACTTTCCGCGCAAAATATTGCCTTTAATGAAGTGGCACGTCAGTCGATTTTATCAGATCCGGACTTTCACAATGGTCGCTATTTAGAACATGATAGTTATCCGAAACGTGGTTTAATTTTGGCACGTATGGTCGGTCATATTACCTACTTGTCTGAAGAAGCGATGAAACAAAAATTTGGTCGTGACTTAAAGTCTGGCAAATTTATGTATGGTTTCGATGTCGAATTCCAAGTTGAAAGTTATTTGCGCTATCAAGGTGAACAATTTAGCCGTAACTTTGATGCCAATACTTATTTAATAATGACCAAAGCCTTGGACTACTTCGATCCTTCTCGTGAATATGAGCAGTCACTCACCAAAGCATTGTCTAATACTAAATGCCGTTTTATGGTAATTTCATTTACCACAGATTGGCGTTTCAGTCCGCAACGCTCACAAGAGATTGTCAATGGATTGATTACCAATCATAAATCTGTCAGTTATTTAGATATTGATGCGGAACAAGGACATGACTCATTCCTGTTCCCTATTCCGTTGTACGTCAAATCCTTACGTGCATTTTTAGGTGGTACTGAACACCTCAATTCAACACCTAAGGAGACTGTGTAATGCGTATTGACCAACAACTTGCCGAAAAATGGATAAATCCTGGTGCAAGTGTGCTCGACTTAGGTTGTGGTGATGGTGAATTATTGTCACAAATGAGCAAAAAACACCAAATTCAGGCCTACGGTTTGGAAATTGATCAAGAAAAGATTGCAATTGCAGTCAGCAAAGGGTTAAATATTATCCAACAAGACTTAAACCTCGGTTTGGGACGCTTTGCCGACCAATCATTTGACTATGTGGTCATGGCACAGGCTTTGCAAGCTGTAGATGCACCCGATGTGCTTCTGCGCGATATGGTGCGTGTGGGGAAACAAGCAATTATTACGTTTCCTAATTTTGCGTATTGGAAAACACGTTCATTCCTTGCTTTGAAAGGGATGATGCCTGTTTCTGATGCCTTACCGTATATGTGGTACAATACACCCAATATCCACCTATGCACCTTTCGTGATTTTGAAGCCCTATGTGCTGAAAATCAGATTCAAATTATTGACCGACTCGCTGTAAATGGGAACCAACAAGGCAGTTTTTTAAGCAAAGCTGTACCGAATTTGTTTGGCGAAGTCGCGATCTATCGAGTGAGCGCTATATGAAAAAATTATTATTAGGCAGTACATTATTTTTTGGGCTGCTCAGTATTCAAGCCCATGCGGACTATGTCCCACAACAACAGCAATCTGTTTCACAAATGGCTGCGCAATATGCGCACATGGATGTTAACTCTTTGCAAAAAGCAGCGAAAGCTGGACAACCTGCAGCTCAATTCTATTTAGCTGCACATTACCAAGCTGGTAGTGGTGGTGTTTCTAAAGATTTAAAACAAGCTTTTACTTGGTTTAAAGCTGCAGCTGATCAAGGTATTTCATCGGCTCAATTGAATGTGGGTCGTATGTACGCAGATGGTCTAGGTGTTTCTAAAAGCGAAACCTCTGCTCGTCAATACTTTGAAAAAGCGGCAAGCCACGGCGATAATCGTGCCAGCTTTAACTTAGCGGTGATGGAAGAGCAAAAGAAAAACTACATGGGTGCTTACCAGTGGTATGAGCTTTCAACACGTGACGGTATGTTAGACAATAAAGTCATTAACATGTCTCAAACTAAGAAAACAGCGTTGGCTGCTAACTTAACGCAAGATCAAATCCGTACTGCAACTCAACGTGCAGATCAATGGATTCAAGCGCAGTAAGTTCAAGTTTAAAAATAGAAAGCACCGCAAGGTGCTTTTTTATTGTTCTTTAGAATATCTGATAATAATTACAACAAATATTTCGACATCTCTTTTCGCACTCTAATCATTGAAAATTCAGCATTTGCATTTTTAGAGTAGAACACTCAGATCAAAGCCATATTTTTACACAATAAGAACTGTAATGATGAACTCAATATTTAAATAAAAATACGGAAGTTAGAATGAAATCAGTTGTCTGCCAAAATGCTGAATTAACCATAGAACACCTCGCAGAACTTAAGCCCTCCAAAGGACAAGTACTACTTGAAGTCGTCCGTTGTGGAATCTGTGGCAGTGATTTACACATGCAACATAATTGTGACCATATGCATAATCTTGCTGCAAAAGTTGGCTTTCAAGGCTTGGCTAAAAACTCAGATAAATTTGTCATGGGACATGAATTTTGCGGAAAAATCATGGATTATGGACCAAAGACACGCAAAAAGTTCAAAACAGATACTCTCGTCTGTGCCATGCCTTTATTACAGTTCGATGATTTAGGCTATCAATCCACGGGATTGTCACCAAATGCATCAGGTGGTTATGCGGAACAAGTATTAGCGCAATCTAGTCTGATGTTTGAAGTACCAAATGGTTTAGATGCTGACAGTGCTGCCATGACTGAACCGATGGCGGTTGCTTTGCATGCCGTTCGACGTAGCCGAATCAAAAATAGTGAGCCTGCAATTGTTATTGGTTGTGGTCCTGTAGGGCTCGGTATTATCTTAATGCTCAAAGCAGCAGGCGTGAAAAAAGTCATTGCCAGTGACTTCTCTGCCAATCGTCGTAAACTGGCTGAACGTTGTGGTGCAGATGTGGTGATTGACCCTGCAAAGAACTCCCCTTTTGAAAACTGGAAAGAACTCGGTTTATTGGGTAATGCTGCCGATGCGCTCAATTATGGTTTAGGTATTTTCGATAAAATTCAGGCGACAGGCATGCCATGGTGGCATGCTTGGAGAGTTGCAGATAAATTAGGTGCACTACCAAAACGTGCAGTGATTTTTGAATGTGTCGGTGTACCTGGAATTTTGCAACATATCATTGACGGCGCACCATTATTTTCAAAAATCATTGGTGTAGGTGTTTGTATGCAAAGCGATCGTATTGAGCCTGCTTTGGCGATTAATAAAGAAATCGAAATGCAATTTGTACTAGGTTATACGCCTTTAGAATTTCGTGACGCTTTACATATGATTGCAGAAGGCAAAATTGATTGCTCACCACTGATTACAGGCATCGTGGGTTTAGATGGCGTGATTAATGCTTTTTCTGCACTACGTGATCCTGAGTTACATGCAAAAATTCTGGTTGACCCAAAGAAACCTGGTTCTGATATTTCAATGAAATAATTTAAAGAAGCCCTAATCTGCCATACTTTATTTAAACCAATTCGATTTAAAAACAAGTATGGCTTTTGATTTGAAAATGAACTTTCTAAACTGATCTTCATCAATCAGGATAATATTTCTATTTTTCAAATTATACTCAGAATCCGTTAAACTACTCCTCACGATTCAAACTCAGAGCAATTGAAATGTCTGCACAAGATTGGTTATCCCAAGGAACACTCGTACTCGCAAGTAATAATAAAGGTAAAATTGCTGAATTTGAAAAAATGTTTGCTGAGTTAAAACTACCTGTTGAAGTGATTCCTCAAGGAAAACTCAATATCGAAGATGCAATTGAAGATGGTTTAAGCTTTATTGAAAATGCCATTATCAAAGCACGTCATGCTTCTAAAATTTCAGGAAAACCTGCGATTGCTGATGACTCAGGTATTTGTGTACCTGTTTTAGGTGGCGCACCTGGCATCTATTCCGCACGTTATGCAGGTGAACACGGTGATGATGCTGCAAATAATGCAAAACTGCTGGAAAACCTAAAACCTTTACGTAAAAGTGATCAACCAATTCAAGGCTTGTTCGTTTGTGTATTGGCTTTGGTACAACATGCCGAAGATCCATTACCACAAATTTTCCAAGGCATTTGGCAAGGTGAAGTTTTAGAACAAGCCCGTGGTGAAAATGGTTTTGGTTACGATCCTTTATTCTGGTTACCTGAACTCAACATTTCGAGTGCTGAAATGAGTAAAGATGAAAAGAATAAAATCAGCCATCGTGGACAAGCAATGCAATTATTTAAAGCAAGTTTAGAAAAATAAGTCCCTATAGGCCCCCCTCCTTTTCAAAGGTGAGGGACATGTTCCGCAAGGGTGAATTCAAACCTATGATAAGAAAGAATTTATATCATTTAGCTGATGTTACACAGGTTGATTATGGGACAGTTCTACATTTTTAATGTATGAGGGCTGATTATCATCAATGAAATTGCAAAAGTACTTGTGATTGTGATTTCAAATCAGTGGTGCTATCGCGTTAGGCGACAGGGATGTCGCCGTTGGACATAAGGAATATATTCCGAAGACAGGAGATCTTGCGAAGCTTGGCTTCTCATGTCCAACAAAGGATTTTGGTTACTTTGATCCTTCAAAGTAACAATCGCCTGCACAAAGTAATTCAAACTTTGCAAGGCAGATGGGGCTGTACTAGCTTAAGAATATTGATATATAGTAAAAAATTGAACATTTTCAGTTTTAGACATAGTTTAAATGCGTAACATCAGTTATTTAAGTCATTTACAATAAATGCACCACCACGCCATAAATCACACAAACCACCACACTCACAATCGTTCCAGAAGCAATATATTTGGCTGAAACACCTGTGCCTTGATAATGTGTTTCTAACGCCACAATATTAGCAGCTGGAGGCAAACAAAATAATAAAAACATCACACCAATATAGGTATTGATATTCGGAAGTGGGAGTAGAAAATAAGCCATGCCACACAAAATCAAACCACACAGCATTTTCAATACAGCAAGTTTGGCACTGGTTTGTATGTCCGCCCAATGTACTTTGGTTTTTCTTAGCCACATGCCCAAAACACACATGCCTGCAAAACTCATGCTCCATTTCGCCAAAGTGTAAATCCATTCAACAATCAGGTTATTTTGAAAATGTTGTACATCAAAACAGCGTAAAACACCTGCAAGAATCAAGGCAATTACAGGCGGAGATTGCAACATTTTTTTTAATAAATATAACTTTGGCTGCGGTTCAGAACTGACCGAGGTCACAGCCCATGAATTACCAAAAATAGATACGCCGATATAGAGTGGAATCATTGCCATACTGTGTTCTGTTCCAAAAATCGCGATCGCAATTGGAAAGCCCAACCACGCCATATTGGTATAGCTAAAACACAATGAAGCCAAGCGATCTTTTGACAGTTGCAGAAAGACAAAGAACAGAATAAAGCATGAGAAAAAAGCAAATAAAATTAAAGTGATGCTACCCGATTTATAAAACACCATATTGTAAATAATCACAATCGGGATAAAAATTCGAGCCAGCAATAAGGACAATAATGGCTTTAATTCTGCCGAAAACTTGCTACTTGCCAGTATCAAACCACACATAAATGATAAAACTGGAAATAACAACGCCATGATCCTACACCTGATTCTCAAATCATGACTATAGTACCACTTTAAAAATTGATGCATTTAAGCAATTGGAAAAATTAACCAGAAGTCCCCTGTCTTTAAATTGAAATATTAATGTCACCTTTTTGTCATGCAGAACTGTTGTTATAGCTGTTAATAAAATAGGAGTTAAAACTATGGCTGGCTTATCAATTTGGCATGTACTGATTTTTGCTATTGTGGTGATTTTGCTTTTCGGTACATCTAAACTCAAAAACCTTGGTAAAGATGTTGGTGGTGCAGTTAAAGACTTTAAAAAATCAATCAAAGAAGATGAAGCAACGACCACATCTGCAACTGAAGCACGTACGATTGAGCATCAAACCACTCATACTGATGTGAACTCTACGGTAAAACACTAATCGGTGAGGCGTAGATCATGTTAGATGTAGGATTTTCAGAACTTTTAGTTTTCGGCATCATTGCCCTGTTGGTGCTTGGTCCTGAGAAACTCCCTGAAGCTGCACGATTTGCTGCAAAGTGGTATAGCAAATTTAAACGTGCAATCAGCAATGTTCAAAATGACATTGATCGTGAATTACGTCTTTCTGAGTTTAGAGAGCAGATGCAACAAGAGATGCAGCGCATTCAAGAGCTTGAAAAGAAAATGGAAGCTCAAATGCAAGAATTACAACAACAAAAAATCTTGGCAGAACAAGAAACATCTTTAGAATCAAAAACATTTAATAAGTCAATAAACTACTATAAAACAGATGTTTCCATGCCATTGATTTACCAATCAAAAAACTGGTTTGAACTTCAAAACTGTAGCCAACCAACTCTTCGAATCGTGCCAATAGAAACAAATACACCTGAACTTAAGGTAGCTGTATGACCGAATCTTTATTACCTCAAGTACAAACGGATCCATCGAGTGATACCCCTCAACTAGAAGCAATGCCGATTACTCAGCATTTGGTTGCATTGAGAAGGCATTTATTTAAAATCGTCGGTGTCTTGATTGCGGTATTTTTTTGTTTATTACCCTTCGCCAATAAAACCTACATTACTTTATCAGAACCACTTAGAAAACAACTCCCTGCAAATTCAACCATGATTGCCACGGATGTAACAGCAACATTCATGGCACCTTTTAAGTTAAACTTTTTCATTGCACTGATGATCGCAATGCCTTTTATCATTTATCAGTTATGGGCATTCATCAAACCTGCGCTGTACGAGAAAGAAAAAAATCTGGCTTTTCCTTTGTTATTTGGCAGTATTATCTTATTTTACGCAGGCGTTGCATTTGCTTACTTTATTGCACTCCCCTCTATACTGCATTTTTTTATCAGTGTTTCGCCTGAAACTGTTGCACCAATGACTGATATTAATAGCTACCTCAGTTTTTGTTTAAAACTATTTTTGGTCTTTGGTTTGACCTTTGAAATTCCGATTATTACATTAGTTCTTATTTTAATCGGTTTAGTGAGCACTAAAACCCTAGCAGAGAAACGTCGTTTCATTGTCGTTGGCTGTTTCTTCGTATCAATGTTTATTACACCACCAGATGCAATTTCAATGATCATGCTCGCAGTTCCGATGTGGATGTTGTTTGAAATCGGTTTATTACTCGGCAAAATCATTGAAAAAGGCAAACCAATCGAAGCTTAAATATCCTAACAATAATATCAATTACAACTTTAAAGTTTCAGCAGTGGCTTGGGTCTTAAGCCACTGCTTTTTTTAGATAATATATTTACTGAATCAATTCTATGGTTTAATTTCATGTTAATTTCTTGACTATTTCCCTTACCTCTTCAACATTTCTTAATGACAGAACAAACCCTATCACATTGATATTTATAACGATTAGAAGCAATTAAATTTTAAATAAAAATCATTAAAAACTTAAAATATTCTTAAAATTTAATTAAATCTAAATATAACAGTAAGAAAGCTTACATATAACTCAGTTAAGGTCTAGCCCATAAATTATTTATTTTTCAAACACTTTAGCCAAAGGGAATCGTATGACAGACCTCACGCCATATCATGAAGATCAAGAGTTAGATAACAATAATTCGAATAACACTCATTTTCGTGACATTTTAGAGCAACATATTTCACGTCGTAGCTTAATCACAAAAACAGCAAGTGGAGCAGCAGCACTTGCTCTTGCATCGAGTCTCACAGGTTGCAATGACGATAACGATACGATTAGTCATGTCACTCCACCAACACCTATTGACCCTATCAAAAAGCCTGAAAAACTAACATTCACTCCTGTAGCCAAAAACTTGAATGATATTGTCACCGTTCCAGAAGGCTACGAAGCAAATGTACTCTATGCATTAGGTGACTCAATCAACCCGAGTTATGCAGAATGGGATGATAATAATGTTCCATCAGGCCCGAGCTTCCAGTTCCGCTCAGGTGACTGTCACGATGGTATGAGCTACTTCGGACTCAATGCTTCATCATTGAAATATGATGCTAAAGCGTCTGAACGTGGCTTATTGGTCATGAACCATGAATATATCAACCAAACATTCTTACACCCTAAGGGTGCAACCAAAGTTGATGGTCGTCGCCCTGAAGATGAAGTCATTCGTGAAATGAACGCTCATGGTGTTTCTGTAATTGAGTTGAAAAAAAATAGCTCAACACAGAAAGTCGAAGTCGTTAAAAACTCATTATTAAATCGTCGTATTACAGCATCTACAGTGATGGATTTTGCAGGGGTTGTTGCAGGTTCGGACTTAGTTAAAACTCAGTATTCACCAACTGCAAAACAAACCCGTGGCACACATAATAACTGTGGTAATGGTTATACACCTTGGGGAACATATTTAACCACTGAAGAAAACTTCATTGGCTATTTCGTGCGTAACAAAGGTGATGATGCGAAACGTACACCTGCCGAGATCGTGGCATTAAATCGCTATGGTTTAAAAGATGGTGCAAGTTCACGCTATGGTTGGGAAACAGCAGTAGGTACAATAGAACGCCAAGACCTCTATGATCGTTGGAACTCATCAATTACAGCGGACACAGCAGACAAAGACTTCCGCAACAGTGCCAATACCTTTGGTTGGATTGTTGAAATTGACCCATTTGACAGTCGTTCAAATCCTGTAAAACGTACTTCTTTAGGCCGCTTTGCACATGAAGACTGCCGTGCGAGCCGCTTAATTGAAGGTGAAAACCTTGCGTTCTACATGGGAGATGACTCACGTGGAGAATACATCTATAAATTTGTATCTGATGCAAAATGGGATGCCAAAGATGTCAACGGCGGTTACAAAGCGGGTGACAAATATATGAACTCAGGCAAACTTTATGTTGCTCAGTTCAATAACGATGGTACAGGCAAATGGATCGAACTGGCTTATGGTAAAAATGGTTTGAATGAATCTAATGCTGTATACCCTTTCAAATCACAAGCTGAGATCACTACATTTGCACGTTTGGCAGGTGATGCAGTTAAAGCAACCAAAATGGATCGTCCTGAATGGGTTGCAGTAAACCCTGAAAATGGCGAAGTCTATGTGACGTTGACCAACAACTCAAACCGTGGCACAACGCACGCGCTTGATGCAGCAAACCCACGTAACTATAGCGATCCTGAAGGTGGTAAAGGCAATGTGAATGGTCACATTATCCGTTTCCATGAAAAAGACAATAAAACCACTGCTGAAAGCTTCACTTGGGACATCTATCTCTTTGGTGCAGAAGCAAAAATGGCGAGCAACATTAACCTTTCGGGCTTAAATGATAATAATGACTTGTCATCACCAGATGGTATGTGGTTTGACCCACGCGGTGTACTTTGGATTCAAACAGATGACGGCGCATATACAGATACTACTAACTGTATGATGCTCGCAGCCTTGCCTGGTGTCGTTGGTGATGGTGCAAAAGCAACAACATCAGCGGGTCAAGAAACCATTGTGGGTAAGAAAATTACCGATGAGAACTTACGTCGTTTCCTAACAGGACCTAAGCAATGTGAAATCACAGGTGTCACCATGACACCAGATTACAAAGCCATTTTCATCAATGTTCAGCACCCAGGTGAAGACTCGAAAGGTTATGACAAACCAGATAGTAACTGGCCAGCATCGCAAAAAGATGCAAGCAACAAAACTGCTCGTCCTCGTTCAGCGACTGTCGTCATTACGCGTAAAGATGGTGGCGTGATCGCGGGTTAATGACCCATTTACTTTAAAAAACTGTTTCAAATCCATACATGTCTAGGCATGTATGGATTTTTTAGTTTTGAATATCGCGCTGTATATTGACTAAATCACCAGAATATTCACCTTGTTGTGTCTTCTCGATCCAATCAATTTGGGAATGCCCAATCCTCAAAAAATTTGAGCAACGTGTGCCATAAATCGGGCTTTGGATAAAGGTTGAGGACAATAATTCTTCCATCTCTGTATTAATCCCAGTGTTGGGTAATAAGTCTGGAATGATTTTGCGTTCATCTTCCAAAATATCCCACACAGCATTTTGAAGATCTTGTTGAGGAATACTTGATAATTGCATCATCGGTAAAAATTCTTGGGTAAAGCGTTTACGTAAATGCTTGGTCTTTTCCCAGTCGTCAGTCATCAAACCATTGGAAACGACAAATACCCCTTTGGCTAAAACTTGCGGTGCTTCACCACGATTACTCATATAGACCGCTTGTTGTTGATCTCCAACGAATAAATTAAAGCCTGCGTAATCACACTGTTTTGTTTCAAGTTCCTGCGCAAAGCGAATCGGGGTTTGATCAGACTCTAAAAAATCCTGTATTAATTGACCGCGTGTGGTTGGATAGGTCTGTTTATCCTGACCATCTCGGAAGTTGGTGACAATTGCCCAGCGACCTTGTTGTGTCACACCCATCCACGTACCACCAGATTGTAAGTCTTGCCCTGCGATAATCGGAGAATCTGACCAAGCATGTAATTGAGAGCTTGGACGGTGATAAAACTCATCGCGATTTGAAATTAAACATAAGGGCACATCATCTAAAACTTGCCATGCCAACGCCACAATACACATAAAACACATTCCATGAACTTTACACATTGAATGTACAACATTTTTAATATGTTTCAGCTAAAATCTGTGCAAAATATAATTTCAAAGGATTAGGAATGCTGACCTACCCGAATATTGACCCTGTAGCACTCGAACTGGGTCCACTCAAAGTTCATTGGTATGGACTGATGTATCTTCTCGCATTTCTCTGTGCGTGGGGACTCGCGACTTATCGTGCCAAAAAGCGTGACAACTGGAACTCTGAAATGGTTTCTGATCTCGTGTTCTATGGTGCATTAGGCGTGGTACTTGGTGGTCGTATCGGTTATGTACTGTTTTATGAGTTTGGAAAATTCCTAGCAGATCCAATTTGGCTCTTTAAAGTTTGGACTGGTGGCATGAGTTTTCATGGCGGTTTTCTCGGTGTGATGATTGCCATGTTACTCTGGTGCCATAAGTATAAAAAAACATGGTTTGAAACTTTAGACTTTATTGCCCCATGTGTACCCACAGGTCTAATGTTTGGGCGAATTGGTAACTTCATTGGTGGCGAACTGTATGGTCGCCAAGTCACTGACCCTAACTTTGCCTTAGGCATGATCTTCCCAACTGATCCATTACATCTCGTACGCCACCCATCACAAATCTATCAAGCTTTATGTGAAGGTTTGTTACTGTTCATCATTTTATGGTTCTACAGTGCTAAACCTCGTCCGCGTTACGCGGTATCTGCTGTGTTCTTGATGGGCTATGGTTGCGCACGCTTCTTTATGGAATTCTTCCGTGAACCTGATGCAGATCAAGGCTATATCTTGTTCGGCTGGATGACCAAAGGACAAATTCTATCATTCCCAATGATTCTGATTGGCTTATGGATGATTTGGTACGCTTATCAAAAGAAAATCTTTGACTGGGGCCCACAAAGAAATACTTAAGAAAAGCAACATGAAGCAATACAAGGTGAAGCAGTGACTTCACCTTTTTTATGTTAAATTATCAGCATCTCCATAGTTAGATATCACCATGCTTGAATTTTGGTTTAATCCTACCGTTTCTGTTGCAAAAAAATTAGCCTTTCTGGTTTTACTGGCATGTGTCAGCATTGGTTTATATCTTTACCAACCTTTAACATTGGACAATATTTTACTTTTTTCAGGAACAGGGATTATTTTCTTGATTTGCCGTTATTGCAAAATTCACTTTGCTGCAAAAAATCCAACAGGAATTTTTTATCGCTTACTGACTTGGATTCCATTGGCTTTGGTTTTGGCACTGGTCTTTAAAAATATGAACAATGGTGAAATTCTGATTCCAGGTGCACAAGGTATTGCTTTCATGGCATTAGCAGTATGTATTTTTTCACCTTTATCATTACTGCACCAAAACACAACTTCGCCAGAAACAAAATCAGAGTCAAAATGATGTTGGAGTTTTGGTATTCTGAACGCTGTACTCGTGAAATAAAGCTGATCAGTTCAATCGTCATCTGTGGCATGATTTACTATTGCTCAGGCATTGAGAAACTCAGTACAACACTCACGATGATTTGCTTAGGGATTGGTGTTGTAGCACATTTATTACACCAACAAAGCCTTAAAATTTCTGAAAATAATCTTTATGCACAAGGCTTTAAAATTCTGTTTTCTATTGCACCTATTGTTGCTGTAATTTTAGTGATCTGTTTATTAGCACCTCAACACAAACTCTTTACCGCCATACAAGCGATCGGCTTTAGTGCATTAGGTTTATTTATTGTGTCTATTTATCAAAATCGAGCGAAGCGTTTCGAGTAAATATTTTCAAGAGTTACTGCTTAATAACTGGTGTTATGCGCTTTAAAAGAAATATATTTTTTAAACAGCCTTAAACTTACTTGATTGAGTCTTACATCAAAAGTTTTGATTTAGGGATTAGCCTGCGGCTCGCCCTACTTTTGTTTCGACAAAAGTAGGCAAAACCATTGTCATCCGCAAAACTCGTCAACCACCATCTTTTGATTGATATATCGCAGAAACATTACTTATTTGGTGCAGTCCTGCCTCAAACACGTTGCGGATGACGTTAACGCGTATCCACTGCCATTGAGATCCAAAAATCTGGTTTTAATGTTACTGCGTAACATCAGTAAATAAAAACTGTTCAATAAAAAAAGAAGCTATTCAGTGAATAACTTCTTTTTATATCGACGAACACCACAATATATCAAACTAGATAAACACACGTCTTACATCACATTAAATAACTTTCTAAAACAACAAAGTAATTATGTAAGAAGTCTATTTATAACAGCACATTTGAAATAAAATTTTTAAAATAAAAGCGATTAACTTGGTAAACGGTAATATTCATAAGTCACGTTTGGATCTTTATACACATCATGGCTACGCTGTCTATAATCCGACACCCACTGAGAGCCTGTAAATCCAGCAATATGCCCATAACGATGGCGACTGGTACGGTTAATGATGTAGATATCGCCTTCTTGTGGATTATCAAAGGCTGGACGAATTTGCTTATAACCAATCTCTGTTAATGTCGAACCCCAATCTGATGCTGCAATTGGATGATCCGTAAAACGAGCCCCTGCTGACTGAAGTGCAATACGTACATATCGTGCACAACGATGTGCTGTAGTGCTTCGAGACATGCTCACTAAAGAGATGGATCCGTAAATTTGAACAACTCCTATAAGTGATATTCTGCTCCTCAAATGATGTTATAAACATCAATATATGGAGTATTTTATGGCACGTAGACCAAGAAGAAATCATTCAAATGATTTTAAAGCTAAGGTAGCACTTGCTGCGATTAAAGCAGAAAAAACACTTGCTGAATTGAGTGCTGAGTTTGATGTTCATCAAAACCAAATTATTGACTGGAAAAATCAATTGATCTCAGCTTCCTCGCAAGCTTTCGATCAATCAAAAGCTCCAACAGAACCACCCATCGATCTAAAAAAACTACATGCAAAAATCGGTGAGCAGGCATTAGAAATTGATTTTTTAGAAGGTGTGTTGAAGAAACTGGGCCGCTTCAACCACAAAAGTTAATCGACGACTCACTTCAGATTTCAGTATCTAAGCAAGCTAAGCTGCTGAAAGTCTCCCGTGGTTGTTATTACTATCGCCCAAAACCTGTGAGTGCATCAGATCTGAAGCTGATGCGATGTATTGATGAATTACATATGCAATATCCTTTTGCAGGCAGTCGTATGATGCGTGATTTGTTGAATCGTCAAGGACATCATATAGGACGACGTCATACACGTACTTTAATGAAGAAAATGGGTATTCAGGCGTTATATTGCAAACCAAATTTAAGCCAGGCTAATCAAGCTCACCGTAAATATCCATATCTGCTCAAAGGGTTGGCTATTCAGCGCAGTAATCAAGTGTGGTCTACGGATATAACGTATATCCCTATGGCAAAAGGCTTTGTTTATTTATGTGCTGTGATTGATTGGCATAGCCGCAAGGTACTTGCGCATAGGGTATCGATTAGTATGGAGGTGGATTTTTGTATTTCGGCTTTAAATGAAGCGATTGAAAAATATGGTCGACCTGAAATATTTAATACAGACCAAGGCAGCCAGTTTACCAGTGATGCATTTATTGATGTATTGAAATCAAATGGCATTCAAATCAGTATGGATGGTAAAGGTCGATGGGTAGATAATGTGATGGTTGAACGATTATGGCGGAGCGTTAAATATGAAGAGGTGTATCTCAAAGCTTATAGCAGTGTCACAGATGCGAAAAAGCAATTAAGTGCATATTTTGAGTTTTATAATTTGAAACGACCTCATTCGAGTCTAGACAAAATGACACCAAATGAGTTTTACTATGATCAGCTACCCCAACAAAACAAGGTGGCTTAACTAGAGCGGAATATCACTTATAAATACGCTTTTAGTTGTTCAAACAAGTGGGACCACCTCTCTAACTTTTCAGTAAACTTTGAAATATCCAAAAACTTAAACTGATTGTTCTCATCATTTTGATTTTTATAATTTTCAAATGCTTTATTTTTTAAAAATTGCTCTGGGTTAAATTTATTATTGTTTTCTGATCGAATCTGAACATTTACCGTGGGATTCACGTATTCATTCATATTCACATTATGGTCATAAATCATGTAGCGTCCTCAACAGCCCTTTTCAATTGATCCAAACAGCCTTGTTCAAACCAACAAAACAATTCACAAGCCATGAATACTAATCAGCAAACCTTAAAATGTAGACTTAAAACATGTAAAAAAATATGTAAGTGTTAATAAATCTCATTTAAAATACCCCAACTCACTGAAACTACTGAATTTACAAAGTATACAAAACATTTTTAATTGATTACTTTTTAATCAATTAATGAATTTTAAGTCGTATTGGTAAAATATTTCATGAATCTAATCAATCAATTAAACTGTCAATTAAGTCACATTTATATTTTTAATTTCAGTTTAAAACGCATCTAAATTTCTATTTTTAAATAAAAAAGCTTATGAATTTCTCATAAGCTTACCCTCAAACAACCAATAGCGGATGTGCTACAACAATGCGAATTAATAACAATCCCAGTTATACAGCACTTTGGAAAAATCACGCTTTTTAAGGTCATCTGGATGAATAAAGAAATTCCCTACGCCAGAATCTCCCCACATAATCTCTATACCGTCTGTATCATCCGTATCAATCTGCAACAGTAAGACATAGTCTTGAATATTCTCATTATATTCACGTGGATCAGACTGAGTGAAGAATGGATAACCGCCGAGACGATGACCATTTGCAGAGATCACTTCACTATATTCATCACAAAACTCTTCACTCTCATCATCCTCTTTATCATAAGGATCAGTGACTTTTTCCGCAAAATCAAAATTATTCAGATCAATATAGCTAACCGCTTTTTCAAATTGCACAGCGGATTGACCTGAAACTGGGCTATAGGCATCATCCCCCAATACAGGAAAATCTTGTACCAATGCTGAATCATCTTGCTGAACCGTGTCATAGAAAATAACCCGAAAACCATCTTGTTTTTGTTGATCATCGAAGTCCAAACCATACAAATCATCATTTGGATTGATAAAAAATTGCAAGATTCCTGACTTCGGATACTGATCATTTTCAGGCAATTCAGCAAAATTAATCTGTGCCAACAACTGTAAATTTTCACCCTCTAAACTTTGTGGGTATTGTTGCCCAATCGGTAAATATGGATGTCCACCCACTTTACTTTGCCAAAGACTTAACTGATCAGCAGCAGATAGATTGATTTCAATACTGTCTTTTTGAGTTGCTACAATTTGTTCCTTATAGGGTTGTAGGCAAGCAGGAAGTTCATTCAAATCTATACTCATTTGTTATCTCTCTTCATCTTAGGTTTGATTGTAAATTCGATTTAAATCGGCTTTTTAAAGTTAGGTCACAAACTAAAAAAATATCATAGTTAAAAAGACCATGAGATTAGTATAAACTCTCTAGCTATTCAAAAATATTACGGATCAGTAGCTGTGCGACATGACTTGTCTTATCCTTTGGTCTTGTCGATAGCCACTCTCCTCAACTTGGAACATTTATGAAAGCGTATTTAGACCTTTTACAACATATCCTAGACAATGGCGGTGACAAAGGTGATCGTACGGGTACAGGTACACGTTCTGTATTTGGTCATCAAATGCGTTTTGACTTATCTAAAGGCTTCCCTTTACTCACCACCAAAAAAGTGCATTTCCGTTCAATCGTGATTGAACTGTTATGGTTCTTGAAAGGTGATACCAATGTTCAGTATTTAAAAGACAATAAAGTATCGATTTGGGATGAATGGTCAACTGCTGAACAAACGGCTCGTTTTGGACGCCCTGAAGGTGAATTGGGACCTGTTTATGGTCATCAATGGCGTAACTTTGGTGCGACTAAAAAAGAGGATGGTTTGTTTGAAAATGATGGCTTTGATCAAATCAGTTGGTTGGTCAATGAAATCAAAACCAATCCAAACTCACGTCGTTTAATCGTATCTGGTTGGAATCCAAATGAAGCAGGTAAAGTCGCACTACCACCTTGCCATACCTTGTTCCAGTTCTTCGTTCAAGATGGTAAATTATCTTGCCAACTGTATCAGCGCAGTGCAGATGTGTTTTTAGGTGTGCCGTTTAATATTGCAAGCTATGCCTTACTCACACACATGATCGCGCAAGTGTGTGGCTTAGGTGTAGGCGACTTCGTTTGGACTGGTGGTGATACACATTTATATGCCAACCATTTTGAACAAGCGCAATTACAATTGACCCGTGAACCCTTACCTTTATGTCAATTGAAACTCAATCCTGAAATCAAAGACATTTTCGATTTTAAATTTGAAGATATTGAAATTGTCGGTTACGAATCGCATCCTGCGATTAAAGCTCCTGTTGCGGTTTAATTTTAAAATAACACCACATTAATTGAATTCCCCTAAATCCCTCTTTAAAAATATTCTCCTCTCTTAAACTCCTCCCTTTGACAAAGGGAGGTTGGGAGGGATTAAAAACGAGTTAATTATGACATTTAAAAATTTTGAAATTGTGCATGTGGTTGCAATGGATCAGCAACATTGTATCGGCAAAGGCAACGATCTTCCTTGGCATATTTCAGCCGACCTAAAACACTTTAAAGAAATCACCCAAGGCGGTGTGGTGGTAATGGGACGTAAAACCCTTGAATCGATGGGACGTGCTCTACCGAAACGTGTCAACTGGGTGATTACCCGTGATCTAAACTGGGCTTTTGAAGGTGTAAAAACTGCGGACTCAATTGAATCAGCACTAGAACAAGCCATTCCTGATGTTTTAGCCTCAGAAAAACCAAATACAATCTTTATCATCGGTGGTGGTGAAATTTTCAAACAAACCATCAATATTGCTGATCGTTTAGAACTCACTCATGTTGAACTGGATGTGCAAGGTGATGCACATTACCCAGAAATTCCTGCTGAATTTAAAAAAGTCGCAACTGAATCACATATTGATGACAAAACTGCCATTGCATTTGAGTTTGCAACTTACCGAAAATAGGGCTGTTTAATAAATAAAAATAGCATGTTATGAACAGTGTAAATAGAAAATCAGTAATGCATACCATTTTAATGGGCTTGCTCCATTCCCTTTTTGGGCTTTTTATTGTTCTGACATCACTCTGGTTTTGTTTAGCGATATGGATACAACAACCTTTAGGGCAAGTGGTGAGTTATATCATCATCGCGCTTTGGGTTATTTTCGCTTTTAGTATTCTAGGAATCTATTTTACAAAAAATCTGTTTAGCCGAAAAACAGATACTTTGATCTACATAGCGGCTTTTCTGATCAGTCTATTGTGGTATTTCAATATTCCTGCTAAACAAGATCGTCAATGGAGTCCTGAAGTCTCTCGTATTTTTAGCTATGAAAAACAAGGGAATTTGGTCACTATTCACAATGTCCGTAATTTTAACTGGCATTCAGAAACACAGTATGATGAACAATGGGATACTCGTACATTTAATTTAGATCACATCACTGGAGTCAATATCATTACCTCCTATTGGATGGGACCTCAAATCGCACATACCTTGGTCAGTTTTAATTTTTCGGATCAAAAGCCTTTGGTTTTTTCAATAGAAATACGCAAAGAGAAAACTGAAAGCTTTTCTGCCATCGGTGGTTTTTTTCGACAGTTTGAGTTGAGTCTGATTGCCTCAGATGAAAAAGATATTGTTTATACTCGTAGTAATATTCGTGGTGAACAAGTCTACTTCTTTCCCATTCAATTACCCAAAGCAGAAAGCAAAGCACTGTTTGAAGAATACTTATCAAAATCCGATGGTTTAGCCCAAAATCCGAAATGGTACAACACGCTAACAAGTAACTGTACAACTTTGGTTTTTGATATGATTCAAGCCATTAGTCCTAAAAAACTTCCTTCAGATTATCGTTTATTTGCTTCAGGTTATTTACCAAATTATTTATATGATTTAGGTGCGCTTAGTCATCAATGGTCAATGAAAGAATGGTATAAAAATGCACATATCAACCCAAGAACTGCGAGATATGCACATTTTAAATATCAGAACAGTACCAATTTTTCAAAAGTCGTTCGTCTCGGTTTACCCCAACCTTTAGAGAAATGAGTAATCGCAAGTTGTATATTTAAATTTGCTCAGACCAGAAATTTCATTTATTTTCTATGTAGATAAATTTATTGAAATTAAAGAGATCGTTTATGTTAAAAAACCTAATTTCAACTTCAATTGTGACCGCAAGCTTATTGATAACAGCTTGTACAACTACACCTAATTCAGATCAACAAGCTCAAAATTTAGCCTTATTACAAAATAAAAATTGGGAACTCACTTATATTGGTGCGACTGAATTTAAAGCTGATCCAAATGCACGTAATAACCCAAGTATTCAGTTTGGTTCTGACTTACGTGTCAGTGGTTCAGATGGTTGTAATCGTCTCATGGGACAGTATGCGATTAAAGGACAGCACATCACGCTTGGGCAATTGGGTGCGACCAATATGTTTTGTCAAAATACGATGCAACTTGCAGGGCAATATACTGAAGCATTGAATAGGGTGAAAGGTTATCAAGTCTATAACAAAACCTTAAAACTACTGGATCAACATGGAAATCGTGTTTTAGAGTACAAAATTCAATAAACACTAAACCGCCTCTTAAAATTAAAAAGCAAAAGTCCGATTATTCGGGCTTTTGCTTTTTAATTTATGAATATTTTTTCATCATCAATCCAAGATAGAAACAATACTTTTAATACATACCCCATCCATAATTCCAATTTAAAATAAGGTTTTATTTTTAAACTTGGCTGTCTTTATGAAAATTTTAGCTACTGTCATAATCACATGTTTACTTCTTTCAGCATGTAGTTCGATGAATGTAAGACCGACTGTAGGTGTCAGTATGGGGACATCTGTGAAATAAAAAAACAGCGCCGAGGCGCTGTTTTTTTTTATTTAAATGCATCCATAATACCTTGCCAAGGTTTTACAAATGGACAATTCGTTCCATATGGACTGGCATCAAAAGGTTGTCCTGCATCTGAATCACTATCTACTTTCATGATACCTAAACCATAATTCATACTAGATCTTAAAGAGCTACCACTCACCTTCACATCAGCATTTAGCTGAACACTTTGCCAACCAGCATAACTTCTCAAATAGTTAACTTTAAAATCAAATTTACCAGTAGAATCGGAAGTGTATGTAAATGTAGGAGTAATCGTGCCATCTGGTGAAACAAAACCTGTAGCAATAGGCTTTGTCGCTGCAATTGCACATTTGACTGGTGTTCGAGGAGCTATCACCAAACCAGTTAAAGCATCAACTCCAGCTTGTAGAGCTGTAACTGTTGCTTGAAATGCATTTATCTCTGATTTTTTTACTGAAATTTTACCATTTAAATCAGCGATTAAATTATTAAGCGTAATTATTGCAGCCTTAGAGTCAGCTGTTGCTGGATCTATTGCCTTTTGCTTATCTAACTCTGATTTACTATCAGCTAATTGGCTTTGTAAATCAGCTAATTCACTATTCGCTTGTTGTAACTTTGCCGAAGCTTGAGCAGACTTAGTCTTTAAAGTTAATACATCATTTTGTCGAATATTATCGAGTTCTTGCTTTAGCTTAAATACACCTTCATAAGCTTGAAGAAAATCAATACTCATCGTTACCGTTTGATTTGCTATTGGTTTACCATCTATGTCTACGATATGTGCAGACAATGACTCTGTATAATAAGTTTCCGCAGGATTCTTTGAGATCACACCTGAACGACCAAACGTGATATTTCCTACTGGCTGCGTTACTACAGCTGAAGTAACGTTTAACTTAGTAGATTGTAAAGTAGTAACACCGTTACTATCTTTAATAGATGCATTCAGTGTAATACCATTTTTTATTAGATTATCAGCAACACTACCACTCGAGCTTGGTAAGACTATCGTAAATGTAGCATTACCTTCATCATTCGTTGTGATAACAGATGCACCAGAAATAGTGACTAAGTTGGTCTTAGTATCTAACACTGCGAGTGAAATAGACTGACCACTAACACCACCACCATTCTCATCTACGGCTTTTACTGTAATAAGTGCTGAGTCACCAGTGACAACTAATGTTGGTTTATTGGTTGTTAGATTTAAATGTAATAAAGCTTCAACACCACTAACAGAATTAGATACATTCAATAACATTGTTTGTGAGGTAATTTTTTCAGATGTGTCTACAAACTGAGCAGTCAGTCTCACACCTTTAGCAACCAAATCATCAATATTTTTTATATTTGCACCATTTAATTCTAAGTTAAATACAGCATTTCCAAGCTCATCCGTTACACTAGTTGATGTACCGGCAATAGTTATCCCATTATTTTGCGTATCTTCAATTGCCAATGACACATTTTGTGCTGAAACTCCACCACCATTAACATCGACTAATTTAACAGTTAACGTCGCTTTATCTCCAATCACATTAAGTGTTGGCTTAGATGAATTCATTACGATGTGATAATTTGTTGCAACAGGTTTTGGAGTTGTTGTTGTATCACCATCGCCAGCTGGTGAACCACTTTTACCATAATAACCATCTCCCCCACCACAACTCGCTAACAAAATTGAAATAGCAATTGCACTTAACTTTCCAGTAAATTTTCTAGTATCCATAATTTTACCCAACTGAAGAAACCTTAAATTTGTATTTGTATAATTTGCCTGCTATGTAACCATAGATATTTACAGGTGTAAATATGCTATTTATAAATGTTTTTTTATGTAATTTTTATTGTTTAAAATCAGGTTAATATATGTACGACATTATTATTATCGGTGCAGGAACAGCGGGCATAAGTGCTTATAAAGAAGCAATTAAACATACTCAAAATGTACTTATTATCAATAAAGGTCCTTGGGATACAACCTGTGCACGTGTAGGATGTATGCCGAGTAAAGTGCTCATCTCCACCGCCAATCGAATGCATGATATTCAAAATGCCCAAGAAATTGCTTTAAACGTAAAATCAGAAATAGATACAAGCCAAGTAATGGAACACGTACAAACTTTGCGTAATCGCTTTACTCGAGCAACACTTAAAGACGTTGAAAGCTGGAATGCAGAACATAAAATTTCAGGTGAAGCTAAATTTATCAATCCGAATACCATTGAAGTAAATGGAGAACAATACCGAGCAAAATCATTTATTATCGCTGTCGGCTCAACACCAAGCTACGACCAAAATTGGAAAAATGAAATTGGCGATAAGCTCATGACTTCGGATGAAATATTTGAATTAAATACTTTACCAAAATCCATTGCAGTCATTGGTAGTGGTGTTATTGCAATTGAATTAGCACAAGCAATGCATCGTTTAGGTGTTGAAACCACGATATTTGCACGCAGCAAAAAAGTCGGTGTGCTCAGTAGTCCAACCCTACAAAATATTGCGCAAATAGAACTAACAAAAGAACTAAATATTAAATTTGAAGTATTACCTAGCCAAATTAAAAATAAAGAAGCAGGCGTTGAAATTCACTTTACTGAGAATAATCAGTCTAGATCCATCCATGTAGACTATATTTTAAATGCTACTGGGCGTAATACACATTTACCCAGCTTAGCTTTAGAAAATATTGATCCTGCTTTTTCAGACCTAAAAAAACTTCCAATTGATCTAAAAAGTAAGCAATTGTCGTCATTACCGATCTTTATCATTGGTGATGCTTTTACTCAAACACCATTACAACATGAAGCCGCCAATGAAGGACGTGAGGTTATCTCAAGTTGCTTAAACTTTCCTAAAGTAAGCAATCTAAATACTTTAACACCTTTAGGTATTGTGTTTAGCAATCCGGAAATGGCAATTGTGGGACAAAGTTATACAAATCTAACCAAATCAAACATTGAGTTTATAACTGGCTTCGTATCATATGAAAAACAGGGGCGTGCTTTGGTTTTAGGAAAAAATAAAGGCGCGATAGAAGTGTATGTAGACAAAAATTCAAGAAAGCTTTTAGGTGCTGAATTATTTGTAGAATCAGCAGAACACATGGCACATCTACTCTCTTGGATAATCGGTGAAGAATTAACAATTGATGATATTCTAAAAAAACCTTTTTACCATCCAACACTAGAAGAAGGATTACGTACTGCATTGAAACATGCAAGAAGACAACTACGATAATATAGTGTTAAATCAATGTGGATTATGAGCGTCTATTGAATAATAGAAGCTCTTTTTATCTAAATACCAAAATTACACATATATTTTCCGTCCAATAAAAAACACCCTCAACCATTTCTAGTTGAGGGTGTTTTAAATTTAAAAGCTGGCGATGACTTACTCTCACATGGGTAACCCCACACTACCATCAGCGCTAAGAGGTTTCACTTCTGAGTTCGGGAAGGGATCAGGTGGTTCACTCTTGCTATTGTCGCCAGCAAACTGTTTATGATTAATCACTTGGTCTTATTTAACTGTATTTACAGTGTGTGCCTAGCTTTGGTCAAATGAGTTATTAACAGGATAATTTGAGTTGGTAATTGTATCTAGCTTTTGAACTAAATCAAGGTCAATCATTACTGATTGTTTGGTTTTGAATCGATTGATGCATACAACACAACTGTTTGGGTGTTGTATAGTCAAGCCTCACGAGCAATTAGTATTGGTCAGCTTCACATGTCACCATGCTTCCACATCCAACCTATCAACGTCGTAGTCTTCAACGGCTCTTTAGAGGACATAAAGTCCTAGGGAAATCTTATCTTGAGGTAGGCTTCCCGCTTAGATGCTTTCAGCGGTTATCCCTTCCGAACATAGCTACCCGGCGATGCGACTGGCGTCACAACCGGTACACCAGAGGTTCGTCCACTCTGGTCCTCTCGTACTAGGAGCAGATCCTCTCAAATTTCCAACGCCCACGGTAGATAGGGACCGAACTGTCTCACGACGTTCTAAACCCAGCTCGCGTACCTCTTTAAATGGCGAACAGCCATACCCTTGGGACCTGCTTCAGCCCCAGGATGAGATGAGCCGACATCGAGGTGCCAAACACCGCCGTCGATATGAACTCTTGGGCGGTATCAGCCTGTTATCCCCAGAGTACCTTTTATCCGTTGAGCGATGGCCCTTCCATACAGAACCACCGGATCACTAAGACCTACTTTCGTACCTGCTCGACTTGTGGGTCTCGCAGTTAAGCGCGCTTTTGCCTTTATACTCTACGCGTGATTTCCGACCACGCTGAGCGCACCTTCGTACTCCTCCGTTACTCTTTAGGAGGAGACCGCCCCAGTCAAACTACCCACCAGACATGGTCCTCGTCCCGGATAACGGGACAGAGTTAGAACCTCAATATTACCAGGGTGGTATTTCAAGGACGGCTCCATGGCAACTAGCGTCGCCACTTCAAAGCCTCCCACCTATCCTACACAAGTAAGATCAAAGTTCAATGTCAAGCTGCAGTAAAGGTTCACGGGGTCTTTCCGTCTAGCCGCGGGTACACCGCATCTTCACGGCGATTTCGATTTCACTGAGCCTCTGCTGGAGACAGCGCCCCCATCATTATGCCATTCGTGCAGGTCGGAACTTACCCGACAAGGAATTTCGCTACCTTAGGACCGTTATAGTTACGGCCGCCGTTTACTGGGGCTTCGATCAAGAGCTTCGCTTACGCTAACCCCATCAATTAACCTTCCAGCACCGGGCAGGCATCACACCCTATACGTCCACTTTCGTGTTTGCAGAGTGCTATGTTTTTAATAAACAGTTGCAGGGGCCTGGTTTCTGTGGCTGTCGTCAGCTCAGGAAGCAAGTTCCATCACCAACAACAGCGTACCTTCTCCCGAAGTTACGGTACCATTTTGCCTAGTTCCTTCAGCAGAGTTCTCTCAAGCGCTTTGGTCTACTCGACCTGACCACCTGTGTCGGTTTCGGGTACGATTCCTGTGTAACTGAAGCTTAGAGACTTTTCTTGGAAGTATGGTATCAGCCACTTCGCTAGTAAACTAGCTTGCTATCAGTTCTCAGCATAGAGCACCCCGGATTTGCCTAAGATGCATGCCTACTACCTTTCACCTGGACAACCAACGCCAGGCTGACTTAACCTTCTCCGTCCTCTCATCGCATTACACAGAAGTATTGGAATATTAACCAATTTCCCATCGACTACGCCTCTCGGCCTCGCCTTAGGGGTCGACTCACCCAGCCCCGATTAACGTTGGACTGGAACCCTTGGTCTTTCAGCGAACGGGTTTTTCACCCGTTTTGTCGTTACTCACGTCAGCATTCGCACTTCTGATACCTCCAGCATGCTTCTCAACACACCTTCATCGGCTTACAGAACGCTCCCCTACCACTTACACTTACGTGTAAATCCGCAGCTTCGGTACTATATTTTAGCCCCGTTACATCTTCCGCGCAGGCCGACTCGACTAGTGAGCTATTACGCTTTCTTTAAAGGGTGGCTGCTTCTAAGCCAACCTCCTAGCTGTCTATGCCTTCCCACATCGTTTCCCACTTAATATAGATTTTGGGACCTTAGCTGGCGGTCTGGATTGTTTTCCTCTTGACTACGGACGTTAGCACCCGCAGTCTGTCTCCCGGATAGTACTCATTGGTATTCGGAGTTTGCATCGGTTTGGTAAGTCGGGATGACCCCCTAGCCGAAACAGTGCTCTACCCCCAATGGTATTCGTCCGAGGCGCTACCTAAATAGCTTTCGGGGAGAACCAGCTATCACCGAGTTTGATTAGCCTTTCACCCCTATCCACAAGTCATCCCCTGGCTTTTCAACGACAGTGGGTTCGGTCCTCCAGTTAGTGTTACCCAACCTTCAACCTGCTCATGGATAGATCACCCGGTTTCGGGTCTATACCCAGCAACTATGCGCCCTATTAAGACTCGATTTCTCTACGGCTCCCCTATACGGTTAACCTTGCTACTGAATATAAGTCGCTGACCCATTATACAAAAGGTACGCAGTCACCGAACAAGTCGGCTCCCACTGCTTGTATGCATGCGGTTTCAGGATCTATTTCACTCCCCTCACAGGGGTTCTTTTCGCCTTTCCCTCACGGTACTGGTTCACTATCGGTCAGTCAGGAGTATTTAGCCTTGGAGGATGGTCCCCCCATATTCAGACAAGGTTTCACGTGCCTCGCCCTACTCGTCATCATTATATGTGCCCTTTCGTGTACGGGACTATCACCCTCTACGGTAGCACTTCCCAGAGCTTTCCGCTAAAACACATATAACTTAATGGGCTGATCCCCGTTCGCTCGCCGCTACTGAGGGAATCTCAATTGATTTCTTTTCCTAAGGGTACTGAGATGTTTCACTTCCCCTCGTTTGCCTCGTAACACTATGTATTCATGTTACGATACCTATCTTATGATAAGTGGGTTCCCCCATTCAGAAATCTCCGGATCACAGGATATTTGCCGCCTCCCCGAAGCTTATCGCAGGCTATTACGTCTTTCATCGCCTCTGACTGCCAAGGCATCCACCACATGCACTTAATTACTTGACTATACAACCCCAAACAGTCGCTTGTTCCTACAAGTAGAACAATCAACATTACAGTTTGAAGTACTGTGCACCTAAGCACCGTACAGCTTCAATCTAAATTCATATACCAAAACGCTTGATTCAGTTTAATCGCTAGTAACTCAATTTCTCTTAATCATTCAAACATGTCACTTGCGTGTCATATTCTTATGTTTAATTGAAATGAGTATGAACAATTTATTTCAACTCAAATATATTCTGTTAATGATTAACTACCATCTCGTCGATGCGTAGTAAACTGTGATAAATCACAGAAGTTAACAAGACGCGTATAATACGCCGACTTCTTATTAATTTCTATAATCTAGGACTTCGTTCGATTAAAGCCTGCGCAAAGCATAGCTTTTTGCTTAAATTTTAAGGAAAAGCGTTGCTTTTCTATTCTTAAAATTTGGTGGAGACTAGGAGAGTCGAACTCCTGACCTCCTGCGTGCAAAGCAGGCGCTCTACCAACTAAGCTAAGTCCCCAGCTTAAGACCAATATATCTAATTTTCTGTATTCTATATTTAAACTCTCATTCAAATATTTCGTTAGTCAGAATGGTGGGTCTGACAAGACTTGAACTTGTGACCCCACGCTTATCAAGCGTGTGCTCTAACCAACTGAGCTACAGACCCTCAGATACATCAATGAAGAACAACTTGTTGTGGATTCTTACCAATCGTCAATCTTTCGTTAAGGAGGTGATCCAGCCGCAGGTTCCCCTACGGCTACCTTGTTACGACTTCACCCCAGTCATCGGCCACACCGTGGTAAGCGTCCTCCTTACGGTTAGACTACCTACTTCTGGTGCAACAAACTCCCATGGTGTGACGGGCGGTGTGTACAAGGCCCGGGAACGTATTCACCGCGGCATTCTGATCCGCGATTACTAGCGATTCCGACTTCATGGAGTCGAGTTGCAGACTCCAATCCGGACTACGATCGGCTTTTTGAGATTAGCATCACATCGCTGTGTAGCAACCCTTTGTACCGACCATTGTAGCACGTGTGTAGCCCTGGTCGTAAGGGCCATGATGACTTGACGTCGTCCCCGCCTTCCTCCAGTTTGTCACTGGCAGTATCCTTAAAGTTCCCACCCGAAGTGCTGGCAAATAAGGAAAAGGGTTGCGCTCGTTGCGGGACTTAACCCAACATCTCACGACACGAGCTGACGACAGCCATGCAGCACCTGTATGTAGATTCCCGAAGGCACCAATCCATCTCTGGAAAGTTTCTACTATGTCAAGACCAGGTAAGGTTCTTCGCGTTGCATCGAATTAAACCACATGCTCCACCGCTTGTGCGGGCCCCCGTCAATTCATTTGAGTTTTAGTCTTGCGACCGTACTCCCCAGGCGGTCTACTTATCGCGTTAGCTGCGCCACTAAAGCCTCAAAGGCCCCAACGGCTAGTAGACATCGTTTACGGCATGGACTACCAGGGTATCTAATCCTGTTTGCTCCCCATGCTTTCGTACCTCAGCGTCAGTATTAGGCCAGATGGCTGCCTTCGCCATCGGTATTCCTCCAGATCTCTACGCATTTCACCGCTACACCTGGAATTCTACCATCCTCTCCCATACTCTAGCTTCCCAGTATCGAATGCAATTCCCAAGTTAAGCTCGGGGATTTCACATCCGACTTAAAAAGCCGCCTACGCACGCTTTACGCCCAGTAAATCCGATTAACGCTCGCACCCTCTGTATTACCGCGGCTGCTGGCACAGAGTTAGCCGGTGCTTATTCTGCGAGTAACGTCCAAGCATCTTGGGTATTAACCAAGAGCTCCTCCTCCTCGCTTAAAGTGCTTTACAACCATAAGGCCTTCTTCACACACGCGGCATGGCTGGATCAGGGTTCCCCCCATTGTCCAATATTCCCCACTGCTGCCTCCCGTAGGAGTCTGGGCCGTGTCTCAGTCCCAGTGTGGCGGATCATCCTCTCAGACCCGCTACAGATCGTCGCCTTGGTAGGCCTTTACCCCACCAACTAGCTAATCCGACTTAGGCTCATCTATTAGCGCAAGGTCACAAGTGATCCCCTGCTTTCTCCCGTAGGACGTATGCGGTATTAGCGTTCCTTTCGAAACGTTGTCCCCCACTAATAGGCAGATTCCTAAGTATTACTCACCCGTCCGCCGCTAGGTCAGTTACCGAAGCAACTCCCCCCGCTCGACTTGCATGTGTTAAGCCTGCCGCCAGCGTTCAATCTGAGCCATGATCAAACTCTTCAGTTAAAATCATTAGTGACTTAAGGTCACAATTCTGGCTCATCAATTTTCTGACAAATTCTCTCAAATAAACTTCGAGTAATTTAAACCAATCAATCAATGATAATATTTCGATCAATCAATCAGTAAAAATCCACACAAGTTGTTCTTCATATTCTCTTAATGATCTTCTCAATGCTTCGTCAGCATCAAGCTAGGTCGGCTATATTACTCCGAATCTCTTCAAAGTCAACTAGTAATTCAAATTATTTTAAACTTTCTCTCTAAAACCCAACCCAATCAATCTTAACTAAGTCACTGTTTTATCAGAAGTTTTAATCTTCATCACCGCCGATGGATGTGCATTCTACAGCATTTCAGGTCAGACGCAACCCCCTTTTTCTTTTTTTTATAAAAAACTGTTCTGTCTGTTTATTTATTCTGCAAAAACTGCTTTTTTTGCTATTTTTTAAGCATAATTAGGGCAGGGTTTGCAGATTTATTAAAAGCTTTATTCTCTTTATCTATTTCTTGCCACTTTAAAGGTCGGCAATCGATGTATTCACAATAACCACTTTCGCCTTGATATAGGTCTTCATTAATTTGAAGTTGATAACTAAAGCTACCGACATAGCCTGCACCTAAACCAAATTTATAATCGCCACGACTTTGCGCTTCTAGATTGATTTGAATATTTTCATCTTGATATTGCCACCCAAACTCACGTGGCAAGTACATTTCTTGTTGGTTTGGCGTTTTAACTTTAGGAAAGACTCGGTCAATATTAAAATGCGCTTTCTTATCTAGCATCGTCATTTGATTATTCTGAGCATCACGTAAATAAATTCGTGAATATAAAATACTGTTCATTTGATCACGACTATGCATACAGATCATTTGTAAGTCTTCGCTGAGTTGCACAATTTGATAGACATATAAAGCATGTGGAAGATAAGGAAAGTTCACCATTCTCAAATATTCAAAAGCACCCATTTGTTGAATTTGATATTTTTCCTGTTTAAATTGAATCGTGCCCTCGCAATGTGCTGGCACAGACCAATGCTCTGCAAACCCAAATTTTAAATAACTAAAATATGAAACCAGTGGCATGGTAGTCACTTTTAAATTAAAACTAAGTTCATCATCTTGTCTTTGAATTTCAAAACTTGGGAATTTTCCAAATAGCTTTTCTTTTTGTCCAAACCCAAAATTCACTTGATGATTTTCATCATTGGAAAACTGACAATCATTTTTTATTGAATATGAATTGAGTTGTCCAACCATGTTTGGACTAGAGCTCACCAAAACTGTTGCCGTATCTAATGCGCTTGTCGAAACTTCACTTTGGTTGCAAAAAACTGCGCTATTAGGCTGACCCATAAAGCTAAAGAAGTTGAAATAATGTAATGGCGCAGGAAGATCTGTAATGACCAATTTTTGGTGAATGATTTTATATTTATCTTTCGGTGGATGATATTGTAATTCTATAGGTTTTTGAGCTTGATTCAGTTGCCTAGACTGATCTAAGAAATCTTGAAACAACCGCATATCAAGCTCCTCACCATTTTAATTATTCATTTTTATTTAGCTCATCTTATGCAACCGTATTTTTACGTGCAAGAAAAGTCGTTACAAAACCAGAAATCGCATAGATAACTGAAATCACCAGAATACCTACAGGAATATTATAGGTCATCGCAGCAAGGATAAAAACAGCGATTGGTAATACAAAAAAAGGAACTCGTTTACGGTCTACGGTCTTAAATGAATAGTATTTGATATTTGAAATCATCAACAATCCTACAGCAATAATAATCGCAGCATTAATTGATTGAATCGTCATATCTTTTAGGTCAAAAATATAAGGAAAATCTCGACCTACCCAAACCAATGAAATAATCATAACCGCAGCCAAGGGACTAGCAACACCAATAAAATAACGCTTATCGACTACACCGATTTGCACATTGAAACGGGCTAAACGGAATGCAGCACATGCAGTATAGACAAAACAGGCCGCCAATCCGATACGACCTAAATCATGTAAACTCCAACTATACATCAGGATCGCAGGTGCAACACCAAAAGCCAATAAATCTGATAACGAATCGAATTGCTCACCAAAAGCACTTTGTGCACCAATCGCACGTGCAACTCGCCCATCCAAACCATCAAGCAGTGCAGCAATAAAAATCGCATAGATTGCCTGAGTATAATCACCATTCATACTGGCAATAATCGAGTAGAATCCCGACAACAATGCTGAAGTGGTAATTAAATTTGGCCACAAATAGATTCCGCGACGTTTCACCTTCTGCCCTTCATGCGTATGCTCTTCTTCTTCAACCTCAAATGTGATGCCATCATATCCTGGGTCTTGATGAGAAGAGTTTGGACTTTCTGGTTTATTTATATTTGTCATTTTAAAATCCTATCTATGGCTCTAAGCGAGCTGTTGATATTCTACCGAATTGATTTACTACATTCATTTTTAAGTGAAAATGACATGAATTACTTCATTTATTTGGTCTAAAATTGTAATTCACATCATCCACGGCATGTTCAACAGAATGCTTTATTCTCCAACTAACCAACGCACTGCCGCATGCCCACCATTTTCACTCATACGCAAATGTGGGAATAACCATTGCAATGCTTCATCTGCATCTTCAGAGAATTTCCAAGGTGGATTAATCACCAACAGACCACAACCATTTAAACCTACTGGCGTGTCATCAGGCCATACGCAGACTTCGCAGACCAATTGACGGCGAATACCTGTTTTAAACATTTTCTTTTCAAAGCGTTCAATCATCGCGCGGTCTTTGATTGGGTACCAAATCGCAAAAACACCTGTTGGCCATTTTTTATAGGCTGCCACGATCAATTCAACCAATTGTGGAAAATCTTTACGCTCAACTTCGTACGGTGGATCGATCATTACCAAGCCACGTTTTTCTTTTGGTGGAATTACACCTAAAAGACCTTCATAAGCATCACGCTCATGTAAGCCCGCACGTTTATCACGAATATTAAAATAGAGCTGTTGAAACACATCACGTTGCATTTCAAAAATAGTCGCTTTATCAATATCACGCATCGCTTCAATAGCAAACCACGGCGAACCAGGATAAGCACCTTTGCCTGAACCTGCACGCATATCTTCAACAATCTTAAGATATTGTTTTACGCCTTCAGGCGCATTACGCTTAATTGAATCATCGAGTTTAACAAGGCGATGAATCCCTGTTAAAAACTCACCTGACTTTTGCGCCTCAGATGTAGATAAGTCATATTTACCCGCACCACCATGTGTATCTATATAGCGATATGGTTTGTCTTTAGCATTGAGACGTGTCAAAAGTTGCAGCAATAACACATGTTTCATGACATCGGCAAAGTTGCCTGCATGGAAATGGTGACGGTAATTCATGTTTCGATTAATTCCTGAGTTCAACGCATATTTTAACACGAAAAAATGTTTCTTCACTGCCCATCGTTTGTTCTAAAATAACAAGCTTATTTTATTCGGTTATTTTTGGTCATTTATGGAAGCTTCTCTTGTCCCAAAGTCTTGGAATGTTGATCAAATTCTTGATGATTTAGATCAACATGGATTTACCATTATTGATCATGCCTATTCTTTAGAATACGTACATCAATTGGTTAAAGAGTGTACATCACATTTAAATGAATTTCGTGATGCAGCGATTCAAAATGGTGTTGTGAGTAATATTCGCAGTGATCATATTCTATGGATTAATGAAAATTTAGCCATTGCACAACAGCATATTCAAGCTCTATTCCAACTTTCGCAAAGTTTAAATCGTGCCTTTTATCTAGGGATCAAAGATGTAGAAGCACATTTTGCCTGTTATAACGCAGGTGAGTTTTATGCCTTACATCGTGATAACCCACAAGGTAAAAATGGCAGAATGATTTCTGCCGTGTATTATTTACATGAACAATGGCAAGATGACTGGGGTGGCAAGCTACATTTACAAGATAAAAATAACATTTGGCATTTCATTGAACCAAAACCTAATCGTATAGCCATGTTTCAAAGCGATCTACTCCATGAAGTCATAGAAGCAAAACATCAACGGCTGTCGATCACGGCATGGCTCAGAAGTGATAATGCTTTGTTGTAACTGGATTTGCGCCAACACGGTAAAAATGCAACGCTGTATCGCATTTTATCTCACTTTAAATTTAGCCAATCAACCTCATAATAGAGTGTAGAAATTAAGAGGATTCAGCACATGTTTGATAATACAAAACAAATCATTTCACGTATTGGCGAAACGGATCAATTGTATTTGTCAGGCAATACTCCTGAGTTGGCGCTTGAACGTGGTGACTTACGTTTACAATTGGTCGAACAAAGCAACTCCAAACAAGAGCAAATTCATTTTCTTCAAGAAGCTATCGTGTTACTCGAAACCGCACGTGTTGAATATGAAGAAATGCCAATGTCTTTGTATGTGAATTTGTCGTTACATTTAGCCAAAGCCTATATGATCTATTTTGAACTGACCAAAGAAGTTCGTTATGCATTGATCACGCAGCAAATTTTAAAGCCTATGACACAACATGAAAGTGCGGATATTTATTTCATGCTTGCTTATGCTTCTGTGAGCAAAAATGAATTGTCATTGACACGACACTGGCTCAAAAAATATATGGCGACAGCTGATTTTGATCTGGTCTTGTTAAGACAACACCCTGCTTTAAAACCTGTACGTAATGAAACTTGGTTCACGCAAATGGTTCAAAATAAGTTGCATTGAGTTCAGCCTACACAGGCTTGTACAAAGTTAAAACCAACATTTGAATTAATATAGAAAAGATGGTCATTCAATAACTTGAGTGACCATCTTTTTTGTTGCTCTGGGGGAAGGAAAATTTAAGCCATTTGTAACTTATAAGCATCCATGTGTAATTGTTGATTAAGTTCATCAATCCACATCGACCAATCGTCATCTTGAACCAAATGACTGATTAAAAAATCGCGCTGTGATTTATTCCAGAATGGTGCGTCATGCAAATTTTGATTTGCGGTTAATTGGTGAGTCCGGACATAAAGCTCAATTGCAGCAGGACTATTTGCCAAACCGAGCTGAGAAAATAATAAGGCTAAAGATGGTTGTTTATTCATGAGCTTCCTGCCCTCCCTCGGTTAAATCTCTGTCATTTAATCATTGTGAAATTTATATCAAAAAAATTGTATTTACTTATACAACTAACTTATAAGAATTCAGATAAAAAAAATAGCCTCGCAGCTATTTTTTGTTGTTTCAATTTGTGATTAAATTTCAATCATTATTTGATATAGAACACGTTTTCAATAAAATCTATGGTTTATGCGACAATAACTCACTCAACTCATCAATCACCAAAGACCAATCATCATCTTTACGCCAGTGGCTGGCTATAAAATCGCGCTGTGAATCATTCCAGAAATCTGCTTCGTGCATCATGACGCCTTTTGATAATTGATGGCTTTCCACAAACTGATCGATTGAAGCCTGATCAGAATCCAATCCTAACTGATCAAATAATAATTTGAGTGTCGGTTGTTCATCAAACATTTTATTTCCCTCTATTCCTTATTGTTAAAAGTACGATAATAGGTTTAAAACTAACTGTTTTTCATTCTAAATTCAGCTCAATCTTGCATTGTTCTTGTTATTGTTTGTTAATCATATTGTCAATAAGTTTCCATAAAAAAGCACCCCAAAATGGAGTGCTTCTTCAATTCAATCTAAAAGATCAGTGATCTTAAAAATTCAATTATTTAACCATGTCAGCAACTGCTGCACGTTCGCCTTCTAACTCATCAAGTGTAACGTTGATACGTTCACGGCTGAATTCGTCGATTTCAAGACCTTGAACGATTTTGTATTCGCCATTTTCACAAGTTACAGGGAAACCGAACATTACGCCTTCAGGGATACCATAAGAACCGTCAGAAGGAATACCCATAGTTACCCATTTGCCGTTTGTGCCAAGCGCCCAATCACGCATGTGATCGATTGCAGCATTTGCAGCAGACGCAGCTGAAGATAAACCACGTGCTTCGATGATTGCAGCACCACGTTTACCAACAGTTGGAAGGAATACGTTTGCATTCCAGTCAGCATCGTTGATTTTGTCTTTTAAGCTTTCGCCGTTTACTGTTGCAAAACGGTAGTCAGCATACATTGTTGGAGAGTGGTTACCCCAAACAGTCATCGTTTCGATGTCAGAAACTGCAACACCCGCTTTTTGAGCAAGTTGAGTTAACGCACGGTTGTGGTCAAGACGTAACATTGCTGTGAAGTTTTTCGCTGGAAGATCTGGAGCAGATTTCATTGCGATATAAGCGTTAGTGTTCGCAGGGTTACCTACAACAAGAACTTTAACGTCACGGCTCGCAACTTCGTTAAGTGCTTGGCCTTGACCGATGAAGATTTCACCGTTTACTTTAAGTAGTTCAGCACGTTCCATACCAGGACCACGTGGACGTGAACCAACTAAAAGTGCATAGTCAGCATCTTTGAATGCAACTTTAGGATCATCAGTACCGATCATGCCTTCTAACAATGGGAATGCACAGTCGTCTAATTCCATCATTACGCCTTTAAGCGCAGCTTGAGCTTTTTCAAATGGAACTTCTAATAATTGAAGGATAACTGGTTGGTCTTTACCAAGCATTTCACCACTAGCGATACGGAATAATAAGCTGTAACCGATTTGACCTGCAGCGCCAGTAACGGCAACACGAACTGCTTGCTTCATGTAATTATCTCCAATTGAGGATCGTTAATGTGACTAAACGGTTGAATCCGTTTTAATCGAATTATCATAAACGGCAAAGATTGTACTCCAATCCTTTGACACTTGCATGTAAAAGAGAATGAATTTCAACAAAAGTATGATAGGAAATATGAATAAAATCTGTTGAAAGACCTAATATGTCCCTTTGATCGAGAATGTATTCGGACAATTTGACACGATATGGTTTGAACATTGTTTATACTGACCATTGACCCGATAACACACTTGCACCTCGGTCAATACTGGGTTTGACGCATAACTTTGGCAGGTAAAGCGGATACTTTCACTGTTCATACCTGGATTCAAACGCACAATCTGAGACTTCAATGCATGATGTTGCACATTTTTATTTTCTGCACTGGTCAATTCTGTCGGCACTTTTAGTTTATCTGCTAAATTAATCACTGTTCGAAAATATTGTGCTGCATTCATCGGTACGCAACCACCCACACTGCGCCACAATTGCACACGTGCATTTTCTTCAGGCATGACACGTGCAACAACTTTAGCCTGTAATGGAGACAAACTCGCAGAACTATTGGTTGAACAATTTCGCTCAGTCGTTTCAGGCAATAGCCCAGTAATCGTGAGTGAATAACCTTCTAAACATTTACGTTGCTTTTGTTTGGTCGAGTCTAATGCACAAACCGCAGGCGTTAATTGAACCTGCATCACATAGCCTTGTATTTGCGGTGCAGCATGTAACGGCACATTAAACAAAAAGAATCCTGCACAGCCTAAAACCCATGCCATGCAAGATTTTTTCAATTTACGCAAAATACTCAAATTCATTTACTTACCAATAAAACGCTGACTTGATCCAATTTTTACTGTGATACTCGAGTTGGAATAATAGGCATACGACTTTCAATCGCTTGAGGTCCTTGCCCAAGTAAAATTCCGTAATGTGCTGCGTTGGTCATCACATTCTTCACGTAGTCACGTGTTTCATTGAGTGGAATCGATTCAGTATATTGATCCGCTGAAAGATTTTGATAGTCAGGCTGCCAACGCTTAGCTCGGTTTGGTCCTGCATTATAACCTGCGGTTGCCAAAACAGGATTGCTACTCAACTGCCCATGAATCATAGATAAATAGAATGTGCCATAACGAATATTGGTATTCGCATCGCTTAATGCAGCTGGGTTATAGGTTTCCCCCATTTGTCGAGCAACCAACTTTGCTGTACCTGGCATAATTTGCATCAAACCACCTGCACCCACATGAGAACGTGCTGCCGTAACAAAACGACTTTCCTGACGCATTAAGCCATATGCCCAAGCTGGATCAATGCCCGCATTTCGACTATGGCTGACCACTAAACTTTGGTGTGGCGTTGCATAGCGATAATTATAGTTATGTTTTTTCTCTGTGCGTTCAGCGGCGTAAATCGCACGGTCGTACCAACCCATCTCTGTTGCACGTTTCGATGCCGCTAAAAGCAGTCCGTCATCGTGTTTTAAATACGCTTGGCGTACAGCCCAATTCCATTCACGATTTGTATATGCCGCAGGTGCATTAATATTACGCAAGGCAAATGCACGACGGAAATGAATGTCTTGATTTAAACGTTGCTGATCATCTGCTGATGGCTGTTCTTTGGCAGGGTTAGCACTATATTTTTGCCCCAAGTGATCTTTTGCCAACAGATTATGATAGTCATCACCCGACATGGCTAAACGCTGATAAATTTCATTGGCTGCTTTTTTTGATTGAGCATCATTGCGTTGCTCAGAAGCACGTGCCAACCAATATTGCCAACGGTCTTCTTGCTTTTGCGTCACACTCATACTGTCAATCGCGCGAATCACACTTTCCCAAGCCCCAAATCGAATGGCTTGTCGTGCATACACTTCTGACTCTTCACTACTGAATGGCGCACCATAACTGGCATCAAAGTTTTGTAGCACTTCACGGTTGAAGTTATTTTTCATGACCGTTGTACCACCGATATATCCCACAGTACGATACAAATACTTCTGTACATCGGCAGGAACGTCCTGCACCAGTTTTGGCATAGACTGTAAAGTACTGGTCAAATCAGTATCTGCAGCACGTCCAAGTGCATACACCAAATAAGCATAATCCTGAACATTAGTTTTTGGCGCTGACCATAAATAATTCAGTGGACTGGCTTGGATTTGATTGAGTTGGCTTAATGATAAGTTAATCCCTAAGCTCTGTGCCGTTGCAATCGCTTGTCCAGACTGCCCTGCTCGTAATTGTGCATATAGACGCTGTTGACGGTCTTGTGTCGTCATTAACGGACTAGACAACATCATTCGTCCCAAACCATTGCACGACTCAGGCTGTGAACTAGTAGTCAACCAAACATCTTTAAATTCAGCAAAAACCAATGAATCACCTGTTCGAGCACGAACTTGGGCAACCGCACAGCGTTCCGCTTGATCTGGATTGGTCACATAAGCCAAAACAGGTTGAGCCGTTGCGTAATCTGCTTGTTTGACTTTTTCCTCAACATAATCTGCTGCTAATTTTTCAGCCATTGCAGATTGAGGATAGCGTTTTGCAAAGTTCACAATATTTGACGCAGGTTGGAATGCGAGATTGGAATTTAGTGACCAATATTCTGGATAGTAACCGAGTGCGTCATTCTGCATGCTATAGCGATATTGTTCCAATGCACTTGGACTATTGGCATTACGTAATGCACTATTAAAATCTTCTTCAGCAGCTTGCGTCACCTGCACACCTGCACACGCGATTATTCCTAAAAGGTAAGCTTTTAATTTATTCTGATTAAGTTGTTGCTTTAACACCGTTTTTCTCTCAACCTGCATGACATGCCTTAACTTACTGACGCACTGATTTGTGACTAGTTTAGTTATTCTAATTCATTTCTACTGTTGTGTTATGTAACCTTATGATTCGCCATTAATAATTTTCTCTATTTTTCATCCATATTTTCACCTAAAAAATCACCAGACGTAAATATTTCCCTGAGTTTGATTTAAATACTGTAAAATAGCGCGCTTTTTATGAGTCTGATAAAATCAGGTTCTATATAACGTTCCAAATTCCCTTTTTCATAGGATAAACGCCTCCATGACGGTTCAAACCTTCATCCCCAATGGTGCCAAAGCTGCCTCAGAAAACACTGTAACCCAGCCACAGCACACCCCTGTCGACGGTGCAGTCAAAAAACTGTATATCGAGACACAAGGGTGTCAGATGAATGAGTATGACAGTCATCGTATGGCAGACCTTTTAGGCGACTCACACGGTTATGTGCTGACCACCGACCCTAAAGATGCAGATATTCTACTGATGAATACCTGTTCAATTCGCGAAAAAGCACAAGAAAAAGTGTTTTCTGAATTGGGTCGCTGGCGCAAACTAAAAGAACAAAATCCAGACTTAGTGATCGGTGTCGGTGGTTGTGTTGCTTCTCAAGAAGGTGACAACATTCAAAAACGTGCGCCTTATGTGGACATGGTTTTTGGCCCACAAACTTTACATCGTTTACCACAAATGCTTGATCAACACGTTGAACAAATTGAGAAGCCGAAAAAAGAAAAAATCAAACTGGTGGATATTTCATTCCCAGATATTGAAAAATTCGACTTCTTACCTGAGCCACGTGTTGAAGGTTATAAAGCCTTTGTTTCCATCATGGAAGGTTGTTCAAAATATTGTTCATTCTGTGTTGTTCCGTATACACGTGGTGAAGAAGTTTCTCGCCCTCTCGATGACGTTTTAGCTGAAATCGCTGGTTTGGCTGAAAAAGGTGTACGTGAAATTAGCCTACTGGGTCAAAACGTCAATGGCTACCGTGGCGAAACCTTTGAAGGTGAAATCTGTACTTTTGCAGACCTACTTCGTTTAGTCGCAGAAATTCCAGGCATTGGTCGCTTACGCTATACAACATCACATCCACTTGAATTTAATGATGATTTAATTCAATGCTATCGTGATTTACCGCAAATGGTTTCACATCTTCATTTACCTGTACAAAGCGGTTCAAATGATGTGTTACAAGCGATGAAACGCAATCACACCATTGATGTTTATATTGAAAAAATTGCAAAACTTCGTAAAGTTCGTCCAGATATGCATTTATCTTCAGACTTCATCATTGGTTTCCCTGGTGAAACAGATGAAAACTTTGCCGAAACTTATCAATTTATTCAAGATTTAGATTTCGATCATTCTTATAGTTTCATCTATTCAAAACGTCCAGGCACGCCAGCATCTGAATTACTAGACAGCACACCTGAAGATGTGAAGAAAGAGCGTTTGGCTAAAGTTCAACAATGGATAAAACAATCCAGTATTGAAAAAACAGATGCGATGCTCGGTACGATTCAACGTGTCTTGATCGAGAATGTTTCCAATAAAGATCCGAATTTATTGGTCGGAACAGCGGACAATACACGTTTAGTAACATTTGTAGGTGACGCCGCTTGGGTCGGACGCTTTGCAGAGATTGAGATTACAGAGATTAAGACCCTAAATTTAGTTTACGGAGAACTCTTGAATCTTGAGCCTGACGTGGCGTAATGTAAGGGTATAGACTTTATTTATAAAAAGGATATCTCTTGACTGCAGCGATTCGACGTACAGTAGCTTTTCCGGGTATTTCAGTTGAACGTTTAAAAAGCATGTTGGGTGCTTATAACGGTCATCTGAAACAAATCGAACAACGTTTAGAAGTCAGTATTTCTCACCGTGGTGACAGCTTTTATATCGATGGAGATATAGAAGCTGTTGAGAGAGCTGAAAGTTTATTGCAGCGCTTACATGCTGAAGCTGAGTTCACACCTCAAGTCAGCGCAGATACCATTCACCTCCTCATTCAAGGCAGTCAAACTGACCGAGAAATTCAAGAAGATCTTTCGGATAATGAACATACGGGGCTAAACGATGTTTGGCTACAAACCCGTAAAGGTCGTATCAATCCACGTGGTGCAAATCAAAAACGCTACGTGCAACGTATTTTACAAAGTGACATTTCTTTCGGGATCGGCCCTGCGGGTACAGGCAAAACCTATCTTGCCGTCGCAGCTGCTGTAGATATGCTCGAACGTAATGAAATTCAAAGAATTCTCTTGGTTCGCCCTGCTGTTGAAGCAGGTGAAAAACTTGGATTTTTACCGGGTGATTTGAGTCAAAAAATTGATCCGTACTTACGTCCACTTTATGATGCCTTGTATGAAATGCTGGGTTTTGAAAAAGTGGCAAAATTGATTGAGCGTCAAGTGATTGAAGTTGCCCCACTTGCCTATATGCGTGGTCGTACACTGAATCATTCTTTCGTGATTTTGGATGAAGCACAAAACACCACACCTGAACAAATGAAGATGTTCTTAACCCGTTTAGGCTTTGGTTCTCGTGCCGTGATTACAGGTGATATTACTCAGGTTGATTTACCGCGTGGTCAGCAATCTGGGCTTGCGCATGCATTGCGAATCATTGAGAAAATCAAAGAAATTCACATTACTCGCTTCCACTCTCGTGATGTCGTTCGTCACCAGCTGGTACAAAAAATTGTCGAAGCCTATGAGGGTTGGGACAGCGAGCAACATCGTTTAACCGCTGAAGCACGTGCTGAACGCAAAGCACGTCAAGAAGCACTCATTGCTGAGAATGATTCGGCTGCTGATGCTCAACATCAAGAGCCTGCGACCGATCAAGATCATGCTTAAGTTTGACATGAAGGATTGGTTTTGAAACTCAACCTATCGTTACAACAATCGTTTGAAGCACCTGAATTGGTGCTCAAACGTGCTTATTTGAAAAAAGTCATTGAAACCACATTGCGTCATATCGACACACAAAGTGATTGTGAAGTTGGAATTGCGTGTGTGGACAATGATGAAAGCCATAAATTGAATTTGGAATATCGTAAAAAAGACAAACCAACCAATGTGTTGTCTTTTCCGAGTGATTTACCTGATGAAATGGCGCAAATTTTAGATACATTCCCGATTGGGGATTTGGTGATTTGTATTCCAGTAGTTTTACAAGAAGCGATTGAGCAACAGAAAACCCCGATTGAACACTTCACTCACATGCTGGTTCATGGCACCTTGCATTTGATGGGTTATGATCATGAAACTTCAGAAGAAGATGCTGAGGAAATGGAAGCTTTGGAAATCGAAATTTTGAAAAAATTAGGTTTTGAGAATCCATATACTGTGAAAGAAGATTGATTGTTTAATCAGAAATGAATTCCTCTAAATTGAGGGATTTCTTATGTTCAGCAACTGATATTTAAAATTAATAAATCATCTTCTAAAAAAGGAAAAATAAAATGTATCCACTAGGAGTCGATTGTGTATGGATAGCAGTAGACCAACATGGCATGCTCGGAGTATTTTTAACTGCGGGTGAAGGTGCTATTCCATTGAATACCATTCAATCTACGATTATCGAATTAGCACAACTCGAAAAAGAAATACTACAACTCCCTATTACGAGCCTAGCATCCTTACAAGTCTCTGTACCACGCCCTGATGACTTTATTGCATTCGCTGAGCGAGGATTCTTCGTCTATGATTATTCATCTTCATATAACTACGAACTGGTATGTTTACCCAAGACTCCCTTATATATTCAACAATTACCCAATATATATTCAAAATTTTTACAACATTTGATACTAAAAAATGTACTTTATAAAAATACTAATACTCTCAATATAAAATCAGAATTTGATGAAATAGAATTACCACATTAAAAAATAAGAAGTGTCAACATCTACCGAAAACTTTCCCAAATCCCCACTTGCCCTTCTTTCACTCGCGGAATATTACCCAGCTTAACCCAAGGCATATTATCCCCGTGAAAATCACTTCCCACAGAAACCTTTAAACCAAACTCAGCAATCATACGATCGACCATTTGACGTGTCGAAGCAGGTTCAATTGCAGGTGGCAGCTCGACTGCATCACCACCATATTGAGCAAAAATTTCAATCAAATAACGCACATTAGTTGCGGATAAATCATAACGAGTCGGATGCGCCAAAACAGCAAAACCCTGACTTTCATGAATAACTTTAATGGTTTCTTCTAAACCCAAACCATCAAACTTCACATAAGCTTTTTTGCCTTCTTTAATATACTTGTCAAAAGCCGACTGTGCGCGTTGCACAATGCCCTTTTCCACCAAAGTTTTGGCAATATGGGTACGGGTAATACGATCAGGCTCACCATCTACTTTTGCCACCACATCGGCATAAATATCTTGATGAATTAAAGGAATCAATAAATCACAAATTTGCTTGGCACGTTCAGCGCGGATTTTCTTTTGTTGAGCTAAAAGACGTTGCAAAGGTTCAGGATTTTGCATGTTCAGGGCAACAATATGCACACCATAGCTCTTTTTAGTTGCAGGTCTAGACCATTGGCTAGAGATCTCTACACCAGAAATGATTTGAATTGGTTGATTTTTTGCAAATTGTTCAGCTTCTATTAAGCCATCCATGCTATCGTGGTCCGTAAGAGCAAGTGTATGAATGCCTTTCTCGATGGCCGCCTCAACCAGTAACATCGGTGTCATGGTTCCATCAGAAATATTACTGTGAGTATGTAAATCTACGCCTTGCATCTTTTATACTATCCCATCAACCTGAACTGGCTAAGATACTTTAACATGAAAGCACTTTTAGACTTTGTGCCCCTCATAATTTTCTTTTATTTATATAAGACGGTTGATCCAAAAAATACTGATCATCCATTATTGCAACTGATCGGCTCAGCAGGTGGTGTTAATAACAATAATATTCTTGTTGCTACAACAGGTCTAATTATTTCCATGCTTGTGGTATATGGTGCTTTATTTGTATTCCAAAAATTCCGTTTAGACAAGCAACAATGGTTGGTTCTGTTTATGACGGTGATCTTTGGTGGCATCACACTGATGTTAAGTGATGACTTCTATATTCGCCTTAAAGCTGCCATTTTAAACTTAGCCTTTGCTGGTGCTTTCTTACTTTCACCTTATTTTGGTAAAGAGAAAAAGCCATTGATTCAACGATTGTTTGGTCCAGTATTAAACCTCAGCGAAAAAGGTTGGAAAAATCTCAACTTTGCTTGGGCTGCCATGTTCATCGTGATGTCTTGCTTACATATTTTCTTTGCATTTTTATTTGCTGATGGAAAATATTGGGGCGAATTTACCGCATTTGGTGACATGATCGTGATGTTTTCCTTTATCATTATCCAGTTTATTATTTTACGGAAACACTTCAAGTCATCTGAAGACTAGTGTGTTTAGAAAAATCGAGAATTATCATGCCATTATTTGTAGTTACTTGTACTGATCAAGAAGGTACAGTAGAAAAACGTCTTGCAACTCGCCCTCAACATTTAGCACGTTTAGAAAAGTTAGATGCTGAAGGTCGTGTAATTGTTGCAGGTGCGATGCCGAAAGATCGTGAAAACCCACAAGCGGGTTTTTATGGCAGCACTTTGATTCTCGATTTTGATAGCCGTGAAGAATTAGATGCTTGGCTACAAGAAGAACCTTTCCTAAAAGAAGGCATTTATAGCCATATTGATGTTAAACCATTCAATAAAGCATTGCCTAAGGGATAATAGAATGCGCGTTGTCGTCCAAAGCTTATTGAGCCTAACATTAAGTACTTCTCTACTTTTACCTGCTGTTGCATGGGCTGAACCAAATCAAACCAGCCCACAAACAACTCAAGCAACGACTGCAACGCCTCCACCTCAGGCGAACCCACCTGTTGCCGCTCAAAAACCGAGTATTATCCCTGCGGTAGCGGGTGCGCATGCAAATCAAACGCAAGCTCAGACACAAGAAAATAAGCCTTTAACTGCTGAACAGATTGCCAAAGAAAAAGCATCTCAAGAAGCCAATGTGAAAGCACTGGTAAAAGACCAAGCGACACGTTTACAACAACTTGAAAAAGCCAATTTAGAAGCTTTATCTCAAAACCAAGAATTACAATTGAAAAATGACAATCTTGGTGTACAAGTTCAGGTTTTACAAAGTGAACAAAGTGCGCAAATGTTTCTATACGGCGCAGCCACCATTGCTGTTGGTGTACTACTCGGCTTTTTAATCGCAAGTTATATCTATACTAAACGTCGTCGTCAGTGGTAAGCCACTGACTTCATCCCCTCTGATTTATTCACTTCTCTCAAAGCTCAAAAGGTAATTTAAGTTGTCACAAGCCATTCAAACAGCCGACTTAGATTGGCAATGTGTTGATGGAATTGAAGTTCCAATTTCTAAACAATTTGGTGATGTCTATTTTTCCAAAGACAATGGACTACTCGAAACCCGACATGTTTTTTTGAATGGTAATGACCTTGAAACACGCCTTACAGCTTTAAATGATTTTGAATATTTCAGCGTGGGAGAAACAGGTTTTGGTACAGGTTTAAATATTCTTGCACTATGGCAACTTTGGCAACAAGTCCGCCCGAATAATAACAGCCACTTACATGCGATCAGTGTGGAAAAATTTCCACTATCAAAGGATGACTTAATCCGTGCATTAAATGTATGGGCTGAACTCAAACCCTTAGCAGATCAACTGATTGAGCAATATCCTTTAGCTATTGCAGGTTGTCATCGCTTAAGTTTTCCCAAAGAGCGCTTTTCCATTGATTTATGGTTAGGCGATGCACATGATGTTTTCCCAATCATTCCCAAAACAGCACCTGTGAATGCATGGTTTTTAGATGGTTTTGCCCCATCTTGTAATCCCGACATGTGGGAAGAAAATGTTTTAAATAATATTGTGCGTTTATCTGATCTTGGAACTACATTCGCATCGTTTAGTGTTGCAGGTGTGCTTAAACGTGGTTTAAAACAACATGGTATATCTATTTCACGTCCACGTGGTTTTGGACATAAACGAGAAATGCTCAAAGCTGTTTGGAATGTACCAGAAGTCGTCAATTTAAATGTTGATGAAAATAGCGCTCTTGAATCTGAAAATGCGCAAAATGATCATCAACACACTGATTTAGAAACGGCTCAAAAAAAAACTTTAAATAACACTGACATTCAGAATAATTCTAAACAACGTCAAATTGCGATTATTGGCGCAGGAATCGCAGGGTTGAGTTGCGCATGGGCGTTGGCTCAACGTGGGCATAAAGTCACCATTTACGACCAATCAGCGCCATTATCAGGTGCATCTGGTAACCCACTTGCCCTACTCAATCCAAAACTCAGTCCAATTGAACAAAGTTCTGAGCATTTAATGACTTTGGCATGGCAACATGCGTTAAACCATTATCAAAATTTCAAAGCTTTTCGCCCTATTTCAGTCAATCAATTGGCTCAAAAAAATCCTGAAGAATTATTGGCATTAGCCGAACAATATCCGCAAGGTCTACTCAAAGCACAGACGGAAAATGAATTAGATATTCAAAGTACTTTTTCAAGTTTACAACTGACTCAAGCAGGCTCTATTTATCCACATCAACTCAAAGATCAAATCCTTGATAATGAGTTAATTGAATTTCAACATGCTGAAATTGAAAAAATTGAACAACTTGAAAATAATCAATTACGAATTTTCAATCATCAACAAGATGCTTTAGGCTCATTTGATCATGTGATTGCCTGCTGTGCCAAAGAAAGTAAAAAATTCTTTGCAAATTTTCCAATCTTAAAACCTATTCGTGGACAAGTCAGTTGGGTGAATAACCAAGATCATGCTTTAGATCAACAACATGCTTATAGCTATGGTGGTTATTGCATGCAATTGGATAAGCAACAACTCATTCTAGGCGCGTCATTTTATCCAAATCGTGATGATACAGAAGTCTTAGTTGAAGACCATGTGCATAACTATGATCTTATCCACAGTGTTTTTCCACAATATGCTGAAAACCTAGTAAATGTGAATGAGTGGCAAGGTCGTGCTTCGGTGCGTGCGCAAAGTTTGGATTATTTTCCATTACTTGGAAAAGTCGAAGAAGAGCGTGAAATCTATACATTTTCTGGGCTAGGTTCTAAAGGTTTTTTATTTGCGCCCTTATGTAGTGAAGTTTTAGCTTCTTTAGTTTTAGGCGAAGCTTGCCCAATTCCAAATGATTTATTACAAAAACTCAGCCCTAAACGTTTTCAAAAGAAAGTAAAACCGAAGAAGCCTTATTTTAAACCAAGTGAATAATACCAAATTGTTACCCATAAAAAAGCGCCTTTCGGCGCTTCTTTTTATGCACCTTGTTCCAATGGCAAACCAGCATCACGCGCTGCGCGTGTGCCTCCCATCAAAACAACATAATCACGCGAACTGTCAAAACCCTCTAGTTTTTCAGCTGCACGCGGTGCTTTACTGCCGCCGCCACATAAAATGTAAATTGACTGATCCGACCCCACTTGAGTCAAGCTATCTGCAGTTAAACCATCTATCGGCTGATTCACAGCTCCTTTTACATGGCTTTCAGCAAACGCTTTATTGTCACGAACATCCCAGATTACTGCATTTTCTGGGAACTCAAATGTTGTAATTTCGATTTTACGGATCATTGCGCACTCCTTTGATGTAAACAACACTTGGCAAATGAAGAAAACATCCCTAGCATCTCAGATATTCTTTCTATTTGCAAAGGTCTAACTATGCCTTCTTTCGATATTGTATCTGAATTGGAAATTTTTGAAGTAAATCACGCGGTACAAAACACGCAAAAAGAGATTGCGACTCGTTTTGACTTCCGTGGACAAGATGTTTCTATTGATATTAATGAAAAAAATAAGGAAATTAAAATTTCTACGGAAAGCGATTTCCAATGTGAGCAAGTCTATAGCATGCTCGAAAATCACTTTTTCAAACGTAAAATTGATATTCAAGCTTTAGACCCACAAAAAATGACGGCTTCTGGGAAAAACATCATTCAAGTGATCAAACTTAAAGATGGACTTGACTCAGATACCGCAAAAAAAATTAATAAAGCCATTAAAGAAAGTGGCATCAAAGTGCAATCTTCTATCCAAGGTGACAAGATTCGTGTAACTGATAAAAAGCGCGATACTTTACAGCAAGTTATGGCATTTTTAAAAGAACAACAATTCGGTGTCCCACTCCAATTCAATAACTTTAAAGACTAAGTCTTTAACGATGTTTACAGGGTGACATATGACTCAGACCAATCGCTTATCCAAACTGGTAAAAGCCACTTCAAAACTTCCGAAAGGAATCCAAAGTACTGTTCTCAGTAAAGCCTTTGGTCGAGTTGTCCCTATGGTTGGCACAGCCAAACTTCGTTATGTAGAAGTCACACCTTCTCGTGTAGAAGTACGAATTGAAAACAACCGCAATGTGCAAAACCATATTGGGCAAGTGCATGCCTGTGCCATGGCATTAGTCACTGAAACCGCAACGGGTTTTGTCACAGGAATGAATATTCCAGACTCATGTATTGTTTTGATTAAAAGCATGCAAATTCAGTTTAAACGCCCATCGAAAGGTGGTTTAACCGCTGTTGCGACACTGACTGATGAACAACGTAAACTGATGCAAGAAACAGAAAAAGGTGAAACCCTAGTTTCAGTCGTTGTAACGGATGATTCAGGACAACAACCGATCGAAGCAGAAATGCTTTGGGCATGGGTGTCTAAATCACACCTCAAAAACAAGTAACTGAAAAACCAATAAATGTAAATAAAACTTACTTTTAAGTAAGTTGAAAAATTACTAAATCCCTGCAAATGAATGACGAATATTCACTATTTTCATTCAGTGTTAAGCTTCAAGATGGTGTGGAATCTAACATCATCTTGAGAATAATCATGTCAGCCTTTCAATCAAAGAAAATCATTGGATTAGGTTTAATCCTTAGCCCACTTTTACTGCTTACAGCATGTAGTCAAAATCCCAATAAAGCTGTTGCAGCAGTAACGGACAATACGCTTAATGCAATTTCAGCCAATCAACAAGCGACGCAGAATAAGAAAATTGTAGTCGATTTCTACGAAGGTGTTTTCCAAAAGCATCAAGTCAAAGCCTATGCAGATCGTTATATTGGCGATCAATATATTCAGCACAATCCACATGTTCCAGATGGTAAAGCACCTTTTGTTGACTATTTCACAGGACATTTTAAAGAAAATCCTGAAGCAAAAAGTGTCATTAAACGTGCTGTCGCTGAAGGTGACTTAGTATTCTTACATGTACATTCAACTCAAAATGTACAAGATCGTGGTGTGGCGATTGTCGATATCTTTAGAGTTAAAAATGGCAAAATTGTTGAGCATTGGGATGTACAACAAGCTGTTCCTGAACAAGCTGCAAATACCAACACGATGTTTTAAGGATTTTTTATTCTTAATTCCCAATAAAAAATCCCAAACTCAGTTTGGGATTTTTTAGCTTACTTAACTGATGTTACGCAGTAACATAAAAACATCTTTTGCATCTCGATAAAATTGGATACGCGATAACGTCATCCGCATTTGTCTGAGGCAAGACTACTTCTGACCATAAATGTTTCTGAGATATATTCAATATTTTGACGGAAGCTGACGAGTTCTGCGGTGAGGAGCAACGCTCCGCAAGGTGGTTTTCTTGCGAAGCTTCGCTTCTCATTTGCCGAAAGAAAAGTAAGGCGAGCCGCAGGCTAATCCCTAAATCTAAATAATTGATGTAAGACTCCGTCAAGGAGAATTAATATAATTTGAACAATGAGTACTTTATTTTTCAAATGCGTAACATCAATTACTTAAGCAAATCAATTAAGCACTTTGAGTACTTAAAAACTTCTGCTTCACATCTTCAGGAATTTGACGCTTATTCCCAGTAACATCAACAGCAACAAAAGTAAATACACCTGCTGTCACACGTTTTGCTTCACGAGAACTGTCATGGCTGTCCCAAACTTCAATTTGCATTTGAATTGAAGTATTCCCGACTTTCAAAATTTTGGTATAACAACTAATCACATCCCCTACTTTTACAGGCACTAAAAAAGTCATTTGATTAATTGAAATCGTTGCACAACGTCCCTTACTAAAACGCTCTGCATGAATTGCACCTGCCAAATCCATTTGTGAAACGATCCAACCACCAAAAACATCACCACTCCAGTTTGTATCTGCTGGCATAGCAATCGTTTGTAAAGATAGTGTACCTTCCGGTTTTACATGAGAATCTGACACAATAACTCCGAGTTCATAAAAATTTATGAGCGATTATTTAAGGGCATTCAATTGTTGATCTAACCATTCTTGCAATTGGTTAGCACGTAGCGCACCACTTATTCTAGCAACTTCCGTGGTTTTATTCATTAAAACTAGGGTTGGAATACTGCGAATATTGAAAGCACTGCTTAAACGCGGATTCGCCTCAGTATCAATTTTTGCAAAAACAACATTCGGATTGGTTTTTGCTACCTCAGCAAAATGTGGCGCCATCATTTTACAAGGACCACACCAGTCAGCCCATAAATCAATAATAATCGGTAAGTCACTATTGCTAACAAAGTTACTAAAATTTTGCTCATTAAGTTCAATTGGCGCCAATGGCACGAGATTTTGATGACATTGACCACAAGTCGGTTGTGCAGTTAACTTATCTTCAGGTACACGGTTTTTCGCACCACATGACGGGCATACAATAATCATCTAGCTCACTCCAATATGTTGATGTAAGAATTCTAATTGGGTCAAAATTGCTTTTTCCAACCATTTGCCATGATAAATATCAAAATGCGCCATATTCCACTCATGATATTGTACAAAAGGTGCAATATTGGTTGCCGTTTCTCGACTGGATTCAATCGGAATAAAACTGTCTTTTTTCGCAGCAATAAACAGCACTGGAATATTGATGCTACGTACTGTTTGGATTGGTCTAAACCTGATTAAATTAAAAAATACCCGTGCTGGAACTTCCCCACTCCAGAAATAATCAGGGTTGACGATCGACATATAACCGTTATAACCGTCTTTCGTTGGAATAAAAGACAAATCAAAAGGATGCACCACGGGCAAAGTCCTGATCTGCATCCCAACCTTTGCACCCATATAATCCTGACTGGATATTTTCAATGCTTTAGGCAATTGCTGAATCGGAAATAATTTTGCGGTTTCAGCACCATCTACAAATGGCACCTGCACCATAATGGCTTGGACATTTTTTAATTCACTAGCAAGTGTAAGCACATAACCTGCACTTAATGAGGTTCCCCAAAGGACCATTTTTTTAGTATTGATTTTCTTTTGTGTGGCAACATAATTCACCACCGTTTTCCAGTCCTCCATTTGATCTTTCAAAGAAACGATTTCTCTCGGAAAACCTGTACTTCCACCCCAAAACCGGTAATCGAATAGCACAACGGCATAACCTGCTTGAGCAAATTTCTGCGCAAAAGGAATCAATTTGAATTGCCTTAGGGCTGCAAAACCATGTGCCATGATAATCACAGCAGGCTTTTTGACATTCTTGGGTCGGTAAAAATCCGCAGCAATGACTTCCTGCCCAATTGGTACATACAGTGGCTCAACTGTATACGCGTACATACACACTCCATTGCGTTATCTTTTGAGATAATTCTTTTATAAATCTTTTGTTGTTTAAGCTCACATTTCAGCTTAATGCTATTATATATAGCATAACTGTTCCGAAATAATATAGGAGTGACAAAATGAGTGAAAATGTTGGCTTTGCAGGTCAAATAGGTCCAGAACATATTGAACAAGTACTTGAAAAAGGCTTCAAATCTGTGATCAATAACCGTCCAGATATGGAAGGTGGTCCAGAACAACCGACCAGTGCTCAAATCGAAGAAGCTGCACGTACTGCGGGCTTAGACTATGTCTATCAACCTGTTGTTGCAGGTCAAATTACTGAAATTGATGTCAGAGCTTTTGCCAATCACTACAATGAACTACCTAAACCTGTATTGATGTTCTGTCGTACAGGCAACCGTTCAAACAATCTGTATCAAATTGCCAAACAAATGGATCTTTTGGACGACGAATAAGTCTAAATAATGTTTAGTATCATCGGCATTCCACATAGAGAATGCCTTTGAATCCGTAGGACTTAATGCACGTTACATTAAGCGCGCAAATTCAGTCACAATTCATTTGAAATATCATTCCTAAATGACATGTTTAAGCTTGTATAGTTTTTCTAAAAAAGTGATATGACAAAGGCGCCAATTTCACGTTATGATTATTTTATAAATGAATTGCATAACTGCACAATAAAAGGAATATTTTCATGCAACAGGCTTTATTTGGCGGTGGCTGTTTCTGGTGTACCGAAGCTGTATTTTTACAACTCAAAGGCGTCACACAAGTCGTTAGTGGCTATGCAGGCGGACACACGACTAATCCAACTTATGAAGCAATTTGTAATGGAGATACCAACCATGCAGAAGTCATTTTGATTAGTTTTGACGAACAACAAATCAATTATCAACAATTACTCACAGTGTTCTTTGCCATTCATGATCCAACCACTTTGAATCGTCAGGGCAATGACATTGGAACCCAATACCGTTCTGTGATTTACTATTTTGATGAACAACAAAAATTAGAAGCTGAACAATTCATTGAAAAACTAAAAGCTGAGAATTTAGATATCGTGACTGAACTCAGCCCTGTTCCAACCTTCTACCCTGCTGAAGAATATCATCAGAACTATTTTGCGAAGAATCCTGCACAAGGCTACTGTAACTTTGCCATTCCGCCGAAACTTTTAAAATTACATAGTCAGTTTAAGGATTTACTTAAAGACTAATTTTCATTATGAATAAACACAAAAAAACCTCCTAAATGATCTAGGAGGTTTTTTTATTCAGACATATTTACTGAATTAAATTATTAGTTATCACTCATAAAAGCAAGATCATTTAGACCGGCTTCACTGGCACGTGACATTACTTGTGCTACCGTGTCATAGCGCGACTCTTTGTCTGCACGAAGCTGTACAGCAGGCTTCACAGGCTTTTGACCTTCCTCATTAAAACGAGTCGATAACTCATCTAAACTAATGATTTGATCATTCCAAGCCACTTCACCTTGTTGATTAATACTAATCGTAATCGCTTCAGGTGGTGGTGTCTGAATTTCAGCAGTGGTTTTTGGTAATGTTAATGGTATCGATGGGTTAGCAACGGTTGCTGTCACCAAAAAGATGATCATCAATACCAACATAATATCGATCAGCGGAATGAGATTCATCTCATTCATGCCAGAATCGTTGTCTTCTCCCAATTGAAAAGCCATTAAGCTTGACCTCCAACTAAACCTTTATTACTTGATTCAACTTCAACTTTTTGAGTTGAAGAATCTTGCTGCAACATGGTATCAATCAATAAGCCATGTGCTTGATCTTGCAATTCGTTAGATAATGTACGGTTAAAACGCACACAAATGTTATATGCTAGTACCGCAGGAATCGCCACAGCAAGACCGAGACCTGTCATGATCAGCGCTTCACCTACAGGTGTTGCCACTTGCGCTAAACCTGCTTGACCACTTTTACCCACTGCAACAAGTGCATGGAAAATCCCCCACACTGTACCGAATAAACCAACGAATGGTGCAAGAGATGCAATCGTACCTAAAACCGAAACACCTTTTTCAGCATTGGCTTTTTCCACATTGATTTGACGAAGCAAAGCTTGTTCTGCAACTGCTTTACGTTGATCAAAACCCAAAGGAGCAAGTTTTGCTTTTAATGATTGCAGTGCTTGCGCAAGTTGTGCTTGCGCCACTTGTTTTAATTGGCGTGTGCCTAAAATACGCAAAATGAACACAGTCCAAGTTGCAATAGACATTGCCAATAACACGAAATACAGTGTTTTACTGATCGCATCAGCATGTTGCCAATAAACTGAAAAGTTCATATGCACATTTCCTAATTATAAAATCATCTACCTTTGGACACAGACAACGCAAAATCCTGTCTTACTTTAAATGGTACACCAACCCCATTTTCTTTATAGGCTTTAAATTTTGCAGATTGTGTCTGTCTTACAACGTAACTGTCTAAACTTGAATTGCCACTTGATTGAATTACACGCACATTGGTAATACTTCCATTTGCATCTGCGGTAATTTCAAGATTTACAACTTTTGTCCCATCTGCTGGAGACATGAGTTTAACTAACTGATCAGCTCCAATTCGAGGGCTACGGCTCCAAGAAACCTGCCCTTCACTGACTGTACGCGGTTTATTTTGATTCGCCACACGTTCACGTTCTTCTTGATCACGTTTTTGACGATCACGTTCCTCTTGCTCACGCTTCTGTTGATCCAAACGCTTTTGTTCATCTAAACGTTTTTGTTCATCAAGGCGCTTTTGATCTTCTAAACGTTTTTCTTCATCTAAACGCTTTTGAAGATCTTTACGCTGTTGCTCCTCTAACTTTCTTGCACGATCATCATTTTCAACAGGTTTTTTCTGTTCAATAATTTTCGGTTTAACAATCGGTTTCGGCTCAACCTTTTTCTCAACTGGCTTTGGTTTAACTTTAGGCTTTACTGGCTCAGCAGGAGGTGGTGGCGGTGGAGGAACATCTTCTTTAATTTTTACAAATTTGACTTTTAACGGTTCTTTTTTAATTTCAGGTAATTCAGCAGCTTTCATATGACTGACAGCCCACAACACACCTGTGTGCCCGACAATCACTGCTAAAATTGCAGCGATAACTTTTTTCTTCATCGGTGGTGGCGTTTGAAGTGGTGCTGTGGAAGACTGACTCATAAGAATCTAAATACCTAAAATTAAGCCATCTAAAATCATTGAATTTAAATCATCAAATTAATTTATAGATGAAGCTCATCGGATAGAACAATTAAAGTACCGCAATGATAAATGAGAAGTGTTTTCATTTGCAACTACTTTTTTGGTTGTTTTTAATCGTTTTTCCAAATAAAAAATTAAAAAAAGGATGCCTAAAGCATCCTTTTTTTTAACTGAATTTCATGAATATTCACATATTATTGAAATACCACAGTTTTATTACCATCAACAATAATACGATCTTCTAAGTGCCATTTCACAGCTCTTGCCAATACATTACGCTCTACATCTTGACCTAATTCACGTAATTGATCGACTGTAAAATCATGACTTACACGTTCCACATCTTGCTCAATGATTGGACCTTGATCGAGATCAGCAGTCACATAATGCGCTGTCGCACCAATCAATTTCACACCTTTCTCATGTGCTTGTTTATATGGATTTGCACCTACAAATGCAGGCAAGAATGAATGATGAATATTGATAATCTTCATTTCCCATTTTTGTACAAATTCTTCATCTAGAATTTGCATATAACGAGCAAGCACGAGTAAATCATTGCCCTGCATCAATTCATCAATTTTGGCATAAGCTTCACGCTTATTTTCTTTATTTACAGGTACAACTTCAAACGGAATACCAAAATTTTCCACGGCTTCTTTAAGATCAGGATGATTCGAAACCACTTTGGTAATTTCGCAAGGCAAACCACCACGTGCATGACGCCACAATAGCTCAAGCAATGCATGGTCAACTTTCGACACCAAGATCCCGACTTTTTTCACATCACTGACCAAAGCCAAACGCCACTGCATTTCATAACGTTCAGCAACATTCGTCGCAAATGTTTGAAGTAAACTTTCACGACGACTTTGTAAATGATCCAATTCAAACTCAACACGCATGAAATAACGCCCGCCCTGAGCTTCAGTCGCGTATTGATCAAGCGCAGTGATGTTCGCGCCTTGATGATACAAAAAGCTCGATACAGCTTGCACGATGCCGGGCTTGTCTTCACAAGTAATCAGCAGACGTGCTGTGTTGGCAGTAGTCATGTTCATGTTAATGGGTATCACTTATATAAATTAATTTTAAAAACAGCCGAATATTCTAACGCTTTTTCGCTAGCTTTCAATCTCGTTTCAACATCAATCGTGCTTTGTCGCAGATAAACTGGCAAATAATTCAGAAGAACCAAAACTTTCGAGTAAGCGTTCATAAGTCTCACGACTTTCACCACGCAAATAAGGTCCTTCCAAGAACACCATTTGACGTAAAGCTTGCCAAATCCATTTTTCATCCAAATGGTTTGAATCGCTGAGATGACCCGACATATATAAGAAGTTCGTCCAGTTGGTTAGGACGATCCAAATATTGATGATTAATGCTTCGATTTCAGAAGGCGTCATTTGCATCAAGCCTGCTTCCACAAAGGCATGATAAATTTTCTGCCCTTGTTGCATCACTTTACCTGCAAAACGTGGGTAAATTTTTCTAAAATCTTCATTATTTTCAATCAAATGATATACATCACGATGTAGAAAACGATATTCCCATAGCTGACTGCTCAAAACTTGAAAATAACGAATTTTGTCATTTGCATTGACTGCACGGTCATCGGGTAATGAAAGCATGTTCAAAGTTTCTTTTTGGTACTGCTCCATCAACTCCTTGATGATTTCTTGCTTATTCCGAAAATGGTAATACAAGTTCCCAGGACTGATCCCAAGCTCAGCCGCAATATGGTTTGTCGTCACCGAACGCTCGCCACGCTCATTAAAAAGTTGCAGGCTAATCTGCAAAATTCGGTCTTTCGTTTTCAAAGTTTTGGAACTTGACATCCTATTACCATGTTTAACCGTTAGCACTTGCTAACATAAAGTGACTTGACTATTTAGAGTATTTACTCTAAAAAATATATTATATTAATCGATCCATAAATGGTACTTACCATGAACAGTCAAACAAAAACAAATTCAATGACGCCTTATTCACCTGAAGTTCAACACATGCATGACATTCTTGAACAACAGAAAATTGCTTATCAACGTCATCCAGTGCCAACAGCGAAAGAACGTATTGAACGTTTAGCACGTTTAAAGAAGGTTCTCGTAAAATATCAAGATCAATTGGCAGATGCAATTAATCAAGATTATGGCAATCGCTCTATCAGCGAAACCAAAATTGGAGAATTACTCACATGTTTAGAGCAAATTAAATATTATAGCAAGCATTTAAGTACTTGGATGAAACCATCTAAGCGCCATGTTTCTATGTTACATCAACCTGCAAAAGCTTGGGTGCAGTACCAACCTTTAGGTGTAATCGGGATTATTGCACCATGGAATTATCCATTAATTCTTTCGGTTGGCCCTTTAATTTGTGCATTGGCAGCGGGCAACCATGCCATGCTTAAAATTTCAAGCTCATCAGCAAACTTTGGTCATGTGCTTGAAAATGCCTTGTCTGAAGCATTTCCGCAAGAATTGGTTGCTGTGATCAATGGTGGTGGCGCAATTTCAGATGCATTCTCACACTTAGCATTTGATAAAATCATTTTTACAGGTTCAACCAATGTCGGTAAAACCGTCATGTCTGCTGCGGCTGAGAATTTAGTTCCAGTTATCCTTGAGTTAGGTGGAAAATCACCTGTAATCGTACATCCATCCAGTGATTTAAAGCTGGTGGCTGAACGTATTGCCTTTGGTAAATTATGGAACTCAGGTCAAACTTGTGTTGCACCTGACTATATGTTCCTACCTAAGGGAAAAACCAAAGAATTCATTGAAAACTTTAGACAAGCTGCAACTTCGATGTACCCTTCTATTCGTGATAATCAAGACTACACCAGTATTATCAATGATAAACAATACAATCGTATCCAAGGTTATTTAGAAGATGCTCGTCAACAAGGTGCAGACATCATTGAAATTAATCCTAAAAATGAAGATCTAAGCTCAGTCCGCAAAATCGCACCTACATTCCTGTCTGGCGTACTACCAACCATGGACATCATGAAAAATGAAATCTTTGGTCCAGTACTTCCAATCATGGAATATGATCAAATAGACGATGTAATTGACTTTATTAATGGCAGACCACGTCCACTTGCTTTATACTATTTCGACTTTGACAATGCCCGTGCAGATTACGTTTCGCAACGTACCCATTCTGGGCATTTCGGTCAAAATGCCGTGCTTACCCATGTCGCACAAGACGATCTTCCTTTTGGTGGCGTTGGTGCATCAGGTATGGGCAAATATCATGGCCCTGAAGGATTCTTCGGTTTGTCGCATGAGCGTTCAGTGATGTCTATTCCTAAGCTATTTAGCTTAAAATTCATCTTACCGCCGTACGATAAACCTCTAAATAAGATTTTAGAGAAAACTTTCTTACGCTAACTGATCAAGGCATGATCTATCACAATAGATCATGTTGCGTTTTGACGAATTCCGCTTGTCTTTTAAGCGGAATTTTGGTATAAAACGCCCCTTGAATGAATTCAATCCGTTTTATTTTGACTGGCCATACAGATTTGCTGTTGGCTAAATCAATGGAGTTACACCATGTCTAAGGTTTGCCAAGTTACCGGCAAGCGTCCAGTCGTTGGTAACAACGTCTCACACGCCAACAACAAAACTAAACGCCGGTTCGAGCCGAACCTGCATCACCACCGTTTCTGGTTAGAAAGCGAAAAACGTTTTGTACGTCTTCGTTTAACCACTAAAGGTATGCGTATTATCGACAAATTGGGCATCGAAAAGGTTGTTGCTGACCTACGTGCTCAAGGTCAAAAGATCTAAGGAGTCTGAACCATGCGTGATAAAATTCGCCTAGTTTCTACTGCTGGTACAGGTTATTTCTATACCACTACTAAGAACAAACGTACTATGCCGGAAAAAATGGAAATCAAAAAATTTGATCCAAAAATCCGTCAACACGTAGTTTTCAAAGAAGCTAAAATTAAATAATTTTAGTTTTCTGAAAAAATACGACCCACTTGGGTCGTTTTTTTTGCCTTTTTTTTCTTCAAATTGGTAAAATTATCGGCATATTTGGCACTCTTTGTGCTTTTCCAATATGACTTTTAACTAAGTTACTCTTCTAGAAATGATTTTTTGAATGATTTCTCCTCAATATTTAAGGAGTATTTTGTGCCTCATGATGTAGATTTGATCATTTTACTTGCAGTTGGTTTTGGTATTGCCCTTATTTTTGGCTATATCGCTGCTCGGTTACGTCTACCTCCTTTGATCGGGTATTTAATTGCAGGGATTATCATTAGCCCCAACACGCCTGGCGTTGTCGCAGATATTGCGCTTGCCAATCAACTTGCAGAACTCGGTGTGATGTTCCTGATGTTTGGTGTGGGCATGCATTTTTCTCTCAATGATCTAATGCAAGTCCGAAAAATTGCTCTACCTGGTGCAATTCTACAAATTACAGTCGCCACCTGTTTAGGTATGATCGTATCGCATTTTTGGGGTTGGGGTTGGGGTTCAGCTCTGGTATTTGGTCTAAGCTTGTCTTGTGCAAGTACTGTCGTATTGCTTAAAGCCTTAGGTGATAAAGGTTTATTGGACTCAGTCAATGGTAAAATTGCTGTCGGCTGGCTCTTGGTTGAAGACCTTGCTATGGTTTTGGTCTTGGTCCTGCTTCCAGCAACAGCCGTTTTATTGGGTGGTCATGCACCTGAAGGGCATGCGGCAGATGAAAATATTTGGCTAACGCTTGGGATTACTCTACTCAAAGTCACAGGCTTTATTGCTTTTATGCTGATTATTGGCAAACGCCTCGTTCCAATGATTATGCAGTATGTCGCTCGTTTGGGTTCTAGAGAGCTTTTTACCCTGACTGTCGTTGCAGCAGCAGTTTCAATTGCATACGGCTCATACGCGATCTTTGGCGTTTCTATGGCACTTGGTGCATTCTTTGCTGGAATGGTCGTCAAAGAATCAGACTTTAGCCATCGTGCAGAAGAAGAAACGCTACCGTTGCGTGAAATTTTCTCAATTTTATTCTTCGTTTCTGTCGGAATGCTGTTCGACCCGCGTATCATTGTGGAACAACCGCTTCATATCCTTGCTGTTATTGCCATCATTATGATTGGTAAAACCATTGCAGCAATGGCGTTAGTATTGTTCTTCCGTTATCCAATTAATACAGCACTAACAGTGGGTGCAAGTTTGGCACAGATTGGAGAGTTCTCATTTATCCTAGCAACTCTAGGTTTATCTTTAGGTTTACTCACACCTGAAGCACAGAACTTAATCTTAGCAGGTGCTTTATTTTCAATTACGCTCAACTCATTTTTATTCTCTGCGATTGAACCTGTACAAAATTGGATTCGTGAACGTTCACATTTGGCGCGTTTATTAGAACGTAGTGGTGACCCTTTAGCCATGCTCCCTGATGAGGTTGATCAAGACTATTTACGTGATCAAGTCGTGATTGTGGGTCATGGTGAAGTTGGACGTCGTATCACCAAAACCCTAATGGATGACGGGATTAAAGTTGTTATTGCAGAGGAAAATCGTGAAATTGTTGAAAATCTACGTGAAAAAGGGATAGCTGCGGTTTCTGGTCGTGCAACTGAACCGAGTGTACTGATTCAAGCGCATATTCAACACGCTCGCCTATTGGTCATTTCACCGATGGACATTGTCGATATTCATAAAATTGTCGATACTGCAAAATTACTTAATCCGCAGATTCAAGTGCTTGTTTGTGCTGAGAATAAAGAAGAAGCCGAAGTCATTCGTAAAGATGACATTGGTGACGTCTATTATGCCAAAGAGGAAATGGCAAAAAATATGAGCAATCATATTTTGAATCAAATCCAAATTGCCCATCATCATCAACCAACACATTGATGATTCTTTGAATAAGCATAAAAAAACGCACTTTAAAGTGCGTTTTTTAATGTGTATAAGTTCAAAAAATTAACTCATAAATTTCGGTTGTTCATCCACAACTTCTGCATGCCACTCATCAGACTGCTTCTCTAGCAATGCAAACAAAGCTGCTTGAATCATTTGTTGTGCAATTGCAGGTGTTTGATCCCCTAACAATGCTTTCACTTCATCATTAAACTGAATCGTCACTAATGGCTCTTTTTCAGAACCTGCATTACGAAGTGCCAACTCTCCACCTTCGAGTTGTACCAACTCCAATATCGCTTCTTGATTCCCAAATAACTCTTTTAACTGTTCAATAGACATAAACCCTCCATGCGCAACATGGGGCAAAATACTGAATGCATTTTGCATCTTGTAAACATTTTATATAGTCATTCAAAACAAAATTTCAAGTCAATCTGATCAATTTAATCAGAATTCCACCATTTCATTACGAAAACCATCAATGAGGTGAGTTAAATCTCGGTGCCATTCTCTTAAAATTTTAGTATCAGGCAACCATGCTTGTGGTGTTTGAGTGACTTTAATAATCAAATTTGAAGATGTTTCATCTTCTGGTTCAGGTGCACTTGGCTCAGGTGCATATTGGCACAGACGATAAGCTCTTTTTAATTCCGCAATAAAACCACTTTTTGCAAGCTGTTGCATCACTACAACTTCTGGCGAAACTTGCCCTTTTGCCGCCATATTTTCTTCAATTGATTTTAGTGTCGGAGTAAGATCATTTAAACGATAATAACGCACCAGTTCTTGTAGAAATGCTAAAACTCCTCCATGCAGATGAAAAACTGCTGCTTCACGGTGCGCCTGCGCTTGTTGTACATTTTCACTCTGCTCTGCTTGCATACAAGAAAGGCGAGCAAAATAGAGTTTTTGATTGGTACGGTCTGCATGAAAGCGGGCTACACGTGACATGATTATTTCCTAGGATTTTGGCATTTATTACACACTTAGCTTAATCTTTATTGGAACAAATTCACAATAATTTATTGATGAATTCAAACTAAAAATAGCTAAGCCCCATTGTAAAATTATTTAGCAATGTAGTTATCCAATTCAGCTTTCCATTATCCAATAAAAAAAAGGAGCAATCTATGCTCCTTTCTATGCCACCATACTCAATTAAGCTTTTGGCTTATCTTCTGCCGCTTTGACACGAATACCAGCACCTTTCACTTTGAGTGTATTCAAACCTTTGATCGCTTTAATCGCTTCACGACCATTTGGCATTTCCACAAAGCCAAAGCCTTTCGACTTCTTGGTTTCTGCATCCATCACCACAACAGCAGACTCAACCGTACCAAAAGGTTTAAACAATTCAAGCAATTCCGCTTCTGTGACTGAACGCTCTAAGTTACGTACTAAAATTTTCATGATCAAACCTACAATATCTTCGCTATAGTTTAATCCAGATCAATGCCAAAATCTAAATTAATCTTGCCAAACAAATTAACAGTTTTTTAAAATATATTTCACATTCTAAAGGCTATATTTTGCAGAAGAAATTTAGAGTAAATACTCAAATCCACTCATCCAAAAATAATAACCATTCATCATATTTCATGACTCATTTCACTTACAAAATAGCAACTTAATTCTCATTAGCATGTTAATAAGAGAGCCGCTTAAAATCACGATTTTGGAACTTATGTTAAAATAAAAATAGATTAAATTTGATAGAAGTTATTATGTTACTTAATCGGAAAAGTGCTAATTCTCAACTCGGTTTTACTTTAATTGAAGTGATGATTACCGTCGTCATTATCGCGATTCTGGCTGCGATCGCGATGCCAACCTACACGAATTATATCAAACGTTCTAACATTAAAGCAGCACAGTCTGATCTAGTCACTCTCGGTTTAGTCTATGAAAATTTCTATCAACGTAACTTAAGCTATCCGAGTACGAGCTACACTTCAACAGCGACATTAAAAAGTGACTTTGCGCAGTGGTCTCCAACCAAAGAAGACTTTTTCGAATTTTCAGCAACGACTACTTCCGATCACAAAAGTTACACCCTCACAGCTACAGCTAAAAATTCGACAAATTTAAAAGGGTGTGTTCTAAGCATTAATGAAAAAAATGCTAGAACAGCTACTAGCTGTAATGGTGTGACATGGTAAAAACTCTATCTTTTCAAAGAGGTTTTAGCCTGATTGAACTGATGGTCACCATCACTATTTTGGCAATCCTCGTGACGGCAGGTTCCGCATTTACAGCACAATGGTCGAAGCAAGCAGAGTTAGACAAAGCAGTGATGTCCTTTAAAAGTGCAATAGACATTGCAAAATCAACAGCACTTCGTAATGAATACGCGACTGCTCAGGCTTTGCCCGCAACTCAACTCTGTCTTGATGCAAATACGAATGAATTAACTGTTAGAAAAGCGACTTCTACAGCATCAGCCAGTTGTAGCACACCTATTGTATTTAGTGCTGCTCTTAGCCCTTCAGTTGAAATCAAACATACTGTAACCGCATCAAATTTTAACTGTTTTGCTTTAAATAGCTCTGCTCAAGTTATTTCTGAAGTTACTGGAAACTGTAAAACACATTTAAATATTAGCATTCGCAATGGGAGTTTAAATGAAAATCTCATCTTCAATTAAAAGGCACCAACAGGGTGTTGGCTTAGTCGAAGCCTTAATTTCTATTGCTTTGTCTAGTATCGTCATTATGGGTGCTGCGTATAGCACGGGGAAAATATTAACCAGCCAACAGCAAACCAATTTTCAGTATATCGTGATCAATGAATTACAAGCACGTTTGCAAAATGCAAGCGTTGCGCAAAAAAGTAAATGGTGCGATGGAACTGAGGTTCCAAATATCGTGCTACCCAAAGAACAAACACCAACAGATATTGATGTCAGTTGTGATGCTGTAGATTTCACAATCAATAATGAAACAAATACGACGCTTAATCGTACTATTTCAGAGCAACAACCTGTTAAATTTGAAGTAAATAGTACGCTATTGGGTGGTAAGCTGACTGTAGGTGAATCACTCCAATGAATAAGCATGCTCAAGCTGGTGTGACTTTGATTAGTCTTTTAGTTGGGTTAGTCATTGCCATGATTTGTATTATTGCCGTGCTTACCACATACCGTGTCGTGGTTAAAACAGGTACAGAATCTCGCATTGCAGCAAATCATGACACCCAATTACAAATGGGCTTAACCAATGCACAAATGTTATTACAAAATGCTGGCTTTGGCTTAGATGGTACAACGCATTTAGTAACTAGTGTGAATATCACTGCGCAAGTAAATTCAGCCTCACAAACGATTAGCAATGCTGTTTTGTGGCGATTTCAAGGTAACGATGGTGTTACTTGTCAAGGTTTGGCAGACATTAAAAATGCAGATAACACTCAACGGCAATTGGTATTACTCAGTGGCATAACTACTGGCAGTACACTTTGTGATTCCACAACAAATTTAACGGCTTTAAAATGGCAAGTGCAAAGCAGTCTTGCCAACTTACGAGACTATTCATCAGATCAGTCTAACCCCGCTCAAATCATATGGCAAAAGACAAATGCTGCATGTACGCCTTATGGTGCAGGGAAACTTGATGAATCTACGCAACACGTAGTGATTAAAATTTCTTCTAAAACAAGTACACAACAAAGTGCTAATTTAAGCCCTGTTGAAGTTTCAGTGTGCTTAGTCAATATTTCTGTTTGATGGGGGCTTTGTCATGAATACTCAAAAACTAAATTTTTCTTCATCACAAAGAGGTTTTGCCTCTGTTTTAATTGTTTTGTTGGTTGGGCTCGCACTCGGCGGTTCTGTACTTGGAACAGCCTATTATTTAAAAAGTTCACAAAAAAGCTTAGTTGCGAGTCATGCACTTACCAACGCTCAATCGGGTGCTTGGACAGGGGTTGAGGTTTTACGACAGTATCTAAATAACTTGGATGGTGCGACAATTCTGAGTTTAAACAACAATAGTTTAAAGTTAAAAATTCAGGATGGTCGTGAACTCAAAGTCGATCATATTACTGCAACTCGAACCAGCACTTCACCAGAGGTTTATCAAGTTTCTGCTCAAGTACAAAACTTAAGTACACGTTCAGAAGCTTCTTCTACGATTCAAATTGTCTATGAGATTCGTCCTGATGCGACGTCTACACCTGGGGAAGACAACCCTGGGGGAAGTACTTCATTTCCAGAAGCAATGAACTTTTATGGCGATTTAACTGCGCAAGGCGGAATTCACTTATCCAACGGTGATAGTGAGCGTGCAGTCATCAATGTTGCAGGAAATTTTACTGCAAACTCTATCTCAGGCATTAAAACACTTAATGTCATTGGTGATGTAAATATCAATGGTGCAGGTATTCAAGGCTTAGAAAACATCTATACGAATGGGAATGTTAACTTAAATGGTAGTGGTTCAGTCAAACTAATTTCTGCAAAAGGCAAGGTAACAACTGGTGGTTCATGGTCAGCGGATGATATCTATGCAGATCAAGATGTTACGATTGCTAGTAGTAGTACATTCAAAACCATTGATACAAAAGCATCATTATTGGTCAGTGGCAATTCAAACATTAACACTGCAACTGTAGGTCAGAAAATTACAGTCAACAATGGTTCAATTCAAAAAGCTTTAGCAAACTCAGACATAAAATACAATGTTTGGAATGAGTTAAATAGCGCTAAAAGTGGTGCAACCTTTAGTTGTGTAGGAGGTAGTTGGAATAATTTTTCAAGTCTTTCTGCTGTAGGCTTTACAAATTGTCCAAATTTACCTGAAAAAATGAAGTTTCTTACAGCAGGAACAAAAGTCGCTTTTCCAACTGGAGCTATTGCAACTGTAACTATGACAGGTAAGCCATTAGTCAATGCACATGTCTATGAACAACAAGCCAATTATGTATTTGATGTTGATAGCCAAAATAGAATTGTAGTATATGTACGTCATGTTGAAGGTATTGAAGACGGTCAATATTTCCTAGCAAAAAATGGCAATTTGTGGGGAGCTTTGTGCCGTACTGTGGAAAGCTCTTCTAATAAGAAAGAAACCGACCCCACTTGTACTTCTGAAAGCGTCACTAATTTACAACATAAAAACCTAACTTGGTTTAAAAAAATTATTTCATATGCTTCAGGAACTTGGAGTTTAGAAGATTACCAAAAAGAAATCACATCGATTGCACCAGGAGTTATACTATTTAAAGGCAATATCAACATCCCACAAGGTAAGTATAGTAATACTATTATTGCAACAGGCAATATTAACTATGGTGGAAGTGTAACATTAGATGCTCCTAACTATGCTGGTGCGAATACCACATGTCTTGCAAATTATTTTAAAATGCCAACTAATTTATGTCGCTCTAAAGTTGAACTTATTCCAGCCAGTATTGGTAATATTGCATTACTTTCTGGTTCTTGTAGCAATTCATCATCACTTGAAGCATGTGAAGCGAATTATCTAGGTGGCAATATTACATTGGGTGGTTCTGCAACCATCCAAGGTAATATCATTGCTGGTAATAAATTGATCACAGGTGGTTCAACTAATATCAAAGGTTCTATTCTAGCTGCTGCTCATACATCAGATAAACAATCCTCTCTAGGTGGATCTACCAATATTGATTTTGATGGTAAAGATCAAGATGATACAACCATCATAATCCCTGGCGGTGATGGCGATGATGAGGAAGCTCCTAGCTCTGGTTCTTCAGAAAAAGCAAAAATCCGTTGGGCACGTTATATCTAAGTACTGATCAAAATAAAAAATGAGGAGAACGATCTCCTCATTTTTTTGCTTAATCCAGATCAATGCCAAAATCTAAATTAATCCGCTTCCGTTCGATCAAAGCACTTTTTACCGTTTGTTCACGCTGACGATAATGGGTTTCAGTGGTGCATAAATTTCGAGTTAAATCATTGAGAAAATAGCTTTCCACCTTACGACCTTTTTCATCAGTTTGAGTATGCGCCCAAAAACTTAAATTTTGTTTGGTTAATATCAACTCATTTTGCGCACGGGTTAACGCCACATAGAGCACACGGCGTTCTTCTTCCACTTCGTCAAAATCACCTTGCGCACGTGCGTGTGGATATTGCCCTGCGGAGACATTCGCCACATAACAGACTTTTTGTTCAGTTCCTTTAGCGGAATGAATGGTGATTAAAGTTACCACATCATCTTGCGACTGACGTTCAATTTCAGAAATAGACACAGGATCAAGTACATATTCCTCTAAAAACTCACTCAGTTGTGAATGTTTAGAAGCAAGTTGTTTTACAAGATCAAAATCACCCACCCGTTTATGCCAATCTTTCTTGGCATAATTTTCTTCAAGTTGATTGAGAATGGCTTCGACACCGAGTTTGACACAAGCTTCTACTTCAGTTTTGAGTACTGACATTTGCTTCATAATCAGCAGAGTATTGTCAGGAATCCGCCCAAATTTTTCTAATTTCTCAAATAGTTTATCTAAGTCGGATTCGAGTAAAAGTTGCTGTGCAAGCTTACTTGCGCCAACATCACCGACACCATTCCATAGGGTTAAAAAGCGCATCCACGCAATATCATCCATTGGATTGGCGATCACACGGAGTAAACTCAACAAGTCTTTAACGTGTGCAGTTTCAAGCAATTTCATTCCACCAATAAAACGATATGGCACATTGGCTTGGATAAATGCCGCCTCGATATGTCGTGCCGCAAAAGCGGAACGTACCAAGACCATGTGATCATTCCATGCAGCCGCTTCAAGCAAATGCCGTTCTTTAATGTCGATGGCAATCCATTTTGCTTCATCAAACTCATTGGGAAAGACGTGCATTTTCGGTTTAATGCCATCACCGCGATAGGCTTCTAATTTTTTGTCGTAATGAATTTCGCTTTGATCAAGTAACCAATTAGACAGGTCTAAAATTTCTTGGGTAGAACGATAATTTTTTTCCAGTTTGAAAATTTCTGCATCAGGCACTCGATCTTTGAAATGGTGAATATTTTCAAAGTCCGCACCACGGAATCCATAAATCGACTGTGCATCATCCCCCACACAGAACAATGAAGTTTTGTCTTTCAGTGGTTCTAAAATCGCCCATTGCAATGGATTGGTGTCTTGCATCTCATCCACGAGCATGTGTTGACACAGCCCTGCTACATAATCAGTCAAGCCCTCAGACTGCGCCAAACCTGAAGCCACCACAGCCAAAATATCGTCATAATCCAGAAAATAACGTGTACGTTTTCGGCTTTCGTACTCTTTCATAATCTCAGCAATTTGATCTTTATATTCTAAAAATTCAGGCAGTTGTTTTTCTAAAGCCAAACTGAGTTTTTGACGCGTATTGCGCGCGAATGAATAGAGGTCGCAAAGCTGTTGTGGCTTCGGCAATGCGTTTGGATTTTTCTTATCATCTTTACCACGAATCAAACGGAATAACATCAATTGGTCATCACGATCAATAATTGAAAATTGTTCTAATCCAAAGGCTTTTGGCACACGGCGCAAGAGGTACATGCAAAAGGTATGAAATGTCGAAGCACGTAAGCCTTTGGCTTGATCACCCAAAGCGAGTTCCACACGTGCCACGATTTCACTCGCAGAACGGCGGGTAAAAGTCAGGATTTGGATTTGATTGGCAGGCACACCTTGATCAATCAGATATGCTGCACGTGCCACGATGGTTTTGGTTTTGCCACAACCTGCCCCTGCAAGTACTAAACTGTGTTTTGTTTCAGTCGTAGCAGCTTGTTTTTGTTGAGGGTTTAATTCATTGATCAGGTTGGCTAAACTCATGGGTACTCATCGTGTTGTGGATGAAGGTAGTTTAGCAGAGCTATCGTGAAATAAGGCAGTTTCGGTTAATTATAGAAAGTACTCTTCCATATTCGTAGGATTCTTTCATAGACCTAAATTAATTAAGTTATTCAATTTGTTAAGAATACCACCCTTATATAAATTATAATAACAGCTATCAAAATCAGCAATGATTATCATATTTTTATTTAGATAGCATTGAAAATTATGACCGCTTAAACCATGTACTCTATAATGTTCATTATCACTTTTAAACTTATTCTGCTCTGGGATGCGAATTTCTTTTTCAACAGTTTCAAAATATTGTTCGTTTTCTTGATGCCAAAAAAAACTATAAATCAGAAAACTTTCAATATTATGATAATAAGCCGGCAGTGATTTTTTCTGATATCCATAAACAAAGATTTCCCCTGTAAAATTATCTATACATAAAAATTCATCATTGAAATCATGACCAAAATAAGTAGTTCCTAGAGGAAGTTTTTCTTCGTCATGCATTTCATCAAATGGAAACTGAACAGAAGAGTAATAGTTTTTAAACCGATCAAATGTACAATCAGCAAACATACTTGTTAACAATGATGAACTATTTCCATATTTCATTAGAAAATTTTGATGATCCAACCTAATATCGATATAATTTTGTTCCAAAAAGTGATCAACATGCTCTTGATTAATACCTTGCAGTTTTAAATAGTGCATCATTAAGAAATTTATTAAATCATTTTTATTAGTCACAAATGTCACCTTTGAACCGTCAATATTTTCTTTCTTGCACAATTAAACGGACAATATTCTCACAAGCTCTTTCCAAATTCTGCTCACCATTTTTCAAAGCTGTTTGCAGATCACATGCACCATCCACAATGCCGAAAATAGCAGTAAATCCTTCATCATAAAGCTCTTCAATGCCTTCACCGACATAGCCTGCAAAAGCAATCACAGGCTTATTGAAACGCTTTGCCACTTGCACCACACCAAATGGGGTTTTGCCAAACTTAGTCTGAAAATCAATACCCCCCTCACCTGTAAATACATAATCTGCTTGAGCAATTTTTTCAGCAAGTTGGGTTTCTTCAATAATGATTTCCACACCAGAACGAATACTTGCACCTGCAAAAGCCATCAAGCCAAAACCCAAACCACCTGCTGCCCCTGCACCGTTAATATTCTGTTTTTCAATGTTTAAAGTAGATTCAACCAAATCAGCAAAATGCTTTAAGTTTTGATCTAAGATTTTGACCATTTCAGGGCTTGCACCTTTCTGTGGCGCAAAAATATAGGATGCACCATTTTCACCACACAAAGGATTATTCACATCACTTGCAATGATAATCTCAGTCTGTTTTAAACGAGCATCCAATTCCGAAAGATCAATGCTTTGAATCTGATCAAGCTGACCACCGCCCAAGGCAACGGATTGACCAAGCTCATCTAAAAACTTTGCACCCAACGCTTGTGCCATACCCGCACCTGCATCATTGGTGACACTACCACCTAGTCCAATGATGATTTTCGATACACCCAAGTCCAATGCAGCTTTAATCATTTCCCCTGTGCCAAAAGTTGAAGTATATAAAGGATTACGTTGTGACTTTTCGATCAGGTGAATACCATTGGCAAGTGCCATTTCGATCACAGCCGTTTGATCATTTTCAATCAGACCGAAATAGGCTTGGACTTTTTGCTGAATCAATGGTCCTGAAACTTCGATGTAGACTTTGCGTCCATTTCGTGCAGAAACCAAAGCATCAACTGTTCCTTCTCCACCATCTGCCATCGGTACATGAATGATGTTTGCATCAGGTATAACTTTTTCAATACCACGTTGCATAGCCAAGCAAGCTTGTTCAGCTGTCATACTTTCTTTAAATGAATCGGGAGCAAGGATAAAAGTCGTCATGTTCCATCATGTAAGTTGTTGGTCTAAGCCTATTATTAACATGATTTTTCAATCAATTGGCTTATTTTATATCTTTTTATAATTTGCTTATTTTTGTTTCACTTTTTTATCCTCACTGCGAAAATATAGCCGAATAAAGAACAGCAAAAGTGCTACGACTATTGCCAAGATAATGCCAATTCCTGAATCTATTTGAATTCCATCTGCTTTTAACTCATTGATCATAAAATATAAAACTGATCCAATCGCGGTAAGCGTAAATGAAATTTTATAAGCTTTATTCATCATTTTTATAAAATCTAAACAGTGTTTGAAAATTTTAGCGATAAAATAAAGTATAACCAATAATGAAAGTGTAAATCCCATGTCACGTGTCAATCTCGGTAAAACCGCACCTGAACTGTATAAAACAGTGCTTGAACTTGAAAATTTATCCGTGCAAAAAGTGAAACAAGCAGGTTTAGATCTTGGTTTCTCACATCTGTTAAAATTACGTGCTTCGCAAATTAATCAATGTTCTTTTTGTGTACGTATGCATACACAAGATGCAATCAAGGCAGGTGAGTCTGTAGATCGAATTGCTTTGATCAGTGCGTGGCGAGAAAGTCAGTATTTTTCAGATAAAGAACGTGCTGCCTTAATTTTGATTGAAGAAATCACATTGATTGCACAACAGCATTTCCCTGATGAAGCCTATGCAACCGCGAAAGAAGTATTGAATGATGACGAAATTACGGCGATTGAATGGATTGCGATTGTCATTAATACGTGGAATCGTATTGCCATTTCAAGTCAATATAAAGTGGCGCCTTGAGCAAAACAATACAATCTTAAATTTTAAATAAACTTAAATTTTTCAAAGCTAAAACAAAAATGCCCAACATATTTATTGATTGGGCATTTTATTCATTTAAAAAATAATCAATGACTTGCTGGTGGTATCTGCTTAATTGCAGCAGCAAAAGTCAGATAGTTTACTCCTTGAAATAAAATATCCACACCAAGAAATAATCCTAAAACCCAAAACGGAGCATCAGGCGAAGCTAAAATAATTGCACCTGTCGCCAAAGTCAGTAAACCTGAAAATAATGTCCACCCCCAACCTGACATCGGTTTCAACATAAAGGCATTAAAAACTCGAATAAAACCGCCAATTAATAAAGCAATCGCTAGTAGATTGGTCAACACCACAGCCGTAGTAATCGGAGATTTAAACGCATAATAACCAGCGATCAAATACAGTATTCCGAACAATGCCCAAAGCCAACGAAAGCCGCCATCAAAGATTTTAAAAGCAGCAATTAAATGAATCACTCCACCGATCATCATCAGGACACCAAACAAGACGACAACTGTTAATGTTGCCATACCCAATGAGGCAAGTAGTACCAAGCCAAAGATGACCAAGACCGCACCCAACAATAAATACCATTTCCGATTTTCATGCAATTGATGACGGACTATATCATTTCCCACAGTACGCATATTTGTTCTCTTGGTTGTTATTGATTCATTTGATTTTTAATCCGATTCAATTTTTTGTCTGTATAAGATATGCATCTGACATGTGGATAGATTCTATCTTATCCACAGTTCTGAGCATCATGAATACTTCTTATTTAACCCATCCCATTTCTTGGGCAGTTAAACGACTAATCATCGTATCTTCTAGACCATCAGGTGTTTTACTCTTTATTGGTGATAATGGAATATATCCACCCATAATTTCTGCACGACTTTGCGGATATAGAGGTTTTTGTTCTGGATTTGCATAACCCGTTGGATTGATCGGTTGTCCAGTCGCAAAATCATATTTATCTTTTGCCCCAAAGATATGTAAAAGCTCATGAACTAAAACTACTTTATTGCTTGAACTTTGCTTTTTTGAGGCGAATAAATTTACCATGCCAATACGACCACGCTCTAAAGCAGTTGAATGTTTTAGGCTATTTTGCAATTTAGGATCATGATAATTTAAATAAAGTGTGACAGATGGCGAGCCATCACCGCCCTCATGTTGTTTCCACGCATAGAAACGGAATTTCAAACTCCATAAAATTGCATCTAAAGCACTACTTGTTTCAGGTGGTTTGGGTGGTAATGTTTTTAGCTCACGCCCCAATCGAAAATAAAATGAAATCGGTTACCCTCTAAATTCTTTGGACTGAAGCTGTAAATAGTTTCGCATTTCATCCAAATCATCGATAGAGATTTGTTGAATATAATGTTCCGTTACAGGTTGACCATCAACATTGATCGGATGTAATAACACCACGATTGGTTTTGTCCAATCTTGATTCATGTCTCGCCACGCATTCATACCGACGATCAAGAGAATGATGAGTAATAGGGCAACTCTAATTTTTTTCCACATTTCAGTCCCTTTTGAATAAGATGATATCAAGTATCAATAATCATGGTGCAATAGATGCTGAGATCACTGCTTAGTATTCATTTCCCATATAAACCCTACTTAATAATTAAACATATTTACATGTCAACGTGAGATAAAAAATGCCCACCAAAGTGAGCATTTTTTATATTTTCAAATAGTTTAAAGCTTAAGCCTCAACCCATTTTCCATCGTTATAAACCAACGACCATTTGGTTTGCTTACCTTCAGGCGTTTCAGAACCAATATACTGAGCTTGGTTTTTACGACTGAATTTCACTAAAGTCGGGTTACCCTCTGGATCTTGATCTGGTGCTTTCAATATAAACTGATATTTCGGATCAAGTTGATCTGCCACAGTACGTAATTCGGCAACTTTTGGCGCACGTGTTTCACGTACTTTCGGGAACTTACTCGCCGCTAAGAATAAACCTGCTGCACCATCACGAAGTACAAAGAAATCATCATGTTTGGTCGAACGTAAATGTTCCATTTTGATTGGATCTACACGTGGAGGTGCAGGCTGACCATTTTTCAGAACTTTACGGGTATTGTCACAACTCATACATGCGAAATAAGGACCGAAACGACCAGTCTTTAACTGCATTTCACCATCACATTTGTCACATGGAATGGTTGGACCATCATAACCCTTGATTTTGAACTCGCCTTCTTCAAGCTCATAACCATTACAGTCAGGATTATTACCACAAATATGTAATTTACGACCACCGTCGATCACATAACTGTCCATTGCCGTACCACAGACAGGACAACGTTTTTTCGACATCAAATCTGCGGTTTCAGCGCCATCATCATCTGACAAAGCGGCAAGTGATTCAACAGGCGTTAAATTCAGTGTGCCTTTGCAACGTTCTTTTGGTGGCAAGTTATACCCTGAACACCCTAAGAATACGCCTGTTGTTCCTGTACGAATCTGCATTGGACGTTCACATTCTTTACAGTGAACCGCTTCCACTTCGACAGGCAAATTACGGCGCATGCCGTTCTCGCCTTGAGCTGTAGTTAAACGTTGCTTAAAATCGCCATAGAAGCTGTCTAAGAGCTCTTTCCAGTTACGTTGACCATCTGCAACCTTATCCAACTGCCCCTCTAAATCCGCAGTAAATGCGTAATTCATGAGGTTATTGAAGTTTTCATCTAAACGGTCGGTGACGATCTCGCCCATTTTTTCTGCATAAAGACGACGGTTATCCAGTTTCACATAACCACGATCTTGAATGGTCGAAATAATCGCAGCATAGGTCGAAGGACGACCAATACCTTTTTTCTCTAATTCTTTGACCAATGATGCTTCGGTAAAACGTGCAGGTGGCTTAGTAAAATGTTGTGATGGATCTAATTTCTCAAGTTTAAGTACTTCACCCACTTTAACTGCTGGAAGCAGTACATCATCATCCGATTTGTTTTGACCACGAACTTTGGTAAAACCATCAAACACTAAAGTACGACCTTTGGCTTTAAGCTCTACACCATTGGCATCGACAAGAATGGTTGATGATAAATATTCCGCAGGTGTCATTTGGCATGCGACAAATTGACGCCAAATCAAGTCATATAAGCGTTGTGCATCACGCTCCACACCTGCCAAGCTATCGCCTTTGAATGAAACATTCGATGGACGGATTGCTTCATGGGCTTCTTGCGCGCCAGCTTTATTGCCATAACGGTTTGGCTTTGCAGGTAAGTATTTCGCACCAAATTCTGTTTCAATATGGTTACGCACCATATTGACTGCGTCATCACTCAAGAATGTTGAGTCGGTACGCATATAGGTAATGAAACCTGCTTCATACAAACGCTGTGCAAGCATCATGGTTTTCTTTACAGAATAACCGAGACGTGTACTCGCTGCCTGTTGCAAAGTCGAAGTGATATATGGCGCACTTGGATTGACCTTGGTCGGTTTATCTTCACGTGTTGACACCTTATATTCAGCATCATTTAAAATTTTCAATAATGCATCGGTTTGTGCTTTATTTTGTAATTTTAAAGTCTTACCACCTTGCTTCACTGCTTCAAGGCGAATGTCGTCTTTTTTCGATTTGGTATCTGCAAATACTTGCCAATATTCTTCAGGAATAAACGCACGAATTTCACGTTCACGCTCAACCACAAGTTTGACCGCAACAGACTGTACTCGCCCTGCTGAAAGGCCACGGGCAATTTTTTCCCAAAGCAGTGGCGATACCATAAAGCCTACAACACGGTCTAAGAAACGACGTGCTTGTTGTGCATTTACACGGTCTATATCTAAGCGTGTTGGCTGTTTAAATGCTTCTTGAATTGCATTTTTGGTAATTTCGTTAAACACTACACGATGGTAACGTGAATCATCACCACCAATCACTTCTCTTAAGTGCCAAGCAATCGCTTCCCCTTCACGGTCCAAATCCGTTGCGAGGTAGATAGCATCTGCATCTTTAGCAAGTTTTTTGAGTTCAGCAACTACATTTTCTTTGCCTGGAAGCACTTCATACTTGGCTTTCCAACCATGCTCAGGATCGACACCCATTCGGTTGACCAAAGCGGTTTGTGCTTTTTCAGCTTTTTGTTCATCCGTCAGTTTGGCACGTGAAACAGGTTTTTTTTCTGTTGTTTTACTTGAGCCACCTGTAGGCAAATCGCGAACGTGACCTACCGACGACTTTACAATGTAGTCTGAGCCTAAATATTTATTAATCGTTTTCGCTTTTGCAGGCGATTCCACAATCACGAGCGCACGTTTTTTTCCAGCTTCGGGAGAAGTTGCTGCCGTGCTTTTGGATGCAGATCGAGGAGCGTTCGCCATAATAAACCACTGTTCCTATTATTAAAGTTAAATTTCAGCCAATTTCAGCAAATATGCTTTCATATCTTCAAGTTGGGTTGCTCTAAGGTCAGATGCTTCATCCCAATACAGCCCTACACAATTCGCCTGCATATCAATAGCATAAATCCCTTTTAATGCAATGGGAAAATCTTTAAATTTCTCATCGCCTTGAATCACTTGAAGCTTTTGATCTTCGACACGAAAGCGCATTAAAGGCAAACGAGCATCTGGAATCAATACACTATAATAAGCCACCATACTCGCACGAGATTCAGTTGCCATGGGAACTTTAGTCCAATCTGGCGCAGCCACTAAACGGGGGTGCAATCCCATCTTTCTCGCTTTTTCTCGCATTAAGCCTAATGCTTTTTCTCTAGGGCTTACGCGTAAGCCAAAAATTGAGCCCAATACAAAAACAATAATAATGAGCGCAACCCAAAGACCAGTGTGTTCCATAGTTCACCTTTTAATTCCTATATTAGAGTTGCATAAGCTGAATATAAAACGCAAGTTTGTCTGATAAATAATTTGCATGATGTCGGAAATGAACCATAAAAAGCATAATCATTTGTTTGAATTTATGAACATTTTATATAAAACAGTACATTTTTAAATTTCAGCATGTTCTAATGTTTTATACAAAATTACGCTAAGTCATAACTGCAACCATTACACGGACTCAAATATATCTCGCATATTTGACGTTTCTTAGACTGTTTTTGCGAATATTTACATCCTTCAAAACTTAGTTCAAATACATCTCATGGCTATACACTACTTCATGCCCATTCCAATAAATATAACCCTTTTCAATCAACTCTTTGAGCAATAAACGAATATCTGACTTAGGGAACATCTGTTCGAGTAAATCACGTAATTCGTAAATATCTTTGGGTTTATTGGTTTTTAAATCATTGAGCTTTTGAATCACTTCAATTTGTACTGGATCAATTTTATCAAAGTTTTTAAATAGGACCTTTTGCACTGCTTCAACTGAATCTTGCTGATCAATCTCAGTCAGCACTTGTTGAGAATCCCCACGTAATTTTTCTAAAATTTGATCTATTTTCTCTAGCTTCATTCGTGATGGAGTTGCAGTATCCTTTGTTTCTGTTTCAACAACAGGATGACCTAATTCCAACTCAGTCCATTCTTTCAATACTTTTTTACGGTAGGCAACTTGCTCATCGATACGTTTGACTATTTTTAAATTGATCAACATACCTACCAAATGCTGTGCTTTTTCAGGAACGATTTGTAAAATATTAGCCACAGAGTTTCTAAGTTTTTCAACTGTATTCGGCTTTCCTGTCATTTTACCCAAAGCGTCACAATACTTTTTGACCATCTGTAAATACGGTTTTTCTTGGATTGTTTGTATGCTTGGCAATACAAGCGTAGTTGCTGATGTTTCGGCTTCAACTTGAATCAAGCTACAATGCAAATCTGAACTACGTATCATATCCAACAACATGTCACAACTTGGCATGGCTGAAATTACATCAATATGTGTTTCAGGCTCAACCAAAGCCATCAATTGACCTGTCACCACAGCATATTCAAATTCTTTCTCTATCGCTTCAGGTGTTTCAAGAATCACCACTTGACCACTCACGACCCAACTTGAAAATTCAGTTAAATCTTCAAGTGAATACTGAAACTGACCTGCACAATTAAATAAGTATAAAGTTGGATAATGCTCGACCATATTTCTCAGCAATTTTGCTGATGGCATATTATTTTCAAGGTCAAGGAGTACAACTTTATCGTGCATCATAAAAAATGATCAATTTTGAAAAAGAAAGCATTACAACGAGGTTTAGACAAAAGGTCAAATAAAAAATGAATTTCTAATGACTCCTATCCGAATAGCCCTCACACAGCTGAATCATTAATAATGCGGAGGGCGATTGGTCATCGGATCAAATGCTGCAATACCTTCTGACAAATCCGAAGATTCCACACGTTGATACAACAACTGCATTTGTTTTTTTAAATCAGCAATTTCTAAGCTCTGTTGTGCAACCTGATCATTTAATTGTTCGACTAAATCATCTAAAAATGCAATTCGGACTTGCAAATCTTCTATGGGTGCGGAAAATGACGCCTGATCATCAAGATTTTTCTGTTTAGTCATTTTTTAGTCCTCACTGTGGGATGTTTAGGAAACCGTATGGCCTATATTACTATAAGGGATGTCCAACTTGCGTTTGGTGGACCTGCCCTACTCGACGGCGCAAACTTCAATTTAGAACGTGGCGAACGAGTCTGTTTGATTGGTCGTAACGGTGAAGGTAAGTCAACTTTACTCAAACTAATTGAAGGAAGCTTACTCCCTGATCAAGGTGAAATTGCCCTACAAAACGGCATCACCATTTCCATGCTTGCCCAAGATGTTCCTATGGACTCTGGCAAAGTTGCTGACATTGTTGCCGAAGGTGCTGGTGAAGCTGCTCAAGTATTGAAAGAATACCATGAAGCGAGCGATGCATGTGTACTCGGTGACATGGATGCCTGTGACCGCATGGGGAATTTACAACATAAGCTCGATTTACTCGATGGTTGGGCACTCGAAACCAAAGTGAACTCTATCCTCAGTAAAATGGGCTTAGATCCTGAAGCGGATTTGGCGGACTTATCTGGTGGTCGTAAGCGTCGTGTCTTACTAGCACGTGCCTTACTCACTCAACCTGATGTGCTATTACTCGACGAACCAACCAACCATTTGGACGTTGAAAGTATTGAATGGTTAGAAAAATTCTTACTCGATCAAAATAATCTAACTTTGCTTTTCATTTCGCATGACCGTGCATTTGTAGATAGTATTGCAACGCGTATTGTCGAATTAGATCGTGGGCAATTGCGTAGCTATGAAGGTAACTATTCACGTTATCTTGATCTGAAAGCACAGCAAATGGAAGCTGAAGAAAAACAAAATGCTTTATTTGATAAAAAATTGGCGGAAGAAGAAGTTTGGATTCGCCAAGGGATCAAAGCACGTCGTACCCGTAATGAAGGTCGTGTCCGTGCCTTAAAAGCCTTACGTGAAGAATCGAAAGCACGCCGCTCACAACAAGGTAAAGTGAGCATGGCAACCCAAGAAGCCAATCGTTCAGGTAAAGTAGTCTTTGAGATTGAAAATCTTCAAGTCACTTTTGGCGACAATGCACCGATTATCAAAGATTTCTCAGCATTGGTACTTCGTGGCGACCGTATTGGCTTAGTCGGTGATAATGGTGTCGGTAAAACCACACTGATTAAAGCGATTTTAGGTGAGCAAGAGCATAAAGGTACAGTTAAAACTGGTACACAACTTGAAGTGGCTTATTTTGACCAATTACGTAATGCGCTTGATCTTGAAAAATCAGTCAAAGATAACGTTTCAGAAGGTTCTGACCATGTCGATGTAAATGGTAGCCGTCGTCATATCTACAGCTATTTACAAGACTTTTTATTCTCACCAGAGCGCGCACGCACACCTGTAAAAGCACTTTCAGGCGGTGAACGTAACCGTATTCTTTTAGCAAAACTTCTACTCAAACCATCAAACCTCATTGTAATGGATGAGCCAACCAATGATTTGGATATGGTGACTTTAGAGTTGCTTGAAGAAATGCTCGGTGGTTATAAAGGTACATTGCTTCTCATCTCGCATGACCGTGCCTTTATGGACAATGTCGTGACATCAACTTGGGTCTTTGATGGTAAAGGCAATATCGACGAATACATCGGTGGTTATCAAGATTACCTAGAACAACGTCCTGACCAAACGGCTGTAGACCAGAAAAGTGCGGTGAAAAAAGCGATTGCCAAAGCGGAAGCTGCTGCTGCACCTGTTCAAGCTGCACCAAAGAAAGTTAAATTAAGCTATAAAGATCAACGTGCTTTAGAACAACTTCCACTTGAAATGGAAGCTTTGGAAAAAGAACAAGCTGAGATCAATGCAAAACTTGCAGATGGTTCGCTCTTTGTTTCTGACAATGCACAAGCCATGAAACTTTCTACGCGTTTGGCTGAAATTGATGATTTGTTGCTAGAAAAATTAGAGCGTTGGGAAGAGCTAGAAGAAATGACCAAAGGTTAATTCTACATTTCCAATTTAGATAAAACTCCGCCACCGCGCGGAGTTTTTATCTTTCTCATTTTAAATTAATCAATCAATCCATAAAAATACTTTTGTAAATAGCTACTTAATTCCCAACCAAGCAATGGGCTTCATGAGCCAAAGCGACAATTTTCTCAATAGTTGATCAAAAAATTGCTGTTGTAAAATCCAACAGGTCAGAATAGATAAAACTATACAAATTCCAATCTCGACAAAAATATTAAAATCTAACTGCCAATAGCGAGCAATCAATATCACCACAAAACCATGAAGTAAATAAACAGGTAAAGTATTTTTCCCAAGTTGAATAAACCGAGGATTTAAGAGTTTAACCCATGCAAAAATAGCAAAAATACCAAGACTCGAAGTCAGTAATAAACTTGCTCTGATCCACGTACCATCCCATGAACTGACCTTGAGTTGTGCATAGTTCAAACTTCCATAAAGCCAGTATGGGTTGATTTGTGAGAAATACACATAACTCACAATACCCAAAATAATCTGCCCACCTAAAACAGTTGCGAATTTAAATTGTTGTATCTTTTGTAGAATACTCTTGCCGTAAACCACACCGATCATAAAAAATGGGAAGAAAGTAAAAATTCGCCCGATTGAATATTGATAATTATTCCAAGGGCTTAAACCTATACACAGCGCAAGAATAAGTGAAATAATGACTGGAAATTTAATTTTGATGAACAGATGCGCCAGTAATGTCCAAAGCATCATGCCTTGCAAATACCATAAAATCCAATACGGTCTTTCAAAAATATTCCAGTTGAATTTGAACTGCCCCGACCAAATTGCATCAAAAGCTGGGAATAGAAATTGGAATGGTAAATATAGAGATACAAAGAAAAAAATATTTTTGAGCCAGTTTTTATCTTTAAATAAAATGCCTGAAACGAGAATAAAAGCAGGCATATGAATAAAATAAATTGTGCCTAATAAAGTATGTGCGATTGGGTCTTTCCAACCTATCATTCGTTCGAGGAAATGTCCTAAAACCACGAGAAATATCAACGTTGCTTTACAACTGTCTAAATACGAATCTCTCATGGCGATTTCTGTCTAAATAAATTGGATTATATACCGAGAACTTGAAAGTGGTTCTGATCAATTTCCGCCAGTAACTGTCGATAAATTTTAAAGTTTTCAAGATCAAAACAAACAAAATTTATTTCTTCGACGGATTCAGCATATTTAAAAAAATCAACAATGGTTTTAATCACAATACTCGCAGCACTGACTTTTGGGAAATGATAAATCCCTGTGGAAATATTAGGAAAGGCAATTGTTTTCAGCTGATGTTGTTCTGCAAGTTTTAAGCTATTTAAATAAGCGTGTTGAAGTAATTCTTGCTCACCATGTTGTCCGTCTTGCCAAGTGGGTCCAACCGTGTGGATTACATAATTACTGGGCAATAAACCTGCTGTAGTGATGACGGCTTCACCAACTGCACAACTGCCCTGCTTTGCACGAATCTTTTGGCAGTCTTCTAAAATAGCAGAGCCCCCTTTACGATGAATTGCCCCATCCACACCACCTCCGCCAAGTAGCGAGGTATTGGCAGCATTGACAATTGCATCTACCTTTTGAATGGTAATATCACCCTGAATTAACCGTATTATTTTCATTCCCCATCCCTAGCACGTTCAATTTTCTTTCTGACTTTGAGTATTTTCTACTTTAAACCGCTTCATGCTACACTTCTTTCAGTTTCAATCACCCCCATATTTACAAAACTGCTATGAGTAAAAAGCATCAATACGAGTCTGGAAAGTTTTACTGGGCATTTTTGCATCCAAAATATTGGGGAATTTGGATCGCGATTGTATTTTTAATGATTCTGGCAATTTTGCCATGGGCGATTCAACATCGCTTAGCTACTTTACTTGGTCATCTCGCATTTAATGGGCTGAAGTCACGTCGTGAAACCACCATTCGTAATTTAGAAGTGTGTTTTCCTGAATGGTCTTCGGAACAAGTTTTAGAAAATTCTAAACAAGTTTTTGTAGATCAAATGGTGGGTGTATTTGAAACACTCAATGCTTGGTATTCACCACAATGGTTTAAAAATCGTGTAACGATTGAAGGTTTAGAACACATTCACCAAGCTAAGGCAGAAGGCAAAGGCATGTTGCTTTTAGGTACTCACAGCACCATGTTGGATGCGGGTGGTTATCTTTGTGCGCAATTCTTTGAGCCTGACGTGGTTTATCGCCCTCAGAATAATCCTCTATTAGATATGCTAATCTACCGTTGTCGTGCAACCATTTATAAAGCACAAATTGATCATGATGATATGCGTGGTTTAATTCGTCATCTTAAAGATGGGGATGCGATTTGGTACAGTCCAGATCAAGACTTCGGTTTAAAACAAGGTGTGATGGCACCCTTTTTTGGTGTGGAGGCTGCAACGGTTACTGCACATCGTCGTTTATTGAAAATATCCAAAGCAGTTGCGATTCCACTGTATTTTTATCGTCATGGCGATATTCGTAATCCAAAATATCATGTATTGATTGAACCTGCTGTTGAACCAATGCCGAGCGAGGATGAATTGACTGATGCAATTCGTGTCAATAAAATCATTGAAAATCAGCTTCGTATCGCACCGACTCAATATATGTGGTTCCACCGTCGTTTTAAAACACGCCCTGAGGGTTATGACAAAATTTATTGAGTTGATTATTGTTTAGAGTTGAAAGCATTTATATTCAAAATTAGGAGATCATTAAGATCTCCTTTTTTATTTTTGGATTAGTGTCCATTCCAAACGTACAAAAGCGTACTGTAGTCACAACATAAAATTCGCTAAGATCGTCAGCGTAGAAAACACTAAAACTTAAAAACATGAAGGAAATATAAGACTATGCATATTTTTAATAAAATTCTTTTTATATCAATGATGAGTTCAAGCATCTTACTCATTGGCTGTGCAGATAAAAAAGCAAATACAGAACAAAATCAGCAAGTAAAAGAAAGCAGTTCAACATCATCTACAGGAAATTGGCAAGCTAAAGCTTCAGAACTGAGTAGTGCAAATGCAACGGACATCAAGTCAGATTTAGCACAGTTAAATCAAATCACCAATCAGTCCAACTCTCAAGCCTTGCGACTTAGAGAACAAGCGCAATCAGCAGCTTCTGATCCACAAAAACTCAAAGAACTTCTAAGCCATTCCAATGATATACAAAAAGAATTTCAACAAAAGTTGATGGGACTTCAATTAAAAAGTAGTGAAGTACAAAATATTCGTACTCAAATGATTGATAACCTCCTTACCAGCCAAAAATTATATGAACTTTCAACTGCGCCGAATTTTGATATGAAAGCACCAAGTGAGGAATTTAAACAACTCAGTATGCGCACCATTGCGATTCAACAAAAAGTAGGTGCTGAATTAGATGCTTTAAACCAGCAATATTCTTAATCACAAATTTACAAAGATATTAAGGCTACCAAATCATAAGCCCCTATTAAAAAGTTGAATAAAAATATGAAAAATCTAGCTCGTATTGCCTACTGCTTTTTTATAAGCATAAGTTTAATATTGTCATCCTGCACTGAAACGACTACAAAACAAATTTCAGGCAATTGGGAAATCAAAGCATCAGAGCTTTCTCAAGCGAATCCTCAATACATTAAAACTGATTTAGCACAATTAAATCCAATTATTAAATCAGTTGATACAAAGACAAATGAATTAGCAAATCAGCTCATAATAACAGCAACGGACCCTGAAAAATTTGAACAAGTCCTCATTGAATTTGATAAATTACAAAAAGATATGCAACAAAAAATGATGCAACTTAATTTAAAAAGTTCCGAAGTGCAAAATATTCGAAGACAAATGATTGAATCTGTTTTTTTGAGTGAACGATTATCTAAACTCACTCAAAAATCTAACTTTGATATTACTGCTCCTGATGAAGGATACAAAAAGCGTTTTAAACAATTACAAAACATGAGAGAAATGGCAAGAGCCGAATTAGATGCTTTAAATAAACAATATCCTTGATAATATTTGCGACATGAAACTCAAACTCATGTCGCTGGCTTGATTTAGATCCCCTTAAAAACCATTTTCAATCTTTCACAATCTAAATCATTCATACTTTTCAAGCTTGGATGATGGAAAACATCAGCCTTTCCAGACTCGAAAACGTGCCATAAGCCAAATCATAACTGGCCAAAAACAAGTATTGATAATGTCATGCATACTTGCGCCTACTCGCCAATACCCATGATTAATCAAATCATCCCGAGCATCGAAAAGTTCACATCCTACTGCGACACAAATAACGGTTATAATCGCCCAAGTCGATTTCAATTGACGCTTATGTATCAGGGCAACAATAAAGAAAACAGCTAGACCTGCGTAAATATGCAGTGCATCACGTGCTAAGTCTGTGAAATTGACAATATAAATTTTGAATTCTTGAAATTTAGATAAATACATAATCACTCATTTTTATTTTCGACTCTAAATCGGATAAATTATATACCATAAATAAAGCTAACCCGAGTTCTGCGTCCTGCAAAACTCGGGTCTATGAGGTTGTGCTTTCAATCATTATTTTTATTCTATTTGGTTATCCATTCCAACATCAAATCCATGATGATTCATCCATCGACTTCGTCTTCCTTAGCGGGACATTTCCTTTCCCATTCCGTTTGTCGATGATTAAAGATTAAAGCGAATACAGATTTCATACCATCCGTTTAGAGACACAATCCTTGTACGAAATAACTTACAAAAATCAACCAAATTCAGCCTTTATTGTCTGACAATTTATTTTCACATTTATAATCCTGTGCAATTTCATCAGTGACAATTTTTTCTTCTTTCTCTGCTTTTTCGATGCCCTCTTGAATCGCGTCCTGAGCCTCTTGCTCATCCGCATCCGACTGTTCCAGTTCTTCTTGAATCTGCTCAAAAACACGACCCGTTTGCAGCGTAACAAAAATAGGGAAATGGTCTGATCCAATATGTGGCAATCGTTGCATCTGCACTAAAGCAAAGTCTGTACTATGAAATAAATGATCGAGCGACCATCTTAAAAACTTATAATCTGCATGAAAAGTATTGACATATTTACGCCCTACTCGTGGATCGAGTAAGCCACTAATCCGTTGAAATAGCCGTGTCGTCCGAGACCAAGCCACATCGTTTAAATCCCCCATCACGATACAACTTTCATCCAAATCTTTAATTTGGTCACCGACAATCAGTAATTCAGCATCTCTTAAAGTTGAATCTTTGGCTTCCGTTGGGCTCGGTGGTTTAGGGTGTAAACAATACAGTTTAACGGCTTGCCCTGATGGCAGAATCGCAGTGGTATGAATCGAAGGAATTTCATCACTCAGAATGAATTTGACATCGGTATCCACCAATTTTAATTTGCTATACAAATGCATGCCATACAAATTATCTAATGGCACAGGAACTCGATAGGGATAATCTTGCTCAATCACTTTTAAATGATTTTGCCACGTTTGATCGGTTTCTAAGGTCAACACTAAATCAGGTTGAAACTTTTGGATGTGCTCAATCAAAAGTTGATATTGATCATTCGGCGTGAGTACATTCGAAACAAGCACAGAAATCTGTTTACTCGAATCAAGTTGTTCAGATCGAACTTGAGCAACTTGTTTTTTCCATAGAAAGGTATAAGGCAAAACCATTTTCAATTGAAATGCTAAAGCGGCAATCAACAGCACAAAAATAATTTCTCGTTTTAAATCCCATTCTCCTTGCCAAAACAGCAGTAAAAAGAAAGCAATGATCCCGACAAACAAAATCTGTAAGCGTGGGAAATCTGCACCCCTGAACCACCATTCATCACGTGGGATCAATGACCAAAAACTCAGCCAAATCACGATTGCAGACAATATTTCTATCCAAATCATATTTTGTCACTCTTATATTCTTAATTTTTGAATGATTCATAAATTAATATCAATTTTGCATGTATCATAAACAAGATATATTGCACAATATAATTGTGTTTTCATTGTGTACGCTATTGCAGTTACACACTCTTTTGATACACTCAAGCCCCCTTTTTATTTTTTATTAACGCACCGAGGCAAAGTGACATGAAAGTAGGTCTGGTCGGTTGGCGCGGGATGGTTGGTTCCGTCCTTATGCAACGTATGGTTGAAGAGAATGATTTTGCTCATTTTGAGCCATTCTATTTCTCTACCAGTAACGCAGGTGGTGAAGCCCCTGCTTTTGGTGGTAAAACTGCTCCAGCACTTATGGAAGCGACGGACATTACCAGTCTGAAGCAAATGGATGTCATTATTACCTGTCAAGGTGGCGATTATACGTCTGAAGTTTTTCCAAAGCTGAAAGCTGAAGGTTGGAACGGTTATTGGATTGATGCTGCATCTACATTACGTATGGATGATGAAGCGATTATCGTACTTGATCCAGTGAACTTGAATGTCATCAAAGATGGTTTAGTCAAAGGCACTAAAACATTCGTTGGTGGTAACTGTACCGTTTCATTGATGTTGATGGGTATGGGTTCATTATTCCAACAGAACTTGGTGGAATGGATGACTGCGATGACCTATCAAGCAGCTTCAGGTGCTGGCGCGCAAAACATGCGTGAGCTCATCACAGGCATGGGTTATTTATACAACAATACCAAAGATTTATTGGACGATCCTCGTTCTGCAATCTTAGACATCGACTCTAAAATTGCTGATTTACAACGTGGTGAAGGCTTCCCTTCTGCAAACTTCGGTGTACCACTTGCAGGCTCATTGATTCCATATATCGACAAACAGCTCGAAAGCGGTCAATCCAAAGAAGAATGGAAAGGTCAAGTTGAAACCAACAAGATTTTGGGTAATCAACAGATCGTACCAATTGATGGTCACTGTGTTCGTATTGGTGCAATGCGTTGCCATTCTCAAGCTTTAACATTGAAATTGAAAAAAGATGTCCCGCTTGATGAAATCGAAGATATGATTCGTCAGTCTAATCAATGGGCTAAAGTAGTTCCAAATACCCGTGAAGCATCGATGACGGATTTAACACCAGTAGCAGTAACTGGCACACTTTCTGTTCCTGTAGGTCGTTTACGCAAATTGAACATGGGTAAAGAATATTTAGGTGCATTTACTGTTGGTGACCAACTTCTTTGGGGTGCTGCAGAACCTTTACGCCGTATGTTACGTATCTTAATCGATTATAAGAATGCGTAATTTCACAAAAAAGTATTAAACATTGAAAAAGCCGATCTATCTTGATCGGCTTTTTTATGTAACTATATTTATGTAACTCTTGTGTTAATAATTTGCATCTAGATTACATTTAGATATTGTATAATTTAAATGCGCGTACTTCGTCAGAGCAATGGACAGAGATGACCGGATATAACAAATTAAAAATTGCCATTTTAGCCATTATGACTTCGCAAACTGTAAATGCGATCACGATTGATCCGATTCAAGTTCAATCAGGAGCTGGGGAACTACTTTATGCAGAAATGAAGTTTAGCAATTCCAATCCGAGTGACAAAATCGAAGCAGGTCTAGCAAGTGCTGATGATATTCAAAATATTGGTATGGCAACGCAAACTCCAGGGCATTTAAACTTCTACACACGCCGTTCAAATGATGGCAGTGGTGTTATTGTCATTACTTCCTCACGCCCATTAATTGATTCAGAACTCAATATTTTAGTAAAAATCAAAGAAGGCAATGCAACGCATTTAAAGCAGATTAAAACACCATTGACTCGTGGTCGGAATAATGTTCCAGCACCTATGCTGAAAACTGCGGCAAATGAAAAACCGCTTATGCCTCAAGTGATTGTGAGTGAAAAAGATATTGCACTGAATTTACCGACGAGCACTCAATATAAAAGCAATGTGCCTCAAGCACCGTCAACAGCAAATACTCAAGTTGACACATCCTCTATAACCAACGCTCAACGCCCGCTCACAATCAGCGTTATTGCTCCACCTACTTTAAACACACCTTCTTTAAGTGCACCAACTTCAAAGATAGAAACAACGATACAAACTACAACAGTAGTGCCAGTCAACAATAACTCGGCTATTAAAAATGAAGTAGCCAAAACAGAAACACAAAAAGAGACAGCAACACCGGCTATTGCTCAAGCCCCTCGTCCACCAGAGCAAATTCAATCTGAAAAAACTCAAACAGATACAGTTCAAACGATAGAGACTCAATCACCTCAAAAAACAACTCCAGCACAGCAAGCCAAATCGCAGACTGCAAAGCCTGAAACTCATAAAGCTCAAAAAAGCGATAACAAGAAAAATGAAAATAGGAAAAACGAAAGTAAAAAAGTCGAGACCAATCAAGGCAATAATCAAAATCCTCAGCATATTGTCCAAGCAAATGAATCGCTATGGGCAATTGCGTCACGTATAGCCGCAGAAACCCATCAAAGTATCCCTGATGTGATGCGCCAAATCAAAGAGAATAATCAGAATGCTTTCATTCAAGGCGATGTCAATCGTATTCGTCGTGGAGCAGCTCTGAATTTAGCAGCAAGCTACCAACAAGGACCAACGACAAAATACAAAGCCCCAACACAGGCACCAGTTGTTACTCAAAAACAGTCAGGAGCTGCAAAATATCGCTTAGATCAGGCAGAAATGAGCTTAGTTGCGGACAATGAACAAAATTCAGCACAAGGTTCTGCAAATAAAAATACTCAGATAAATCAAACAAATGCTGAACTTTCTACAAAAGTTATGACATCTCGTGAAAAAACAGTTAAATTACAGAAGAATGTGACTCAACTTGCTTCAGCTTTACAGCAAAAGAATCAACGAATTCAATTATTAAATGCACGATTAGCTCAATTGCAACAGCAATTAAAAGACAAAAGTGCAAACAAACCAAACAGTTAGAGTTGCATTAAAGGATATTAATTCATTGTACTCAATGAAGGGGAAATAAAATGTTGTTGTATGTGATTCCATTTGTTCTACTTTTGGTTGTCGCTATCGTTTTAAAGAAACGCGAAGATGCCAATAAAGAAAATAATAGTACGAGTACTAGTAGAGCCAACAATAAAAAATCAGCAAAGAAAAATGTTGCCCGAACTGCACGTACAACACAACGAACACAAAGCCCAGTTGTAGAAGTTCCTATTGTTGTTAAGCAAGAAGCTAAATCTTTAAGTGTAGATCTTAAACAAAGCATTGAAAAGTTAATCAAAGATAAGAGCTACTCATCTGCTGAAGCAAAAATAAACCAAGCATTAAACCAAGATAACTCTCAGCATGAGCTTTATTTGTATTTACTCGATGTTCATTTAGCTCAAAAAGATGAGTTTGCAGTCAACCAACTCATTAAGCATATTCGTTCATTAGGCTTGGATGATATTGTTATACAAGCGGAAGAGCGTCGCCAAACAACACAAACGACAAAACCAATTGAATCAATTGCTTTTGTTTCAACAGCACCTGCAACTAAAGATACAACTGCCTTTGATGCACTAATTGAAACTAATTCCGTATCAGAAACAGCACAACCTGTACCTGAACCTACTGAGAATAAGATTGAATCACTTGAGTTTAGTGCTCCGACAATCACTGCACCAGCAACAGAAAAATCTCCTGAACCGATTCAACCCTTAGAGTTTACGCTAACCCCTACAACGCAAGAACCAGCGGAGACCGCAACTACAGCACCTGCTTTTGAAGCGAAGCAACCTGTAGAAGAAGTTAAAGCTGAAACAGTGGTACCGCTCGAATTTAGCTTTACACCGAATCAGGTAGAGCCATCAATTGAAAAGCCAACTGAAATTGCGCCTGAGTTTAAGCTTGATTTTGCAGAGGCTACACTCACTCCTGTTGTTGAAGAACCAGTATTAGAAGAATTAAAGCCATCTCATGAGGCTGAATTCAAACTCACACCAAGTGAAACCGAAACTCAACCGAGTTTCAGCTTTGATCTAGAACAAAAAACTGAAACTATTGAACAAGAAGTACCTGTTGCACCTACATTCAATTTAGATACATCAGGCCCTGCGACTGTAGCTATATCAGCCGAAGTAAATGATCCATTGGTCAAATCATTCCCTGAACTTGCAGAAGTGAATGAAATCCAGTTGAACTTAGATCTTGCTCAACAATATATTCACTTAGGTGCATATGCTTCTGCTCGAGAGTTACTCACCCAAGATGAAACAGCATATACACCTCAACAACGACAACAATCACAAACTTTACTCAATCAAATCGCGTCATAAACCAATTTGATTTAAGATAAAGCAGTCATTTATGGCTGCTTTTTTATTGTGGATATGGAAAATTACGAGCCAGAGAATCATGAATAAGAAAATTGCGCTAATTTACATGGGTGGAACTTTTGGATGCATTGGTGAACCATTAGCACCCATGCCAGAGACAGAGTTTATTCCTCAACTTAAACGTGTTCTCCCTCCTCACCTTAAAATCGAATGTTTTAAAGCACCTGGTATTAAAGACAGTAGTGCCTGTACTGCTATGGATTGGCTCAAACTGATTCAACAGATTCAAAGCTTGCAATTACAAAATTTCGAGCATTTTGTGGTAATTCATGGCACAGATACATTAAGTTATGCAAGTGCCACCCTATCACGCTTCTTAGGCGATTCATGCCATGTTGTGCTCACAGGTAGTCAATACCCCTTGCTGAATATTCAGGGAGATAATACCCGTGAATTTACCGATGCGATGGATAATTTAAATACTGCTTTAGATGCTGTAACAAAGCTCCCCGTCGGTGTTTATCTGGTTTTCTTCCACCAAGTTATCCATGCACGAACAGCTTTAAAAGCCCATAGCACAGCCTTAGATGCTTTTAGAGGACAAAAGGCAGATCAGAGCCTAAGAACAAATCAAAATGTTGTGAATGTTCAACTTTCTCATCTTGAAAAAGCCAAGACCTTAAATATTCTCAATTGGATGATGACCCCAACTGAATTACAACAATTCGAAAATAATCTTGAAGCACTGATGCAACAAGCACCACATTTCTTGATTATTCAAGCGTATGGAGTTGGAAATCTTGCTGTAAATGAACGTATTATCCAACATTTTAAGTCACTACAAGATAACGGTTGCCAAATTATCTTGTCTACTCAAGTGCCATTTGGTGGTATGGATCAACGCTATGCGATCAGTCAATGGATTCAAGATTCTAAAATTTTAGTCAGTGATGCACTCAGTCAGGCAGATCTTTATGCCAAAATTTTGAAAATTTATTTACAATACCCGACTTCTGAACAATGGCACGATCATTGGTATGATCATTTAGACCATCAGCCTGAATAGAGGAAATTATGCAACGCTTTGCAATTGGTATTGAGTTTTGTGGTATGCGGTATAAAGGTTGGCAGACTCAACAGGCTGGCGTGCGTAGTATCCAAGAAACCATGGAAAAAGTGCTCAGTAAGATTGCTGATGAACCAATCATTCTACATGGTGCAGGACGTACTGATGCAGGCGTACATGCGACCAATATGGTGGCACATTTCGATACTAATGCGATTCGCCCAATACGTGGTTGGCTCATGGGTTCAAACAGTCAATTACCAAAGGATATTTCTATCCAGTGGATTAAAGAAATGGACATGGACTTTCATGCCCGTTTTAAAGCCAAAGCACGTCGTTATCGCTATGTCGTTTATCAGTCGGCAAATCGTCCAGCCTTACTACATAAACAAGTCACACATGCCTACTATCCTCTAGATATAGACAAAATGATTGAAGCAGCACAAAAATTTGAAGGTACACATAACTTTGAAAGTTTCCGTGCAGCAGCTTGTCAGTCCAATCAACCTGTGCGTCATGTGAAGCATTGCCGTTTGATTCGTCATGGCAATTATTTAGTGCTGGATATTCAAGCCGATGGTTTTTTACATCATATGGTACGCAATATCATGGGGTGCTTGCTTGAAGTCGGTCAAGGCTTGTATGAAATTGACCATATTGATGAAATTTTTGCTGCCGAAGATCGCAAAGCAGCAGGAATCACAGCCCCACCTGATGGGCTTTATTTCATCCATGCCGATTATCCAGAACAGTTTGAATTACCGAAAATGCCTTTAGGGCCACATTGGCTCAATATGCCTGAATAATATTTGAAGAAGAATGAGTATTTCATTGTGCATTAAATGCACAATGAAAGTCTCCCTCCCTGTGGGAGGGATTAAGGGAGGGTATCTAGAATAAAGAGATTTAACGCTGTTTACGTTTTCTATATTCCACAGGCGTCTCATTCGTCCAACGCTTAAATGCCCGATAGAATGTACTTGGCTCAGAGAAACCTGTTAGATACACAATCCGCTCCACACTCTCATTGGTATTTGCCAATAACTTCTTCGCAAGACGACAACGATAGTCCGAAAGAATCTGTTGAAAACTGGTATTGGCTTCCGAAAGCTGAGTACGTAAGCGACGCGGTGTAATACTGAGCTGTGCTGCAACCGTTTCAAGCGTCGTTTCACCGCTTTCAAGCGTTGAACCAATCGCACGGCGTACCTCACCAACCAAATCATAACGTGCAAGTTCTTGCAGCTTCTCAATCGCCAATTGCTCATGTAACTGCAATAGTTCAGGTTCAGCCTGCCACAATGGATAATCAAGAATCGATGGATCAAAATACAAGCGCGTTTCTTTTTGTCCCAAACTCACAGGGCAGCCATACACACGATAATACTCACCATCAGATGCACCTTGCGTAAAATTAAAATCGATATAAATCGGTTCAAATCTTCCCTCAGTGATGAACTTAAAAAAACGTAAAATTCCAGAAATAGCACATTCTGAAAAATGACGATTGACAATATTTTCACCCCAAGGTTGTTCACCATTGGTCAGATAACAACGCCCTTCATCATCAACAATCAATTTAGCGTGAAAAGCATCACTGATCAGACGCTGATAAGCTAATGCACGCTTTAGTCCTTCACCAAAGTTTTCACTGGAAATGAATAGGTGCTCGATGACCTGCCCTCGGTATAATGGCAAATGCTCACCAAGGTGCAATCCAATGTCAGGATCATTGCTGACTTCCTCAGCAGCCACCCAAAATGCAAACTGTGCATTCAATGGTGTACGTGCATTCTGATCGACTTGACCCAAAGCTACGCCTGCTTTTGATAATATTTCTTCTGTCGGCAATCCTGCACGACGGATCGCTTGATAGCCTAATCGTAAAACAACCGAAGCATCAGTTAGCTGACTCACGTAGTGCCCTTCCTTGTATGTTATTCATTTATACTTAAAACCTTTGATTTAGATTACCGTCGATTGACCAAACTGACAATATTTATCCGCTTTTTTTTGTAGAAATTGTTTAACAATATGTTCGCCTATTTTCAAGTCATCTGCCACCTTGAAATACCGAATAATCTTGTTTTTCTATAAAAAATTGCCTATAATTTGCGCCTTTCCAATTTGATCATCAGGTAGGCTATGGCCAATAAAGAGGAACTTATCGAGTTCGAAGGCGTTGTCACCGAAACGCTTCCTAATACTATGTTCCGTGTGCGTTTAGAAAACGGTCACGAAGTGATTGCTCACATTTCTGGTAAAATGCGTAAACATTACATTCGTATTTTAACTGGCGATAATGTAAAAGTTGAAATGACACCTTATGATTTAACAAAAGGTCGCATTACTTATCGCGCACGCTAAGTTTTAGTGTAAGCAAAAGCCACATTTAAGTGGCTTTTTCATTATCAAACTTCCGTTCTCGTACCCAATCCTATGCTCAACGATCTAAAGCGATTGTTTGGCAAGTCTGTTCTTTACACATTGAAATCTGTGTATCTAGCCAAGTATTCCGTGTTTGCAAAGCATTTAAATGGCAGCCAACTGCGTTCGATTTATCAATCTCACGCCCGCAAATCACATCACGCTGATTCATCCAAGTCAATTGAGAATACTGTAAATTCTTTTTCTGATTCGTTGTTAATTTTGCTCTGAGTTGTTGGTATTTCTGCTTTACTTCATTCTGTAATATTGTAAATTGCTTTTTACCACACTCTAGATTTTGAGCATCGCATACCTGCGCAAAACCTGTTGCAGGCAAAAAAGAGAGCAGAAAATAACTACATCCAATCAGTACAAACTTCTTCATGATTCAAATCCTTTGAACATTTCTTTTACAATTCATCAATCAATTGTCTTTAATATGATTGGTAAACATCTACAGACTTTTTGCTTATTTATTACACTAAGATGACACTTTATATAAATAAAGCAATGTTTTTTAATCAAACTCCGTAAAGGTGACCATCATGCAATTACCTCTACATTATCTGATCACTCTCATCGGTATCGGTTTAATCACTGGATGCCAAAGTCTGGATACGCGCCCTGCGGATTTAAATGCTTATCTGCAACAGTTTATTGGGCAAAATAGTACTGATATTCAAAAGAGTTTAGACTTCAGCGCATTAGGATATAAAGTCAGCCAAACTGTAAAAACCACGGATGATGAGCTGAGTTATACCATTCTTCAACCATTAAGCATCCCCGTGTCTGGAGGAAATGCGACAGTCGGGTCAAATGCAATGGGAGCACCTGTGATTCGCTATGATACAACTGCTACACCAAATTATGATGTTAATTTTAATTGCACAGTCACATTTAAGCTTAAACAACATATTGCAGAGTCTATACAATATAGTGGTCGGGCTTGCTAAACCTAAACCATAGCACAATAAGCAAAATTGAAAATTAAACCATAAAAAACGCAGCCCTAAGCTGCGTTTTTTGGAACCATTAAAAATTAAGCAATAGCTGCAACAACAGCTTCGCCCATTTCAACCGTACCAACTTTGCTCATGCCTTCAGACATGATATCGCCTGTACGTAAACCTTGATCTAAAACATTGCCTACAGCATCTTCAATCGCTTTTGCCGCAGTTTCTTCACGGAAGGTATAACGAAGCATCATCGCAACAGAAAGAATCGTTGCAAGTGGATTCGCCACGTTTTGACCTGCAATATCCGGTGCTGAACCATGACATGGCTCATACATTCCTTTACCGTTTTCATCTAAAGATGCAGATGGCAACATACCGATTGAACCGGTCAGCATTGCCGCTTCATCAGAAAGGATGTCACCAAACAGGTTACCTGTCACGATCACGTCAAACTGTTTTGGCGCACGAACCAGCTGCATTGCCGCATTGTCTACATACATGTGTGACAGGTTGATATCTGGATACTGTGCTTCTTTCAGATCAGTCACTGTCTGCTTCCACAGCTCTGTCACTTCAAGAACGTTGGCTTTGTCCACTGAACAGACTTTTCCACCGCGCAGATTTGCCATTTCAAAAGCAACTTTAGCAATACGTTTGATTTCAGATTCGGCATAAACGTCGGTGTTATAACCCTGTTTTTCACCGTTTTCAAGTTCACGAATACCACGTGGTTGACCGAAGTAAATACCACCAGTCAATTCACGAACGATCAAAATATCTAAACCAGATACAATCTCAGGCTTTAAACTTGAAGCATCTGCCAATTGCGGATAAAGAATCGCAGGACGTAAGTTTGCGAATAGATTTAATTCACTACGGATTTTCAATAAACCACGTTCTGGGCGGATTGAACGCTCAATCGTATCCCATTTAGGACCACCGACAGCACCTAAAAGAATCGCATCCGCTTTTTTCGCTTGTTCAGAAGTTACCTCTGGATAAGGTGAACCATGTGCATCAATCGCAGCACCACCCAATAAACCATGTTCCCACGTCAAACCTAAATTAAATTTTTCATTGACACGTGTAAGTACTTTTTCAGCAGCGGCAACGATCTCTGGACCGATACCATCACCTGCCAAAATCAAAATTTGTTTAGACATTTGTAGTTCCATTTGTATTCAGCATAGTGCTGATGTGAGATTAAATCTTTTGTTCAATAAATTCGCTCACACCTGTCACCGCATTATGTGGGCGACAGAAACGGCGAATCGTTCGTTTTTCTTGAATCATATCGACACACAAAGGTGTCGGCGCAGAAACATTCAGCAAACTGCCTGAACCTTGACGTGTTCTTTGGCGATACATTTTGAATGTATATTGTTGATTCGCTTTAAAATCATGAATCACATGGAACACTTCAGCATGTTGTTTGGTAATGGGATAAAACCGAATCACCATTTCATATTGCTGTGGTGGAATCGTCAGATAAACACCATTACGATCTAAAGGTTCACCTGTCAGTTTCAAATAACCTTTGTTAATCGCCTTACGATTCGCACGCTGCCCATGTTCTTCTGTAATGATCAAATCATTTAATCTGGCAAATTCACAATGTTCTGCACCTGAACAATAAACGGTTACAGTATTTAGGCTTTGATGCTTCAAACCAGCTTTGTTGATTCTGACCTTATCAATCATTTGACTTGACTGACACGCACTTAACAACAGGCTCAATATTGCAATTAAAACACTACTGCCTAAAAACTTTGTCATTATTCAGTCCCAACCCTTGCGCACCACATCAACATATCTTTTGTTATGTTTCGCATGTTAGCAAGAGTTAGGCATTCACGCTATGCATAAATGTTTATCAATAACTTAAAATTCAATTCAAAATTTAGCCTTGAATTTCAGCAAAAACCCAAGGGCGAGCCGCTTTGGTTTTTTCTTCATAAGCTCGAATATCATCCGCAGCTTGCAAAGTTAAACCAATATCATCCAAACCATTCAATAAACAATGTTTACGGAATGGATCCACTTCAAATTTGAATGCTTCGCCATTTGGTGTGCGTACTTCTTGCGCTTCCAAATCAATAGTCAACTGATAGCCTTCATTGGCAAAACATTCTTTAAATAACTGATCCACAATCTCTTCAGACAAGATCACCGGCAACATGCCGTTTTTAAAGCTGTTATTGAAGAAAATGTCGGCATAACTTGGCGCAATCACGGTACGGAAACCGTATTCTTCCAATGCCCACGGCGCATGCTCACGGCTTGAACCACAACCGAAGTTCGCACGTGAAATCAAGATAGAAGCACCTTGATAACGTGGTTGGTTCAAGGTGAAATCAGGATTTTTAGGACGTTTTGAATTGTCCTGACCTAAAAAGCCTTCATCCAAATAACGCAATTCATCAAATAAGTTTTCGCCAAAACCTGTACGTTTGATTGATTTCAAAAACTGTTTTGGAATAATTAAATCTGTATCAACATTGGCACGGTCTAAAGGTGCAACGATACCTTGTTCAACGGTATATTTTTTCATGATCCATGCTCCTATTAGAATGTACGCACATCAACAAAATGACCTGCAATCGCCGCCGCAGCTGCCATGGCTGGACTCACCAAATGTGTACGACCGCCATTACCCTGACGACCCTCAAAGTTACGGTTAGAGGTTGATGCACAATGCTCACCAGGCTGTAATTTATCAGCATTCATGGCTAAACACATTGAACAACCTGGTTCACGCCATTCAAAACCAGCTTCAACCAAAATTTTATCCAAACCTTCTGCTTCTGCTTGTGCTTTAACTAAACCAGAACCCGGAACAACCATCGCTTGCTTAATTGTTGAAGCAACTTTTTTGCCTTTCGCAACTTCTGCTGCTGCACGAATGTCTTCAATACGTGAGTTAGTACATGAACCGATAAATACGCGGTCTAATTGAATATCTGCCAATGCCTGACCGCCATTCAATCCCATGTACTGATAAGCACGTGTCCAGTCATTACGCTGTACATCATCTTTCGCCTGTTCCAAGGTAGGAACAGCTTGTGACACAGGAATCACCATTTCAGGAGACGTTCCCCACGACACTTGCGGTTCAATCTCTTCACCTTGTAAGACCACAACTGTATCGAAATGTGCGCCTTCATCAGAAACTAAAGTATTCCAATACGCCACAGCAGCATCCCACTGTTCACCTTTAGGTGCGTATGGACGATCTTTTACGTATTCAATGGTTTTGTCATCAACAGCCACCATACCCACACGAGCACCACCTTCGATTGCCATATTACACACAGTCATACGACCTTCGATCGACATATCACGGAACACTTGACCACCGAATTCAATCGCATGACCTGTACCACCAGCAGTGCCGATTTTACCGATAATGGCTAATACCACATCTTTTGGCGTTACGCCTTGACCTAATTTACCGTCAACACGTACCAACATGTTTTTCATTTTCTTTTGAACTAAGCATTGGGTTGCCAATACATGTTCAACTTCTGATGTTCCGATCCCATGCGCCAAACAACCAAATGCACCATGTGTTGCTGTATGTGAGTCACCACAAACCACGGTCATACCTGGCAAAGTTAAGCCTTGCTCAGGACCAACCACATGTGCAATACCCTGACGTACATCATTAATGTCGAATTGAACCACATTAAAAGTTTTACAGTTGTCATCTAAAGTTTGTACTTGGATACGTGAAGTATCATCTTCGATCCCTGCAATCCCTTCTGAACGCTCTTTGGTCGACGTTGGAACGTTATGGTCAGGTGTTGCTACGTTAGCACTTAAACGCCAAGGTGTACGACCTGCCAATTGCAAACCTTCAAAAGCTTGTGGAGACGTTACTTCATGCAATAAGTGACGGTCGATATAGAGCAATGCAGAGCCGTCATCGCGTTGTTTTACTAAGTGGTCATCCCACAATTTGTCATACAACGTTTTTGTATTTTCAGTTTTTGCTTTTTGGTTTTCGCCTGCCATGTCGATGCGCTCCACTGGACTGGGTAATTCTTTCATTAAGTCGATTATAACCGTGTTTTTACATAAATCTAATTTATCATTTTTATTAATTTAAAAACTTTTTGGAATCACTTTGTGTTTTTAAATATTCTAAATATCAACTTAATTCACAAATCCAATCATCACCAATTTAAAATTCTCTTTTACATTTTAAATGATAATGATTATTATTTAATTAACTTCTAATCTTGTGGTGATGATCATGGCACGTATTCAAAATTTTGTTCAAACCAATCAACGAATTTTCAAAAAAACCTTAAGTTATTACATCATGCACATCACTGTCGCAATGATGGTGGCTTATGTTATTACAGGAAATCTATGGATGGCTATCACTTTAAGTTTAGTTGAGCCAACTGTACAAGCTGTCGCATTCTTCTTCCATGAGAAAATTTGGAATAAAAAAGATCAAAAGTTGGCGCAAGCGACTGAAGTCAACGCTTAAACAAAATAAATGAGGAGGTGTCAATCACCACCGCCTCCTCCACAACTACTGCAACTGCTACAAGAAGACGAAGAATCTGAACTATTAGAAGAATGATTTGAGTCATGAGATGACCCCGAACTTGTGCATAAAGTAGTCATTGAAGAGCATGCTGTTGTCGAATTTGATGAACAAGAAGACATGGCTTGATCATTGGGAATCGCCGAGGTCGCACTCATTTGTGCATACAATGCAATCAGAAAAGGTAAACTGCAAATCAAACCCTGTTCCCAACGAATGTGCGCATCGACTTGAAATATTCGTGGCAAAATATGCGTTTTTTGTGGATCTAATCCATGTATATGACATGCAGCCTGCCATGTATTTGCCAGTTGTTGTCGCTGACTGATTTTCTGTGAATCTGTTGGAGCTTGCTCATGAGGTTTGTGAATTAAGTGATAACCTAAAAAAGTTTCACACATGACACGATAAAAACTATCATATTCCTCAATCAGTAAATGCCATAACGCATCCACAGAATGAGAAGGCATCGCATAGGCTTGCTTGATCCAAATATGTAATGCCAAATAATCTTTAAATCCATCCTCGATATGTTTATACGATGTCACACTGATATTTGGATGTCTTTTTCTAAATGCTGTCCAGATATAATCAGGGTTTGAAAACTTTCTAATTCTTTCATTTTAGTTATTCGATTGAATCTAGCTCTTAACCAAAACAATGTAATAACTTCCATAATAATGATAGGGATATACCACTTAAAAAAATACAACAAGCCAAAGCCTATGCTATTTAGAATAATAAGTGTGGTAAAAAATCTCAGCCATGATGCAGTATAAGTGCTTCTTGAAAGCTGTTTAAAATAATGAATCGATGTCATTGTTGGTGGATTTAGAACTGTTCTATTCAAATAGTTTTCCTTTTGTTCTTTTTATAGACTGACTATAAATGAAATGAGACCAAATCATATAGCAAAAACTTGTATATAAACTTTTCATAAATTCTAAAAACAAGCTGTAAAACCAATCAATGAAAAAAACTTAAAATTTACTTTGATTTATTCTTAAAATTTCTAAATAATAAATTACGCATAAAATTTCTTTATGGATGGATAGACAATGAATTTAGCAGCCTTTGAAGCTTTCGTAAAAGTAATGGAAACAGGATCTATTTCCATGGCAGCAGAACATCTGTTTATTACCCAACCTGCTGTGACCAAACGAATACATAGTTTAGAAGAGTATTTTGGCGTCAAACTTTTTGAGTCTGCGGGACGTGGTGTGCAAGCAACGCATGCGGCTCATTCACTATTGCCTAAAGTTAAAAGTTGGTTAAATGAATTAGGTGACATTCACCATACACTAAGCCATGAACAAGGCGAAGTCCGTGGAAAATTAAAGATTGGTACCAGTCACCATATTGGTCTACACCATTTACCACAGCATTTAAAAAAATACGTTCAACAATTTCCTGAAGTGAAATTGGATGTGCATTTTGTAGATTCGGAACAGGCGCATGAACAAGTACTTGCGGGTGATTTAGAATTAGCTTTCTTAACCTTACCTCCGCAAGGTGATGAACGCCTCAGCTATATCACCATTTGGAATGATCCTTTGGTTTTTGTGGTTGCACCATTTCATCCACTTGCACAAAAGAAGAATCTCAAATTAGAAGACTTAATTGAATATCCAAGTCTGCTTCCAGCAGCACAAACCTATACTAGCCAAATCACCTTGGCTGAATTTGAAAAGCAAGGCTTAAAACCGAAAATCACCATGAGCAACAACCCACTTGAGTCGATTCGCATGTTGGTTTCGATTGGGCTAGGCTGGTCTGTTTTACCTAAGACTTTGCTCAATCAAGACTTACATCAGCTCGGCATTCCTTTTGAAATGAATCGTCAATTGGGCATGGTCTGGCACCCTGCGCGTACACAATCACGTGCGGTGCAAGAACTGATTGAAATGATGAAGTAATTTTAAATACTTAAAAGCCGAGCAATCTTTAAACTGCTCGGCATATCATCCATACAAATAAAACCGCACTTCTCTAGAAATGCGGTTTTTGAATCATCAGAATCTCAATATTTTATTTCACTGAATCTTCATGTAATGACTCATTCAGTTGATCTACAACAAGTGCCCACTCACCATCTGACTTAATCTTTTCAGCTAAAAATTGGCGTTGTGATTCTGACCAGATATTGGCTTGGACAATGGTTGTATCTGCATCTAACTGATGGGTTTCGATAAATTTTGCAATTCCCGCTTCACTTGAATCCAAACCCAGTTGTTCAAATAAATTAGTCATTCTTGGACGTGTTTGGCTCATTTTATTTTCTCCAGCAGTTTCTAAAAAATTCTAAAACCAACATAGCATTTTTATTTTTAAAATGAAGCACAAAACCTTTATTTATAAAAATAATTACAAATCTCAGAATTTAAATTTTGAAAATAAAAAACAGCACCTCAGTGCTGTCATTCATCTACTTCATCAATAACACAATCAATCAAATCGACCAATCTTGAATTTCCCAAGCCTGCTCTTTTGCCAAAGCTTCTAAACGATCATCTGGATTAATCGCAAAAGCATGATCTGCATATTCCAACAAGAAACGGTCATTGATTGAATCAGAATAAGCCCATGACTCAGTCACATCACGCCCCTCAAGCCATTGATCCAAACGCGCCAATTTACCTTTTTGATAACATGGAATATTGGTCACTTTGCCTGTGTATTTACCATCTTTGACTTCAGCATTGGTGGCAATGATTTCTGTAATACCAAATTCACGAAAAATCGGTGCAGTAATAAAGTCTGATGTTGCAGTAATCCCAACCAATTCATGTCCTGCATCTTTATGGCGTTGAATCGCCGCAAAACCTTTAGGGCGCATCTGCGGACGAATCACTTTTTGCATAAATAACTGATGTAGTTCAGTTAAGTATTCATTGTCATGCTGAGTTAAAAATTCAAATACAAATTCATTATACGCAATCGGGTCAAGTTGCCCTGCTTTGTAATCTTCATAGAACTTGTCATTCATGGCACGGTGATGGACTGGATCAACCAAGCCTTCATTGACTAAAAACTCGCCCCAAGAATGGTCAGAGTCGGTATTTAATAAGGTGTGATCTAGGTCAAACAACGCCAATTTCATGAAAATACTCGTTCAAACTGAAATTTAAGAAAAAAATTGTAAATCTATCACCGCTAGTCGATAGAAATTCGGTAAGATCATAGCAATTTTACAACATTATTACTTTGACTTTATCGAGTTGGACAAAAGAGTGTGTGTCCCCATATATAAAGTCAAATGAAATTAACAATTTTTAGGTAGCCAAATGATCGACTCAGAAGGTTTCCGACCTAACGTCGGGATCATTTTGGCAAATGATATTGGACAAGTGTTATGGGCAAAACGCATTGGTCACAATGCATGGCAATTTCCTCAAGGGGGGATCCAGTTTGGAGAAACTCCTGAGCAAGCTCTTTATAGAGAACTACGAGAAGAAGTTGGGCTCCTACCCGAGCACGTCCAAATAATCGCCCAGACAGATGACTGGTTGCATTATCGTTTGCCGCTTCGATACATTCGCTCGGATTCCGATCCGATTTGTATTGGACAAAAACAGAAATGGTTTTTACTCAAACTGACAGCTTCAACGAAACATATTCAGTTGAATTTGTCTGACCCGCCAGAATTTGACCAATGGCAATGGGTGAGTTACTGGTACCCGCTTGGTCAAGTGGTGAATTTTAAACGTGATGTTTATCGTAAAGCGATGATGGAGTTATGCATGCAGATGCCACAGCATGGTGCTGAAATTTCTTCAAAAATTTGAATGATTTTTCAAAACAGTGCTGTTATAAATAATTGCAAATGAAATCGCGTTAAACCGAACATAAATAAGGAGCATACCTTCATGTCGAACATGCAACTGGACACCCTAAGACGCATTGTGCAAGAAATCAATGCGTCCGTCAGTTTGCATGAGTCTTTAGAAATTATGGTCAGCCAAGTTTCTGAAGCAATGCATGTCGATGTATGCTCGATTTATCTTTTAGATGAACGAAATCAACGTTATGTGTTGATGGCAACTAAAGGTTTAAACCCAGAATCTGTAGGCAATGTTTCATTGCAACTCGGTGAAGGCTTGGTCGGCTTAGTCGGTCAACGTGAAGAAATTGTCAACTTAGACAATGCCTTTAAACATGAGCGCTTTGCCTATTTCCCTGAAACAGGGGAAGAAGTCTATAACTCTTTCCTTGGTGTTCCAGTCATGTACCGTCGTAAAGTGATGGGCGTGATGGTGGTTCAAAATAAAGAATCTCAAGATTTCAGTGAAGCCGCTGAATCCTTCCTCGTCACATTATGCGCGCAACTTTCGGGTGTCATCGCACATGCACATGCTGTCGGGAATATTGATGTTTTCCGTAAACCAAGCAGTTCATCTAACTATAAAACCTTCCAAGGTTCTTCTGGTGCAGGTGGTATTGCTTTAGGGCGCGCCATTATTCTCTACCCACCTGCGGATTTGGCGGCTGTGCCAGATCGTGATGCTGATGATATTAGTGAAGAGCTTGAACTTTTAGATCGTGCAATTTCTGATGTTCGCACTGAGATCCAATCCCTCGACGATAAAATGCAAGATTCACTCATGGCTGAAGAACGAGCGCTATTTAGCGTGTTCTTACGCATGTTAGATGAAAATGCTTTACCGAGTGAGATTAAAGAAATCATCCGTGATGGTAGTTGGGCACAAGGTGCAGTAAAGCATGTCATCGACCGTCATGTCGCATTGTTTGCGCAAATGGAAGATGACTACTTACGTGAACGTGTGTCTGATTTAAAAGATCTTGGACGACGCATCTTAGCAGCTTTGCAAGAAGGCGATACCAGTCATAAAGAAATCACGTCTGAAAGTATTTTAATCGGTGAAGAAATCAGTACTGCAGCATTGGTTGAATTACCTGTTGATAAAATTGCAGCCATTGTCACGTCTGAAGGCGCTGCCAATTCACACATGGTGATCGTGGCGCGTGCGCTCGGTATTCCGACAGTCGTTGGCGTGACTGAATTACCTGTAAATACCCTCGATGATGTTGAAATGATCGTCGATGCTTATCAAGGTCGTGTGTTTGTAAATCCACCACGGCGTTTGCGTACTCGTTATAAAGAGATTCAAAAAGAAGAAGAACAAATTGCCAAAGATTTAAAGCAATACGAAACTAAAGATTCAATCACGCCCGATGGTGTTGCGGTCAAGTTGTACGTCAATACAGGCTTAATGATTGATGTGGTTCGTGGTGTACAACGTGGTGCCAAAGGTGTTGGCTTATATCGTTCAGAAATTCCGTTCATGCTCCGTGAACGCTTTCCAGGTGAAGAAGAACAACGTGCGATTTATCGTCAACAGCTCAGTCACTTTGCCAATAAGCCTGTGGTGATGCGTACCCTGGATATTGGTGCAGATAAAGACTTGCCTTATTTCCAAATTGAAGAAGAAAACTCAGCTTTGGGATGGCGTGGGATTCGTTTCACACTCGATCATCCTGAGATTTTTTCTTCACAAATTCGTGCCATGCTCAAAGCCAGTATCGGTCTGAATAATCTGCATATTTTACTGCCGATGGTGACCAGTGTCAGTGAAGTTGAAGAAGCACTTTATCTGCTTGAACGTGACTGGATGGCGGTTCAGGAAGAGGAACAAGTTAAAATCACCAAACCTAAAATCGGCATCATGGTCGAAGTACCGAGTGTGCTTTTACAGATTGGTGAGTTTGCTGAACTGGTGGATTTCTTCTCAGTCGGTTCGAATGACTTGATTCAATATTTACTTGCAGTTGACCGTAATAACCCCCGTGTGTCGAGTGTGTATTCTCACTTCCACCCTTCTGTACTACGTGCCTTAACGCGTTTGGTTCAGGAATGTCATAAGTATGACAAACCGATCAGTATCTGTGGTGAAATGGCAGGGGATCCATTGTCTGCAATTTTACTTATGGCTATGGGTTTCAATACACTGTCGATGAGTTCAAGTAATATTCTTCGTGTGCGCAAAGCAATTTGCCATGTATCGATGACAGATGCTCAAAAGCTTTTGGAAGAAGTCGTGGCGATGAATAACCCATTGATGGTGAAAAGTTGGATGGAATACTTCTTCCGTCATCATGGTTTAGCAGATATGGTGAAATCGAATCGTTTGGTGAATGTTTAATTTGAAGGTTTATTTTTAAGTTAAATATTTTTATTGTTAATATTTCAATGTATTAAGCACAAATTTGAAGCATTAAAAAAGGGAGATAATCATTTGAGTATCCCCCTTTTTTGTGTTTTGCATAGCCTCGTTTTGCATTCTTTTTTCGATCTACAAAAGTTTGGCTCTTGTTAAAATCGTTCATGTGTTTTGCCACAAAGTTGTGAATTACAACTTCAGGCGCAGCTTTTTTCTTCGCCATTTTATTTACCTTTTAGACTGTATGTTCACCGCAGAATTGGTGATGCGGTGCAAGGCTGATATTACGCCTTTTTGTATAGAATACAAGCGGATTTTATTTCAAGCGCTATTTTAAAGCATGCAAATTTGTCAGGCATTATTCAGCATCCCAACCAATAACAATAAACGTGTTTTCACTCTTATCAGAACCGACCATGATACGAGAGTGATCTACTTCTGAATTTTTTTGTATTAACACGCGATCCAACCATTTTTGATACTTTTTTTCACGTTGGTCTCTTTGTCGATAAAAATCCATACCATCTGTGTGATCATAATCATCATTAATTGCAGGAATCCTGATGGTCACTTTCTCAATCTGATGATCTACAAAATAGACAGAAATATTGATTTCACTTCCATTTTCAAAAAAAGTGTAATCAATATAATCCACAGTAACCTCACCCTACGGTCTATTTGAAACAAATGATTTTTTCGGAAAATGCTTCTCAATATCTATAAACCGAGTATCTTCATTAAATTCAATATCTTGAAGGTATATTTTTGTTGGGTATTGCTCTATTCTACAACTCATATTGAACTCACTTATTATTAGGAGGTCTGAAAATTACCGACCTCATAAACGCACTATCATGTAGGGGAATAGATATATTCACAACACCTTAAAGCCTATATAAAACTATTTTTTCAGCAGAATAGTCGAATGACAGAACAAATATTTTCACCGCTTAAAATAAAGACCATGATAACAATCAGTTATAGCCTGAAAAAACACAGTCTTACATTAAGTTTCATTAAAATACAAAATAATCAAATATTTTCAACAAGTTAAATTTGCTTTATTTTTAAAACGTATATATATTGTATATACATTTTGATTTTCACCTTTGGGGATAAATACGTGATGGCTGAATTACCCAAAAAGACAAAGGTGAATAAAAAAGATGGTCAGCTCTTAATTCGCATTAACAGTGCTGAACGGGATGAGTTTTTACAATTGTGTGAAAGTCTTGATACCAGTGCAGCACGTGAGTTAAGAAAATTTATCCGTAGTTTTATCAAAAAGCATCAGCCAACGGATAGCAAAACAAAGGAGTAACATGATGTCAAAGCAAGTTAAATCTTTAAAGAAACAAATCAAAGCGCGTTTGGACAAAATTTCAAAGCACGAAGGTAAATTGAAAAAGCTCCAAAAAAAGCTTAAAAAACAAAAGTAATTTTCAATAATTACGTGTTAAAAGTATCAGCTTCAAATCAAACCTGATTTAAGCGTATGAAGGTCATCATCATGATGACCTTCGCTGATTTGGGCATTTAAAAAATTATTTCAACTCGCCAAAGCCCTTTGCAACAGTCGTTCCACATCCACTGCTTTTGCATCCACCATTCCCACGACCCGTCCATGGAATTCACTATAACGTGTTGCGATAAATGCATCAGAGACAAAATCAGGTGCATACTGTTTCAGTAAAATCGCTTGTGCCAAAATCACCAAACGACTCACCAGACTACGTGCCATAAACTGCATTTCATCGGCTTGTAAACTGCTGAATAATTTAAACAAAGACTGCAATTCATTCTGTAAAACAGCATCACTTGAAGCCACTTTGGCGAATGATTGGAACAGGACTTCGATGGACTCACGATCACGTTGAATCGCACGTAATACATCTAAACACATGACATTGCCCGAACCTTCCCAAATGGTGTTTACAGGCGCTTCTTTAAAAATGCGAGCCATGATGCCTGTGTCCACATAACCATTACCACCGAAGACTTCCATCATTTCGCCCGTCAGTTCCACAGCACGTTTACATACCCAAAATTTAGATGCAGGGGTCATGATGCGTTTCCATGCCAACGACATTTCATCATCTTGCTCATAACAATGTGCGAGATGAAAACTCAGTTGCATTGCTGCTTCGGTTTCCAATGCTAAATCCGCGAGTACCCCTTGCATTAAAGGTTGTTCAGCTAAATGCTTTCCGAAAGCTTTACGCTGACGGGTATAGGCAACGCACTGCACCAATGCCTGACGTAGCATCGCACTTGAACCCACCGAGCAAGTCAAACGGGTGTAATTCGCCATTTCAATAATGGTCGGAATACCACGCCCTGCCTCACCGATCATAATGCCCCACGCATTTTTAAATTCGACTTCTGAACTTGAGTTACTGCGATTGCCAACTTTGTCTTTTAGACGTTGCACGTGAATATTGTTTTTCGTGCCATCTTCCAGCCAACGCGGTACAAAGAAACACGCCAAACCATCTTGTTCAGTTTTCGCCACCACCAAATGTGCATCACACATTGGCGCAGAGAAAAACCATTTATGCCCTGTCAGCAAATAGGCTTTGCCACGACCTGATTCCGCCACAGGAACTGCAACAGTTTCATTGGCACGGACATCTGAACCGCCCTGCTTTTCCGTCATGCCCATGCCCATCCAGATGGATTTTTTTTGAGCAATAGGAATGTCACGTTCATCATATTCATTGGACAGTAATTTTTCACCGATTTTTGCCCAAAGCTCAGGTTCATTCTGAATCAGTGGAATACTACCTAAAGTCATTGAGTTTGGACATAAATTGCCACATTCGACCTGTCCACTTAAGAAGAAGCGTGCTGCCCAATCCACCCATTTTGAGGTCGATTGTGACTGATTTTGTGCATCACTAAATGGATAAGCATGGGTATGGAACTGACGATTCAAGCCCATCCATTTATGCCATGCAGGGTGAAATTCCAGAAAATCTTTACGGCGACCACGTGCATCAAAACTATGTAATTCAGGTGTATGACGATTGGCTAGGTCTGCATATTGATAATATTCTGCTGAACCGACAATCTCTCCAAACTCAGCTAAAGTCTGCTGATCTTGACTGCCATAGCGTTGTAATATTTCTTGTAGGACTTGATCAGTGCTGAATAAATTATAGTTTTGCAATTCATCAAATTGGTTGCTGATCTCATGGGTTTTCCATGCTGTAGTTGTTCCAAGTTGTGCTGTGTTCATGCTGAAATCCTGTCTTGTTGTTTTGTCTAATTACATTCAGTATAGATGAAAATCTGTGGATGGATGTTCGGGTTATTTTTATGGTTTTGCCTGCAATCAATGTGCGTCGTAAACCTCGCCAATCAAGGGCTCGTATCACTCAAGAAGCCTTGATGGAAAGTTTTGTTCGGCTTTTGCATGAACGCCCTGCCAGTGAAATTACCATTCGGGAAATCACCGATGTTGCAGGTGTCGGCTTGGGAACTTTTTATGAGTATTTTTCCAAGAAAGAAGATTTGATTGCTTTGACTATTCATCAACATGTGAAAAGTAATGCTGAAGCTTTAAAAAGTTATGCACAAAGTCTGATCGAGTTATCCACAAATTTTGATTTTTCAGCATATTTACAGCAAGTCATTCATTTTCAGTTACAGGAAATTCAGGCACAACAGTTTTTATGGGCGCAGACTTTTTTGTTAGAACGGCAAATTTCGAGTATTGAAATTTATCGTAAAAGTTATGACATGATGGTGCAAATGTGGCAAAGCATTCTCATACCTTTTATTCAGGATCATGAGCAATTGAATCGGATCAGTTTAAATGTGCAACGGGTTTGCTATGGTGTGATTTCTCAAACTTTATTGATTGAGCCTGAGTTTGGGGAGTGGGATGCTTTGGAGAGTGATGTGCTTGGTTTTATAAAAAGTTTAATGGAGATATAGTTTTACACTACCATAATCATATTTGGAATCTCCGACTTTAAAACTGTCCCGAATTACGACTTATCCATTTTTTTATTTCACCTAAGATGACAGGTGCAAATATAAATAATGTCAGGAGGACATATGTATAAGGTAATTAATGTGATGGCAAGTGTGTGTCTCCTTGTTATAGGGCTCAGTGCTTGTGGAGACAATGATAATAATCAGACTGTTTCAATCACTCCACCCACTTCAGAACCTACAAGTGACTGTTTCTGGCAAGGTCCTTATGTCATCGACAATCCCAGAACCAACTTTGCATTTCCTGACACTGGAAGTACCTACTGGAGTGCAAAATACACCTTACCCGAAGGTGCAAATTTAAGATTAAAAGGAGATTTCCCTTACGCAAGATATATGTCCATTAACAGCTATAGAGAAGATACAACCCCTGCTTATACCATCAGCGATAGTAAAATCATTCCCGATCAGAATAATATCAACCCCTTTATCGATGGTAATGCGAGAAATAATCCCAATCGAGCTTATAGCTTAAATATTACAGCAGGTGAAGCGCCTGAAATGGGAGGTACAGCAAATACCATTTATGATGCGACTAAATCAGGGAATCCTGCTTTATTGGTTTATCGTGTTTATGTTGCAGATAAAGGTAAAAGCTTAATGGGAGGTGTCAAACTTCCTCAGGTCGAACTAACCACCCGACAAGGTGAAGTACTTACAGGTGAAGCCGCCTGCTCTGCCCTTAAAGCATCTAACGAAATCGTCAGTATTCCACTCCTTTCAGCAGATACCTATGCCAAAGCCCGACTGAATAACCCTGCGCAACCAGTTCCTGTATGGCGGGCTTCTTATAGTATGTTACACAGCGTACAGTGTGATTTTTATGGTGTCTGCGATACTGACCCAGTACGTAGCGTGGGCTATTATGCCAATCTGGATAACCAGTATATATCGACATTTGTAGACCGAAATATAAAACCAATTGTAGTGATTCGAGGAAAAATTCCATCCGTACCGAAAACCTATAATGCTGAACAAATTTTTAACACTAAAAACTCTCAGCTAAGATACTGGTCCATTTGTCAGAATGAATTTTACTCGCAGAAAGTCACTTCCTGCCTGTTCGATGAACAAATTGATACCGATGCCAAAGGTGAATTTACCATTGTGACCAGTCTGCCAGAAGATCGTCCAAAAAATGCGACTAAAGAATGTGGTGTAGGTTATCTGAAATGGTCAGATCAGGGTGATGGTTTTTCTATTGTAAAAGGGCGTGAAGATCATAAAACGGATGGGCGATTAATTATTCGCAATATGCTTCCTACTGGTAATTTTTACAATGCCATTCAGAACACTCAAAAACCAGGCGATGAAGCTCAGGTACTTGGAGAGTATTTACCTAAGGCTGAATATTATACCAAACAGGAGTTTGAAGCTTTAGGATGTAATCCTTCATAAAATTCAAGCTGATATAGGGTGAAAAATTTAGATTTTTGCCCTATATTCTTTTGGTGTCAGCCCAAACCATGAACGAAATGCCTTATGAAACTGGCTGGTCGCTTTATAGCCCAAGAGTAGACTGATTTTATCCAATGTAAGCTGAGAATAGTTCAAATAATGGTGAATTCTATTTTTTCTGACTTCCAGTAAAATATCATTAAAATTCATCCCCTCCTCTTTCAGTCTACGCTGCATAGTCCGAATACTCATACTCAATGTTCTGGCTATATTTTCACGTGTTGGTGAAATGAACCCCAATGTCACCTGCAAGATAATTCTGACCATTTCATTAAAAAGCATTTGGGGGAACTGCATTTTTATCGCATGAATAATTGGGTTAATTAATAATGGATAATCACTTTCATGTGTGATCCCAGAAGTTTGATAAATCAACTTATTCATATCATGCGAAAAAGTAGGCTGACAGTAAAAAGTCTGATGATATAACTTACTATTGACCACTTCCTGCTGATGTGTAAATTGCACACCAATAGGTCTCTTATCAATAAAATTATGCACCAGTCTGGAAAAAGCAAACATCATGCCTTCTATCTGATGTTTAGACACTAACTCAGGAAGATTGGGGTTAAAATCAACCACGATTTTGTGATTGTATTCCTCACAATGCATAGCAACAACCTCAGTCATCATGCCATAGTAATGACTTGCCATTCTTAAAACTAAAATTTCAGGTAATTCAATATTTCTCGATAAAATAGGTTCTAGACTAAATTTCATCACATAATAAAAAGGAGAACGTTGTAAATTATAATTTTGAACAACTTTAAGCCCTAAATTGGGTTCATCAATGAAGCTTGCGATTTGGTTATATTCTTGGCTGACAATTTCTAAAGGAACTCGATCATTGTTGTAATTGTCTAAATTTACCCATTCCTTTGAAACTAAGTCATAAATATGAGCATAACCATTTTCCATTGCCCATGAATAAAACCCCATTCTGTTATTCTGAACAACATACTTATGGACACTAAAAAATTCCTTGACCATAGCAAAAATCCATTCTTACTATTTATAGAGATGATTAATTTCCAATAATAATCTGAATATCGTACAAAGTCAGACTTTTCAATAAACCGTTCAGTTCCACAAAAAAACCGCCCTCAGGCGGTTTTCTTACATCTTAAATGACTTATTTCACATCAAAGCGGTCAGCATTCATAACTTTCGTCCAAGCCGCCACGAAGTCTTTGACAAACTTCTCTTTGTTGTCGTCTTGCGCATAGACTTCTGCATAAGAACGAAGAATCGAGTTAGAACCAAATACCAGATCCACACGGCTTGCAGTCCATTTTACATCGCCAGATTTACGCTCAACGATGTTATATGAATTCTTACCCGTCGGTTTCCAGTTAAAGTTCATATCCGTTAGATTCACGAAGAAATCATTAGTGAGAACACCAACTTTATCTGTAAACACACCTGCTTTATCGTCCGCATAGTTTGCGCCAAGTACACGCAAACCACCGACAAGAACAGTCATTTCAGGTGCAGTCAAACCAAGCAATTGTGCACGATCAAGCAACATTTCTTCAGGCTGAACCACATAATCTGCTTTTAAGAAGTTACGGAAACCATCTGCTTTCGGCTCGAAATCTTCAAAAGAATAAGCATCTGTTTGTTCCTGAGTCGCATCACCACGACCTGCAAGGAATGGAACTTTGATGTTCACACCCGCATCTTGCGCTGCTTTCTCAACCGCTGCTGTACCACCGAGTACGATTAAATCTGCAATGCTGACTTTCTTCACTAAGCCCGCTTGAATTTCTTCAAGTTTCGCAATAACTTTAGCTAAACGAGCAGATTCATTCCCTTCCCAGTCTTTTTGCGGTGCAAGGCAAATACGTGCACCATTGGCACCACCACGATAGTCCGAACCACGGAAAGTACGTGCGCTATCCCAAGCGGTTGCGATCAATTCAGCAGAAGTTAAACCACTGTTCAGTAGCTTTACTTTTAAATTCGTCACTTCGACATCAGACAATGAGTAATCTGCTTTTGGAATAGGATCTTGCCAAATTAAATCTTCATTTGGAACATCTGCACCCAAGTAGCGAGTTTTTGGTCCCATATCACGATGGGTGAGTTTGAACCAAGCACGGGCAAATACATCAGCTAATTTGGCAGGATTTTGATAGAAATCTTCAGCAATTTTACGGTACGCAGGGTCAAATTTCAGTGCCATATCGGCATCTGTCATCATCGGATTACGACGTACATTTGGATTGTGTGCATCGACAGGTTTGTCTTCCTCTTTGATGTTCACAGGTTCCCATTGTTTTGCACCCGCAGGACTGAGCGTTTTTTCCCATTCATACGTGAACAGTAAATACAGGAATTCATTGTCCCATTTGTCAGGATGTATTGTCCAAGCACCTTCAAGACCACTGACCATGGTATTTGCGCCATTGCCTGTACCTTCTGAGTTGTGCCAACCGAGACCTTGGAATTCTACATCTGCACTTTCTACATCTGCACCGAGGTTTTCAGCTTTACCATTACCATGTGCTTTACCCACGGTATGACCACCTACAGTGAGGGCAACAGTTTCTTCATCATCCATACCCATACGGTCAAAAGTAACACGCATGTCTTGTGCTGTACGCAGTGGATCTTGGACACCATCAACACCTTCAGGGTTGACATAGATCAAGCCCATTTGTACCGCAGCAAGTGGATTTTCTAAAGATGAACGATCCGCATCACTTGCATAACGTTCTTTGGTCGGTGCAAGCCATTGGCGTTCTTCACCCCAGTAAATATCTTTTTCAGGTGCCCAAATATCTAAACGACCACCACCGAAACCAAAGGTTTTTAAACCTGCCACATCATAAGCAACTGTTCCTGCGAGGACGATCAAGTCACCCCAAGAGATTTTATTACCATATTTCTGTTTGATTGGCCAAAGTAGACGACGACCTTTATCAGTATTGACGTTATCAGGCCAACTGTTTAAGGGTGCAAAGCGTTGGTTACCTGTGTTCGCACCGCCACGACCATCTTGTTTACGATACGAACCTGCCAAGTGCCATGCGGTACGTACGAACATACCAATATAGCTGCCATAGTCCGATGGCCACCAATCTTGGCTTGAATTAATCAGTTCACGTAAGTCTTGTTTTACTGCCTCCAAATCCAATGATTTAAATGCTTTGGCATAATCAAAATCTGGGTCCATCGGATTGGTTTTTTTGTCATGTTGAGAAAGAATATCGAGATTCAGCGCATTCGGCCACCAATCTGCATTATTGGTGCTGGCTACACTGGTCTGCCCACCGGCTTGATGGAAAGGGCAACCTGAAGCTGGCTTATTGTTATCCATGTATAATTTCCTCATTCATCAATTTTGATTAAAAATTTAACCGTTTAAAAATTCTGCTACAGCACCAACATAGCGGTTTTTCATGACAAGCTAAAGTGAATTTAACGAATAAAAACAATCGGATTCTTCTATTTAAAATCTTAAAATTGAATGATTTACAATAATTCAGCGATTTAGCAACATTTTCTCGACTATTTCCTTACAAAGTTTAGGTGATTCATTATTTTCATCATACTTTTCGATTATTCCGATGGTTTAAAAATGTACCGATACAGACTGTTTTTTCGCCCAATAATTTCAGTTATAGTGAGCTTAAGCGCTGAATAAAATGAGCCTGTGAATGTCAAAAATAAGCACTGAAAATCATATTGTCCTGACTAAGGACAGCATTGAACAGATCATTCAACAACATGACATTGTGTTATTTGATGCGATTTGTGTGTTATGCAATGCTTGGACAGAATTTCTGATCAAATACGATATAGGTGCTCGATTTAAACTCGCCTCAGTTCAGTCTGATTTAGGACAAGCCATTTTAAAATTTTATCAAATGCCAACAGACCATTTTGACACCATGTTAGTGATTAAAAATGGGCAAATGTACACCGAATCTACTGCATTTTTAAAAGTGATCGAAGACTTGGGGCAACCTTTTTCAAGTTTAAAAGTCGGTTATGTCATGCCGAAATTGCTCCGAGATTTTCTCTACCGCCGAGTGGCTTTCAATCGTTATCGCTTATTTGGAAAAATGCAGCATTGCACCCTTCCTTCTGCTGAAAATAAACAGCATTTTTTGGAAAATGTCATTAATGGATAAGTCTATTCAAAAGGCATTACTCACAATAAATATCAGCTTAGCGATCTTATGGATTTATCAAGGTATCGTGCCGAAAATTATCTTTAAAGCAGCAGAAGAACGAAAGTTTTGGGAATTTCTAGAGATTGATCAATCGAGCATGATGCTGTTTATTACACTTTCAGGTGTGATCGAGATCATTTATGGCTGTTTATTTTTAGTATTTCGACAATCTAAGTTACTTCATTATCTCAATATTTTTGGCTTAGTTGGTTTAGTAGTCACAGTTGCGGTCATTTATCCACAATATTTCACTGCTGGCTTTAACCCTTTTGCAATGAATGTTGCGATGGCTACTTTATCTGTCGTTGCGATTCAACTGATCAATATTCAACATAGTCAAAACGTTACAACCTGACATTTTGACCGAAATCTTCTTTCCAACCCTTTGTTTCTACTGCAATCTGTGAAGCCAATTTACTTTTCACTTCTTTGAGAAGTTGTGTACGTTCCTGTCCATGTACAAACCGCGCTTTATAACGTGTTTGCATTTGCTGAATATAGTTATTTAATGCAAATTTATCTTTTTGAGTTTTTGGTTGTGTTGTTAAAAACTGTAGATAATCCTGATCTGGATTTGTCTCCAATGGATTGCTAATAGTATCCTCCACATAAACCACAGCACTGATTAATTTGACCATCCCTTTTGAATCGACTGAATAAACCTGCTTACGCACGCCATAAGGAAATGTCCACAAACCCTGTCGATCCCCTGCCGCCCAATAACTATAGAAAATGACTTGATTATTTTTAACCTCGTAGTCACCTAACTCTATGGTGAGAATACTGCAATCTCCCGTACTTAAACGTTGAGTATGGGTCAGCAGCTTTTTATCGCCACGATATAATTCAAGATTGTCTTGTTCAAACCCCTCTTCGGTTTCACCCTGCGTAGTTCTAATTTCAAAATGATGTTGGTTTATATTAAGAGGTTTTGCCTGTACAGCAACTGTACCAAGCATTAGTAAAATCAACATCAAAGGTTTGAATATTTTCATTATTTTTCTCTTTTTATTGATTAAACAACATCTCACTGAATAAAAAGCGTCATTTTACCTACTCAAAGCCTCGTTTTAAAGCCCCCAAGCTTTAGCAAAGTCCTCTCTTTCCTTACATAATCTTTTAAACACAGGCAACTTCTCACCGGCTTGGCTCAAGGTTTGGGTCTGACGATATAAATCTACTTTTTTCACTAATTTATAATTTTGATCATCCTTACTTTGGTATTGTTCAAGCACTTTAAAGGTCTGATCTTTACATAGAACCTGATAGTAATTGACCACAGATGTTTTCTTAGTAGGTTCAATCTTCTTAATCCACGCCTCAACCAACTGAATCCCATCATTCACAGTCAAATCATTTTGAAAATATTGTGTTTGCTTATCCTGATAAATCAATCTCCAATCATTTGAACCTTCCATACCATCAAAGCTATATTTTTCTTCTATCGGCTTTGCAGCATAGTTGGGTACAACATCATGTCGATCTGCAACAGCATCAACAACATCAGCAGGCTTATCACCAGCATAATCGACTAGATCCGCATCAGCGGTTTGATCATGGTCTACATGCTTTGATTTTGCATGAGCAACATCAAAAGACAAGATGAGAAAAGGTAATACCAAAAATCGTAAACTCATTTTTTTCATATTCAACATCCTTGTTCATTTTTATATTAGACCACTAACTTACGCCCTTCACGGATACAATAAAACGGATTGACCATTTTCGACGAATGTTTCATGGCTTTTTGCAAATCTTGTTCAGGCTGATCACGTGCTTCATCGGTCAGTTGGAATGTACGGTAATGTATAGCCAAAGAACGCTTGGCTTGTAAATCCAAATGCGCTTGAAAAGCATCTTGCGGATTCATATGCATATATTGCATCAATGCTCTAGGTTCATACGCCCCGATCGGCAACAAAGCAATGCGTGGTGTTCCTAAACGCTTTTGAATTTCTTTGAAATGTGGTGAATAGCCTGTATCTCCCGCAAAGAAGAAATGACCATGTTCAGAAATAATGGAGAAACCGCCCCACAATGCAATATTCTGATCACGTAAGCCACGACCAGAACCATGTTGTGCGGGGGTATAAATAATTTTCAAATTTTTAAATAAAGCCGATTGCCACCAGTCCATTTCAATCACATGAAATGCTTTAGGCAGATATGATCCATTGCCTAAACCTGTATAAATCGGCATACCGAATTTATTGTGTAGCCATCTTAAAGATGCCAAATCCATGTGATCATAGTGATTATGACTCAATAAAACGGCATGAATCTCTGGAAGTTGTTCCAAGGCAATTCCCGATGGAATCACCCGTTTAGGTCCTCGCCCTTGTTTAGGACTGACGTAATCTGCCCAAACTGGATCGGTTAAAAAGTTGTACGGTCCTATTTGTACCAAGACCGTTGCATGACTAACAAACCAGACTTGCCAATCATTGTCATCAGCATCTGGACGGTTTTGCGGTAATGTTCGTTTAGTTGCATAGAATTCAGCGGCTTCTTTGGCTGAATCGACATTCCATGTATAAGACTTACGTGTGCCTAACCATTTCATCAAATCCCAACGACTACGCCCTTCAGGTCGACGTTGTTGATTAAAAAAACGTTCCCCATTGTGATAATTCGAACCAATCACTTTAAATAACGGTTTCGCCCATGTATGCGATAAACAGTTTTCAGTATCAATTCGATAATGTAATTGCTGAACATTTTCAGATGGAACTACAGCAGATTGAACCTTATTCTCATGGTTCTTCTTATCTAAAATCGTCTCATCTTGTTTCGTTTTTTCTTCAAAACGGACAATTGGCTCTTGTTTCGACATGATTACTCTAAACGCCCTTTCATTCTTTCAAGCCAAACTTGTTTAGTTTGTGGCTTCACGAATAATGCCACGATTTCAGGATGAATACTCTTAATCTTTGCTTCAATTCTGTTCACGCAGGTTTCAATCTCATCTGAAGTAAGCCCATCTTTAAATTCTAAACTTAAAGAAGCGATTACTTGATGAGCTCCCATTTGTTCTGTCAGTACACCATTGGCAGAATATACAGCTTGATCTTCTTGCGCGACCTGCAACACATTATGTCGCAATTTGGGATCTGCTGTTTCCCCCATCAACAATCCTTTCGTTTCTCTCGCCAAAAGTAAAGCTGAAATGGCTAAAACGACACCAATCAATACCGAAGCCACACCATCTAAAACAGGTAAATTAAATTGATGTGCACAAAAAATTCCAACCAAAGCAATCAATAAACCAATCAATGCTGCTGAATCTTCAAATAAAACGGTAAATGTCGTCGGATCTTTACTACGTCGAAATGCCTCGAAATATCCCATTGAACCCTTGGTCTTTTTAAAGGTTTTTAGGGCAATAAACCAAGACGTTCCTTCACAAAGAATCGCGAACCCTAACACGGCGTAATTCACCATTGGAGATTCAATCACTTCAGGATGACGTATGTGTTGAATACCTTGAAAGATAGACACCACTGAGCCCAAAGCAAAAACCAATAAAGCAACAATAAAGGCCCAAAAGTATAACTCTCGACCATAGCCAAATGGATGTTGGTAATCGGCAGTTTGTTGCGATTTCTTTAAACCATATAGCAACAATATTTCATTCAGTGTATCCACAACAGAATGTACAGCTTCACTTAACATTGCAGAACTATTTGTAATATACGCTGCAACAAACTTAACCAATGCGATGGCTAAATTACCAAAAAGTGCTGCATATACAACAATTTTGTTAGAATCTGACATTTATTGTCCTGTTTTTTTTCATCAAATACATCGATTTGATTTTTATACCGATATTCATTCATATTAGCGAAACAACATGTGATTTTTCTTTATTTTTTGTTTCTTTTCACACTTGAGTGAATGTTTTATGGAAATAGACCTGAACCATATTCTGGACACATCATCAAAAGATCATCCGCAACTCTTAAAAATCTGGGAAGATTCTGTTCGCGCGACACATGATTTTTTAAATGAACAACATATTGTACAAATTAAAGAGTCGATCATTCAGCATCATTATTTTGATCACGTACAATTGTTTCATGTGGAACGAGATGGAAAAATCGCGGGATTTATGGGTTTGGCATATCAGAAAGTTGAAATGTTATTTGTCGATCCACAGTTTTTCGACCAAGGCATTGGTTCTATCCTGATCAAAAAAGCTTTTGAATTGGGAGCACATGAAATTGATGTCAATGAACAAAATCAACGTGCTTTGAATTTCTATCTTAAACATGGTTTTAAACAAATTGCGCGTTCTGAATTAGACTCAGAAGGTCGACCATTTCCTATTCTACATCTACGTTTTCCAAACCATTGTTAAATTCATTTGAAAATCGGAACATAAAAAAACTGAGTATAAAACCTGAGTAAAATCACTCAGGTTTAAAATGACAAGAAACCGAGATTATTTAACTAACTTACGTAGTTCTTGGCTCATATCCAAATGCTTATCTGCTTCAAAATTAGCTTGTTTGCTGATGAGTTTTTTCAAAAGACGCATCTCTTTAGCAGCATTGACGGTAATACCGCCCACAATCACACCATCCGTTATACCAAATAGGATGAATGATGATTCAGCACCTTTAGCAGCATCCATTTCACCACGAATGTGCCATTCAGCTGCTGCCATATCACCGACAAATTGATAATTAATATTCAGTTGATCTGTCCAGAACCATGCAGGATTTGGCATTGGATGCTCAACACCCATCACATGACGCGCAAAAATTCCTGCTTGTAAATTGGCATTTTCCCAAGTTTCGACACGACCATATTGACCATTGCCACGTAATTGCGTTGCCACATCGCCTGCTGCATAAATATCAGGATGTGATGTTTGACAGTTTTCATTGACCTGAATGGCAAAGTCTACGTTCAAGCCTGCATCCACAGCCAACTGTGCATTTGGGATAATCCCGATGCCGTAAATGACGGCATCTGCACGAAGTTCTTCACCACCTTCAATGGTAATCACTACTTCTTCACCATCCTGATTTTGCTCAAGACGACAATCCGCAATCTTGGTTTCAAGACGTACATCGACACCTGCAAGGCGTTGTTGCGCTAAAAGAAATTCACTCAAGATCCGTGGCGATGAACGTCCCATCACCATGTTGCCCATTTCAATGACTGTCACTTGGCAATCTTTAAAACGTGCAGAAGAAGCAAGTTCTAGACCAATCACGCCACCACCGATTAAAACAATACGACGACCAGCTTGTAGTACAGGAACAAGGGCTTGAGAATCTTCAAGGTTACGTAAGGTATATACGTGTTTACCTAATGCATCGAAGTTTGGCAAACGACGTGCTGCGCCACCTGTGGCAAGCAGTAACTTATCAAAGGCAATGCTTTCACCATGTTTAAGTTCAACTGTTTTTGCCTCAGCGTTGATTTTCACCACACCATTGCCACGAATATGTTCAACGCCCAAATCTGCTAATTTCTGTTCTGACAAAATCTCAATTTTGGTTTCATCAGGTTTTAAAATCACATCTTTAGACAAAGGTGGACGTTCGTATGGTAGATGTGTTTCATCTCCCACCAAAATGATCTTGCCTTCATATTTGTTGGCACGAAGTTCTAAAATGGCGCTCGCACCTGCTTGACCTGCACCAACAATTACAATGGTTTTCGTCTCATTTTGGCTCATGGGAGATTTCCTTTATTTATTTCAATTCAGCAGATACGATGCCAAAGCCCGCAATCCACTCACTAATATCTTCGTAGCAATGTGTGGTCATGTCGTATTCACCCACTTCATGCATCGCAGCAAAGGCTGCCATCCAAGAACGGACTTCCTGACCGCCACGTCCGCCATCTTTACGGATTTCAGCTTCAGTCATCGCTTCAATTGTGGCAAAGTCAGCTTTGGCAAAAGTCTCAAGTAAGGCACGATCCCATTCAGGATTCAGTGGTACAGCCACAGAGGTATCACCTGCTGCCAATTTTTGTCCTACAGCAATGATTTTGCCCTGACGTGTATTGCGTGATTCTTCACTTGGATTACGTCCACAAATCAAGAATTCTTCCACTTCAGGCTGTACTGAACCCATTTGTGGTGTTGGTGGATCGTGTGATAAGCCACCTGTTCCTAAAATCAAAACACGTTCATTTTCAAGGTTCAATGATTTAACAAACTGACCGACTGCACGACCTAAAGCCACTGTACGTTTGGTGGTGGGCATCGGTGCAGCAGCACCATTGATAAAAATCGGAATGGTTGGGTAGCGATCTAGTTTTCCACCGCATAAAAAATGTAAGGGCTGTGTTACACCATGATCGGCTTGCATACGGTATGAATAGGCAACATCGACACCTTCATCTAAAACACGGCGTACTAAATCAATCGCTGTTTCTTCAGGTACATCAATTTTATTGTCAATTTTGCCATAGTCCCAATCGCCTGCCGCTGTAGCACGAATCCCCACGCAAAAACTTGGCATCAAGTCATAGAAGAAACCATTAAAGTGGTCAGGACCGAATGTGATAATTAAAGTCGGATTGTATGCTTCAACTACTTTGGCAAGTTGAGCAAAAGTGTCACGCACTTTTTGTTCTTTGTATTGTTGTTGCGGTGATGCAAACTCCATCAATGGACTGTGCGATGCACAAATGAGCTTAACAGGCATGTTGGACTCCGAAATAGAAGTAATAGCTATACTTCTTAATCTCCCCTAACCCCTCTTTGAAAAGAGGGGAACTTTCGAATATAAAAACCATTTAAATTCGAGATACTCCCTCCTTTGGAAAAGGTGAGGAGCATGCTCCGCAAGGGGAGGATTTAATCTATGAATGGTTAAGTGAATCAATCACTCATCAAAGAAACCTGCACGTGGTTGGCGTAATCCACGAATCCCTAAACCACATTCCGCATTGATCAATACACCTGTCAGTGGGCGATTGTTTTGACGAGATGCAAGCAGTACGTATGAACCAGTCATTTCTTCAGGTTCAGGGAGGAAGTTCAATGGCATACCACGGGCAATTTTCTCAGGATCACGTGCATCCAATAAGCCTACATTTTCCTGACCTAAAGATGCCGCACCTTTGATATTGACATTCATACCTGAGGGCGCAACGGCATTCACTCGTACTTTAGGCGCAAGCTCATAGGCCAATTCTTTCATAATTCCAACCCCTGCATGCTTAGACGCTGTATATACAGGGCCTCCGCCTGCTGAGTACAAGGCTGAATTAGACAAAGTAAATATGATAGCCCCTTCAGAAGCGATCAATGCATCAAGTGCAGCTTTCGCTCCAAGGATTAAAGACTTGGTATTGATGCCCATAATTTCATCAAATGCTTTCTCAAGTTGTTCACCTGAAGTATTGACGATATCTGCGTAATGATCCCAAATTCCTGCATTACCCACGAAGCAATCAAGTTTACCAAAGCGTTCAACGGTGGCATTTACCGCACGGACATTGTCTGCATAGTTGGCTACATCGCCCTCAATTGCTAAGACTTGACCACCAAAATGTTCATTTAAAGCATCCACTTTGGCTTTAGAACGCTGAAGCACTGCAACTTGTGCACCCTCTTCAATAAAACGCTCAACCAATGCCCAACCTAAACCTGAACCACCACCAGTAATCAGTGCAACTTCGCCTTGTAGCCAACCCATGCTTATTCTCCTGCCATTTCTACAAACAATTGACCATCTTCCACAATCACAGGGAATGTTTTGATTGGATCAGTTGCAGGTAGACACAATGCTTCACCTGTTTTTAGACAAAAACGTGCAGAATGTAATGGACATTCCACCGTACCATCATCTTCCAGATAACCTTCAGACATAGAGGCATTACCATGTGAACAACGGTCATTCATGGCAAAGAATTCACCGTTGTTATTAAACACAGCAAGTGCTTCGATGCCATTTACACCACACTCAACTTTCAGTGCTTCGCCTTCATCTAACTCATCAATTTGGCAAACAAAAATTTTATTCATCAGAAGAACACGCTCAAGTTGTGTGAGTTGTAAGTCACTTGGTCTAGGGTAATTTTACGGTTGAAAATCTGCCATCCTAAGCCGCCTTCAACTTGGCGAAGTTTGTCATGACGTTTACCGCAGTAAATCGTCACATCTTTCTCTTTCTGTGTACGGTAAAGTAAATAGGTGACGTAAACATCGTATTCACCATCAACTTCGGTCGCTTCAACAATCACGTTTGAAACCATGTGCGTGGTACGTGACGGAGGTTCTTCCGCCCAAGCCATACCTGTTTCAAGACGCGCAACACGGCGTTCCAGCAAATGCTTATTGTCATTAAAAACCCACGTCGTTGGTGGCTCAACAGAACGACGGCGGTCACGGGTTTGTGCATTTGGTGTGGTGCGAAGCGTATAAGAAATATCTTCTGCGAAGACATCTAACCATTCACGGAATTTCCAGTCATCGAGTAATTTTGCTTCACGATATAAAAATTGGCTGATCTGATGCTGAAGTTCTAAGCTGACTAAACTCATTTCACAAGCTCCTGCTCATACGCTTCTGCCGCAGCCTCTACGTCTTCCCATTTTTCATGAATCAGTAAATCTGCCCAACGACGATACATACCACGTGCGGCTGTTTCAGAGAAAATGTAGTTGGTAATCCCAGGAATACCATCTTCACGGACTTTTTCATTACCTAAACCCATTTCCATAATGAGTTGGTTTTTACGTGCTTTATAACCACGAAGTACTTTTTGAATCTCAATCCAGTTCTCAGAGTCATCTTGTTCCAAGAAACCCGCAGGACCAAAGGCACGGGTCGCAGAACGTTCAAAAGCTTCTTTCACTTCTTGTGATGCTTCTGCATCGGCGATACAGAATGCCCACACTTCTGTTTTGTTTGGACCACGTGGATGCCATACACGAAGTGTTGCCGTACCATTCAACCATGACAATGTTGGGAACATGGTGTTATGACCTGCAAGACGTAAAGCACGGACTTCACCCAAACGTTCTTTGACTTCATCGAATGTTTCACGGAAATAGTTGGCAACTTCACCATCCACCCAGACGTTTGCATCAGGTTTCTCTGTAAAGAAAAAGCCTGAACCATGACCACGTGAACCATATTGAATTGCATCTTTGGCTGTTTCCCAAACAGGACGAGCGGTTTGGGCAGCACCTAATTTTTTAGAGCCTTCATCATCAGGTTTTGCACCTAAGACTTGAATCGCAGAAGCATGTGAGAACAATGCATGGTATTGGTCAGATGCAAACTGTTCTGCTGCAAATTTCCAGTTACACTCGATTTCCCACTTATGTACACCCCCGATGATTTCTGTACCACCCGGACGACGGTCTAATACACCATCCAAATACCAAGCAATATCACCCATGTATTCTTCAAGATCAGGTGTGCTTTCATCCCAACAACCGAAAATTAAGCCCTTATAAGATTTGACACGGTTAACTTCGATCAAGCCCCATTTTTCTTTACATGCACCTTGTGGAAATGCACGATCTTCCAGTGGAATATCTTTCAGTGAACCATCAACACCGTATGACCAACCGTGATATGGACAGGTGAATGCACGGGTATTACCACAGTCTGCAAAACTGACACGCATCGAACGGTGACGGCATTGGTTCAATAATGCTTTGATTGAGCCATCTTTTTGACGCACCACAATGATTGGATCTTCACCCATATAGGTGTTAAAAAAATCACCTGCTTTTGGAATTTGGCTTTCATGGCAAAGGAATAACCAAGTACGACCGAAAACTCGCTCTAATTCCAACTCATACAAATCTGGATCTGTATAAATAGATGGCGAGATACGTCCATTTTGTGCATCGACCAAAGCGTCGATTTCACGTACATCAATTTTTCCACTCATGAAAGCTCTCCTGCGACAAACGTGGGGTCACAAACAAATTGACTCAACTTTGCACAAATCATCGCTTTTGAGACGAGTTTTAGGGAAATATTTATTTTGTTTTAATTAATACCTTTTTTGAATTATTAGCAGCGTTATTTTCTATATTAGAATGGCAATGCTTTTGCAGACTTCATTTATTTTCTAAATGGCATAATCATCTTCACGCCATAGTTGTTTATAGATTATACTCTCACAGCTTATTAGTAAGACATTTTTTGGATTACTCTTTGGACGAGTTATATGGAATTACGACATCTAAGATACTTCATTACTGTGGCTGAAGAACTCAACTTCAGTAAAGCAGCATTGAAACTTTATACCGCACAACCTTCTCTCAGTCAGCAAATCAAAGACCTAGAAGAAGATGTCGGTGTCAGACTACTGAATCGTACTAAACGTAAAGTTGAACTGACCGAAGAAGGTGCTGTTTTTCTAGAACAAGCACGCTTAACTTTGGCACAAGCGGACAAGGCTGTTGCCATGGCACGCCAAGTCTCCAAAGCCAAACAACAGTTACTTCGTATAGGCTTCGTTCCTGTTGCAGAAATGAAGGTTTTTCCTTATGTACTGCCTAATTTAAGGGTACAAAATCCTGATCTTAAAATCGAATTATTAAGCTTAAACAACCTTGAGCAAATGCGTGCGATTAAGAAAGGTGAATTGGATGTCAGCTTTACCCGACATAACTTTCACAATGATGAAATTGAAAGTAAGTTTGTCCTACGTGAGCCTTTGATTTTTATTTTACCCAAAGATCACCCTTTGGCGAAGTATGAACGTATTCCTGTTAAAGCATTGAATGGTATTGATTTTATTATTCCTGCCGAAGAGCAATCAGGTACGTTGCACAACGCTATTTTAGACTTTGCCAAACAGAATAATATTGAATTTAATATCGTGCAAAAAGCCGATAATATTTTGTTTAATATCAACTCGATTGGTATGGGGCTAGGTTGCACAATCCTACCTGGTTATATTGCACCACTCACCATGAGCAACACGGTCATTCGCCCACTCGATGTAGAGCTTCCGTATTTAGATTTGTATGTCAGCTACCGTAAAAATATGGATTCTGTCGCTGTACAAAAATTTATGGAACTCTTAACAAAGGTATTTTATCTCGATATCAATCGCTCAGATCGTTAATTTTTAACCACCTCATACATCTTGCTTTTTGCACCATTATTTATTTTTAAAATAATGGTGGCTGAATCACAGAGAACCTATTCACACTTTCCAACAATAAGTATAAATGAATAAGTCTGCTTTTATTTTTTACAAATGAATCTAAACACTTCATCTTTTTTTATACGCATCAGTATTGTCAGTCTTTCTCATTAACTTTGATATTGACTACAACTTAAGTCTAATCACCTCCCACAAATTCAGCTAAGATATTTATACATAAAACATAACAATTTTAAGTTTGGGTGATGTTGATGAGGACAATACATACGTTTCACCGCTTCAAGTCAGGAGTGCAATCTCGTCCTTACTTTTTTATAAGCTTTATCATCACAGCCCTACTCTATGTAATGATCGCTTTTTCAACAAATTGGAATTGGTCTACAAATCTATTATTCAGTTGGAATATTGCTATTTTTGTCTATCTTATTTTGACCATGAAAACATTATGGACAACCAATCGAGCGCATATTTTAAAACGAGCACAGCAACAAGATGCCAGTAAATGGATCATCCTATTTTTAGTCATTTTAAGCCTAATCATGTGTTTTATCGCGATTATTATTGAATTAACACATTTGCCAAATGATCATATGGTCAAATTAGGGCATTTGATTTTAGCAATGGTCACCATCATTTTCGCATGGTTATTTATGCACACCATTTTTGCGATTCACTATGCGCATGACTTTTATTTAGCAGTCGCAAAACATCAAGATGGTGGCTTAGATTTTCCTAAAACACCTGAACCCACTTATCCAGAATTTATATATTTTAGTTATGTAATTGGCACTTCTGCACAAACTGCTGATGTTTCTTTAACCTCAAGTTCAATGCGTACACTGAATATTTTACATATCCTTTTGGTGTATGGATTTAACACCACAATTTTGGCGATCTGTATCAATGTTGCTGCGAGTTTTATTATGAGCTGAGCAACAAAATACTCTTTCATTTACTTCCCATTATAAGTGCTACTTTGACGTCACGACCTTATACCTTTACAACATGTACAGAATATTGTACATTTATTTTATACTCCATCGTGTAGATGGTTTAGATTACTTATTCATCGCCCATATAGATGATCGAGGTATTTAAATGCACGTATTTACATATACAGATGCACGTAACAATCTAAAAACTGTTTTAGATAAAGTGATAGATGATGCCGATGTCGCTGTAATTACTCGTAAAGAAGGACAACATGCCGTTGTCATGGGACAAGATTATTACAATAGCATTATGGAAACATTACACCTGTTATCTTCTCCAAGTAATGCTGCCCATTTAGCAAAATCAATTGCTGAATTACGCGCATCGAAAGCAGTCGAAAGAGAACTTTTAGATGACACGACTGACTAGTTTCACGCCTACAGCTTGGGAAACTTATATTTATTGGCAAAGCCAAGATAGAAAGACGCTCAAAAGAATCAATACTTTAATCAAAGAATGTCAACGTACACCCTTTGAAGGTATTGGGAAGCCTGAAGCTTTACTCGGTGATTTATCTGGATTGTGGAGCAGACGTATAGATGAAAAGAATCGACTGGTCTATGAAGTCACAGATACAGCAATCACCGTAATTTCCTGCCGTTATCACTATGAATAAAAGCATGAGCTAATCCATGCTTTCATTACAACTCTACTCAAAGGGCTAAAAAAGGACAGCTTTCGCCATCCTCTTGTTTACCTTGATATAGAAAATTTACACACCACGTGCAGTTAAATAATCTTTAATTACCGTATTAAATTCTTCAGCTTTTTCCACTTGTGACCAGTGACCACACTGACTGAAAATGTGCGCATCGGCATGTGGTACAGTATTTAGAATATCCCATGAGCGTGATACTGGAATCACCACATCTTGTACACCATGAATCAACAGTACAGGTACGGTAATGTCTTTCATTTTGTCAAAATCGAGTGGAAATTCAAAACGGTCACGATCACGTGCCCCAACCACATCCATTAAACGATTTGATGCATAGTCATTTGCCGCAGAAGCAAAACGTACTTTCACCAATTCATCTGTAATCAAGTCTTTGTTTACCACAAACATCGACAAGGTTTTTTTGATGCCTTCTTCTGTCAATACAGGATTTGCATGCGCTTTCAGTGCTGCTGTTTGTTTTGCACCACCTGTACCCATAGATACAATACCGAGTACACGATCTGGATAATCCATTGCCAATTGGAAAGCTAACCAACCACCAAGTGAGTTACCCACCAACCAAGTTTTTTCAATGCCTAAAGCATCCAAAGTACGTACTGCATGATCAACCCATGCACGAATACCATAAGCAGTATTTGGTGCTACCACAGTTTGACCATAACCAATAGTATCAATCGCGATACAACGTGCTTGCTCACCAATTTGTGGCAAGTTTAACCACCAGTTTGCAGCTGCAGAAACACCTGTACCTGAACCATGTAAAAACAGAATCGGTGTACCCTCACCTATTTCATGATAATGGGTGAGTTCGCCTTCAGCAGTTTCAATCCATTTATCTTCTAAGCCGAAGAATGCATCAGTTTTATAATCTGGGATTTGTACAGTACTCATACCTATTCCTTTACAGCCTATCTATGGGTTGAATCCATTTGAAAACGCATCAATATGGATTCAAACTGACTAATTTACAGCTTCATAGTACCTGTGAATTTGAGTGAAATTGATACTTAATAACGATGACAAACTACAAAAAAACGATAATTTAAACCATTGTTTTAAAACGATTAAATTTTGAAAAATATAACATTTATATCCTATTCTACAAATAGATACGCGAAACCGTCATTCGCAACTGTTCGAGGCAGGACTACATAAATTAGTTAATGTTTTTGCGAAGAATCAGTCAAAAGATGGTTGCTGTCGAGTTTTGCGAATGACAATGGTTTTGCCTACTTTTCCCGAAAGAAAAGTAGGTCGAGCCGAAGGCTTATCCTAAAATTAAAACTTTTGATGTAAGACTCCTCCGAGTAATTACATACAAATTTAAGTTAAAAACGATAGGTATACGTCGTCGCAATACGATTCTCTGTTAAATCCACAAATCCTGGCACATTGGCATAATTCACATTGATATACATCCATTGAAAACCAAGACCTTTAAGCTTACCCTCAGGAATTACATAATTTACAATCAAATTATCTTCCTGTTCCTTACCACGTGTACCATTGTTATTTTTAATATTTGAACCATCATAATGACGTGCAGTCACAGTCAAACCTTTGGCAATCGTATCTTTAAAATCATAGGTATAACCTAAACTCCAAGAACGCTCATCTTTACGAATAAAGCTCGCCACTGACCAATTCACCAAATACGGCTGTGGCACCCAACCTGAAAGTGTCGGGAACATCGCATTCACATTACCCGTATCACCAAAAATCTGTTGATAGCCTGCATCGACCGTATGGTTGTCATGTATCCACGCGCCACGAAGTGAAAGTGCTTGGTTATCAATTGCACCATAAATCGCATCACCTGAATCTTGGTTATCGAAATAACGGATATGTGTGGCGATTTTATTGTGCCCATCAAGCTTTTTATTAAAAGCCAAACCAAGATAATTTTGGCGGTAAATATTATCTACATCCGCATAGAAATAGCTTGCTGCCAACTCAGGTGTGACTTGATAGTCCACACCTGCGATGAGCATATTTTCGCTATCGCCTTCACGAACTTTACCTTTATCCGTATTTAATTCATTGGGCCACAGTCCAAAATCATGCACCTGATTTTCATAACGTGAATTCACACCATCTAAATAACCCAAAGTGAGTTTGGTATTTTTAAGGTCTTTAGATTCTAACCAAGCACCTTCAAATGTGGTGAGTAATTGGCGTGATGGGTCAAAATGCACCACAGGTGACATCGGTAAAATTTCACCCACTTTCAGTTCTGTTTGGCTGATTTTCGCTTTTAAAGTCGCACCCAATTTTGCATTATCACGGGCTTGCTCTTTGCTGTTGTAATCGTATGGCATGACATAGTCATTATCACCACGATCTCCACTTAAACGTAGAGCATATTGTGCCAAAACATCCACACCCACTTGCACAGGACCAAGTTCTGCATAACCAGATTTAGCATCCAATGTTACTGCCTGTGACCAGCTGCCGAAATCTTGAGGTTTAGTTTTATCAGGTTGATCGAGCTGACGATCTAAGAAAAAGTTGCGAAATTTGAGTTGGACTTGACTGTCTTCTACAAACACTGCATGCGTTGCCGTTGTCCCTAAAACTGCTGTTGCAGTACACATTGCTATCCATAATGATTGACGGCGCATCGTTGCTTTCCATAAAACAAAATCTAAGCGGACATCATGCGGAACTCTAGTTTTTGATAAAATCAGACCACAGTATTAAGTTTTATCTATGTTTTAACCATTCGTCGCAGTATGATCTTTTTTAATTTATTTTTAATATATTTAAACAATAAGTCTTTTTTAACCATTATTTCAGTTTAGGATTTTATTATTGTAAAATGATAGGTTTTTTGAATGAATAAACAGAATAATTATTACATTATGAAATCTTTTAGCGTTTTTAAGTTTAAAAATATTTTTAATTTTGCATTTTTAATTTTTTTATTTATAAGAAATAGCGTTTAAGTCAAAGGAATTTTCTATAGCAATTTATTTTACAGCCCACCCTCACATCGAAATAACGACAAGCTAAACACATCATAAATATCATATTTTTATACCCACAAAGTATTTGAATCAAAAAGCAGACCTCAGTAAATTGAGTTGCGCTTTTCACAACTACTTACAGGATGTAAAACCTTATGAAAAGAATTCAGGCAGCATTACTTGCAACACCTTTATTGATTTTATCTCAAATCAGTTCTGCGGATTGGGTCAAAGACGCTGTCATTAAAACAGAACCTCAAACCATTCAATTACGCCATCAAATTCATCAACATCCTGAACTTGGCAACATGGAGTTTAATACTTCTAAATTAGTTCAAAAAGAACTCAAATCATACGGGATTGAAGTTAAAACTGGATATGCAAAAACTGGGGTAGTCGGTGTTCTCAAAGGTGCTTTACCTGGACCAGTGATGGCTTTACGCGCAGATATGGATGCCTTACCTGTTGAGGAAAAAACTGGTTTAAGTTTTGCCAGTAAAGTTAAGGCGCTCTATCAAGGAAAGCAAGAATCAGTGATGCATGCTTGTGGACATGACACACATACCGCAATGTTACTGAGTGCTGCCAAAGTTCTCGCTGAAAATAAGGATAAACTTGTGGGTACTGTCGTTTTTGTTTTCCAACCTGCTGAAGAAGGCGCAGCAGACATTGATAATTTTACCCAAGGTGACCAAATTGGTTCTCGTAAAATGATCGCTGATGGTGCTTTTAAGCAGAACAAACCCGAAGTTATTTTTGGCATTCATGTGATTTCAGGCATGCCAACTGGCAACCTGTTCTATAAAAGTGGTGCAATTTTAAATAGCGCAGATGAATTCCGCATTAAATTAACAGGTCAACAAGTTCATGCATCTATGCCATGGGCTGGAACGGATCCAATCGTGACTTCTGCTCAGGTGATTACCAATTTACAAACACTCATCAGTCGCCAGTCTGATCTAACCAAAGGCATGGGTGTTGTGAGTGTTGGACAAATTTCTGGCGGAACTGTGAGCAATGTTATTCCCGAAGAAGTTTCAATGGCGGGAACAATTCGTACAAATAACGAAGCTATCCGTCAGAATATTTTGAAAAAACTCCCAGAAATGGTGAAATTTACGGCACTAGCAAATAATGTGAAAGCCAATGTAGACATTTCATCTTATGCACCTGTGACCACAAATGATAAAACTTTGACTGAACTTACAGCACCAGCGCTCGAAACTGCGGTTGGCAAATCTCAATTACACCTCTTGGATAATAATGCGAGTCCAAGCGAAGACTTTGCCTATTATGGGAAATTAATGCCATCACTTTTTGTTTTCCTTGGCGCAACACCTGCTGACCAAGATATGGCAAAAGCAGCACCTAACCATAGTTCAGAATTTGTTGTCGATGATGCAACCCTAAAAACTGGGGTAGAAACACATGTCCGTTTTATTTTGAATTACCCATCTATTGCCAAGCAAGTTCAAGCTTCATGGAAAGCACAATAAGCTCTTTATTCAAAGCTTTTCACATCTAACTTTCGCTCATTAACTGCATGAACACTCAATTTCAAAATGAAATTGAGTGGATTAACTTTGCCTATTTTTAGGTAATTTATTTCAAAACATCTTAACAAAGGACTTATTAAGATGAATAAAATTTTCACTCTACTTGCGCTTTCTACACTCATTGCTACAAGTTCTGTATATGCAGGAACAATCAATATTGGTGATTCAAAAACGGATTTAGGCGGCTTAAATATTGGAGGTGCTGTTCGTGGTGCTTATGTTTACAAAGATTTTGCCGATGATGTGAGTGAAGGCTCAACCAATGGGCAATTCAAATTTCTTGATATCAAGCTGATGTTAAATTATGAAAATCCCAATTGGCTTGCCTCTTTTGAAGCGCGTTGCTACCAATATGATCGTTTATGTGATGCGATCTTTGTCCGTGATGCTTGGCTTGGCTATAAACTCAATGAACATAGCCGTATTTCAGCTGGACAACAAGATGTTGAGTTTGGTTTTGGTCGATATTGGGGGAATACCAACTATGGTTCGCTCTTTTCATCAATGGGCTTTGAAGGTGTAGAAAACGTCGGTGTTAAGTACAAGTTAAATCAAAATGATTATGCGTTTACACTCGGATTTTATCCAAAAGATGGTGGAAATTTTAAAGGTGTCAGTAAAGATTCAAGCCGTTATGGTGTGAGTTATGTGGAGGCGGATGACATTGAAAATGGCACACATATTGAGGAAGAAAATATATGGGCTACACGCTTTGCCAAAACATTTAACATAGATTCAGAAAAAAACTTTAAAACTGAAGTTGGTGCTTCATATTTGCACTCTGACTTAGACAATCGAATCAGTGGTGAAACGGGTAAACGAGACTCTTGGAATGCATTTGCAACAACGGATTATCAAAACTGGCAGTGGTTGATTATCGCAGGGCAACAAAAAGTAGATAATGCAGATGCATTACGTCCAAATGATTCGACCTTAGGTGCTCGAGATTACTCTTATCAAGTTGCAAATGATGGAAAGTTTATGTTGAGTGAAATCAATTACTCAATTAAACAACCTTTTGAAAATGTTCCTGAAATTAAGCCTTATCTGTCTTATGGAAAATACTATAAGGATCAACAAGGATATCTAGATTCAGAACGAATCAATGCGGGTGTATATTTCTTCTATAAAGACATTGGTGTTCAAGCAGAATATATCATCAGTAAAAATGACCCTGCTGTCGGTGGTAGTAGCACTTCACTTGCTCAAGGTGACAATCAGGACACCAATAAAATGTTTGCTTTTTCAATTGGATATTTTTTCTAATCGTTAAGACTTGATTTGGTACTTGACCTGATAATTAGTGTTAAATTTTCCAATCCATAAAAAAGTACAGGATCAATCCTGTACTTTTTCTTTCTTAAACAATATTGCTCATCAGCGTTTTAAGCATTCGCCTCTTTAGCTTTAGACATAGTCAATGCAAGATCTTCGATCATATCTTCCTGACCACCCACCGTACCACGGCGACCCAGTTCAAGCAGAATTTCACGAGCTGATACACCATATTTTGCTTCAGCACGTTTAGCAAACAACAGGAATGAAGAATACACGCCTGCATAACCTAAAGTCGCTGCATCACGATCCGCACGAATCGGTTGTTGCATCATCGGTACAATCAACTCTTCAGCAATATCCTGTACTTTGAACAGATCCACACCTGTTTCCATCTGCATACGGTTCGCCACAGCAACAAACAGTTCAAGTGGTGTATTACCCGCACCTGCACCTAAACCTGCAGATGCTAAATCGACACGTTTTGCACCTGCATCAACTGCAGCCACAGAGTTCGCTACGCCCATGCCTAAGTTATGGTGACCGTGGAAACCGATTTCGATATCAGAAGCAAGATTAGCACGTAAGATACCGACACGATCAGTCACATCCTGTGGAAGCATATAACCTGCTGAGTCAGTCACGTAAATACAGTTTGCACCGTAAGACACCATTTTCTGTGCTTCTTCGAGTAATTTCTCAGGAGTAGCCATGTGTGCCATCATCAAGAAGCCCACGGTGTCCATACCAAGTTTACGTGCAGCAGTAATATGCTGTTCAGAAACATCGGCTTCAGTTGAATGCGTTGCCACACGAATCGTTGCGACACCCACATCATGTGCCATTTTCAGATGGTCAACCGTACCGATTCCAGGTAACAGTAAAGCTGATACTTTAGCTTGTTTTAAATTCGGAATAACGGCTTTTAAGTATTCTTCATCAGTTGCAGCAGCAAAACCGTAGTTAACCGAGTTACCACCTAAACCATCACCATGCGTCACTTCGATTAACGGGACACCCGCATCATCGAGTGCAATTGCAATCGCAACCATTTGCTCAGGGGTAGTTTGATGGCGCATCGGGTGCATACCATCACGTAAAGTCATATCATTAATAATAATCTTAGACATGAAGATGCTCCTTATGCTTCTACTTGGTTAGCGATCAGACGTTCTGCAAACATTTCTGCAGTACGTGCAGCAGCTGCGGTCATGATGTCGAGGTTGCCTGCATATTTGGGTAAATAGTCACCCAGACCTTCAACTTCCAGGAACATAGATACACGGTTGCCATCAAATACAGGACCATTGACCAGTTTATAACCTGGTACGTATTTCTGAACTTCCTTGATCATGGCATGCACAGATTCAGTGATTGCTGCCTGGTCAGGTTCGCCTTCCACCAGGCAATGCACTGTGTCACGCATCATCAGTGGTGGCTCAGCTGGGTTAATGATAATGATCGCTTTACCCGCTTTTGCACCGCCCACCTGCTCAATCGCGCCCGCAGTCGTACGGGTAAATTCATCAATATTTTTACGTGTACCTGGACCGACTGATTTGGTCGATACAGTGGCAATAATTTCACCATACTCAACCGCCTGTACACGTGAAATCGCAGCCACCATCGGAATGGTTGCCTGACCACCACAAGTCACCATGTTTACATTTGGCAAATCACCTGCTTCAAGCAAAGCTTCAAGGTTTACAGGTGGTACACAGAATGGACCAATCGCCGCAGGCGTTAAGTCAATCATCTGTACGCCAAGCTCGTTGAGCTTACGGCTGTTTTCAGCATGTACGTATGCAGAAGTCGCATCAAAAGCAATTTTAATGTCGTCAGCAATCACATGAGGAAGCAGACCATCGACACCTTCAGCAGTGGTTTTAATGCCCATTTTTGCAGCACGTGCCAGACCTTCAGATGTTGGGTCAATCCCTACCATCCATACAGGTTCTAAAAACTCACTGCGTTGTAATTTATAAAGTAAATCAGTACCAATATTCCCTGGACCGATCAATGCACATTTAATCTTTTTCATGAACAATATCTCTTAACGCTACGTTGTAAAATGCAGGCGTTGTAAAACTTAAGACCTGGTAAAATTCAGATTTATTCAGCCGCAAAAGCCGCAGTCACTGAACCAAAACCTTCAATTTCCACAACAAATTCATCACCTGCATGTGCCACAACCATTGGACCCAATGCACCAGTCAAAATAATGTCACCTGCCAAAAGTGGACGACCACGACGTACCATTTCATCTGCTAACCAAACGGCTGCATTGAGCGGATTTGAAAGACAGGCTTTACCCACACCTTGAGAAACCACTTCACCACTACGCGTCATGGTCATTTTGCAATTTACAAGGTCAAGATTTTCAAGTTTGACAGGCTTAGAGCCGAGTACATACGCCGCAGAAGACGCATTATCAGCAACAGTATCAATCAGTGAAATTTTCCAGTTTTCGATACGGCTATCGACCACTTCAACCGCAGGCAAGGCATATTCAGTCGCACTGATAATGTCTGCGTAAGTGTGTTTTTCCTGGGTTAAATCTTTATTGATCACTAACGCAATTTCAGCTTCAACTTTCGGTTGAATGAGCAAACCTGCAGGAATGGCTTCACCATCACCAAATGCCATATCAGCGAATAACATTCCAAAATCAGGAGAATCAACACCTAACTGCTTTTGTACGGCAATTGAAGTCAAACCAATTTTGCGCCCTACTAAACGACGACCCTCAGCGATCGCACGTTTAGTATTTTCTTCCTGAACGGCATAGGCGATATCTACATCGGCACTTTCACCCCCAAGTTGCGGACGAACAGGCGCAATCGCCGTTTTTGATAATTCAGCTTCTCTTAAAGCCAAAGCAACCGATTCAACACTTGTTTGAACAACAGCAGAATTCGACATCATGTTTCCTTAAACTGCAAAATGGACTGAATACCGTTTTAGATGGCTGAATCTCGACATTACCCAATGAGAGATTTTGCTGGGATGATCAGATCAATCTCTGCAGTTCTACTGCATCTGAACACCATTTTTCTTTAAAACGTGTACTTTTATGAACAGTTTAAGCATCGGTAAATTGCTGTTTTTGTGCCAATACTTATTTTATTTATGACAATAGTTAGAACCTATAAATCTTTATCCATATTTTTAGATGAATAAACAAGCGTTATAAATCAATTAGAAATACCAGTAAACTACTCAGAATTCAGGTCGTTGTTATTTTTGAGGGAACTTTGTTCTACGACTAAAAGCTAATATAGCGATGAACAGAAAATGGCTTTTCAGCCAAAAAATAACAGAACCATACAATCTTTTAAATATGAAAAAAGGGCAAAAGTGAATGACTTTGCCCTTTTCTTTATGAGAATGAAGCGACGATGGATATTGATTAAACCACGTCTTTAAGCTGAACCTGTTGAAGTAAAAAATCATGCAAAGCGCTGACATCATTCGCAATCGTTAATGGATTAAAGCTTTGTAAAACTTCAATCCGATGTACCCCATAACTCACGCCTACACGTGGCATCGCAATGTTTTTCGCCATTTCCAGATCATAAGAAGTATCACCGACCATAATCGCACGATCAGCCTGAATCCCTGTGTGTTGTAAAATTTCAGCCAACATTAATGGATCAGGTTTGGACTTGGTTTCACTCGCTGCACGGGTCACGGTGAATAATTCATGACTGTTGGTTTGCCCCAACACACGATCTAAACCTTTACGGCTTTTACCTGTCGCCACTGCCAATTTGATGTTTTGTGCATGTAAATCATATAGCATTTCAGAAACACCAGCGAACCACTGATCACCTTTGGAATGCTCCACATAATGATCACCATAGCATTTTAAAATTTCTGTATGCAGTTCAGGCACAGTTGGAAATAAAACCTGAGCCACTTCAGGTAAACCTAAACCGATAATACTTTTTGCAGCTTCAGGTGTTAAAGGTTGCTCAAATTGCTCAGCAGCAAACAATAAACTCGCCACAATCTGCCCGACAGAATCAAACAGTGTTCCGTCCCAGTCAAAAATAATCAGTTCTACAGGTTTTTGCATGTTTATTTCCAATAAGTTCCCTCTCCTCTCAGGAGAGGGTTAGGGAGAGGTGAAGCCTAAATTTGACTCTTTCTTACATCCCTTCCCATCAGGAAGATAAAGAGTTCTCCTTTAAAAAAAGGAGAGAGGACCTTTCATTATTCGACAAATACTATCAATTTTAAAATTGAAATCCCCTCTCCTGAGCAAGTTTTAAAGCACTGCTTTAAAACGAAGTGCAAGTGAGGGTTCGGGAGAGGTAAAAAGCTATTAATTAAACAACAGGCTTATCCGCTTTCTGCGATCTTAACTGCGCCACCAAACTCTGCATATCTTCAGGCAAAGGTGCTTCAATCACAGGATAGCTTGGAATTTCCAAACGCATCGCATGCAGACACAAACGACGTGGATTAGGTCCACGATATTCAGTTTCATGTCCATACTTATCATCCCCAACGAGTGGATGACCAATACTCAAACCATGCACACGAATCTGATGCGTGCGTCCAGACAGCGGTGAAGCATGTACAAGCGTTGCATGCATAAAACGCTCAGCGACTTTCCATTGTGTCTTAGATTCTTTACCGTCTTTTGACACACGGACACGACGTTCGCCATTTGCCAATTCATAACGCAATAAAGGTTGATCAATCAATTGATCATCCAAACTCACTTGACCTTTGGCAATTGCAGCATAAGTCTTACGAATTTTATGTTCACGCAACAAGTCTTGCAGTGTTTTCAGTACGCTACGCTTTTTACTAATCATCACCAAACCAGACGTATCACGGTCAATACGGTGAATCAATTCTAAATATTTTTTACCTGTTGCAGCACGCAACCCTTCAATCAAACCATAAGCAACACCGCTACCGCCATGTACTGCGATGCCTGAAGGTTTATTGACCACCATTAAACCTTCATCTTCATAGACCACACGGCTTAATAAACTTTGCGCCACCTTATCTGACACAGGCACAGCAGACTCATCTTTTTGCTCAAAACGAATCGGTGCAACACGGATCTGATCGCCAATCGCGAGCTTGGTTTCAGCTTTAACGCGCTTTTTATTAACACGAACTTGCCCCTCACGAATCAAACGATAGATGCGACTTTTTGGCACACCTTTTAAACGTGAAAATAAAAAATTATCAATACGTTGAGCTTCCTGATGTTCGTCGACTTCAAACCAGGTGACACTTTGCCAGTCTTGCGTAGAATTCATACAGTTACGATGACCTAATAAAACGAAATTTTGATTAAAAACTGATCACTTAGACTATACATTTCATACAAAATAACCGTATAGCCCATAGGCAGATGATGCAAGGTTTGCTATAGTCAGCGCACGGATACCACCGTAAGTGAACTTTATTATCTGTATTTCAGAAACTTTTGAAACAAAAAACTTTTTGAAAGCACAGACAGAATAAAGCATTCACCCAAAGCTCGGAATGGTCCCAAAAGAATACGCCGACGCCGAAGGCTTTATTATATCGGCAAAAAGACAAACTGTTGCGTTTAATTGTACTTAAAGTACAGAAATCGGTTTGTTTAAAAATATATGTCGCCAAACTGGTCATTATCCAGCATTTGGTTTTTAAACATAAACTGATACACATCAGCCAAGTCGCTTTAGAGTGTTATTCAGGACATAAGTGTCTGAGGTATTGGAACTGCACATTTTGTAAAGATACGATGATAATTCCGTATCAAGACGCACTCACCAAAGTTGAGATGATCTTCGAGCAATGTCGCAGTGAAAGACGATCAAATCCGTCATCCAATGCACCACTTTCAGTGCCAGTGAAAACCTCAAAACTTTAATTGTGCAAAGATTAAAGAAAGTATTGCAACATCAATACGGAAATACAGGTATCAAACCCTCGCCTGAGCTCACAACTCAGTCAGCAACTTAAATCATACTGGATGTTTTTGGTTTAAGTCTTGATCCAATATTTTAGATGTTCGCTTTATTTATATAAATAGCGAGTTGTTGGTGTGGATCACTATTAGGTGTTACACCCATGAAACGTATGTTGATCAATGCAACACATGCCGAAGAAGTTCGCGTTGCACTCATCACTGGTCACCGTCTTTACGATTTCGACTTAGAAAATCGTACACGTGAGCAAAAGAAAGCCAATATTTATAAAGGTCATGTCACTCGCGTAGAGCCTTCTTTAGAAGCTGTATTTGTAGAATATGGTGCAGGTCGTCAAGGCTTCTTGTCGATGCGCGAAATTGCCAATACTTATTACAAAGCAGACCCTCGCCAAACTTCAAATATTCGTGAATTGATCACTGAAGGCACAGAACTTCTTGTTCAAGTTGAAAAAGAAGAACGTGGCAATAAAGGTGCTGCCCTTTCTACTTATATTTCACTTGCAGGTCGTTATTTGGTACTTATGCCAAACAACCCTAAAGGTGGCGGTATCAGTCGTCAAATTTCAGGTTCAGTTCGTGAAGAGTTGAAAGAAATGTTGGCGTCTTTAAATACCCCTCGTGGGATGAGCGTCATCGTTCGTACCGCAGGTATTGGTCGTTCACAAGAAGAATTACAACTCGACTTACAACATTTATTAGACCTTTGGGCACAAATCCAAGGGACTGCAAATTCTGGTCCATCACCAATGTTGGTACATCAAGAAGCAGGTGTAGTGACACGTGCGATTCGTGATTATCTACGTGATGATGTTGCAGAAATTTTAATTGATTCTGAGCAAGCCTATAACGAAGCATATAACTTTGTTAAAGCGGTAATGCCAAACCAACTCGACAAACTCAAAACTTATACTTTAAATGAACCATTATTTGCTCATTTTGGTATCGAAAGCCAAATCCAAACTGCTTATGAACGTGAAGTAAAACTTCCTTCCGGTGGTTCTATTGTCATCGACCAAACTGAAGCATTGGTTTCTATTGATATTAACTCTGCGAAATCTACCCGTGGTCATGATGTTGAAGAAACAGCATTAAGTACTAACTTAGAAGCAGCTGAAGAAATTTCTCGTCAATTGCGTTTACGTGATATTGGCGGTTTAGTCGTGATCGACTTTATCGACATGACCAAAGAACGCAACCAACGTATGGTTGAAGCGAAACTTCGTGAAGCGACGCAAAGCGATCGTGCACGTATCCAATTTGGTCAATTATCACGTTTTGGTTTAATGGAAATGAGCCGTCAACGCTTGCGTCCATCACTTGAAGAAGCAACTGGTTATGTCTGCCCGCGCTGTCATGGCACAGGTATGGTACGTGACTTACGTTCGCTTTCTCTTTCAATCATGCGTAAAGTTGAAGAGATTGCACTCAAAGAACGTCATGGTGAAGTTCAAGTTGAAGTGCCTGTAGAGATTGCAGCATTCTTATTGAATGAAAAGCGTCACAGTCTTGTTTACTTAGAACAAACCTCAAATGTACGTGTGACTGTATTGCCACATCCACATTTAGAAACACCACATTACGAAATTTCGTATAACCCTGAAGGCTTTGCGCCAACAAGCTATGAACGTACTGAAGCAACTCGTTCAAGCGAAAAAGAATTGGGTTATGAGTCATCTGAGTGGCATTTAGAAGAAGAGCAAGCACATCAGCACACTGCTGCACCTGTTCAAACTCAAAACAATAAGCAAGGCAAAAAACAACAAAGCCAACCACAAGCTCAGCAACAGCAAAGACAACAAGCTGTTCAAGCTCAAGTTGCGCAACCATCATCAAGCCCATGCGCTTGGTTAGAAAACTTGTTTGTTCAAAAACAAGCAGCAACTGTAGATCAGTCACGTACTGCGAATAATGCAGCAGCTTCTATTGAACAAATGGTCAATGGTGGTGCGGTAAGCCGTGGTCAATTTGGTCAAGTCAATCAAGCGCCTTCTGCACCAACGATTGAAGCACGTGTTATACCTGAAACCAATGCTTATCTTTCACACGCGCCTGCTCAAAAGCAAGAACCTCGTGAGTATGAAAAGCATGTTGAACGTGAGGACAAACCTCAACGTAACAACAAAAACAAAAATCGCAATAAGCACAAAGAGCAACGCGATCAATCAAATGATCAACATCAGGTGATTGAAGAAGTTGTTCAGGTGACTCGTCAGGAACAACGCCAAGAGCAGCGTCAGGACAATCGCCAAGAACAACGTGATCAACGTCGTCAGCAAAAACAACAACGTCCTCAGCATGAACAACATGCAGATGCGAACAATAATGCTGAACAAGCTGTTCCACGTCGTGACCGCAATCAACAACAGCGTCCACAACGACCAAACCGTCATCGTGACCACAGCGTGTTTAATGGTGAGCAACAACCTGCTCAAGTGAATACACCTGCTGTTGAAACACAACAAGCGGCTCAAAATCAACAACCTAAAGTTGAATTCGTCGATGCACCTCAGCAGGCGCAATTAACTACAGCTTTGGTTGTAAATATTGATCAAGCGCAAAGTGAAATTGTGGCATTAACACCACCACAACAAGCACCTGCACCTGCGAAGCAACAAAAGCATCGTCGTGAAGCTAAAGCTGAAGTTGCCGTTGAAGCACCAACTGCTACACCAGTAGCAAATACAACACCTGTAGAGCAAGCACCTGTTGTAGAAGTTCAAGCTCAACAACCTGTTCAACGTGCGAGTAATGACCCACGTCAAAAGCGCCGTCAACAACGTGAAGCCGCTCAAGCCAAAGCTGCCACACCAAAACTTAATCCGTCTCAAGTACCGACCTTAGGTCAGTATACTGTACGTAGCTTGATTACTCATGTTTATGGTGATGATTGTGCTGTATTGATTGAACAGTTTGGATTAATCCCAACGTTCAACCGTGCGTTGGCGAAGTTCACAGAAGAATATGCTGCAACGCTCACTGTTGTAGAAACTTCTGAACCTGCGGTTAAACAACCAGTAACACGTGATGTTGCTGTGACTAAAGCTGCACCTGAAGCCGAGCCTGCGGAAGTGTTAGACCTAACACCACCAAAGCCAGAAAATGACCGTCGTGTAGCCAATGATCCACGTGAACGTCGTCGTTTAGCCAAACAAGCGGCTGCTCAAGCAAAGCAAGAGCATCAAGCTGAAGTTGTGAAAACAGCTGAATCTGATGTTATTGAAGCAGCACCTGTTCAAGCTGAAGCAACAACTGAAACTATCGCAACTGAGACTGAAGCAACCACACCAGTTGAAGCAGTAGAAACAGAAGCTGCACCAGTGGTTGAAGAAGCAAAAGTTGAAGTTTCAGTAGAAACTGATGCTGTTGTTGATACAACAAAAGAAGCCGAAGCTGAAAAACCACAGCAATCGCTTGCATTGGAAACAGCTGAAACTGTGAAAGATGAAGCAACGCAACAAGCTGAGACTGTTGCGACAGATGAAAAACCTGCTCGTCCACGTCGCCCACGTGGTCGTCCACCCAAAAAAGCAACACCACCAACAACTGAATAATTAGTAATTATTTGCTCAAATGCTGTTGTTTAAAAAGAACCTAGTCATTTCGATGGCTAGGTTTTTTTGTTATTTTGAATAAATTACAAATACATTTGTCAGATTAGGTTGATTGCACTAGACCAAATCTATTAAAAAGACAGCTGTATAGAGTTATTTTTATTCTTTATATTATGCTTAACATGAAAATACTTAGTGTTCGGTCTAATATTAAGCATAATTATGGTTTGCAAATTAGAAGCAAATAAATTGTATCGGATGACGAAAAATAAATAGGATTGATATGAGCCAAACCACACAGACCGATTTGATCGGTTTTGCTGATGTAGCAGAGCGCTTGCCAAAATTCATCAATAAAATTCCCAATCTACTCAGCGGGCTGAAACAAGCTTATATCAGAACGCCGAACTCGCCTGCTGGTCTTGGTCTTGCATTTGAACGCGCAACAAAGAACAATCCTTATGGTGATGCGTTATTGTTTGAAGAGCAACGCTACAGCTATAAAGAGCTCAATAACTGGGCGAATCAAATTGCACATTTTTATCTTTCAATTGGGATAAAAAAAGGCGATACCGTTACAGTAATGGTTGAGAATCGTCCTGAACTCTTAGCGACCATTATTGCCTTTGCTAAACTCGGCGTGACTTCAGCGCTCGTCAATACATCGCAAACTGGTAAGGTACTGGCACATAGCATTAACCTTGTAAAACCCGTTGCTATTGTTGTTGGTGAAGAATGTCGAGTAGCCGTCGATGAAATTCGTCAAGACTTAGCGATTCAACCTGAAAATTTCCACTGGTTTGCAGATCAAGAAACGCAAAAAGATGCAGGAAAAGCACCAAAAGGTTATATCAACCTTGCTGAAGTTTTAGAACAATTTCCAAAATTTAATGTGCCTACGACACATAGTGTCAAAGGCAAAGACGGCTTATTTTATATTTATACTTCTGGAACGACAGGCTTACCTAAAGCGGTGATTTTCTCAAACAGCCGTTGGACACTGGCATACGGTACATACGGTCACGTACTTAATCTCAATGAAGATGATGTAATGTACTGTACCCTACCGCTTTATCACGCAACAGGTATGGTGGTGTGCTGGTGTGGTGCAATCGCAGGGAGTTCAGCCTTTGCAATTCGTCGCAAATACTCAACCTCAGCATTTTGGACAGATGTACAAAAATTTAATGCTTCTGCAATCGGCTATGTCGGAGAACTCTGTCGTTACTTGATGGATGCACCAGCCTCTGAAAATGACCATAAACATCGTGTGACCAAGATGATTGGTAATGGTATGCGTCCAAATATTTGGGGCAAATTCAAAGAGCGTTTTGGTATCCAAGAAATTCTTGAACTTTATGCATCAAGTGAAGGTAATGTCGGTTTTAGTAATATCTTTAACTTTGACAATACGGTTGGTTTCTCTCCTACACCTTATGCAATCGTTCAATTTGATAAAGAAAAGAATGAAGCCGTTCGTGATAACAAAGGATTCTGCACAAAAGTTCAAAAGGGTGAAGTGGGCTTATTGATTGGTAAAATTACCAAACGCTCTCCTTTTGATGGCTATACAGACCCTGAAAAGAATAAATCTGTGATCATGAATGACGTCTTTAAAAAAGGCGACTCGTACTTTATTACAGGTGATTTGGTTCGTGATATTGGTTTCCGTCATGCACAATTCGTCGATCGTTTAGGTGATACCTTCCGTTGGAAAGGTGAAAATGTCTCAACCACAGAAGTTGAGAATATTTGCAGTGAATATCCAAAAATCACTGAAGCGGTGGTTTATGGTGTAGAAATTCCAAATACCAATGGTCGTGCAGGTATGGCAGCCATCACCTTACATGATGGACAAGAACTTACAGAACAAGATCTTAGCCAAATGGTTTCAGACTTCAAAAAGAACCTCCCTGCTTATGCAGTTCCCGTGTTCTTACGCATTCAAGAAGTGGTTGAAACGACGGGTACTTTTAAATATCAGAAGAATAAATTGAAGGAACAAGCCTTTGATCCTGCAAAAACTTCTGATCGTTTATTGGTTTTATTACCGAATGCCAATGCCTATTGCGATGTCACTTCTGAAATCTATGCCAATATTGAAGCGTATCAATACCGTTTCTAAATTCATATAAATATGACGATTCAAACAAAAAGCCCTGTTTTCAGGGCTTTTTTTATTTAATTTGTGTTATTTATAACCGAACGTTGCAAACTTTCTTATTTTTTACTTGCGCTCTATCAATATCTTGCTAAAATACGCACCATCAAACAAAGTGGTGTTTAAAACTTTTTTAGTTTCTTACACTGCGTATTCAATACTTTTGAATATCTGTTTAGGGTCGTTAGCTCAGCTGGTAGAGCAGCGGACTTTTAATCCGTTGGTCCCGCGTTCGAATCGCGGACGACCCACCATTTTGTTTAAGCTTTTCCTGAAAGCAGTTAGATGACACAAGTTATCCAACATCAAAGACTACGCGCTTCGCTTGTCTTGCAAAAATTTTAAAATGTTATTTTAAAATTTTCTCAGGGTCGTTAGCTCAGCTGGTAGAGCAGCGGACTTTTAATCCGTTGGTCCCGCGTTCGAATCGCGGACGACCCACCATTCTTTCTTAAGGCTTCTTTCTGTACGACTTCAGTACAACCATAGAAACGAAACCTGCAAGTTCCGACCAAGACCAAACATCTCCTTTCAGATGCTTCGCCATTCTCGAAATTTTGCTACATCGATGTTGCAAAGTATTATTCTTGTCTTACTAGATCAAGTATTTGACATTCAAAATGTTAGATAACAAATATTCTCTAGTATTCAAAACTACGCGCTTCGCTTGTCTTGCAAAAAGCTCTTTAGCTTTTCATACAAAACAATGGGCTTTGTAATATATCGATAGAAAATCATAGATTTTCTCTTGCGTTCGGGTGAAACGTTGTTTCACTCATCCTCACTCAGGGTTGTTAGCTCAGTTGGTAGAGCAGTAGACTCTTAATCTATTGGTCGTGGGTTCGAACCCCACACAACCCACCATATTTTTATTCTCAATAAAAACAGATATTCACATCTGCCTCATTCGTTCTAAAATAATTTTCTTACTTTAAATACAATAATGCTTTATCTTATTATTGATCAAATCGTGTCAATACATAAGCTTTGGTTGGTGCTATATTATTTTGTTGAAAATACACTTTATTTGTTTCAGTACCGTTCAAGATTTTATCTAAATCCATAACTAAATTCTTGTGTGCATCTACTTTATAATAAAATTGAATGCCTTCTATACGATTCACAATAATCTCTCGATTCGCTTCATCATAGGCCCATGTATTTTTTTGATAAGATCGATTCGACTTAATATCATTATTTTCATAAGTCATTTTCCCCATATAAACAAGGGTTCTATGTGCAGTACCATCTGGCAATAAATTGATAATAAATTCTGAATTGCCTTGATCACACATTGCAAATGGGTCTTCACAATTAATTTGCACATGATAACGCCCAACAAGCTGCTGAGCTTTTGGAGTCATCATTTCTGAAGGTTGATCTAGAGCATTGACTTCTGAAGCCGTGGGTAAAGTCGCCTGCCCAGCCACTTCAGTGAGCTTTTTCCCATGCTGCACTTCATCATGTTGCGTCAACGCTCCCTGATTAAGCACGTCATTCGATGAACTCGCTGAACCCGAACGATCTTGTTTATTATTTGTTGTTGAGGAATCACATGCAGTAAGTGCCACACAGCAACTGAATGTCATCACTCGAACAAAATTTATTCCATTGAATACAACATACATAAATCAAAAAACCCAACAATTAAATCGACAGATTTACCCATTTGGCAAAGCACAACTGCGATACACATCAAATATTCATATTTATCTGTATATTTTAGGGTGTTGTCACATTTCTCGAAATCTTAAGCGGTTATTTTTTACAAAAGTATAAAAAACTGATCTATTCCGCCGAATAATGCTTATATTTACTTCGTTTTTTAGAATACTCTGGATGGTATAAATCTTTATTGTTACATAGCATTAACAAAATTAATGTGTGATTCACTTGAAGAATTCAGTAAAAGTCCCATTATTAAATTATCAAGATTCATTTATAGAATGATTGATAACAAATCACTGAAGGAGAGTTAAATGGCCAATTCTGGTTTATATCGTTCTAACCGACACAATATGATCGCCGGTGTAATGGGCGGTATTGCTGAACGTTTTGGTTGGAATGTGACATTATTACGAATTATCTTCGTTGTTGTTTCATGTATGAGTGCGGCTTTTCCAGGGATTCTTGTCTATTTAATTCTTTGGTTGCTAATACCAAAACAAGATTTACGCTTAGATAGCACATACAGCTACCAACGCCCTACGCGTACCATTTACGAAGAGAAAACGCATTAATTTCAACAGTTTTAAATTTTAAATAGTTTCCCTTTTTCAAGCTACACCAGTTCCCCCAAACTGCTGTAGCTTTTTTTTATTCTCAATTAAAGTTTAGATTGATTTAACTGCTGTTGTAATACAGCAATCATATCTGCACGACTAATGATCCCCACCAGTTTTTGCTGTTCGACCACAGGAATATAGTTAAATGATCGCTCAACAAAATAAGGCACTAAGTCCTGAATGGGTTGTTGCGGTTGTGCAGTGATCACTTTGCGATTCATGATTTGTTTAACCAGATGCTCCCATGATGCACGAGGATCTGCCGCACGCTTAAACCACTCCACGACGTCATAAAGTGCCAATGTTCCAACCAATTCATGTTGTGAATTGATCACAGGCAGACTCATCAAATTCACTTTTTTAAATTTATCTAAGGCTTTATGAATATCATCTTGCTCATCTAAACTAATCACATCTTTGGTCATAATATCTTGGCAAAGATATTGACTGACATTTCGAGCATTGGCTTTTTCTTGTGCTTCTAAAATGATTTTTTGTAGATCGTATTCACTAATATCCAAAAGCTGAGTTTGATGCTCTAAAACCTCTTGAATATCTTGAGGTTGAATAGTGACTTTCTGTGTCGGGGTTGGGTCTTTGGAACGTGTATTGACTTGTGCAACTTGTGGGTATTGTTTCCCCAACAAACGGTTGAAAATAATCGCCACAACCAGCAATAAAACAGAATTTAATAAAACAGGATAGAAAATAAAGTTGTAGCCCAGCTGGTGAACTGACTCTCCTCCCAATACAGCCGTAATCGCAACAGCACCACTTGGTGGATGCAATGAATCTGTAGTCATCATCAGAAAGATTGCTAAAGCAACTGCAATGCTAAATGCTTCTGTTTGATTGGAAATAAATAGTGCGCAAGTTACCCCAATAATCCCTGCAATTGTATTCCCCACCACCATATTCCACGGTTGTGCCAATGGACTTGCAGGTACAGCAAAGAGCAATACGGATGAAGCTCCCATTGGTGCGATATACCATGCGTTAAAGTCACCGAGTACATACCAACTGATAAGTGAAGATATTGCCAAGCCCAGTAATGCGCCGAGTCCACACAACAATCGGTCTTTTAGCGGTAAAACTTTAAAATTGGGTTTTAAGGTATTTAACCATTCAAGTTGGGTATGAAACACGTCGTTCCTTTGCTATTACACTTAGAGATACAATTGTACGAATTTCTTAGGAAAAGATATATTACTATTACACCTTTATTGGTTTTTATAATATCTCAGGTCATTTATAGGCACCATTACTCAGAATAAAACACCTCTCTTTTCAAACCATGAGAAATAAAGCATCCTAAGAGAATGAGCTTTCATATTACTTTTACGTGAACCACTTCGTGCTTTTTTGACTTTAATAAGTGCTCTAATGTATAACATTATTTTCCAATTTTGCAGTGCATCCAATGGAAATATAATGAATAGAACCGATGTGATAGCACTTTTACTTTGCGGTATTGCTGCCATCTTACATGGACTAAGTGGCATGGGTTTCCCCATGATCAGTACTGCAGCATTATCCTCAATCTATTCATTAAGTACCTCAGTTGCCCTAGTCCTAATCCCTTGTCTTATTTTGAATATATTCATGCTTAAAACCAATGATTCTCAAGGTTTTATTAAAAGCATTACCCTTATTCTTCAAAAAAACTGGATGCTGATTCTCAGCAGTGTGATTGGGAGTTATATTGGTGTCCATCTGCTATTAAAAATTCCAGAGCAATACCTTAAACTGGCTTTAGGCAGTGTAATTTTATTCTATATTGCCGATCAACTTCGAAAAACGCCCCTCCATATTGCAACAACACCAACCAATATGCTGATTTTTGGACTATTTGCTGGCGTTATAGGTGGTGCAACCAATGCGATGGCTCCATTTTTAATGATGTACTTGCTTAGTTCTGAACATTCTAAAGATGAAGTTGTCATTATTAGCAATTTGAGTTTTATTGTCAGTAAACTGATTCAGTTAATTATTCTCTATCCTGTTATTTTGACCTTTAATGAAGTTCAAAATAAGCTATTAGTATTGATTTGCGTCATTTGTCTTTTATTTGCATGGATTGGAAGCAAAATTCGGCAGCATATCTCCCAAAAATTGTTTAAGAAAATTGTTTTGGTCTTACTTAGTTTATTGGGCTGTAATGCACTTTGGCAAGCGTATTTACTGTTTTAGCAATATAAAACAATAACTTAATATTTTAAATATTATTTATTTTCACAATTCAACGAATGATTTTTTTGGACGAAAACAACCTAAGGAGCTTTGCTTATGGATCCTAGCAATTTACAAACACCCACCAATGTCATGCCAAAAGGCATGATAAAAGGTTGGATCATTATTCTAATTGCAGCAGTGTTGGCGTATACCCTTTTTCAGGTTTTACCTTATGATGAAAATGCCAATAAAGGTTTAGCACTACTCGCATTTATTGGAATTTTATGGCTCACTGAAGCTATTCACATCACCATTACTGCCTTATTAGTTCCAGTACTTTCAGTCTTATTTGCAATGCCAATGATGAAAGCTGGTGAAATAGTGCCGATTACCACTCAAGCGGCTTTAGCAACATTTGCAGATCCGATTATTTTCCTATTTTTTGGTGGTTTTGCACTCGCAACAGCGCTACATATCCAAAAACTTGATCGTAAGATTGCGATGTGGATTATTTCATTATCTGGCGGTCATCTAGGGATTTCTGTTTTGGCGATCTTTATCGTCACAGCAGTATTGTCGATGTGGATTTCCAATACAGCAACCGCAGCCATGATGTTACCTTTGGCAATGGGCTTACTGTCACATTTGGATGCAGCAAAAGAACGTAAAACTTTTGTCTTTATTTTATTAGGGATTGCCTATTCAGCGAGTATCGGTGGGCTAGGTACCGTAGTTGGCTCACCACCGAATGCGATTGCAGCTAAAGCCTTAGGTTATGACTTTGCTGAATGGATGAAAATCGGTTTACCAATGATGCTGATCATTTTACCTGCAATGCTGGTTAGCCTTTATCTTGTACTACGTCCAAAACTCAATCATAAAGTTCAATTTTCAACTGAAAATATTCCATGGACTGGCACGCGTATTGCCACCATGATTTTATTCTTATGTACTGCATTGGCTTGGATTTTTAGTAAAAAATTAACTGATATCTTTAACATCAGCCAACCTGATACTTGGATTGCTGTGCTCGCTGCTTGTTTTGTGGTTGTGTTAGGTACTGCCACATGGAAACAAATTTCTGATAACACTGACTGGGGCGTATTGTTCCTTTTTGGTGGGGGATTAACTTTAAGTGCTGTTTTAAAGGATTCAGGAAGCTCTTTGGTATTGGGTGAAACGCTTGCGAATGCTTTTGGGCATGCTTCACCTTTACTAATTATTTTTGTTGTCGCAACATTTATTATCTTCCTGACCGAATTTACCAGTAATACCGCTTCTGCCGCACTATTGGTTCCTGTGTTTGCAGCGATTGCAGATCAAATGGGGATGCCTAAAGAAATCTTGGTTATTGTAATCGGGATTGGTGCTTCATGTGCATTCATGCTTCCTGTCGCAACTCCACCGAATGCTATTGTATTTGGTACTGGACATATTCAACAAAGTGAAATGATGAAAGTTGGTTTTGTACTGAATATTCTGTGCATATTTATTGTTTCTTTGTTTGTATATTGGTTCTTTATATAAGCTTTAGAAACAAATATATAACCGCTAGACATCCATTTGGATGTCTAGTTTTAATTCAACGGGCATCAAATAAAGGATGCTTCTATGCAATTTCATCCAAAATATATTTTAAAAGCTCTTCTCTTAGCACCGATCGCTTTATTGGTCATCTTGGCTTGTTTATTTATTGTGATGAATCATGAATATAACTTACAAGCAATTTTGACTGTTTTAGGAGTTACGCTACTAATTTATTTCTCGTACTGCGTGGTTACAGTCCCGATCAGTTATGCAATATCGGTATTACTTTCTCGTAAAAATCGACTGACGTTCTTTAGTATTATCTTTGGCTCTTGGTTGATGTGGGCTATTGTTTCAATGATAGGTTATCTTTTATTTACAGGCACACTTCCCACACCGTTTTGGAAACTTTTTACGGATTGGTTTTTCTATTGTTTAGCTATGTTTGTTGGATGTTGTTATTGGGGAATTTTATATTTATTAGAAAATAGACAAAGAAATGAAACAACAAGATATTGAGATTTATGAATGTTTATAAAAGACCTCAAAAACACTATGAATAATATTCAAATCACAAAGCATCAACTGATCACAGCTTTATTCCTAACACCAATTCCTTATTTAGCCTTTCTCCTTTATTTTTATAAGGGATTATTTTATGACTATAACATTTTAGAAGCCTTAGGCAGCTTATCCATCTTTTTCAGCCTTTTTCTTGCAATCTACATTTTTATTTGTTGCCCTATTTTTTATTGGCTTTGTTTAAAACTCATTAAACACAATTTTTTCAATAGCCTCGCAATCACATTTATGGCTACAACAATCACAGTACTATGTTATGTATACGATTTTTTAGCCAATAATACGAATACACATGCTGATTTAGCCTACTTCCCTCCACTCTATATTTTTAGCCTATTCAATATTATAAGTTTCCTGAGCATTGTTCACTTTTTAAAACTTTCAAATCTTAAATTAAACGATAAAAACTAAGCAGAGCCTTTGCCACTCTCCCCCAAAATCCTTATACTTAGAACCAATTTTTCTAATACTTATAGTGGATGCTGCATGAGTCGCGCCATATCGCATATTGATACATTCCAAGGCTTAATTCTTGCCTTACAAAACTACTGGGCTGAACAAGGTTGCGTCGTGTTACAACCTTACGATATGGAAATGGGTGCAGGGACATTCCACACTGCAACATTCTTACGTGCGCTTGGACCTGAAACATGGAACGCAGCATATGTTCAACCGTCACGTCGCCCGAAAGATGGTCGTTATGGTGAAAACCCAAACCGTTTACAGCACTATTACCAATTCCAAGTGGTACTTAAGCCAAACCCAGACAACATTCAACAGTTGTACTTAGATTCATTAAAAGCAATCGGCATCGACACACTCGTCCACGATATTCGCTTTGTTGAAGACAACTGGGAATCTCCAACACTTGGTGCATGGGGCTTAGGTTGGGAAGTTTGGTTAAACGGTATGGAAGTGACTCAGTTCACTTACTTCCAACAAGTTGGTGGTGTTGAATGCTACCCAGTGACTGGTGAAATCACTTACGGTCTTGAACGTTTGGCAATGTACTTACAAGGTGTAGATTCTGTTTACGATCTTGTTTGGACTAAAGGTCAATTTGGTACTGTGACTTATGGCGATGTATTCCATCAAAATGAAGTTGAACAATCGACTTATAACTTTGAATATGCCAACGTCGAAAAAATGTTTGAATTGTTTGATTTCTATGAAGCTGAAGCAACTCGCTTAATGGAAGCTGAACTTCCACTTCCTGCATACGAACAAGTCATCAAAGCATCACACAGCTTTAACTTGCTCGATGCTCGTGGTGCAATTTCTGTAACTGAACGTCAACGCTATATTTTACGTGTTCGTACTTTGGCGCGCTCTATTGCACAAAGTTATGTGGCAGCACGTGCAAAACTTGGTTTCCCTATGGCTGAACCACACTTACGTGATGAAGTATTGGCACAGTTAAAAGCACAAGTTGAAGCAGAAGCAAAAGCTGAGGAGAATAAGTAATGTCTAAACATACCGTTTTATTCGAACTTGGCTGTGAAGAATTACCACCAAAAAGCTTAAAAACTTTACGTGATGCATTACAAGCTGAAACTGTAAAAGGCTTAAATGATGCAGGCTTAGCGTTTGAGTCTATCGAAGCTTATGCAGCTCCTCGTCGTTTAGCATTGAAAATTGTCAATGTTGATGGTGCGCAAGCAGATACACAAAAACGTTTCGATGGTCCTGCAAAACAAGCGGCTTTTGATGCTGAAGGCAACCCGACTAAAGCACTTGAAGGCTTTATGCGTGGTCAAGGCATCACTGTAGATCAAGTAACCACTTTCCAAGCAGGTAAAGTTGAAAAAGTTTGTTATTTGAAAGATGTGAAAGGTCAAAGCCTTGACGTTTTATTGCCACAAATTTTGCAAACAGCTTTGGATAATCTTCCAATTGCAAAACGTATGCGTTCAGCGGCAAGCCGTACTGAATTTGTTCGTCCTGTAAAATGGGTTGTATTGTTAAAAGACAATGATGTTGTTGATGCAACCATTCAGGATCATCAAGCAGGTAATGTGACGTATGGTCATCGTTTCCATGCGCCTGAAGCAATTACATTGGCAAATGCAGAAGACTATTTAGCAAAACTAAAAGCAGCACATGTTGTGGCGTCTTTTGAAGAACGCCAAGCGATCATTGACCAACAAGTTAAAGCACTTGCTGATGAAGTGAATGCGATTGCGATTGTACCAAGTGATCTTCGTGACGAAGTGACTGCATTGGTTGAATGGCCTGTTGCGCTTCGTGCAAGTTTTGAAGAACGTTTCCTTGCTGTTCCGCAAGAAGCGTTAATCACAACAATGCAAGACAACCAAAAGTATTTCTGTTTGGTGAATGCGGACAATAAACTGCAACCTTACTTCATTACTGTTTCAAATATTGAGTCTAAAGATCCGACTCAAATCATTGAAGGGAATGAGAAAGTTGTACGTCCTCGTTTGTCTGATGCTGAATTCTTCTTCTTACAGGATCAAAAGCAACCGCTTGCATCTCGTAAAGAAAAATTAGCCAATATGGTGTTCCAAGCTCAATTGGGTACGCTTTGGAATAAATCTGAACGTATTGCAAAATTGGCTGTGGCTTTGTCTGCAATCACAGGTGCAAACCCTACTGATGCTGAAAAAGCAGCTTTACTTGCAAAATGTGACTTAACATCTGAGCTCGTGGGTGAATTCCCAGAACTTCAAGGTATTGCGGGCACTTACTACGCACGTATTGAAGGTGAAAATGACGAAGTTGCGGAAGCTTTAGGTGAGCAATATTTGCCTAAGTTTGCAGGTGATGTTTTACCACAAACTAAAACTGGTACAACCATTGCCCTTGCCGACCGTTTAGACACGCTCACAGGTATTTTCGGGATTGGTCAAGCACCGACAGGTTCGAAAGACCCGTTTGCTTTACGTCGTTCTGCGATTGGTATCTTACGTTTAGTGACTGAAAACAATCTTGATGTTTCGATTGAAGAACTCATCAAGCTTGCTTTAACTGCGTATGGCGATGTGATTAAAGATCATGACAAGACTTTGGCGGATGCTGTTGCATTCCTTGAAGGTCGTTACCGTGCAAAATACGAAGATCAAGGCGTTGCGGTTGATGTAATTCAAGCCGTTCAAGCGCTTTCTCCAAAATCTCCTTTAGATTTTGATAAGCGTGTCAATGCAGTGAATCATTTCCGTGACTTGCCTGAAGCGGCTGCACTTGCTGCTGCGAATAAACGTGTTGCGAATATCTTGGCGAAAGAAGCTGCACCGGCTGGTGAAATCGTTGAATCTAAATTGATTGAAGATGCAGAAAAAGCGCTTTATGCAGAGATTCAAAAATTGCTTCCTGTGGTTCAACCGCTTTTGGCTGCAAAAGATTATACCGAAGCGCTGTCTAAACTTGCTGCGTTACGTGCACCAATTGACGCTTTCTTTGACAGTGTTATGGTCATGGCGGAAGATGCTGAGTTGAAAGCAAACCGTTTGCGTATCCTTGCACAGTTGCGTGATTTGTTTACAAGTGTTGCGGATATTTCGGTGTTGCAGCACTAATGGAAATCTTTACTCATTCTCCAATGAGTAAAGCGATTCTCAAGCTCTTTCATGAGCTTGAGAATTATATTTCTACGAATCATCAAAATTTACCTTATGGCGCTGTAAAAGCTTATATTTTTGGTGGTTGTGCTTTTCATATCCATACCAATGCTCGTGGTAGCAATGATGTAGATGCTGAAATTCAAGCAATTCCTTTATTAAAAAAAGAAGACATCATCATTTTTCTTGAACAAAATGATATCGAATATATTGATGAAAATAATTTAGAAACGAATTTAGAATTTGATCGTGGTTTTAACACCGCTTTAGCTTCTATTGATCCTGATTATATTGACCGCACTATTCCTCTCATCATTGAAAATATTGTAGAAGTTTATTTGGTTTCAGCGCTTGATCTGGCTATTTCAAAATTAGCACGGCTGTCTGATCGAGATATTGAAGATATTCGAATCCTATTTCAGCTCAAAAAATTTTCACTTGATCAGTTTAAAATTTCAGCGAATAATGCTAAAGATTATTATGCGACTCCTGAACAATTGGAATCGAATATTCGCTATATGATTTCGTTGTTATCTGAGCTATCTGAATAAGTGAGAGGATGATGAATCAGCATGAGTTTGAAATAGCTTTACAACAATTACTTGCACATTCTTTAAGTTCTGCAACTTTTGAAGAAGTTAAACCTGTGGCTGAAGCTTTGCTATATTCAGAATTTTTACCTACTGCTTTTTCTAAACTCAATGCTTTAGAAACACGTCGATTAGTTTTTTTATTGGAAAAATTTAGTCGTTATTCATGTTCTTCTGTGTTTAGACGTACTCAATTAAAAGCCTATTCAACGAATTTATCTGAACGATTCACATCCTCAAATATTTTACAGAATACTTTTGCAACTGACCCTCTCGCTAAAAAACTTGGTTTGGATGAAGATTTAAATCATCTCAAGCCACAATTACTTAGCTTACAAACACGTCATCATCAGCAATCATTTACTTAAAAATGTTTTTGTATCCTTGCGCAGTTACGTGATTTCTTTATAAGTGTTGCGGATATTTCGCCGTTTCAGCACCAAGCTAAATGTTTGAAATAAAATGAAAAACCTGCTTAAATAAGTAGGATTTTTTAATATTAAGAATAAATAATGTCTAGTTTAACAACGTATTATAAAAATGATTTGTATCTTATTATTTTTTATATCATTACAGTTATTTTTTCAATTCAATGGCAAGAATATGCACCATATATTTCAAGACAACGAGAAATGTCTGTTGTGGAAGATCTGTTTATTTGTGCTTTATTTGCATTCTCCTCATTGTTAATAACCCTAATTGGTCTTAGTAATCTTAAGTCTGAAAGTAATGAAGAAACTATTTATATAGGTAAAATTCTACTTGGATGTATTTATGGCACACTATGTACAATTGCAATGGTATATATTGCAGATACTTCCTTTCTACGTCATGAATTAATTTTACGAATCATCCTTACTACAATACTATTTTATACTGCTGTGTACTTTTCAATACTCTACAAAGTTAAATTTAAAAATCGTAAATCTATCTTAATCATATTTTTAGCAAGTATTCCTTTTTTATACTTTTTTTACTCAATAATTTTTTATTAATTCAGTATAAATACTTCAAATTAGATTTTTAAAATAGAGTAAAAGTAACAATCTAAAACTAAATAAACCTGAATCTTCTCAATGGATTGTATAAAATCAATCCATTAGATTCAGCCAAGACCAAAAGCAATGAATGCAAAAACTATCTTCTCTACTATTTTGATCGCTTCCTCAATCACCGCTTGCTCAACGACACCAACAAATCCCAACGCCCCTGTCATCTTAGAACAGCACAAAAACATCTCTGCTGAACCAAGTACTAAACACAACCTTGCTCGCCTGATCAAACAAACTGACAACTGCGTGATCGAATTTACAGGCAACTTTGAAACAGGCAAAGCCACAGAACACTGGATCTTTAAAGGTGATCAACTCATTTCAGCATTTTCAAATATCGATGCCGAAGTAGAAAACAAACAAACTGTATTTGATCCAAACGATGCTGAAAAAGTGAAAAACTTTGAATTACTGAAAAAGAATTTCAAAACAGCAAACCTAGAAAAGTGCATATAAGCACATAAAACAATACGTTCATCCTCCTCAAAATATTCAAAAGAGCGAGGATGAACAATATTTTCAAAAGTTAGCTTTGTAAAAAATAAAAATTAGCCAAAATTAAAACATCTGTAATAACAAAGGCATAAAAAATTAAATCAGCTCAATCTTATTCACAAATCTTACATAATTGTTAAAATTCTGTAGCTAAGCTGTTGCTGTTTTATCTCAAGCGCTATTCAAAACCATTTTTAACATTAAGATGGGCATGACTCAAAACTTGAAACAGAATCAAGCACAGGATAAAACGAATTATGAAAATGCTTAAAACAACAGTACTCGTAAGCACACTTCTAGCAAGTGGCTCTATTTTTGCCAATACAAATGTAGGTGCAAACGCATCAGTAGAAGCCAATGTAAATACCCAAGGTGGTCTACTGCACAACATCGGTCAAGGCATCCAAAACACTGCGGATAAAGTCGGTGCAGGCATTGAAAAAGGCGTAGACAAAACTCGTGAAGTCTCAGGAAATGCTTGGGAAGGTACAAAAGACGCAACCCATTCAGCAGGTCAAGGCATCCAAAATACAGCAGATAAAGTAGGAACAGGCATCGAAAAAGGTGTAGATAAAACCCGTGATGTATCTAAAGATGCATGGCAAGGTACAAAAAATGCAGCAGGTAAAGTTGGCGCAGGTGTAGAAACTGGCGTAGACAAAACCCGTGAAGTTTCAGGCAATGCGTGGGAAGGTACAAAAGAAGCTGCGAACAAAGTAGGTAGCGAAGTTGAAACAGGTGTTGAAAAAGGCAAAACAGCAAGCAAAGGCGCTTGGGAAAATACCAAAGAACTTGGTTCAAAAGCAAAAGATAACACCAAGAAAACATTGAAGAAAGCCAAAAAAGCAGTCACACCTAAATCATCTCAAGCAGGTGCGAAAGTAAATACCAATGCTCAAGTCAAAACCCCTGTAGGTAGTGCTAAAGTTGGTGTATCTGCCAATGCAAATGCAGGCACTAAATAATCTATATTTGGCACATGAAAAAACTCACTTCGGTGAGTTTTTTTTAATTTCAACATTTTGGCAACTATGTATCCTTATGTATTTTGCTGTAGGTTTTTTCTAACTACCAAACATTTTATATAAATAAAACAGTATGATAACAACAATATATTTAGCTCATAGCTAAGTCTCATCAGTGAAGGATGAACAACGAAATGAAGATGATGAAAAGTGCATGTTTTATGATCGCTGTAATCACAGCACCATCACTCTATGCTCAAACGGATAGCGCAAATCAAAACCAAGCCTATGGTGATAATCCGAATATTTTTAGAGTTTTAGCACATAAAACCAGTGAAGCCGTGCAAAATACAGCTGAAAAAGTTGGCACTGCGACTGAAAAAGGCATTCAAAAAATTAAACCGTCATTTGATGCGACGATTGAAAATACCAAAAACTATACCACTGAACAGGCGACTATTGCGCGTGACAATACCCGTCAAGGCATCGATACTGCTGTCAAAAAAGTGGAACAAACCAAAGATAGAATCACAGGAAAAAACAGTTATAACATTCCGATTGAATCAGGTAGTTTAAGCCAATCTTCAACAACCGTTAATCCAAGTCAAAATAATACTGTGCCTTATACTGCACCGATTGTTCAGGAAGCACCGATCAGCACACAACCGATTCAGCAAATTCCACTTCCTCAAAACAATGTACAAAATGCACAAGAAGAACCAGAGATTAAAAAGCAATCTTTGCCAATCGAAAATAATGCTACACCAAATGCTTCGAATGAGCGTGATACAACAACCAATAATTCGAGTACAAGCAGTGCAAAAGATTCAACAGATGATGATTCTGGTGTCCCGAGATAAGGTGAAAATCAATCGTCAATTCACTTGGCGAGTGTGATTACCTTGTTTAAATGCTTCAACATTTTCAAGCATTTGATTCACAATCCGCTGACGTGCATCGACACTGCCCCACGCACTATGTGGTGTGATAATTAAGTTTGGAATATCCTCAGCAAGTAGAATATTACTATCCTTTGGCGGTTCTACAGACAACACATCTGTAGCTGCCCCTGCAATTTTTCCTTGTCGTAAAGCATCCGCTAAAGCCTGCTCATTGACAATACCACCTCTTGCGCAATTGATCAGAAATGCTGATTGCTTCATCAAATCAAATGCTTGATGATCGATCAAATCTCGAGTTTCATCGGTCAATGGACAGTGTAAACTCAAAAAATCTACTTGAGGTAACAACTGTTTAAATGGGATACGTGATTCACTTTGCGGACGATTCGGCAAAGCACCGACCAAGACATTCATACCAAATGCTTCTGCTAACTTGGCAACAGCTTTGCCCAATTCTCCGTAGCCAATGATCCCCAAAGTTTTCCCTGAGAGTTCGACAATAGGAAAATCAAGTAAACAGAAAATTGGCGATGTGTTCCATTCACCTTGTTTGACTGCACGATCATATTTTAATAATGAAGTTGCTAAAGCTAACATCAATGTCAGTGTATGCTGTGCTACCGCAGACGTGCCATAACCTTGACAATTACAGACCACGACTCCCTTTGATTTCGCTGCGAATAAATCAACATTATTTGTTCCAGTTGCAGAGATCAAGATCAGCTTAAGATTTTGACATTGTTCAATTATCGACGCATCGACAACGACTTTATTGGTGATAATCACATCAGCATTTTGTACCCGTGCAAACACCTGATCTGTGGTTGTCGCAGGATATAGTTCAAGATCATCAAAAGCTGATTTTAGCCCACTAAAATCCAAGTCATTTTTATCTAAAGATTCATAATCTAAAAATACAGCTTTCATTTACATTCCTTGTTCTAAACATACAAAACTACAAGTATGAAATATATCAGGTTTTTATCACAAGCTACTGAACTGTTGTAGGAATAAAGTTAAAAGATCTATTTTTTAATGCCGTTAAATAGGCAACTGCCATCCGATAGGCTTCTTGAATAATTGCTTCAGAAATATAACTTTCATTATAGTAACCATGTTTCATACAAGTAAAAATCAACTCCATAAGGATGGTTAAGGTATCTGGCTGTTGTGGCACATAATTATCCACTTTAATCATTTCAAGCGCTTTACGAACGCCCTCACTGACCTTTTTCAATTCAATTTGATATTCCAAATAAGCCTGTCGTGTAAATGGGCCACTCAGAATCAATAAGCTGGCAATTTCAGATTCATTAAAAAATTTAGCCGTCGCTCGAATCATACTTTCAGTCAATAATCGTCCGTATTCATCAATACTGGCTTTCGGGTTTTCAGTCAGAACTCGTACAGCAGTTTGCCCCAATTGCTTGACCAAATCATTCAAATGCGCCAGTGCAATATGACGTAAAATATCGTATTTCGTCGGAAAAAATTGATAGATGCTGGTGCGTGGCACGCCAGAAGCATTGGCAATTTCAGGAATAGAAATCTTTTCAATTCCAATGGATAACAACAATTTTTCAGTTGTTTCTAACATCGTTTCCATACGTTTTTGTGAACGTTCTTGTTTAGGCTTGTTCACTTTCTTCGTCACTTTTTTTAATACAGATGTTGACGGTATTTTGATCATCAGCTAATCTCTTTAAAAATCCAACAAATGTTGGTTTTATATCTTCCTTGCAGTCATACAAAAAATATAGAGGAAAACGGAAATGAATTTACCCCTTTCCGATGTAAAAATGTCAAAACAAAGCAAAATTAAACTTTTTGCAGATCCAGAAGATGCATTACGCAATCAAAAAATCCGTAAAGGGATTTTAGAGGTCGGTGATCAATTACGTGAACGTCATCCGTGGTTAGTTCAGCACCAAGATCAAATTGGTCTGGGTATTTTAACCCTAACTGTCACTGGAATTATTTTCAATATAACACAATACGCTAGAGGGAAAATGCCTTGGTATGTGGCAGTTCCACTTTCTGCATTTTGGATGTCAATCTTGCATGAACTTGAGCATGATCTGATTCACCAAATGTATTTCCGTAAAAATAAAAATATGCATAATTTGATGATGGGTGCGGTCTATATGTTCCGTCCAAGTACCATCAGCCCGTGGATTCGTCGTGATATTCATATGCATCATCACAAGTCATCTGGCACAAAGAGTGATCTTGAAGAACGTGGTATTAACAATGGTGACAAATGGGGCTTTAAACGTCTGATCATGACTGGTGACAATATGTTGGCGGTTTATCTACGCCCAATCACCATGATGAAAACCACCAATCGCTATGTTAATGCCCAGAAAAACTTAACAAAAACTGAAAAATTAAAATTAAAAGCCAAAGTTTCATCAGGTTATACGCCTTTGGGGCATATTCACTATGCTTTATGGCATGGTTTTTTACTAATGTCAGTTGCAAAACTGGCAATGAAAGCGGTTGGTATAAAGCAACCTAAAAATAAACTATGGAAATTGGCGGATAAGACAACCAAGTTCTATGCCGTCAGTATTGCTGCACCGAATTTCCTCAGAACACTGAGTCTACATTTCACCAGCTCAAATATGCATTATTACGGTGATGTTGAAGATGGCAATATCGTTCAGCAATGCCAAGTGTGGACAGATTGGCGCATGAAACCTTTACAAGCTTTCTGTTTTAATTTTGCAGGTACACATGCAATCCATCACTTTGTGGTACGTGATCCGTTCTATATCCGCCAAGCGATTGCACAGGACTGCTACCCAGTGATGAAAGAAAATGGCGTGCGTTTTAATGACTTTGGTACATTCAAACGTGCTAACCGTAGATTTGAATCAGGAAAATCATGAGAAATAACAACAATAAATAAAAAAGTAAGGAACTTTCCGATTGATGAGGGCTCGTGCATGTGCTCTCTTTTTTATTTTAAATCGATTGGTTTGGCTTTATATTAGATTGAATAAAATCTAAGCACCACAGTCGAATCACCATAAAAAATGAATTTTAAAATACTCAAACCACTATCCATATTTACACTTTGCTTTTGTGTATGTGCAACAAATGTTTCTGCAAGTGAAAAAGTTTTGCAATCTATTGATAACTTAGATAACGAGGACATCCATACTGATGAAGGTAATTATTTCAAACTCATTCGAATAGAACAAGGTTGTCGAATCGAAGCTAAGTTTTACCTATCTAATCAACAGCATATTTACAATTATTACTTTAACAATCAAACATTATATAAAGCAACACGTAAGACTTTCCAATATCGCTATAAGAAAGGGGAAGAAGGTTCTTTAGGCGCTGTTACTGGTATTTATCAAAGTTCAAGTGAAGTTTATCCATTGACTGATGCTGAAATGCTAAAACGGTATAAATATTTTAAGTCATTATTTCCTAGCACTTATCTCAAGCAATGTACCTAAACAATACGCTAAAACATGTCACTTTAAGCAATCTTAAAGTGACAGAACTCATTCAAACTTTCATCATCAAAACTGACTTGTCCTTGAATATCACAACTCATATAAAAGTTTTTATAACTCAGCACATAAAAGTCCGTGGTCTTTTTGATCACGATTGGATTCATATCCAAAGACAAAGCATCATCGTGTTTAAATAGCTTGGTGACACGGCGGTCATTCATACAAATCAAATAGTTTTGTTTCTTAATCTCAACCTGCGCCAATCCATTATTTTCAACATGTAGCGGAATAATGTATTTACCATTCACATCAATCACTTGCTGATCATAACTTTCCAGTTTTTGTGTAATCACATTGAACACTAGAATATTGCCATAACTATCTTTAAGTTGAGATTTATCCTCAAAGGCAAAATTAACCTGAATCCCTAACTTTTGTAGATCTTGCTCATCGACACGTTTATTGGTGAGTAAAATACGGGTAATGGTCTGCTTTAAACTGGCATCAAAAAAAGCACTGTCTAATTGAATATCTGAACCTTTTAAAATTTTCCCTAAAGCTTCGTTATGTGTTCCGAGTAAATGCGCAATCACACTACGATAATAAAATTTACTGTTTTTCTTCACCTCACGAATCTGCTTATAAAAATAAGTCTGATCATAAGGACGTTCAATAAAATCGTGTAGTAATGCAGAGTTTGCCAACACCGCAATCGCATCATGTCCTGTATAAGGCAAATGCAAAGTATGTAACTGAGGAATTAACGGTTTTATTTTTAAATAATGCTCTTTGTCATGTTCGAAATAAGGATCATAGACAATAATATATTCACACTCAGCAACAATATCTTTCGCCTGAATACGCATATCTGAATTTAGCTCAGGATCATAAAAGTCGGTATAGCGTTTATCTTCAACTTCTGTTGGATCAATTGAATACTGTGGCACCATCGCCACCACACGATTCATTTGCAAAGCACGCGCATATTTGATTGCAGCGTAGCCCCCCATCGAACCACCATAACCGACGATATTTTTATACTGTTTTAAAATTGGCGTAATGTGCTCAAGCAAAGCTGTCATGCTTGAAGCAGGAAACCATGATTTTTGCTTCGGCATGATGCCTACCACAGCATAATCATATTTCATCAAAGACTTTTCAGCATTGATCGACGTACCCTTGGCACGGGTGATCAAGTCCCCAAAAGACAGAACCAGTGTGTCGGCACTTCCTTGTAAATAGATTGCTCTGATATGTTCGTCTTCAAAAATTATTTGCTTATCCATTCGCACACCGAGCAAAGCTCTCTCATTGGCTGAAATTAAATGAATTGGCACTTGCCTATTCATTGCTTCAAGTGTCATATTTTATAGAGTCTGGTCAGATAAAAAAGCGCAAAATATGACACATTCCTTACATCCTGCTGCTCAAAAAGGTTTCAGTTCTGCTGCTGAACTTTATCAACAAGTACGACCAAATTATCCACAAGCAGTGGTTGATTGGTTAAAGGATGACTTAAAACTCAATCCTCATTCCACTGCGATTGATCTAGGTTCAGGCACAGGAAAATTCTTAGCCTATCTAAAACAAGCCACACCAAATGTCACAGCTGTCGAACCTGTCACAGAAATGTTGGAACAGTTGAAAATAGTACATCCTGATGTACAAACGCTTCAAGCCAAGAGTGATCAAATTCCACTAGATCGTAACAGTGTTGATGCTGTTTTGTGCGCTCAAGCATTTCACTGGTTTGCCAATACTGAAACCCTCACTGAAATTCATCGTATTTTAAAACCACAAGGGCATCTCGGACTGGTCTGGAATCAACGTGATGAAAATGTCGATTGGGTCAAAGCATTGGCAGATTTGCTCGCCACCATGGAAGGTGACACACCTCGTTACCACAGTGGACAATGGAAACAGGTCTTTGAGGATCAATCACTATTTGAATTGGTCAGTAGCAAAACCTTTACCCAGTTACAAACAGGTACAGTGGAAAATGTCGTGAGTAAACGTTTACTTTCCACCAGTTTTATCGCTGCAATGTCGGATGCGGAACAACTTAAACTCAAACAACGATTCGAACAAATAGTGTTTGAATATACAGGCAAATGTGCTGAAGATGAGATTGATTTTCCCTATACAACCTATGTTTATAGTTTTATAAAGCAAGATTAAGATACCCTAATTTTATCATTTCAGGATGCCAATATGAAAACCGCTTTGCCAATCATCACCTTACTCTGTTCTGGTTTAATCCTCAGTGCATGTCATAAATCACCTGAACAAGAGGCAACAAAAACAGATCCACAAAACAAAGTTGAACAACAACTAGATGCAACACCAATCAAAGAATTCCCTGCAACAGAACATGATTCACAAGATATTGAAATATTAGTTAATTTCAATAATCAATTTTCAGCTTTAAGTGATGAAATGGAAAATGAAATCATAAAAATGCAACAAGATGGCTCTTTAACCCCTGAATTTGAACTCAGTCGCCGTCAGGATAATATTCAATCCGCATTCAACATGCTCAAAGAATTAGATTTACATACCGAGCAAGGACGTTATATCCAAGGTTTACTCTATAGCTCTTGGGAAGCGCAGCAAAAACAACTCAAAGAAAACTCATCAGTAGAAGCAAAACAACCGGTTCAAGGAATAAACGAATATATGCAAGCTCAGAAGCAATTACAGCATTGGAAAAATCAAACTGAGAAAAAATCATAGTTTCGTCAGATTATTTATCTATTTTTCCCTGTGACTATCCATTAAAAAAGCCCTACTGGTTATAATCAAATAGGGCTTTTTAACATCTGTCTATGTTTTATCTAAAAATCATGACACTCGAATACGACAACGCCATTGCTGATCAGGTTGCTTAGACGATTCCCATGCACGAATATGAACTAGCTCAATATAATCCTGTCCAGGTTTTTCAGCACTAAAGCGGAAAGTTTTTGTCCCACCGACACCGACAGCACCCTGCTCTACTTCATTCTGCGTATACGTTTCTTCAGTTTTAAAAATTTTCAACGGTTGCAACAATTGCCACTGATAACCCGTGCTTGGATTTTCAGGTGCATTAAACACAAGTACATCACCCACTTTCATATCCATCAAAGTTGGGCACTTTTGTTTGAGCGTATATTCATGTGTTCTCGTATTCTTAGGCGCATTGGAACTTTGACAAGCGGTCAATCCTAAACCCAATACCAACATGGTCACACACGCTAAACCTTTCATTCTTCAAACTCTTTGTTATAAATATTGCCTAAAATTAAGCCAATAACTTAGCATCATCTCAGCTTTGGCTCAATTTGAATTTAGAGTTTTTGATTTTCTAACCACTTAATTGAATCAACACGAATCAATTTACATGCGCCATCCCCGACGCCATTCCAATCGAGTGCAGATTTCCACACCAAATCTTTGTCATTCACCTGAACCAAATCACCAGTCAAACGCACCAAGTCACCACGTTTTACTTTTTTGATTTCTTTAGCAATTTCTGGATTAGCAGGAATGATATGCATATTACTCACCAACTGGGTGGCATACTGTGCAGGAATCGGTGGCTTCGCCATTTGCCAATTTAAATAACGATCGTATTGATTAATAGAAATCTGACGTGCAATTTCTGGATGAGTAAACAAACCACGCGTTACTGCATAATCAATCGGTGAAAACTTTGCTTGCTCATCATCGTTATATTCTTTTGAGCCTAAAATACGAAATTCACCACGAAATGGCTCTAATACTGAAATTTTCTGTTGCTGTTCAGTTGGCGCTAAACCATTGGCGATATTGAACGCAGGATTTATTGCAACTTTCTGTGCAGATGTTGTCGATTGAAAAGCATGAACCTGAAAAGCACTCAATGCCAACAATCCTGCAAAGATTAACTTTTTATTCATCGCATACTCCTATTCACCACAACGTACATTTTTCATCAATATAACTGCATTATTCACATAAAAACTTAAAATAAATATCGAGATTAAGTAACAAAATACAGCGATTTCGTCATATTTTTGTCTTATATTCCACGCTTGCTTTGGTTAGAATCGAATCAATACAAATACAACAGTCTAAAACGATGATCTATAAATTTTACCAGCAACGCATTTTCCCGCATTTACTCAATCAAATTATGCAAACCCCAAGTATGATGGATGGTCGTGCAGAGTTACTGCGTAAAGTACACGGTGAAGTGCTGGAAATTGGTTTTGGTACAGGTTTGAATTTACCTTTTTATCAAGCTGTCGATCAGCTCTACGCGCTTGAACCCAATCGAGATGTTTACCAACTTGCGCATAAACGTGTCTCCGAAGCACCTTTTCATGTACAACATATTCAAGCCAGTGCCGAAAAGTTACCTTTTGCAGATAACTCACTCGATAGTATAGTCAGCACTTGGACCTTATGCAGTATTGCAGGTTTAAACCAAGCTATTCAGGAAGTTCGTCGTGTTCTAAAACCAAATGGAACGTTTCATTTGATTGAACATGTACAATATAACGATAACAACACGCTCAAAAAATTGCAGGATATTTTGACACCTGTACAAAAAGTTATTGCAGATGGTTGCCATTTGAATCGGAATATTGAGCTTGAACTTTTAAATGCCAATTTTAAATTTGCTGAGAAATATTATTTTGATGCTGAAGATTTACCAAAAGTCGGACGGCGTATGTTCATGGCAAGAGCACGAAAAGTTTAATACCTCTCTCATTGCTTATTTTCTATTCATCACAAGCTCAATGACCTCTACGATACAATAAATCCATTTCGTTGAGGTCTCATAAACTCCACGCAAAAAATGCAAAGTTATTAACAAAATCAAGTTACACTTGTCTTAGAAAGAAAAAAATTAAGGACAGGTGTGCATGTCACTGCTACTCCAAATCACGCTATTTCTTGGCGCCGCGCTCATTCTCGTTCCGCTCGGGAAAAAACTCGGTATTGCAACAGTACTTGGTTACTTATTTACAGGAATATTACTTGGTCCAAGCGTATTTAATATTGCCAATGATCCTGAAGAAATCATGCACCTTGCAGAGTTCGGCGTAATCTTACTGATGTTCTTGATCGGTTTAGAATTACGTCCTCAACGATTGTGGGAAATGCGCCAATCGATTTTCGTGATGGGAAGCTTACAAGTCATAGTAACTGGCATTGTGCTCATGGGAACCACGTTCCTCGTGTTGCAACAAAGCCTTTCCGCGAGCTTTGTGATTGGTTTTGCACTGGCACTTTCATCAACAGCATTTGTACTGCAACTGCTTGCAGAAAAACAACAACTCAACACCACACACGGTCAGCAGTCCTTTTCAATTTTACTCTTTCAAGATATTGCGGCGATTCCACTGCTTGCTGTGATTCCAATGCTCGCAGGTGGTCAATCCAGTCATCATGGTGTTGCTTATTTCGCAGCGATCATTGCCACATTTACAGGGTTATTTTTATTTAGCCGCTATGTGATGCGCCCTTTCTTCCGCTTTGTGGCAAAAAGTGGCGCGACAGAACTGATTACTGCTGTTGGATTATTCATTGTCCTCGGTGTGGTTTTACTCATGGACACTTTGGGCATTAGCACCACACTTGGCGCATTCCTCACAGGCGTGCTTCTAGCAGATTCTGAGTTTCGTCATGAGTTAGAGGCCAGTATTGCACCTTTCAAAGGCTTGTTACTCGGTCTATTTTTCATGACTGTGGGAATGACCACGCAAATCTCATTGATTGTGGATATGCCCTTATTCATCGTTGGTGGTGCAATAGGGTTGATCCTCATCAAAATGCTCGTCATGACAGCGATTGCACGATTGAAGAAGATGAGTTGGTCAAATAGCTTGATGGTTGCAACCTGTTTGGCTCAAGGGGGTGAATTTGCATTTGTGGTGTTAAATGTCGCCAAAAGTGAAAAAGTCCTCACAGATGCCATCATGGAACCGATTACATTGGTTGTGACGCTATCAATGGTGTTTACACCCGTTGTATTTTGGGTCGTTTCCACTTGGATTTTGCCTTTACTCAATAAAAATACTGAACCTCAATATGATGAAATTCCCAATGATCACCCTGCACTGATCGTTGCAGGTTTTGGTCGTGTTGGGCAAATCATTGCTCGTTTGGCACGTATTCGTCATTTTCGATTTACCGCAATTGATAATAATCTGCAAAAAATTGATTTTGTCCGTCGCTATGGTGGCACATTGTATTATGGCGATGTAACACAACCTGATTTATTACGTTCCGCAGGCATCGAGCAAGCCAAGGTTTTTGTACTTGCCATTGATGATGTGGAAGACTCAATGAATGTTGCGCGCCATATTTTATTGAATTATCCCAGCCTAACATTACTGGTTCGCGCACGTGACCGTTATCACATGCATTTGCTTCGTGATGTCGGGGTTAAACACATCTGGCGTGAAACATACTTAACGTCTTTGGGTATGGGCTATCGTGCTTTATGTGAATTAGGCGTCAGTAAAGAAGATGCTTATAATAGCGTTGAACTGTTTAGAAATTACGATGAAGAACTTTTAGCACGGCAACAACGTATTTTTACCGATGAACAAAAAGTCTTTGAAAGCTACCGTGATTTTATTTCAGAGCTTGAACATCTATTTGAAAGTGATACCCAAGTGGATAGCCAAAATCCAGAGCAGTACAAAGATGACCCTGATTTGGACGAATCAGGTTTGGAGCGACCAGAGCCGAAAACTCAAGCACTACAGCAAAAGCAGGATCGTTTTCATATTATTCGTGATGATGAAAACTGATCGTACATATAAAGCCATCAAGTTTTAGTACAAAATAAACTTGTGATTTATAATATCGCCACCATCTAAACAGGGATTTGGAGAATTTTATGACTGATTTACGTCAACGTTTTTATATTGAAGACAGCCCTGTTCGCGGTGAAGTTGTGCATTTAGATACGGCACTACAAACCATTTTAGCTCAACGAGACTATGCACCAGCGGTTGCTATTCTTTTGGGTGAAATGCTTTGTGCAACTGCGCTACTTGCCAGCACATTAAAAATTAAAGGACGTATCAGCTTACAAATCCAAGCGCAAGGTACTTTTAAATGGGCAATGGCTGAATGCAATCACTTAGGTGATGTACGTGCGCTTGCAGACTATGAAGAAGATCCGCACTTCATGCTCAGTGAGGATAGCAGCACTGTACTCAGCACCCTACAACAACCTGTTTTGTTTATTAATATTGAACCTGAGCATGGTGAGCGTTATCAAGGTATCGTACCTTTAGATAAACCAACACTTGCAGGTTGCTTAATGCAGTACTACGATTTGTCTGCACAAATTCCTACACGTATTGTTTTGGCTAGTACACATCACAATGCGGGAGGCTTACTGATCCAATTATTACCGCGTAATAATGAAGAAGAACAGCAACGTGTCGATGAAGATTTGTGGCCACGCCTGATCATGCTGACTCAAACACTCAAATCTGAAGAATTAACCGATTTGGAAGCCCAAGACATTCTTTATCGCTTATACAATGAAGAAGAAGTTCGTCTTCCAGAAGTGGAAAACTTGCAATTTAATTGCACGTGCTCACATGAGAAGTGTCAAAATGCATTGATTCAAATTGGTTTAGATGCGGTCAAAGAAACTTTAGAAATTCAAAACCCAATCGAAATGGATTGTCAGTTCTGTAATAAAAAATATCAGTTCACTGCAAAAGAGGCACTTAGTCTCTTTGGTGAGCATTTAAGTTAAATAATTCCACTAACTTAAATTGATCCAGTTTAAATAGCAAACTTAGGTTTGCTATTTTTTTTGCAGATTAATACATATTCTTATATTTAAATAATACCCGAAAAACCAAACATAAATTTGTGACATATATCTCACTTTAAAAATAAAAATTATTTATTTTATTCTTATCGAATACTGTAATTTTAATTAGTAAAACTTAAATCACTCAAAATAAAAAATAAACAGTATATATTCGATCAAACCCATTCAAAAAATATACCTTTAATAATAAATAACACACTGATTTAACTAAACATATTTAAATAATAAAATCTTGATTTATACTTATAAAAGGTAGAGTCTATTCATAATAATTCATACTTATGATTTAAATAAAAAGGATGTAAGAATATGAAAAAGATTTTACTCTGCTGCTTGAGCCTAATTACAAGCCTAAGCCATGCTTATGATTTAACAGGGAAATGGAAAACTGTAGATGATAAAACAGGTTATTCTCGTGCCGATGTCGAAATTGTAAAAAATCCAGATGGCACATATTCAGGGAAAATTTATACTATCCGTCCATTACCAGGTAAACCATTAGAACCGAAATGCTTACAGTGTAAAGGGAACTTAAAAAATGCACCTTACGTGGGCTTACAGATTATTTCAGGATTTAAACAGGATCCAAATAGCCCAAATGAATTTATTGATGGGCAAGTATTAGACCCGTTATCAGGTAAAGTTTATAAAGGGAAAGCCAAAGTAAATGCAAAAAATAATCGCTTAAATATGCGTGGATATATTGGTGTATCAATGTTAGGGCGGAGTGTGACTTGGTTGAGAATTGAATAGATTTATATTAAAGCGCTTCGGCGCTTTTTTTATAAGCCCTGCCTTATCCTAAATGGATTTAAATAACCTGAAACTATAAACAATAATCCCCAATAACGTGAAAATACTTGTTCAATAATTGAATAAAAATAACATTGATCTAGAACTCGTTTTTCAGCTATAAATTTTGAAACAATAACAACACGAAGAAAGGCTTCCATAGATCTCAAAAAAAGCATAAAACTATAATAAAGATAAACAATTAATGACTGAGAATATGGCAAAAAATTATTATGAAGAACTGGGAGTTGCAAGAACTGCGACGCCTGATGAAATTAAAAAAGCATATCGTAAATTGGCTCGAAAATATCATCCAGATGTGAGTAAAGAAGCTGATGCTGAGGAAAGAATGCAAGGCATTAATGTCGCTTATGACACGCTCAGTAATGAAGAAAAGAAAAAACAATACGATTTCGAACTCGACAACCCTTATGCCAATACAGCAGGCTTTGGCGGACAAAGCAGTGGACAAAGTGGCTTTGATGGCAGTCAATTCTATCGTTCAAGTGGCAATACAGGTGGTCAAGACTTTAGCGGTTTTGAAGATTTGTTTGGACGTTTTGGTGGTGGGTTTGGTGGCGGACGCCAACAAGAATATGGACAAAGGGGCTCTCAACAACGTAGTTATAAAGGTGAAGATCAACACGCCAGTATTCAAGTTCCTGTGAATATTGCCTATGAAGGTTCAACACAAACCATCACCCTACAAATTCCGACTTATAATGCTTATGGCGAAGCCGAAGTTCAACGCAAAACACTTCAAGTAAAAATCCCAAAGGGAATGAAAGAAGGACAACAAATTCGTCTTTCTAAACAAGGGCAGGCTGGAATTAATGGCGGTGAGAATGGTGACTTATATATCGAAATTCAATACCAAGATACTGATCGTATTCGTGTCGAAGGCGCAGATGTATATTACACCGTAGATGTTACCCCTTGGGAGGCAGCACTGGGTCAAAGTATTGAAATAGATACACCTGCGGGTAAAGTCAAAGTAAATGTCCCACAGAATGCCAAAAATAATCAACAACTGCGCTTAAAAGATAAAGGCATCCCTGCAAAAGTACCTGGACATTTATATTTAGTCATCAATATCGTTTATCCAAAGGCCAACACAGAACAACAGCAAAAAGCATATCAAGATTTTTCCAATGCTTTTCATGACTTTAATCCACGTTCATAACTGAATAATTGATTGATAAATCAATCACTCTGCTAAAGGAGAGCAATCATGACAACTATTCAATACCGTGAAATTGTCTATGACGGTTTCCAAGATGCCGAAATCGTAGATGAAAACCTAAATTTAGATCTCAAAAATTTTGCCCAAGCCTGTGGTCAAAGCCCTGAGTGGATTTTACAATTACTAGAATATGAAATCTTACCTGCTCGACCAGAAGATCGTATTCATCAATTTTTTGGAGAAGACATTGCACGTGCTCGACGAGCCTATCGCCTTCAACGAGATTTTGAAGCAAGTTTATCTGCTGTTGCAATGATGATGGATTTACTTGATGAGGTTCAACAATTACGGAAACAAGTCAAACACCTTCATCTACATTCACACTAATTCATTTCAAATTGTTAATACCTAGTGGCAGGTTATTATTTAACCTGTCATGATGGAGAGCTTGTCTTTCCGTTTTGTTTTATGATTTAGAATTTTATAAATAAGAGGTTAAGGGCTCTAATGAATTCGAAAGTAATGAATAAAAAGTTGAAACACATGTTCCCAGAACATCACAATCTCATGTGTATCCTCAAACAAGAAGATCCGCATTTTGCCAAGCTTTTAACTGATCATGATGAACTCGATCGTGAAATTAGTCAGCTAGAGCTTGATCCACTCAATCATATTCATGAAAATATTGAACAGCTCAAACGAAAAAAACTGCGATTAAAAGATCAGCTTTATTCAATTTTACAAAGGTCTGCTCACATGAATGTATCACTAGAATAATCCATAATTATGTCAGTTTTATGATTACTCTAGCTATGTGATTACTTTAGCTTTGTTATTTTTTCAACTTCTTTCATGGTTTGTTTAATCGGCTCATAGTCCAAAAACCATAAAAAGTTAACGTGTTGATTATTATGTTGTTGCGCCAACATATCAATCACACTCCTTTCCCCTCGCCCAACCAAATGTCGTCGATAAAAATAGATCAGTAATCCTACAGTACAAATCAACATTGCACTGAGCATGATCCAAAAACCAATTGGACTCTTTAAGCCTGGAATAAATTCAAAATTCATTCCATATACACCGGTTAATAAAGTTAATGGTGCAAATACTGCGGTAATGATTGCGAGAATCCGCATATTTTCATTAGTTTGATTGGCGATAGCAGAAAAATGTAGATCAATCGCTGTTTGAATCGCTGTACTTAAGCGAACTGTATATTTTTGAATTCGCTCAACATGACTGGTTAAATCATCCACTCGAACAAGCATAATATCTTGTTTTTCATTGTGTTTTTTACCCTTTAAATGGGTGTAATTTTCAACAATTTCATCGCGTAATTCCTGTAAAGAATCGATCTGCTCCTCACACAAATTCTCAATTTGCTGAAAGACCATATTTTCCTGAAATAGCTGATGCCACTTGGCAAAACGACGATTGCCTTGTAAAAGTTCTTGTTGCCAAAATTCTACACGGCGAGACAAAGGCTTTCGCAGGTCTAAATATCCATCCACCATACTATTGAGTAAGCGTAAGGCCAAATCGACAGGCGTCGTCGCTAATTTACGCGGTTTATTTTGCTCATCTATACTTTTGCTCATGATATTCATGATTCTCGTAAGATAGCTTTCAAAAGCATGATTACCTTTTTCATGTACCGTGATTAGTGCATGAGAGGTAATAATAAAACTGACTGGTGATGTGGCTAATCCAAATATTGTGTCATGCTTTTCTAGTGCATTTTCCCCACTATTAATTTGATCGTCTGGGGTAATCAACTTTCTAAAAATGAGTAAATCATAATCCTCCATCGCATCGAATGCACATGGGTGCTCAATATTTAAAAGATCTTTTAAATGATATTCATTGACCTGAATTTGAGTATTCTGCAATATTTCTTGTTGCCACTGTTCTGCACGATTCACCACATCTTCACGGGTACAATCAATCCAGACAAATTGCTGCTCTACATTAAATACAGGTTCTTTTTGTACACAGGTAAAGGGTGCTTCAGGATGCTGAAAAAAATAAAAACTTTGCATATTCACAGCTTTTAAAAAAATTATTGTTGGTCTTCCTTACTCGCATCATGCCATAAAAAAGCCTGCATGAAGCAGGCTCTTTTAAAGAAAATTGTGAATCCCACGTCAATTGCGCTCGATCTACAGATTTCACCTATAAAGCACTCATGAAATATGAAAAATAATCTAATCTAAAAACAATAAATTAAGTGATCTTTTTTTTGATTTATGAAAGAGACAAATCACACTCTAATTGTAATCGAGCTCAAAACAGATTAACTTAACGTGTTATACCAAGACCTCAAATAAAAGATTTATATAATGAAAAAGACAACTAAATTTAACTCACCATTATTTTCAAACGTAAACGTAGGTGAAAAAATAAAAGATCTTAAACTTAATGGAAGGTATAACGAAGCAATAGAACTTTTAAAAAAACCGAATACTTTTTACTCTTCAAAAGATATAAATCTTGAAATTTCAGATTGTTATTTTGAAATAAAAGAATATGCACTCGCAAAAGAATATATTTTAAAATCGATTAAAGCGAATGGTGAGACTTTATATCTCTTAGGTAAATTATCATCCATACATTATTTGTTGAATGATTTTGAAAACTTTTTAAAAGTCGGTAATCAACTTTTATCTTTAAATGATACTCAAGATTTTTTGGAAATACACACCAAACCAAAACCTATAGGTAATGATAAAACTAAAAATATCATTAGTTTTTCAATCTATGGCGATTCACCAAGATATTGCGAAACAGCCATTTTAAATACAATAGAGGCGAAAAATTTATATCCAAATTGGACATGCCGATTTTACGTCGATCGTAGCGTCCCCCAAGAAGTATTAGATAGATTAGTTGCAAATGGTGCTGAGTTACACTTCGTATCTGATGAAGTTAAAAAAATGATCCACGGCACGATGTGGCGCTTTTTAGTTATTGATGATGAAAATATTGATAGATTTATAATCCGTGATGCAGATTCTATTGTATCGACTAGAGAACAATATGCTGTAAATGAATGGCTCGAAAGTGATAAAGCATTTCATATCATGCGTGATGGATATACACATACAGATATCATTTTGGCAGGTATGTGGGGTGGAGTGACAGGAATTATAGAAGATATAAAAAGCCAAATCCTCAAATATAATAAAACATGTCAGTCAAAACTATATTTTGGGCAGGATCAACATTTTCTCAGAGATGTGATATGGAAACAAATTAAAGGCAGTGTTTTACACCACGACAGCCAGTTTAATTATGAAAATACGGTTAAATTCCCAAACCATCCTCAACAAGAAAATGGACATGAAAATAGACCCAACTTTCATGTTGGTTGGGATACAACTTCAGAATTTTCGATCCCATCAAACAAAAAAAATGGTGAAAAATTTTCTTGGGCAATCGTAGATAAAGAAAATCATGTGATTTGTAAATACACTTCAACAGTTAAAGCCAATAAGTTTACTTTTGTAGTCCCTATTCCTTATCTAGAAAAATTAAATAGCAAGGATTGGTCAGTTCAAGTTATTTGACCAATGCTTTTGTATATTCACAGCGCTTAACCGTTATTGTTGATCTTCCTTATTTTCAACATGCCATAAAAAAGCCTGCATTTAGCAGGCTCTTTTAGAAAAAATAAATCTTGCGTCTATTACGCTTGGTCGATGTCTTTCATCGTAAGTTTAATACGACCACGGTTATCAACATCTGCAACCTGTACTTTCACTTCTTGCCCTTCAGCTAATACGTCAGTTACATTTGCAACGCGTTCGTTTGAAATTTGAGAAATGTGAAGTAAACCATCTGTACCTGGCATGATGTTTACAAACGCACCAAATTCAACGATACGAATGACTTTACCTTGGTAAATTGTACCAGGTTCAACTTCAGCAGTAAGAGCTTGGATTTTTGCAATTGCAGCTTGAGCAGCAGCTTTAGATTCACCAAATACACGTACTGTACCATTGTCTTCGATGTCGATCGCAGCTTTAGTTTCTTCAGTGATTGCACGAATCGTCGCACCACCTTTACCGATGACATCACGGATCTTATCAGGGTTGATGTTGATCACTTGGAATGTCGGCGCGAACATTGAAATTTCAGGACGAGCACGTGAAATCACTTGGTTCATTGCATTTAGAATATGCATACGACCTGCATAAGCTTGGTTCAATGCAACTTCCATAATTTCTTCAGTGATACCTTCGATTTTGATATCCATTTGAAGCGCAGTAATACCGTTTGCAGAACCCGCTACTTTAAAGTCCATATCACCTAAGTGATCTTCATCACCTAAGATGTCAGAAAGTACTGCGAAACGCTCGCCTTCTTTTACTAGACCCATTGCGATACCCGCAACTGGTGCTTTAAGTGGAACACCTGCATCCATAAGTGACAATGAAGCACCACATACAGAAGCCATTGAAGATGAACCGTTAGATTCAGTAATGTCTGATACGATACGGATGACATACGGGAAGCGATCAGCCGCAGGAAGAACAGCTTGAACACCACGGCGTGCCAAACGACCATGACCGATTTCACGACGTTTAGGACCTGATTCACGACCAGTTTCACCTACAGAATATGCAGGGAAGTTGTAGTGCAACATGAAGTTGTCAGTTTTAGTACCCGCTAAAGTATCAACCATCAACGCATCACGAGTATTACCCAGTGTCGTTGTAACTAAAGCCTGAGTTTCACCACGTGTGAACAATGCAGAACCGTGAGCACGGTCTAATACACCCACTTGTACGTCTAATGCACGAACAGTTTTAGTATCACGACCATCAATACGTGGTTTACCTGAAAGGATGTTGTCACGTACGGTGCGGTATTTAAGATCTTCAAATAATTCGTTTAGGTCATCAGCGATGCCATCAACGTCTTCTTCAGGGATAAATTGAGCTTTTGCTTCTGCTTCCAACGCATCTAGAGCTGCATAACGATCTTGTTTAACTGCAATCGTATAAGCTTCAGAGATTTTAGCTTCAAATGTTTCTTTTAATTTTGCACGAAGATCTTCGTTTTTCGCAGGTGCAGTCCAAGTAGACTCTGTTGCACCCGCAGCTGCTGCAAATTCTTTAATTGCTTGGATCGCAATTTGCATTTCGTCATGACCGAAAAGCACAGCGCCTAACATTTGGTCTTCTGAAAGTTCTTTCGCTTCAGATTCAACCATAAGTACAGCAGATTCTGTACCAGCAACAACAAGGTCAAGATCAGATTGAGCAAGTTGTTCTAAGTTCGGGTTAAGAACATATTCACCGTTGATTAAACCAACACGCGCGCCACCGATCGGACCACGGAACGGCGTACCTGCAATCGCAAGTGCAGCAGAAGTACCTAACATTGCAGCAATATCAGCTTCCATAGTTTTGTCAGAAGACACAACAGTTGCCGTCACTTGGATTTCGTTATAATAACCTTCTGGGAACAGTGGACGAATTGGACGGTCGATTAAGCGTGAAATTAAAGTTTCAGACTCTGAAGCACGACCTTCACGTTTACCATAACCGCCAGGGATACGACCCGCAGCATATTGTTTTTCTTGATAGTTAACTGTAAGTGGGAAAAAGTCTTGACCCGCTTTCGCAGTTGGTTGAGCAACAACAGCAACTAAAACTGTTACGCCGCCCATTGTGATCACTACAGTGTTTGCTTGACGAGCAACGCGACCTGTTTCGAGTACAACTTGATGTTGACCATATTGAAATTCTTTACGAATCACATTAAACATTGACATGTAATTTTATTTCCTAGTTCTTTTGAACGGTTATTCTAGTGGAGACCCCTAAGGTTTGGCATTCACATCATTCTGAACGAATAAAAAGCATAAATGACAAAGCTTAGAAGCCGACCTCACTAGAGAATAAATTCAAATTAATCTTTATTTACACTAATTTTAAACACGAAGAAGGAGCGAATATTCGCCCCTTCTCTTTATCCAGCAAATGCTGGACAGACTTTAGTTTTCATCACTACAGCATTGATCATGCAATAATCCGAAAATAAAAGTTTAAATCGAATTAACGACGTAAACCTAAAGCAGCAATCAAATCGCTATAACGAGTAGCATCTTTACCTTTAAGGTAGTCAAGAAGCTTACGACGTTGGTTAACCATACGGATCAAACCACGACGGCTATGATGGTCGTGTTTGTGTTCTTTAAAGTGACCTTGCAAATCATTGATTTGAGCAGTCAATAAAGCAACTTGTACTTCAGGTGAACCAGTGTCATTTTCAGCACGAGCGAATTTTGCAACGATCTCTGCGCGATCTGCGTTTGTTAAAGCCATTCGATTTCTCCGAGATGCTTAATTTAAATACTTGATACAAATCAAATTGATTCTTCAAAATCAATTTAACTGCCGTGCATCACTACAGCAGTCGACTATTTTAAAGGAAGTATAATGAGATTGCAAAAATATCGTACATATTCTCGCTTCTAAAAATGGCTTCAAAATAAAAAATGAAATATTGCATTTTTTTTACAAACTTCAAGGCATTTAGGACACTGACTTATTTATTTACTCAGTTCAAACTGTAAACCTGAATAAAAATAATCACGGAAAAGAATGTGAAACTATTTTCAACCAATACCTGTTATGTACCTAAAGACTTAAACAGCATTACACAAAGTAAAAATGAAGTATTGCCTAAACAAGGTGGGATGACTGAACAGCAAGTTCAAAAAATATGGGGCAGTATTGAAAGCTTATATCGAACGGGAAACCACCCTCTGATCAGTGTCTGCCTTCGTCGTAAAGGTGAAATTATACTGAATCGTAGTTTAGGCTATGCTTCAGGAAATTCAGCCAGCGGTCTTGCACAAAATGCTGTGATTGCCAATCCTGATACACCGATTTGCTTATTTTCAGCCTCGAAAATGATTACAGCGATGCTGATTCACATGTTAGATGAAACAGGTGAAATTAATCTACTTGATCCGATCAGTTATTACATTCCTGAATATGCCCAAAATGGTAAACGACGTGCCACCATTTTCCATTTGCTCTCACATCGTGGTGGAATCCCTCGCGTAGAAACAGAAGTCACACCTGAGCTTTTATTTGATAAAGAACAGATTTTACAACAACTCTATGCTTCTAAACCGATCTCTCCTGCTGGAGCACACCTCGCCTATCATGCTGTGACCGCAGGTTATATCTTGGGTGAATTGATTGAGCGTGTGACTGGACAAGATATTCGCCAGTTTTTGCATCAACAAATTGAAAAGCCGATGGAGATGGAGTTTTTCAACTATGGCTTAAAACCTGAATTTCGAGATCATGTTGCCTTAAACTACCCTACAGGAGTACATCCTAAATTAGGTACAGATTTATATTTAAATCATGTGCTTGGTGGTGGCTTGCAACTTGCTGTCGATGTCACCAACGATCCTCGATTCATGGACAGTGTTTGTCCTGCAGGTAATATTTATACCAGTGCCGAACAAGCCAATCGTTTTTTTGAAATGTTGTTAAATGGTGGACAATATAAAGGCAAACAAATCATGAGCCCTGAAACGGTGTTCAGAGCGACACTTCCGACATCGACCACAACGATAGACCGCACTCTCATTGCACCCATGCGTTATGCTCTTGGACCAATGCTTGGTAGTAATCCTGTGGGGGTATTTGGTCCTATGACAGGACAAGCGTTTGGTCACTTAGGTTTTTCCAACATTCTATGTTGGGCTGATCCTGAGCGTGACATTAGTGTCAGTATTTTAAATACAGGAAAATCTGTAGTAGGAACCCACATTCCTGCTTTAGCACAGACACTTTACCAAATTTCTAAGAATTGTCCGAAAATTCCAAAAGAACAGCGTCGTGCATTGTTTGGAACTGATCGTACTGAAACAGATTTAGTTTAAATACGCTTTAGCCTGATCATAATCCTTCTTTTTATTATACTTTTTAGTTTATCTTATAAAAAAGCCCTAAGATTACTCTTAGGGCTTTTCCATTGCGCTGTAGTTTCTTATTTAATAATTTTCGTTATCTTATTTATTGTACTCACTCGTGCTTTGGCACTTATTGTTCTTATATACTGACAATATTTTCACGACCTTGTGACCAATTATGTCCATATGTGACCTATTATGCACCATGATTTTTCCAGACATAAGTCGCATTATCTTCTATCCGTGTGAGAAATATCTTACAAAAATACAAATCATCGTTTCCTGTAAAAAATATATTGAATACATTTAAAAAATTTTAATGAAGATCTCAAAATACGGTTTTTAATATCTATTCAATAAAAAAGCCTTGTAGTCTCTCCCAAAACTACAAGGCTTAGCGGCTGTAAGTTTCCTCTTTATCACTTACTTACATGTAAGTTCGCAGTCTCTCGACTTCAAATTATTCTTATTGTGCGATTTTACTCAACGATCCTTGCTGAGCTCTTTATGGGTTCATCATCTCAAAAAGTGACATGAAGCTCTATGCGCAAATCTCTCGAATTCATGTAAGCCATTTCGTACAAAGTTAAAATTATTTAAATATACTACAAAATAACTACATTCATTTAATCTTACTAACCAACCCACTCATTCTACGCGTTGAAATCATCAAAGATTGAACAAAAGCTTGTTGATCAACCAAAAGACTCACCACTTTTTTGGCACGGGTAATCGCTGTATAAATCAATTCTTGACTCAACAATCGTGTTGCAGCTGCATCCAAAACCACTGCTGTATGGGTAAACTCTGAGCCTTGGGATTTATGAATTGTTAATACAAAAGCAGTTTGCATCGACTTTGGTAATCGTGTTGCAGGCAACCATTTATTCAAACTTGGAAAATAGACTTCAAATTGATCGGCTTGCTGACGATGCCTAAAACAAACCCCAATATCACCATTGGACAATCCGAGTTGATAATCATTATAAGTCATCATCACAGGACGCCCGACATACCAATCCCCTTGCCTAGATAATGTTGGCAAAGATGTAAATAATGCTTTCTCCATTTCTCTATTGAGTTGTTCCAAGCCCAAAGTGCCATGACGTACTGCCGTTAAGATGCGATACAAATCAAATGCTTTAACAACTTCTTCTATATCCTCATCGCTGTTTTCATCTTTGGATAAATAATTTTTGAGCGTTTCAAAATATGGTTGAAAGCCAAAGCTCAACTTTTGATTATAACTTTCGAGTTCTGCTGATGTAATTTTTTCAGGTAAATATTCAAGTTGAATGACATCTTGCACGTCATTTTGTAAAACAATATTTTGAATTTCTGTGGCTTGAACAACTTCATTTTCAAAATCTTGGAGGATCTGCTCCTCATTCAATTGCTGATGTTTTTGTTGTTGAATAAAGCGTGCCATTTTTCCAATTAAAGCATCATCACTAAAACGTCGTGTCGTAAGCAGATTAACTCTGTTTTCTTTTAGTAATTCAACATGTTGTAAGTCTGCCAATACCGAACCCACATCTACAGAAGCAAGCTGATTGGCATCGCCCAATAAAATTAATCGACAATGTTCAGGCACAGCTTCAAACAGCATAGTGGCTAAATTCAAATCTAACATGGATGCTTCATCGACCACGATCACATCATAAGGTAAAGGTTGTCTTAAATTAAAACGAGGTACATGTTGATTACCCAAACCCAATAGGCGATGTAAAGTCATGGGGTTAAAGAGATTTTGATCTAGTCCAAAGCTGTGTAGTTTAGGGTCAGATAGTGAATTTTGTAGTGCCTCACCCATACGTTGTGCAGCTTTCCCTGTCGGTGCTGCCATGGCGATACGAATATCTGGAATGGCTTGATGAAGCACTGCGATAATCCGCGCTAAGGTATAAGTTTTACCCGTGCCAGGTCCGCCAGTAATGATATTGAATGCATTTTTGGCAGCGTTGACCAAAGCCTTTTTCTGATGTTCATCACTCAATAAATCATCATAAGCAGATACATCAACCTGTTGAATCGCTTGCTTTTTTAAACGTAGAACTTGAGTTGCCAAACGCTGTTCCAACTGCCAATAACGATATAAATAAACAAATTCATCATCTTGCACAAAAGGTGCGACCTCTGTCTGTACAGTTTGATCATCGCTAATCAATGTATCTAATACGGCTGTGTTTCGCCCTTGTTTGGCAATACAACTATCCCCTTGAGTCGTTGCCAACAAAATCTCTTGTACCAATTCAAGTGCTTGTGCGTGTGCATCTTCATGCATATGAGAGGCTGTGGAATACTGTGTTAAAACGTATTTACTCCATGTCTCTATCCATTGCGGGACTTGACCTGCTAAATCTTGTTTATTTTCCACACAGTTATCCTCAGAGTTATCTACAAGGTTTTCAACACACTTATCCACAAAAGCATCCACAACTTCATTCACATCCTTAAAACAAGGATAAGCATCTGTTTATTCAAAATTTTAAATAAAAATTACGCACTTTCTGCCAAGTTACCCTCAGTAAAATAACCGAGAATCGCATCTAATCTGAGGATAAATTCTGTACTTGGTCGCCAATAGTGATAGCCCTGTTCAGACTGTCCATTCATACCCCGTAAATATAAATAGGTTGCACCACCCAAATCACGTTCAATTTGATAGTCCTCAAGTTGCACGTTTAAATACCGATGCAAGGCAACCAAATACAATGAAGCCTGTAACCAATAACTGGCATGTGACATACTTTCCTGTACTGCTTCGGAACAATAACTCTGTTGATCGATACCCAAGAAGTTACTTTTATAATCGGCAATGTGATATTTCTGCCCATCAAAAAACACCAAGTCAATCGAACCATTTAAATAACGTGCTGAGTTGGCATCTTTAAACTCTGGCATGGTAATACCATGTTCATCGAACAATTGATGAATCCGTTTAATAGCGAGTACACGATCAGATAAGGACAAATAGAAAGGAAATTCGGCTAAATGCTCATGTGGTTCCAGTTGACCTAAATTAAAACCATTGAGAATCGGTGTAGATAAAACATCTTTCAGCCATTCCGCCATCCAACCTAAAACAGTTTCTTCAGCAGGTGGAATTTCGGATGATTCCGTTTCTTGCTGATCATCAATAAATGCTGCCTGATACTTCTCAAGTAATTCTGTTCTCAAACCGGCATAGTCATTTTTAAAACGACGGTGAATTTCTAAATGCCAATATTGCTGATCTTTAAAATCGATATGTTCAAAGATTTCATGTAAGAAATTCCCTGCAACCGTTCCCATAGGGAAATTGGCTTTAATCCATGCAATCGGTTGTGTTGTGATTTGATGATCTATTTCAATGATTTCTTGCTGAATTTCATCTTCAGCACTTTCAGTCTTTTGTTCAGAAACAGCCAGTGCATCTTGAATTTGTTGTCGAGTCAAATGCTGTGCCAAAGCACTAAAACTGGTTTTACCCCGTGCATAAAAACGTTGACTTGGGAAAACTTCAGCGGTCAAAGGAATGTCTGTTTCCATTTTGGCTTTTTCCAATCGTGGAGGACATTGTGTCAGTAAGGGTTCTACCGTACTGCCAATATGGCTAAAGGTATTCGCACCCTGCCCACGCCAAAAAGCCAAACCTGTGGTTGATTTTTCCTTCACATCACTGAGCATGGCATAGACACGATAACTGGCACGGGTTAACGCCACATACCATAGGCGATGGTGCTCTGCCAACGCTCGCTCATTATGCTGTTCAATATCTTTAGGATCGAGAACAGCTGTGTCATTCACCGCAACCACACGTTGCTGTTCTACTTTTCCTTGAGTATTGACCTGTTCAATGGTGGAAAAATTGAGGGTTTTATTGATTTCTTTAAAATCTTTATCCGCACCTAAAAGGAAGACAAATTTAAATTCTAAACCTTTCGATTGGTGAATGGTCATCAGCTGAACGCCTGCCTCATTCGACAGTTTGCGTTCCATTTCCCACTCACGTTCCATCGGTGACGTGAGCTGTTTTAAATACCAATGATACAGATTTTGCGCACCTTGATATTCTTCACTGTGCTGACTGAGCAATTCGGTTAAATGACGTAAATTCACCACCACGCGCTCATTGTCCCGACTTTGCGTGGAGACTAATTTTGTCCACACTGAAAATTGATTCAGTGCAAATTGCCAAGTGGTTAAAAAACCTTGATTCAACCACATTTCACGGATTTGATCGAACAACTCAATGTACTGACTTAAACCATCTGCATGTTGTTCCAATGCAACCAATTGTTTTAAATCAAAACCTAATAAACGACTCAGCAAAGCCCGTTTAATTTTTGCTTCATGGTAAGGATAAAGAATTGCCGATAATACCGCACCCACATCTTGAGCAATCTGACTTTCAAAAACACTTTTTTTCGAGGGTCGATTGGTACGAATACCTAAATAATTCAATGCAGATTGTGCTTTATCTAAACCATCGTGGTTTTTGGATAAAATGGCAATATCATTTTCATCAATATTTCGTTGCCCTGATTTTTCAACAAAATACAAATTGCCCTGAATGCCTTGATTGAGCAGATCACGAATTTTCCAAGCCACTTGCTCTGCTTCTTGGTTTTTATCTTCTAATTTCAACCAACGTAGCGGTTGTGGATTGACAATACCATTGTCAATTAAATCAGGATGCGGACGACTACCTGCTTGTACAGGGGTATAGATCACCTGTTCGCCAAAATCCATTTGCTGTTGGAATAATGCATCAACCACATCAACCAACGGTTTTACTGAACGATGGTTATAAATCAGGTTATATTCATGTCCATCTTTGCCAAAAACATCTTGATGCGCCTTTAAAAAGGTCAGCATATCACCGCCACGGAAACCATAAATCGCTTGTTTACGGTCGCCAACCATGATCATACAGCCTTTTTTCACTCGGCTCGGATGACGCCAAATTTGCGCCAACATATCATCCTGATCTTGGTTGGTGTCTTGGAATTCATCCACCAGAATCAAAGGATAACGCGCATGGACAAAAGTCGCAAAGCGTTGCCCTTGCTCCCCTTGTAAAGCTTCGGCTAATGTGCGAATTTGCTGTGCAAAGGTGGTTTCACCCTTTTGTTGCAAGACTTGGGGTAAGCGCTGTTTAACTTCTTGTGCCAAGTAATATTTTAAAAATGTATTGGTACCCAGTAACTGATTTTCAAATGTTTCAATGGCTTCATAAATCTTTAAAAGCTGTTGAATCACCGCATGTTGATAAAAGTCAGTTTGTACCTTTTCAGGGGCAGCTTTCTTGAAAATTTGTTGCTCACGTAACACTTTAATCAGCGTAGCAAAATCAGTCTTTGCTGTGGCAAGGCTTGAACTTAGATAATGCTTATAATCATTCTTCTGAACAGTTTGAATAATTTGTGGCAAGCTTTTGGCAAAAATTCGATGGAAACGATCACTTCTAAATTTCGTCCCATTGATGAATTTATAATATTCACCATCCAACAAATAATAGGCTTCTAGGCTTTGTAGTTTCTCGGGTGGAATTTGAGCGAGTTGTTCAATGGCTTGCTGAAACATTTGAGAATCAGCACTAGAAAATTGTGGCTCAATAAACTGAGCTGAAGCAAAATTTAAACTTTGCTCGACCGTCGCCACATAATAATCAACGCCACGCAACTCTCCTGCGAACATCAAGCTATCCACAATTTCTTGCGGTTGCTTTTGAATCCATGCACGCAATATGTCGTGAATCAATTGATGACTATAACTTTTCGCATCATCAGTAATTTCAGCCCGTTCAATCTTGCCACTTTCAAAAGCGAACTCACGCAATAACTTTTGACTAAAACTATCTAAAGTCCCGACGAATAGCTCATCGAGTTGGTCAATGACTAATTTTAAACGCTCACAAGCATAGGCAATCTGTGTTGCAAAAGTCACCAGTACTTTGGCGAATAAGGGATCGGTCTCTTGTTGTGCTTTGGCTAATACTTCTGCCTCAGTCAATTCACGACAAGACTCGAAATAACGAAATGTTTCCTGCAAACGTGCGCGAATACGACTTTTTAATTCTGCCGCAGCTTTACGGGTAAAAGTGGTGGCAATCACTTGGCTTGGTAAATATTTCTCAAGAAAAATCCGTACCATTAAACTGGATAAGGTATAGGTTTTCCCTGTCCCTGCCGAAGCTTCAATCCAATGCAATCCTGAAAATTGCATATCGCCAATCGGTTTAATGGAAATCTTTTTATTCGCAACATGTTTATTTGCAACATTGTCGGCAGAAGTTGATTCAGTCATGATTATTCCTCTGCAACAGTTTGATGCTGATAAATCGGTTGATACAGATCATGGGCAAATTGATCACAGGCATGTTTCAACAAGGCGGTTGCATCCTGTTCTTGTAAAATAAACTGCCAATCTCGATGCTGACGACTCCATTCCATCTCGCTTAAATCATAAGGTAAGAAGGCATCACTCTTGTTCCATTCCGCCAGAATATCTGCAAAGTTTTCAATACGGGTTTGTCCCTCTTCTTCGCGCCATTCGAGTTGCTTTTTATTTTCAGCAAGTTTTAATAATAATCCTGCGGGCAAAACCAAAGGTTCAGATTGCCCATAAGTAAAGGCTTGGAACCATGCCAATAGATGTGCTTTGGCTTGCTCCGAACTCAGCCCAGTATTGATAATGGTGACATCACTAAATACAGCGATACGTTGCAAATCTTTGGCTTGCTCACCTGCGAGATTTAGATAACTCAACCACAATAAATATTCGAGCCAAACTTTGGCACGGCGTTTAGCACGACCACTGGAAGCATCTAAACTGACCCAATCCACACCGAATTGTTTCGGCACAGTGATATTCATCACCACATTCTTTTCAATACGCCATTGCCGTTGTGTGGTCGCTGTCACTTCCGGTGCATAGCGTTTTAAGCGTTCTTGTAAATTGTCTTGTTCCGCCAAGCTCATTTGCCATGCGCTGTGCTGAACCTTACCCATTGGCAGTTGATCTTGTAATAAGCCAATATCAGTTGCGTTGTTTTGCGTATCGCTTTTCTGTAAAAAATCCCGAATTTGATAACGTGCTAAACCATCGAGAATCAAAGGCTCATTCAATGTTGGAATATCTTCCGCGCGTAGATTTTCCACACCCAAAGTTTTTAGATATAAGCGTGCAGGGAAAGTTACATCCTGAATCCATTGCCCTGCATCTAATACAGTCATGTCTTCCTGAACAATTGGATAAGGTGTATTTGCCCAAGCTGTACGTTTGGATAGCTTTTCTGCTTGGCGAATCTGCTGTGCCACAGCAAACCATTGATCTTGATAGCGGATATTCTGCGTAGCTTCAAAACCATTCGGATCAAAGGGCTGTAAAGTATGAATATGATACAAAGACTGAATTTGTTCAGGGACTTCAATACCATTCAAATTAACCATCTGATCTGCCTGATCAGGTGAGTTGAATGAAGCATTTGTGGACTGTGCAATCAAAGCAATATGATTGACCAATTCCTGTAATACACTAGATGGATCACGCACCTCACCATCACTGACATCAAAACCATTATAAAACAGCCATAGATTTTCCTGCGCCAAGAGCAAAGCATCTAAAAATGCACCTTGGTCATCATCCAAACGAGAACGATCCCCCAATTGTGGTTTTAGAATTTCCATTAAATCAAAGGGTAAATGCACATTTCGATCTGGGAATTTACCCCCGTCTAAATTCATCATCACCATTAATTTATAGGGTAATGGTCGAATCTGCCCAATCTGACTAAAGGTAATTTGTCCTGTCGGTAAGGCTTGATCTATTTGTCCATCTAATAGATTGTTAATTTCATTGAGTAAATAAGGCAAAGGCAAGTAAATATTCTTTAAAACAGACTGCGCTTTTACATGCGCTGAAGCACCAGTCAGATTTTCAATTCTTTCATCATAGTAGCTCGCCAAAGTCAGCATACGTTCTTGTTTTTTGACAATTTCACGGACTACTTTTAATGACTCAACTCCAGCTTGCTCAAACTCGATAATGTCTTGCATGAGTAAGTTTAACCACGCATCGACATAGCATTTTAGTTGGGTATTTTTACCCAGTTCATGCGCAATCATCCAATCACGGCGCTGGTCAAAGTCTTGATAAATCTGAATCAACTTGGCAATGAGCTCAAAATCACTGGCTAAGACTTGTGCATAACTTAAAGTATCGCCATTCACATGTTTAAAAATCTGATGCTCTGGAACCGCCATACCCAATGCCAAACGATCTAAGGCATATTTAAAGCTAAAACGATAATCAGTATCGTCAGCACTGAGTGAACGTTGTAAATGTTGCGCATCTAAACCACGCTTAAACCCTGCACTGATCAACAAATCAATCATGCGTTCGGTATTGGAAACATCAAGCTCATAGCGGATTTGTGTGGCATTTAAACTCAGCCAATCAGCAAAATCTTCGACACTAAAACGCCCTTCGACCAATTGAATACGCCCAAGCACTGCCCGCCATGCATTATTGGCATCCAGTTGCGTCACCCCTGCAATTTTCACAGGTAAATAAACACTGTCTTGGTTTGGCGTATGTGGGAATACACTACGAATTAGCGGTTCAATTTGTTTTAAATCTGGAACTAAAACCAGAATATCACTCGGACGATGTGGATTCTCTGCCGTACCTTGCGCCAACCAATGAATCAGTTGATCTTTTAAAACTTCCAACTGACGCAATGACGAATGACAGACATGTATTTGAATCGAATCATCGTCCTCAGCAATTGGATAAGCATGCGGTTCAGGCTCAACCAAATACAGAATATCAGACTGTAATTTCGTCAATAAATTGGTCGGTTCTTCATCGACAAAGGCATCGACCCATTGCCCTTCATCACCCGATGAAAGATTGGAAAGAATCGAGAAATGATCACGGGCTTGTTTACCAAAACGAGTCAGTAATGGATGACGTGATTCACGAATTTCAGCATTAAAATTTAAAGTAAATTCATCAAAGAACTTTTGAATATCCTCATCTGTCGCTTTAGGATGCTTGGCAATAAAGCGTTCTTTGACACGTAAATCGTATTGTTTTTTCCAGTTTGGATCGACACTATCCGCCCAATATTCTTGCGATGGGTTGTAATGCAGAATGATGACATCTAAATATTGTCCCAATCGTCTTAAAAACTGCAATTGGCTCGGTGGTAAATCGAGTAAGGTGAAAACAATCAAACGACTTGGCAATTTTTTCAATGCGAAAGGACGTTTAACCTCATCATCTAAAATCTGCCAAAAGTCATCATCAATACTTTGCATTTCAACAAAATCATCATGAAATGTCTGTTGCCACAACCATCGTTGCCAGCTTTCCAATTCTTGCGCTTGATTTAAAGTGAATGCTGAAATCGCTTGATTGGTTTTAAAGAATTGTTGTTCTAAATTGAGTTCTTGACCACGTCCCCATTGTCCGAGCCAATTACTTGGACAGGTACAGATATGTTCACATGCACGCTGACATTCGCCACGATACATCATATAGTTGCTGAATAACTTTGATACTTGTTCAGACACCCAATACAACATACTTTGTTTTTTGAGTTGTTTATCTAAACCATTTTCAAGCTGTGAAGCGGCATCATAAATACGTTGAATAATGCTATGTAAAGGATGATGTTCAGCAAGGCTATTTTCATCACTTTCAATAAAACTTTTTAAAGTTTGATAAATGCGCCATTTCATAATCAAACGTGGAATATTGGCTTTACGAACTTTATCTTTATCTTCTAAAACTTGTTGATAGGCAAACCATTGAAAACCACGAATCCGTTGGTGAAATTGGCTATTGGCACTAATCCCTTGTTGTTCAGCGATACGTTGACTGAGCCATTCCTGAACAGCAGGGCTCGGTACAATAAAATGTTGTGTTTGCAGGACAGCAAAAGGATTTTTAGATGGCTGTGTCGTATTTTGCAAAAGCCCTTGCACCAAAACGTCAATGCGTTGGCTTTGAATCACATGTATTGCCATAATCCCTCAACTGTCAATATTTTACTCTGCATGGTGATGCACAAAAACATAAACATTCACCACTATACAACTGCGTCATACTATGGCATTTTTACACTATATTTGGAAATAACTTCACACCGTCAAGCTTAAAAACTGGTATCCGCCGAAATATAAAATGCTTGAAAAATAGGTAATTGTTTTATGAAAATTGATAAAATCCCAGATTCAATCGACCCAACTTTAAATTTAGAACAAATTCGTAATGAATGCTTAGACCTCGTCAAAAAACGTGCTTATTTTTCAGCAGGTGCAGCCGTTGTTCCTGTACCATTTTTTGATGTGGTGATTGATGTGGGAATTTTATCGCAATTGATTCCTGAAATTAATGCCCGTTTTGGTTTAGCACCTGATCAAATCAGCGTTTATGACCCTGCGACCAAAAAAATCCATTGGAATGAATTGCGTAAACGTGGTTTTGAGTTTTCGGGCTTGGTGGTAGCACGCACTGCGGTGAAATCTTCTTTGAATAATGTTGCTGCCAAAGTCATCACCAAACAAGTGACTAAATTTATTCCTTTGGGCGGTTCGATCATTGCGGCAAGCTTGGGCTATATCGTGATGAAAAAAGTCGCTGAAGCGCATGTGGATGAATGTTATAAATTGGCAAAAGGCATTCAACAGAAACAGAATGCGAGTGTGGTGAAGTATTCTTGATCTGAATATTTCTAGTCGTTTAGAGCATCGGACTCATAATCCGATGTTCTTTTTTATGCATTCCCGATTTTAACTAAACCAGTCTTATCAACAATAAAGTTTTTGCAATAAGTCTAATTACAATCAACATTTAATTCATAATGAAAGTCCCCTCTCCTTTTCAAGGAGAGGGTTAGGGAGAGGATGTATATGAAAAACACAGCATCCCTAAGCCATGCATGACGCCTAAGAAAAAAAAATTCTTCAACATCAATCCACATTTAACTGTTTCAATATCGCCTTAAGCACCTGAATACGTGCCGAATACTTATCATTAGTTGAAATAATATGCCACGGCGCATACTCAGTATTGGTACGCTCAAACATATCCGCCGCCGCATTTAAATAATCATCCCAATGCCCACGATTACGCCAATCATCTGGGGTAATTTTAAAACGCTTATGCGGTGTTTCTTCACGTGCTTTAAAACGAGCCTCTTGCTCATCTTTGCTAATCGCCAGCCAAAACTTAATCAGCACCGTTTGATTATCACTTAAATCCTTTTCAAAACGATTGATTTCATCATAAGCACGTTGCCATTCCGCAGGTTTAGCAAAGCCCTCAATCCGTTCCACCAAAACCCGCCCATACCAAGTACGGTCAAAAATGCTGATCTTTTCTTCAGGTTGAATCTTCGTCCAAAAACGCCACTGATATGGACGACGTAACTCATACTGCTCAGGTGCGGCAATGGTATGAATTTCATATTCACGAGGATCAAGATTTTTAACAATCCGCTTGATCGCACCACCTTTCCCCGCAGCATCCATACCTTCAAACGTCACCACAATATTGCGTGGGTCATTACGCAAGGCATCAGAGACTTTCTTGGATAATTTCTTTAACTCAGCCTTATAATCATCATTTTTCATCTCATCAGTAGATGGATTCAACAGACTTTCAGGAACAGGGGCTTGCTTCCACTTAGTTCTCACCGTGGTTTTATGTTTCGGTAATTGTTTTAAGGCATGCAAAATATATTGTGCAAATTGTTGATCACGGACTTCTTCATCTTCACAATCAATCACATACCAATCATCAGTAAAATGCTGACGAAGCTTTTGTATGGTGTCGTATTGCTTTTTATTGCGCCAATCTAAGCCCATCAACTTGTGCCAACGTTGCTCAGAGGCATCAATATTATCCAAACGCTTTTGCAAATTTTTCCACGGCAGATCAAACCAGACTTTAATCACATCCACATGGTTATTTTTTAAATCCTGTTCAAATGTGCGCATGCTTTCGATATAAGCATCAAATAACGTTTCATCCAAAGGCTTAGACACATGCATTGCCGTTGATAATAAATCACTATACCAGTTGCCAAAAAAGACTTGGATTTGCCCTTCAGCAGGGATATGTCTTGCATAAGGCTGCCAAAATGTTTGTCTAAAGGTAAATAGGTGTGCAGGATCAGCTTTAACACGTAAATAACGTGGGTCAACCCATTCACGTAGTTGTTTTACTGCTTCACCTTTACCCGCAAGCTCAATACCACTGACCAAGATCACGATGCTTTTGGCATTGCTTTGACCTTTAGAATTTTTAAGTGCGTATTGTGCTTCAATCAAATCAACCGAAAGTTCTTCTTCATCCCGCAATGAAAATTGTAGTTGTTCTTCAATCATTTGCTACTCTTTTGATTTAACTGTACTTCATTCGAGTATAACCTTTCTCTAAAATCACACCATATCTTTTCTGTATAAAAATACAGCGAAGCAAACTAATCTCGCTGAATAAGACATCCACTGACCATATTTCCCAATTGTTTTTGTACTTTTGTCATGGCGATATGATTAAACTGCCTTTATGCTTTTATAAAACGAAATTTAGAGTTTTTGTATGTCAAAACTTGCTGCACTCGATCAGCTTTTAGAACAATACCAACAATTGAGTTATCACACTGACCCAATTCTTGAAAAGCGCCTACATGAAGCCCAAGGTTGGTTAAAAGTTCGCATTCAAAAAACGCACCATGATTTGTTTAATCAAAAAGAAAACCAGTTGATGGCGAAATACTTTATCAACCGTTTATATGGTGGTCCTGAGTTTGATGATCTCGCTTTGCAAATTGAACGCCTTTTAAAGTATGCGTACAAAGCAGAAAAAATCATTCCTGAAAATGCCATCAAAACAGGTTTAAAGTCAGTCGGGCTTGCTGTATTGGCAATGCAACTCGATGAACAAGTCGCAGCACAACTTTTACAAGACTACCCTGCTGACCAAGCCATTGATGACGAAATGATGCGCCAAACCTTGCTTAAACTTGATCAACACGATGCCCGTTTAGAGCAATTGGGGCTATTGGATGATTTGGGCGGCGCATTGGATAAATATATGCGCTCATTTATCATGCATACTGCTTTTAAAATGTGTAAAGGCACAGCAGCGAAATATAAATTTGAACTGATGTATGACTTTATTGGTGAAGGTTTTGTGGCAATGAAACCGATGAAATCCGCAGCCAAGTTTATTCACGAATTTACCGTAAAAGAAACTGAGATTGTTGAAAAAGTCCATTCAGGGCATCCACATCCATTTGAAATTTAATTTTAATTGTGCACTCAACAAACCGATCTTTTAGATCGGTTTTTGTATATTATTCATAACAATTGTTGGATGATGACTGCAAATTTTTTCAGAATCTGTCATTATGCAGGGCAATATAAAATTTCCCATTTTTGTGTTCAGGAGTGACTCAAATGTCGAATGAAGACCAAAAGCCTACAGCACCTGCTGAAACGGCAACCAATACAGACAAAGTCAGTCCATTTCTAACAGAACCATTGCCACAAGGCGCACCACAAGGTCAGCAACAATCTTTACAACAACAGCTGACCGATACACCAGTTTCAGGCACTGTGCCTAAATACAATCTACCTCGTGGCGCAAACACAGGCAATGTCGGTGCAACCACACATTTCGGCTACCAAACGGTTAGCAGTGAAGACAAAGCGCAAAAAGTAGCAGAAGTGTTCCACTCAGTTGCAGCAAAATACGACATCATGAATGACTTGATGTCTTTCGGTATTCACCGTTTATGGAAACGCTTTGCGATCAATATGTCAGGTGTACGCCGCGGTCAACACGTACTTGATATCGCAGGCGGTACAGGTGACTTAGCCAAAGTCTTCAGCCGTGAAGTTGGTCCTACAGGTCATGTTGTATTATCAGACATTAACGAATCTATGTTGAATGTAGGTCGTGATCGTTTACTCGATGCAGGCTGTACCAATGTGGATTTTGTTTTAGCCAATGCTGAAACTTTAGAACCATTCGCAGACAACAGTTTTGACCTTTTAACCATCAGTTTTGGTTTACGTAACGTGACCGATAAAGATGCTGCACTTGCTGCGATGTATCGTGTACTTAAGCCAGGCGGTCGTTTATTGATTTTAGAATTCTCTAAACCAGTGTTCGAGCCATTCTCAAAATTGTATGATTTGTATTCATTCACTGCTTTACCGATCATGGGTAAACTTGTAGCGAATGACTCAGAAAGTTATAAATATTTAGCTGAATCAATCCGTATGCACCCTGACCAACGTACCTTAAAAGGCATGATGGAAAATGCAGGCTTCCAAAACACCGATTACCACAATCTAACAGGTGGAATCGTGGCTGTGCATCGTGGTTTTAAACTTTAAAGGTCAATCGCCATGTGGTCAATTTTGGCACTCGGTGCTGTTGAACGGCTGATCAATCAATTTATCAATTTGGATGCGATCACTCGTATCCAATTCGATGAATTACAAGGTAAATTATTACGTGTGGTGATCGATTCACCACAATTGTCTGTTGATGTGTTTTTTGATACGCATAAAGTTCGGCTTGAACCGACAGTGACAGGCAAAAGCGATACGCCATCTGTGTTTGAACAACGTCCTTTTGATCAAACAGTTGCGATTTCAGAAGCAACTGCGACTTTGCATGTCAAAAGTGTAGTTGAACTCGCCAAACTGTTTGTTGCGGATGATATTGGTAATATTCCACTTCAAGGTGATTATCACCTGCTACAGGATATTCAACGTATTCTGCAACAGGCTGAACCTGATTTAGCCTCGCATTTAAGCCCGTGGATTGGTCCTGCATTGGCACATGAAATTGGTAAAATTCAGCTTGCGCCAAAACTGATCAAACGCTCTTTACAAAGTCATTTATTTTTTGCCGAAGACTTTTTAAAAGAAGACACTGGCTTAGTTGCTCCACGTTGGCAAATGGATGATTTGCAACACGATACGCGTTCTCTCAACCAAAATATTGATCGGCTTGAAGCGAAAATTCAACAGCTTCAAAACCATTTCAACTCTGAACAACCTAGGTAAGACCATTTATGATTCCGCACATTTCCCGATTGCTCGACCTGTGGCGCATCGCTGCTCACTATAGACTCGATACATTGGTACCTGCGGAAGAATTACCTGAAAAAGCCCGCCATGCCTTGTCGATTATTCGTATGCACCCTGCTGCATGGTCAAGTAAAGAGAAGAAAAATCCACTAAAGCTCAAAGAAGCTTTAGAAAAAATGGGACCTTTGGCAATCAAGTTAGGGCAATTACTTTCAACTCGCCGTGATTTGATTCCACCTGAAATTCTACAGCAATTGGTTTTACTACAAGATCGTGTCAAACCTTTTGATTCAAATGTTGCAAGAACACGTATTGAAGAATCACTCAAAGCCAATATCTCAACACTTTTCGCTCGTTTTGATGAACAGCCTTTAGCTGCGGCTTCGATTGCACAAGTACACACAGCGGCTTTGCATGATGGTCGTGAAGTCGTAGTCAAAGTCACTCGACCTGATATTCGCAGTCAAATCTTAGAAGATTTTGAAATTTTAAGATGGCTTGGGGCGAATTTGGAAAAACGCCTTGAAGCAGCACGTGCTGTGCATATTTCAGAAATTATCGAGAACTATCGTCAAGTCATTTTGAATGAATTGGATTTGACTTTAGAAGCAGATAATACCCGCCGTATGCGCCATTACTTCACAGGCTCAAGCATGATGTATGTGCCTGAAGTGTATATGGATAGCAAAGATGTAATGGTCGCTGAACGCATCACAGGTGTGCCAATTTCTGACATTGAAACCTTTGAAAAACTCGGCATGGATCGTAAAGATTTAGCTGAAAAAGGGTTAACGATTTTCTTTACCCAAGTATTCCGTGACAACTTCTTCCATGCGGATATGCATCCTGGAAATGTCTTTGTTGAAACCTTGAATCCAAGCAAACCTCGTTATATTGCCCTTGATTGTGCAATTATGGGCGAATTGTCTAAGTCAGATCAGATGACTGTCGCTCGTATGTTATTGTCTGTGATGAACAGCGACTTTATGCAATTGATTCAGATCGTGCATCAAGCAGGTTGGATTCCACCTGGCACTGATCAAGATGCTTTGGCACGTGAAATGCGTCGTACGGTTGGACCGATGGTGTCTAAACCAATGCATGAGTTGGATTTTGCAGGCATCCTGATTCAAGTTATGGATATTGCTCGTCGTTTCCATTTGGAAATTCCACCACAACTGATGTTATTACTCAAAACATTGGTGCATGTGGAAGGCTTAGGAACAGACTTATATCCTGATTTGGACATTTGGAGTTTAGCAAAACCGATTCTGACCGAATGGGTTAAAGCCCAAATGAATCCGCAGAAGAACTTAAAGGAATTAGGACAAAAAATTCCTGACCTACTGTTAGGTGCGCAGGATTTCCCTACATTGCTGATTGATAGTTTGAATGGTTTAAAAAACCAATCTGCATGGCATTCAAAACAGTTACATGAATTGCAGATGATGCGTTTGGAAGTAGAACATCAACAAAAACGCAGTTGGATGTTTGGCAGTATCATGGCGATTTTATTGTCGATAGCGATTATTGCACCGTGGTATATCTCAATTGTGCTGATAGTATTGGCGAGTGTTTTAGCGGTTTGGAGGATTGCGAAGTAAACTTTTCAAGCCTATTCAACGAATATAATGCCGATCAGTTAAGCAAAATTATTTGAAAACCCCCTAAAATCTCCCCTAACCCTGAGCCATATATGGCACAAGGAAAAAGGGGGGAAATTCTTGTAACTAAAGTAATTTTTAGTAATCTTGCGTAGCTGAGCTACTCATCCCTCCTTTGAAAAAAGTGAGGAACATGTTCCGCAAGGGGAGGATTCAAATATTGCCGAAACTAACTTTCGCAAGAAGTCTAATATCCAGATTAAATAAATAGAACAAATGACTCCCAAGTCACCCACTGAAACCTCTCGCCATTGTCCAACAATCCCTCACCACTAAAATACCCTCATCCGTTTGAGTGAGTGAACCCATGACCCAAATTCTACAAAAGCGCCCTGCTGCATTAACCATCCAAGCAGGCTCACTTGCCAAACAACTGATTCAAAAAGAAGGACTACAAGCACACTATGTCGACATGATTCCTGGTGCGGCAGGTGGTCCGAAAGGCATAGGTTTAATGGGTTTGGATCAAGCCATTTTCGGTGATTTCCTACAAAGAGCGAAACAACGTCGTTACCTCATCGGCTCATCAGTGGGTGCATGGCGTTTTGCAAGTCTGATTGCACAAGGTGAAAAAAAGGGCGCAGAACAACTGGCAGAGTTATATATCAATCTGCCCTTTCATAAAGGCATGAAAATCGCTGAGATTGAGAAAATTTCACGGGATATGTTACATGGAATACTCGGTGATCAATCTGAAAAATTAGTCACTCATCCTGATTACCACCTTGCGATTATCGCTGCCAAAGCAGTGCATATTTTCCAAAGTGATCAAAAGCTTGCGCTCTATGGTTCATTACTGGGCATCATTGGTAGCAATGCAATTTCACGCAATCACCTCAATAAATTTATGCAACGGGTGATCAGTCAGCCTGAACATTTTCCACAATTTAAAATTCAGGATGATGCTTTTACAACCCATTATGTCAACTTTAATACCGACAATGTCGCAGATTGGCTGATGGCTTCAGGCTCGATTCCAGGTGTAACTCCTGCAGTAAAAAATATCGCTGATGCACCACAAGGCGCATATCGTGATGGTGGTTTGATCGACTATCACATCGACTTGCCATTCAACAGCAAAGGGATTGTTTTATATCCACATTTCACCGACAGTATCACCCCTGGTTGGTTCGATAAAATGTTTAAATCCCGCAAAGCCAATCCTGAAAATCAAGCACGGACTTTACTGCTTTCACCGTCTGCGGAATATCTAAAGTCATTGCCTTTGGGTCGCCTCCCTGACCGTAAAGACTTTGTGATGAAAGGCTTATCAGACAGTGAACGTAAAAAATTATGGCGACAATCTGTGGCTGAAAGTCAACGTATGGGCGATGAGTTTTTAGAACTGGTGGAAAAGCAGAATTTTACAGAACATGTAAAGTTGCTATAGAACTTAATATCTATCAAGGTGCTTTTTAAAGCACCTTGCACAAGTTCAGCCTCTTATAACGCAAACCAACGATTAATAACATCTTCTGGATCAAAGCTATAGATATCTATTTCCGCCACAACACCTTCTAAACTTTGCATCATAATGGCGGGAATTTCACGTTTCATATCTGAGGTGTGGCGACAATGCTTTGACCAGTTTTCACCTCCATATTCACCGAAAAAACCAAATGCTAGTTTTTGATTCTTCCAAAATCCAGCTAAAAACTTTTGTTCTAAACGCTCAATCCAATCAAAATTATCAATATACCAACTAACATCTGCAAGCACTTCTTCACGATTCAGATATTTTTTACTATATGCTGGTGTACTTTTCCAATACAGTAATAAGACAGTAGCTTGGTCAATATGTGAATAATCAAGTAAGCGGTTAGCAAACTCTTCCCCGCTATCCCAATTTAAACTATCCACTGTACAAAATAATTCCTCTTCTGAAACAGTGTTAAAATAATTATCCCAAAACTGTTGTTTAATTTCAGCTCTCGACATCTCTTTCATTCATTAATTATCTTGTATTATTTAAGCTTAAAATATCAAGTGTTGCATCTGTATGCAAAACTTTATTTACATTAAAAAATGAAAATAATGAACCAATTTTTATCTTGCCTATTCCCCATTTTTTGTTAAATTTAAGCTAATTACAAATACACACTTCAATAATGATTCAAACTAAAATTCAAAAATTTGCCATCATCGGTGCAGGAACAGCAGGGCTTGCCACCGCAATCCTATTGGCACGACAAAATATTCAGGTCACTCTATTTGAAAAAGCTGAAAAACTCGAACCTGTGGGTGCAGGCTTATTACTACAACCCTCAGGGCTTGCAGTATTTGAACATTTAGGCGTATTGGATGATGCTGTAAAATTGGGTGCAATCGTGACAGGTCTAGAAGGTCAACTACCAAGTGGCTTTAAACTGGTCGATAGTCATTATGCACAAGCACATCCCGATTTTTATGGTCTAGGGATTCATCGAGCAACTCTCTGTCATATTCTTGAACATAAATGTCGTGAATATCCTAAACTCATCACATGGCAAATGAATACAGATATTCAACGCCTTGAAGAAACTACAGATGAAATTCGAGTCTATGGTACTGTCAATGGTGAAAAATTCGATCAAGTTTTTGATTGTGTGATTATTGCCAATGGCGCACGAAGCGAACTGAGACCCAAGTCATGGGTTAAAGTCGATCAAGCTTATCCATGGGGTGCAAAATGGACCATTGTTCCTGAATGCCTAGACTTCGATACCCAAATTCTGCATCAGTTTTATGATCGTTCTAAAATTATGATGGGAATCCTGCCAACAGGTGCTGTACCGACTGCACCTAAGCAACGGCTTTCGAGTGTGTTTTGGAGTTTACCCACAGATCAATTGGGCAATTTTTTACAGACCAATCAAGCACGTTCAGAATGGTTAAAACAAGTTTCAAAACGTTGGTCACCTATCGCAGATTGGTTAGAACAAGTGATTGCCAATCCTGAAGATAAACAACAATGGCTTTCAGCAAATTATCGTGATGTGGTGATGTCAAAGTTTGGCAAGGGTCGACTTGGTGTAATTGGTGATGCGGCGCATGCCATGAGCCCACAACTTGGGCAAGGTGCAAATATGGCTCTCTTGGATGCGTGGGCTTTAGGACAAGCTGTTGAAAATGCTACACAGCATGGATCACTTGATTATCCACAACTTTGGAAAACTTATCACCAACATCGTCAAAGTTCGACAGCTTTTTATCAATTTTTAAGTCGACTTCTTACACCACTCTATCAATCTGAACATTGGTGGGCAGGTGGATTCCGTGATTTAACCTTTTCATGGATGTATCGTATTCCCTACTTCCGTAAAGAAATGGCAATTACCGTGTCAGGTTTAAAATCAGGCATGTTTAGTCAAATGAAGTATGAGGAGATTTCGACGGGCAAGAAAAAATAACAGTAACTATAAACACTAAACCTCTCGGAATGATATCCCGCTTTTCCCATTAGTGAATAATCACTTTTTATTTGAGTGCTCTTTTTATGACACTCGACTTCGATTACATAGATGGTCAGATCAACTACATCTCAATTAGCACTTGAACAACATAAAATTATGATTTTAGAAATATTGAAGAACTTAAAGTTTATTAGAACGAAACTCTCCATGTTCTAATAAACTCAAATACGATGATCGTAATATTGAATTCTTAACTCACATCTTTAACTCATAAACATTTGATAAGCCAAACGGCAGATTAAGACACTCACAAGAATTAGAAATAGAATACGAATAAAGCCACTGCCATATTTCAAAGCCATTTTTACCCCGACCAATGAACCACAAACATTAGCAACTGCCATCATTAAACCCAGTTGAAATAACACATGTCCGGTAGGGATGAAGAAACTTAAAGCAGCAAAGTTGGTCATAAAATTACCGATTTTTGACAATGCAGATGCATGTAAAAAATCAACTTTTAAATAACGTATGAAATAAAAAATGAAGAAACTTCCTGTGCCTGGTCCAAAAATACCATCATAGAAACCAATGGCTAAACCACCGACTCCTGCAATCAGTAGCATTTTATTGGTGATTTCTTGTTGAATATGGATTTGACCAAATTGCTTTTTTAACAAAGTATAAATCGCAATCACAATCAGCATGAATAGCACGAATGGTCGCAGAATATTTTGAGGAATCAGTGATACACATGCTGCACCACCAAATGAACTGATAAATGCAGTAACACCAATAACAGCAAGTAATTTCCACTGGATTTTGACTTGTTTTAAATAAGAGAAAGCAGCAGATGCCGTACCACAAATAGAAGCCAGTTTATTGGTTCCAAAAATTGTCGCAGTTGGATAGTGTGGTAAAGCACCCATTAACGCAGGAATTTGAATCAGACCTCCACCTCCGACAGCCGCATCAATTGCACCTGCACAAAAGGCAAAAAAGATCAGACTGAGGATCAGATCAAATTCCATACCACTTACTCTAAAGTTTTCACAATGTGAGAAATAATAACAACATTGCCAGCAAAACTGATGGTTTATTTAGAGGTTTAACACTCTTTTCGGAATTAAACGCTTTTTATCACTAATTTCTGCCAGCCCTAGACATTTATCACCCTCAAAAACCAAAACCTCAGCCTCGGCAGCATGGTCAATATTACTTTCCATACCGCGGCAAAAGTATTCTGCACGACCTTCAGGTGCTTGGATTTTAGTGAAATGATCAATCGGCGCATACACGGGTAATAACAAAGCTTCACGCTGTTGCTCAGTCAAACTTTCTAAATACTCAATCGTATATTCAGGAAGAAGATCAAAATGTCCTGTTTTAATTCGATGTAAATAGGTCAAATGTCCATAAGTACCCAAGGCTTTGGCAATATCCTCACCCAAAACTCGGATATACGTCCCTTTTGAACAAGTCACATCTAGCGTTATTGAATCTGCTGTAAAAGATAAAAGTTGAATTTGCTCAATGGTGATTGGACGAGCTTCGCGTTCGATCTCAATGCCTTTACGTGCCAACTCATATAAAGGACGACCTTCTTTTTTAAGTGCTGAATACATCGGAGGAATTTGCTGAATATCCCCTGTGAATTGCGCCAAAACCTGCTCGATCATGTCTGGATTTAATTCAGGAACTGCTTTTTCTAAAAGGGTTTCACCTTCGACATCACCTGTCGTGGTGCTATTGCCCAATTGAATTGTGGTTTGATAACGCTTAGTTGAATCGAGTAAATAATGTGAAAATTTCGTCGCCTCACCCAGACAAATGGGTAATAAACCAGAAGCCAAAGGATCTAAAGCCCCTGTATGTCCTGCTTTTTGCGCACGGTATAACCAACGTACTTTCTGTAAGGCTGCATTTGAACTAATACCCAAAGGCTTATTCAATAAAAAAACACCACTGATATGGCGACGTGATATTTTTTGAGCTTTAGCGGACATAATCAGACTGTATAAAGATATGATTGATGTAGTTTAACAAAAACCACTTGTCTATTTTTACAAATTTTAAATGAGAAACTGATGCTTTTATGTCAAATTGCTTTGTCTATAAAAATATTAAAAAAATAGGATATTAGATGGAACTGTCTAGAAAAAAAATGCTAGGGTTAGCAGCTATTGTTTTGTTAATCCTTATTTTAGCGATTATTTTTTGGTTAAAACCAAGTACACAAGACACTAAAAATTCAGACAATACACTACAACTACAGCAGCAAGCTGGACAATTAGCTCCATCTCAAATTTCTGCTTCAGAAGCCATCAGTTTTGCCAGTAAAAGCCAACAAGATACCCAAATCAATTGTCAAATCCGAACAGATGCAAGCAACCGTTTGATTGTGAATGAACAAACTAAAGACTGTTTTGAATATTTCATTACTCAGTATGGTGAAAAAACGGTTGAACAAATTAAAACGGATTTTCTCAGCTATATCAAAGTCAGTTATCAAGATCCTGTTCGTTCACAACTCGGGGATTTATGGACACGTTACATCAACTACCGCAATAAACTTGGTGACTTACAAGCACCCACAGCGGATAAGGAAAGTGTGCAGTATTATCAACAAATTGTGAATAACACCCAAAGTTTAAGAAAGCAATTCTTTTCAGACTACGAAATTCAAGGCTTATTTGGCACTCAAGACACCTATGACCAATATACTGTGGATCGTATGGCAATCTTGGATAATAAAAATTTATCTGCCGATGAAAAAGCCAAGAAACTCAAAGACCTCTTCGACAAACTTCCTGAAGATTGGAAAGAAAACCTACAGCAACTCAACCAACTAGAAGATCTGAGAAAGCTCACAGCTGAGATTAAAGCTCGTGGAGGTTCCGCTGAGGAATTACGTCAAATGCGCACTAATCTTGTCGGTGCTGAAGCAACACAACGCTTAGAAAGCTTAGATGTACAACGTAATGATTGGAGAAATAAAGTCACCCAATATCTTACTGATCGCGACAGCATTATCAAAAGCAATATGAGTGATTCAGCAAAACAAAGTGCTGTGGAACAACTCAAACAAAAGCAATTTAGCAATCAACAAGAGCAATTACGCTTACAAACTTTTGAAACTATTCATGACCAAGGAGGGAAATTACCATTTGCGAATTAATGATCAAATTTTCAATACACAGGGAATATAGAGATACCGACAACACGTTATTGGTAATGAGTTTATGTCGCTGCTGTAAATGCAGGAGTCAAACTCAAGTTTCAGCATCGCAATTTTTTGCAAAAAGTAACTGTTAACGCAGATTGCTTAAATACTAAATATCTCAACATGATGGCTCTTTCAAACCATCAAAAACAAAAAGAGTAATACACCATGAAATTAACAATGAATGCACTTGGAATCGGACTCATCATAGGACTCAGCACAATGTCGGCTTCTGCCTCTGGGCTCCAAAAAGTCAGTGCAAACTATGTCAGTTCAGATTATGCAAAAACCAAATACCCCATCGTATTTAATCATGGCATGTTTGGTTTCACACGTTTAGGAACACAGTCTTTTGGTATGGATTATTTTTACCAAATCCTACCTGATCTTGCCCGAAATGGTGCAAATGTTTATGCAACCCAAGTTTCACCATTGGAATCTACTGAGGTTCGTGGGGAGCAACTTTTACAACAAGTCGATGAAGTCATCGCATTAACTGGTTCATCTAAAGTCAATTTAATTGGTCATAGCCATGGTGGCCCAACCATTCGTTATATTGAAATCGTCGCACCGCAAAAAGTAGCTTCATTAACAGCCGTTGCGGGTACCATTAAAGGCTCGAAAGTCGCGGATGATTTACTGGCAAATCAAGCAGCAAGCAGTGTGATGACAGTTTTAGGGCAGTATCTCATTGCACCGATCATTACCATTCTTGAAGGCAATCCATCATTAAGCAATAGCCTAGATCGCTCATTGAAAAGCATTAGTGAAAAAGGTTCAACAGAATTTAATAACAAATACCCTAGTGCTGCGATCCCAACAGACTGTGGACAAGGACAAAAAGTAACAACGAATGGTGTTTACCATTATTCATGGACTGGGACGGCACAAATAACCAACCTCTTTGATATTGCGGATACTGCTATCTCTCAATTAGCACCGCTTTCTTATAAAAATAAAGATAACGATGGTCTGGTCAGTCGCTGTAATACTCATTTTGGGCAAGTTATTCGAGACAATTACACTCAAAGCCACCTCGATGAAGTCAATCTCATCTTAGGCTTAAAAGGGTTGTTTGCACCTGATCCAGTTGTGCTCTTCCGCCAACATGCCAATCGATTAAAACTACAAGGGCTTTAATCCAGCCCTTGTCAGACTTACTATACAAACTTATATGGTAAGTCTTCTTCAAAGAATATTAACATTGCGACAAGACCTACATTTAAATACAGCACCACTGGATTCAACTGTATTCAAACCCTCAATAGAATAATTTTTAACCACTTATCGTTTTATTGTTAATCTATTCTTCAAAATTGCTACTATATTTTTTACGCATTCCAGCGAATCGCTTAGGAGAAGCAAATACCAGTGACATCATAAAGAGAATAGAAATCGTTGTAATATGTGTAAAAGTAAAAAAATAAAGACTTCACAAGGAAATAACAATGAAATTAAAAATCATGCTAACAGGATTACTGGCATGTATCAGTATCAACCAAGCCAATGCTGCTCCAGGCCTACAAAAAGCAACAGCCCCATATACCATCGATAATTACGCAAAAACTAAATATCCCATTGTTTTTGTTCATGGTATGTTTGGCTTTAATCGTTTAGGTAGTGCAGAGTTTGGGCTCGATTATTGGTATCAAATCTTACCTGACCTCGCCAAGCGCGGCGCAACAGCCTATGCCTCACAAATGTCACCACTCAATTCAAATGAGGTTCGCGGTGAACAATTGTTACAGCAAGTCGAAGAGGTTGTTGCTATGACTGGGCAAGCTAAGGTCAATCTAATCGGGCACAGCCAAGGTGGACCAACTTCTCGTTATGTACTAACAACTAGACCTGATCTCGTGGCTTCAGTCACCTCAATTGCTGGGGTACATGGTGGTTCACCTGTCGCTGATTTTTTTAAAAATCTTCCGATTTTAAATGGCATTATTCCTATAGTGATGAACTCACTTGCGACTCCTGTAATTAATTATGCCCAACAAACCAATCTGCCAACTGATTTTGATGCCTCTCTGAACAGCATGACTAAATCTGGTTATCAAGCGTATAATGCTAAATTTCCATTGGGTCTACCCACTCAAGCTTGTGGTGATGGAGCCTCTCAAATCAATGGCATTGCGCTGTACTCTTGGACAGGAATTTCAAATACCACCAATCTATTTGACCCAGATACCATTTTAACTGCCTTAGGACCAGTTTTATTCAATGGACAAGCCAATGATGGTTTGGTGAGTAAATGTAGTAGTAAATTTGGTAAAACCATTCGTGATAACTATGCTTGGAATCATTTTGATGAGGTTAACCAAATTTTAGGAATGAAAGGCTTTTTTGCACCAGATCCTGTCGCTGTGTTTAGACAGCATGCCAACCGTCTAAAACTGCAAGGTTTATAATTTCAAAAACGAGTGATGCTGATTTCAGCATCCTCTATTTTTTAGATTGATTATTTATCATACAATTTCCTATACATTGTTTATTTTATCTTTATAATTAAATTTGACAAAATGAATTGTCAATACAATATTAAAAACGAGGATAAAATGAAAAAAATACTACTTCTCTCCACGGCTCTCAGCATGGGGCTATGCTTCAACCTATCTACTCATGCCAGTCTGACACAACAAGTTAAAGCCAGCTATATCAGTTCAAGTTATACCAAAACCAAATACCCTATCGTATTGGCACATGGTATGAGTGGCTTTACCCGCATTGGTACAGACGCTTTTGGTTTAGACTATTGGTATCAGATCGCGCCTGACCTGGCACGTAATGGAGGCAATGTCTGGACGACACGGGTTTCTCCTTTTAACTCTACAGAAGTCCGTGGCGAACAACTGTTACAACAAGTTGAAGAAGTTCTTGCATTGACTGGACAAGCCAAAGTTAATTTGATTGGTCACAGTCATGGTGGACCAACCATTCGTTATATTGCAGGTATCATCCCGCAAAAAGTGGCATCGATGACTGCTGTTGCTTCTCCAAACAAAGGCTCACCGGTTGCTGACCTAATTCTCAAGGCCGAAGGCACCCCAATTGAAGGTCCTTTAGTCGGTGCAGTCAATTTACTGTCTGCCGCAGTGGTATGGGCTCAAGGTCTTGATCAGCAATCTTTACCCAGCGATTCACTTGCTTCAGGCAAAAGTCTGACCACCAAAGGATCACTTGCATATAATGTCAAATTTCCTTTAGGTGTTCCAACTACAGCCTGTGGCGAAGGTGCTTATCAAGCTCAGGGAATCTATATGTATTCCTTTATGGGGGATCGTAAATTAACCAATTTCTTTGATCCAGATTCTGCCATGCTTATTACAGGTGCGCTGATTAATGGGGATAATGATGGGCTTGTACCACGATGCAGTGGCAAATTCGGTAAAACCATTCGTGACAATTATGCTTGGAACCATTTGGATGAAATTAATCAAATCTTTGGCTTACGAGGATTATTCTCTCAAGATCCAGTTCAGGTCTACCGTGAACATGCCAATCGTTTAAAACAGCAAGGTTTATAAAACTTTATGTTCTGACATAAAAAATGCGCCAAAAGGCGCATTTTTTAGCTGTAAAGCAAAGTTAAAATTAACCTTGTTTACGTGCTGGCAATTTTTCACGAATACGTGCAGCTTTACCAGACAATTCGCGTAGGTAATAAAGCTTAGCACGACGAACGTCACCACGACGTTTCACTTCGATTTTAGCAACGATTGGAGAATGAGTTTGGAAAACACGCTCAACACCAACACCGCTAGAAATTTTACGTACTGTGAACGCAGAGTTCAAACCACGGTTTTTCTTAGCAATTACAACACCTTCAAAAGCCTGAAGACGTTCACGATCACCTTCTTTTACTTTTACAGATACGATAACTGTATCACCTGGTGCAAAAGCAGGGATGTCTTGTTTAAGCTGAGCATTTTCTACAGCTTGTACTAAAGGATGCTTACCGCTCATGGGGTATCTCCAATATGTGCGAGTCAGAAGAGGTCTGATCATCGCTGGGTATAGAGGCTAAAGCGCATAAACCCGATTAGCTTTCCCTTTATACTTGACCACTTCAATGTATAAAGAGCCTATTAAAAAATACACAAATTAATTTTGAGTATTTGAATCCCGAAGCCATTTTTTTTGCTGCTTGGTCAACTCCACTTTTTCAACCAATTCAGGTCGACGCTCCAGTGTTCGTTGATAGCGTTGCAAAAACCGCCATTTTTCAATATTTGCATGATGCCCAGATTTTAATACCTCAGGCACATCCAAACCTTCAAAATGATCTGGCTTGGTATATTGTGGGCAATCTAAAAGACCATCCACAAATGAGTCTTGCACATGTGATTGTTCATCAGACATTGCATTCGGCAAACGTCGAATAATACTGTCCAATAAAACCATCGCAGGGAGTTCACCGCCAGATAGCACGTAATCACCAATTGACCATTCCTGATCAACATATTTCTGGATCAAACGTTCATCCACACCTTCATAACGACCACACAATACAATCAATCCATCGTAATCGACGAACTGCTGTACCGCAGATTCATTTAAGGTTTTTCCTTGTGGTGACATATACACCACAGGAACATGAACTGCACCCGCTTGCACTGCAAGTTCTTTGGCACGGTTGATTGCTTTGCTTAAAGGCTCAGCCATCATCACCATACCTGGACCACCACCAAATGGACGTTCATCCACTCTTTTGTAGTTGCCCTCAGCAAACTCTCGTGGGTTGATACAATGGACTTGAATCAAATCACGTTTTACTGCACGTCCGCTAATCCCGTAGGCTGTAATCGCTTCAAACATTTCAGGAAAAAGCGTAATGACTGCAAAAAACATCGCAGACTCCTCTATTTTCCTGCTGCGTTAATTCTTTAAATATACATTTAAGAATTAATAATCTACGCCCCAATTAACGTAAATACGACCAGCTTCAAGATCAACACGTTGTACCACATCTTTATGCCACGGAATCATTCGCTCTTCGCCATCGATGCTTTCTGCTGTTGCGCGAACAACCATCACATCGTTAGCACCTGTTTCAAACAACTCATGGATTTGACCGAGATTGACTTCTTGTTCTTCTTCATCCAGACCTAACACTGTTAGACCTTTCAAATCAGACCAATAATACTCGTCCACGCCTGCTTGAGGCAGTTGCGATTTTGAAATCCAGACATTTGCACCAACTAAGCTATCTGCTGCAGTGCGATCACTCACACCTTTTAGCGAAACAACCAAACCTTTGCCATGTGGTTTCCAACGTTTTACATCTATAACTTGCCAACCTGATTTGGTTTCAATGTACCAAGGCAGGTAGTCAAATATATTACTCATAGGTTCTGTATTGGAATAGACCCAGAGCCACCCATTTAATCCATATGCTGAACGTAGCTGTCCAATCTGAATACGATCTTCGGGTACATTCTGTGTTGGTGTCATGGGTTACCTACTGACAAGTAAAATAATTCTGCGAAGAATTAATTATGCAGCAGCTACAGCTTTTTTAGCTTGAGCAGCTAAAGAAGCAACACGTTCAGAAGGTTGAGCACCTTGTGAAACCCAGTGAGCAAAACGGTCAGCATCTAAACGAAGTTTTTCTGCTTTACCTTGAGCTGTAGGGTTGAAGAAACCAATACGCTCGATGAAACGACCGTCACGTGCATTGCGACTATCAGTCACGATGATTTGATAAAACGGACGTTTTTTAGCACCACCGCGTGCAAGACGAATAACTACCATGATACAACCTTATAGTTTTTACGGATTATCCCTGTACCGACCATCGATACATTTCAAACCCCTTTCATAGAGGGCAGTATTTTACTTTATCTTTCCATCGAAAGATAGATCAAAATTTAGTTATTCACAGTTTTGAATTTATTTAACGACCATCCCACGTAGATGTGACTGATAGAGCACATGCAGTTACAGCTTTAACCCAATATTTCTGACCTAAATTATTCAAGCAAATAACTCCATTTCCTGCCTGACTAGTTCCGGCCTTTGGTCTCGCAGTAAGCGTCCATGTTTGAGCTGTTGTTTGCAAAGTTAAATCATAAACTGGCGAAGTACTAGGATATGTACTACTCCCACCTATTCCCGCGAGTGTCGCACTTGTATAATTATTATTAACTGCTTTATAACTTTGCATTCGTTGAGCTACACGCATCATTTCATTTTGCACATCAGCTCTATTTGTTCTAATCTTATACTGAGTATACGATGGGTAAGCAATAGCCGCCAATATTGCAATAATAGCAACAACAATCATTAATTCAATTAAAGTAAAACCGACTTGATTACCATTTTTCATCACTTCCATTACATCCTGTATAATTATTAATATTCACAATATCATTTGCGATCAAATAGCGATTTTTACAACGTATACCTGTACTAGTTAACAATAATGCATCAGCCCCTGTATTTACGGGAATTGCTGTAATCGCCCACTTTTGACCTAAACCACTACTTGTAGACAATAATGTCTGTGCTGTCGTTTGGCTAATGTCCACCAAGCTTATTGTGTATTTTTTAGCAGTTGCACTTGGAAAATCAATACTGGTCATATTGGAAGTTTGCCCATACAAATAATTCGGGTTAAAACCATGATATGAAAAATTACGGCTTTTATAACGCTCTAGTTGCTCCGCTAATTTTTGCATTTCCTGTTGAACCGCAGCAGTATCTGCTCTACGAATTTGTGCTTGGTAACTCGGTATCGCAATTGCTGCAATCATCGCAACAATAATCACAACAAACATTAACTCAACGAGAGTGAACCCTTTTGCTCTAAACATAGAATCCTCCCTTTATTTTTCGGTCCAATTTGAACTTTGGAATATTTTTGTTGTTTTATAATTTCTCCCTACATTCGGAACAAGAGTAATGATGTTTTTACCGTCAGGATCAACAAAGCCACCTGCTTGTACTTTAACAATCCCATCTTTCTTAGTACCGTCAGTTTCCCTAGTGGTATAGTTCGATGCTAAAGTTAAATCATCACCACACACGCCATACGGTAAACACAAGCGCTTCACCATGCTTGAACCAGTGATCCCCCCCGTACATGCATCAGGTTGTTGAGTTGAACTATCATTAGGGTTGTATAAAGATACATAAAAATCTGAAAATTTTGCGGTATTAGCCACTACCAGATAACCATTTAATGCTTTAACCGTACCTGTATTTGCCGTTTCATTCATTGTTCCTGTGGTTTTACGTAATACATAATACCAACCCTTTTTGGTATTAGCGGTTAATTGCCCAACATTAGTTGTAGCGATATCTGCCCAATTTAATAAATCACTCTCAGCAACATCACTGGTTTTAGTAAAACTTGAATTAAATAAATTAGTAGAATTAAGATCATAATCATAAAGTGCATAGATGCGGTTATCAGCACCATTTGTAACATTCAATGGATTACTTCTATTTCCAGAAGCAAGACTAATTACACCAAAACGGCTACCATTGTTATCATATACACTCAGGGCTGGCATCTCATAAAACTTCTGATTCGAGGCAGAAAAATCAGCCAAGCGATTCACTCGACCATAATTCGTTGTAGCTGTTCCATAAGCATTGTTTAAATCTACTCGAAAAACCTGACCACCAAGATCACCAAAATAAAGATTATCCACTAAACCATCTGCATCTCGATCAAATGCTTTAATTTGACTGACTACGCTATATTTTAAATTCGAATTTTTAACATCAGTAGTGGCTACACTGTTTGTCCCTGCTCTTGCATTCCACAATAAAGCCCCAGTAGTTGCATCAAAAATATAAACACCAGCTCCCGCATTAGGACTTGATGCTGTCACGGCTGTTGGTTGATAACTTGAACCCTCATAGGCTGGATCATATCCCCCCCCAACAATCATGACTTTTTTAACTGAATTACCAAAACGAATTTTTGCGAGCGTTGGTTTTGACCAACTTTGCCCCATTGTTGAAATTGCTGGATTGGCCGCTGTTGCATTCACTGTTGCATTTGCACTTTTGACTTTCCCTGTAGAAGGGTCAATTTGAAATAAAAATTCTGGATCTGTTGGGTCTTTTACATTTAATCCATAATAACTTTTCCCACCCATCCGCATACCACCATAAACATTGGCTGTAGTTGCTAGGAATTTTTTGGATGTGTTGTTCACTTGATACTCAACCCAAGATGCCCAAGGTGCGTCGATACCATAATAAGGATTTGTGGTATTGACTTGAGAGTTTGAAATATCTAATAGAGCATCTCGACGGTTTTGATCTTGCAAAATTTCATTGGGTAAAAAAGAAAATACCTCTTTTCCAGTACTCTGATCAACCATATGCAATAAGCCTTGCAAAGTACCAACAATAATATAATCTTTACGATTTGTAGTTGAATCTGTATTCGCCAGAATAGCGCCCGTCGTAGCATCATACTTTGCTTCCAATGTCACCAGTAATGGATCTGAATGAATAACTCCTCCCATTTGTTGCATAACATTGAGATTTTTTACTTTATCAACTGAGTCCCAAATATAATTACTGGTTAAACCATTTAAATAACTTAAATCCAATTTAAACCCTAGGGCACTCAACAAATAGGGCTGATATGAATTCCTACGCCACCCTGTAATTGTCGTATTGGTTATTGGTAACACTGCTGTTGCTGTTAGAACATTTGTAGTATTCAAAGCAGTTAGGCTTGCCCCACCAACAACATTATTCGCTGTAGTACCAGTTGTTGGAATAGTTGCATCTATATATAGTGGACGAGTTTTTATACTTGTACTTGCAGTAACTGTATTTAATAAGGCAGGATTTGCATTTGGTAGCGTCAAACCAGAAAGCAAACCTCCTTCCAAAGCTGACTTTCCATCTTTTGTAGACGTATCCGCATCTGCATTCCAATAGTCACGTGTATTCGCAATTACTGAACCTGCAGAATTTAATACGGTCGCACCATTTTTATCAACAATCACTCCAGATGAGTTCAATGTGTATTTTTTTAAATTCCCCACCCAGAGTTGTTGTGTTGATTGCACAGTTCCGCCACTACCTGAAATTTTCGGCTGGAATTGTGGTGCTAGAACAGCATTGTAAGATGATGTTGTCGCCAAAGGATCAGCAGGTACAACATAAGTACCAAAACTTGCTGCGTCAAATGACCCAGCATCAATATCTTTTACAAACTTTAATAATGCATCTTGAACTTTTTCACCAGTATTAGCAAAAGTATATCCTCCAATTGGCTTACTTGTTCCATATGTATCACCTTGACCAACTTTATCACCTAACATTTTTAAAGCATCAGCATTTAAAGTATTAGAATAAGGACTCGTATCTGACGTTCCATTTTTTTTATCATTTGGCAACACGCACGATACATTACGACCAGTAGAATCAGTTTGGCAAGTTTCACCAGCCGCCTTAGCAAATAATGGACCATACCCCACTGTTGATAAATAAATTCTCTTTTTAGATGTTCTAGAAGCATTGGACGATGCTCTAACTAGATTTGCAATACATGACCAACCACTGCGATCTTGATAGCCTGAAACAGTTCCACTTGAACTAATTGGTGTTGTTGAACTTGGCGACAATGCCATTTGGAAAAACTCACCATTAGAAGTCGCAGTACCACGAGCATTACTGTAATTATAATAAACTGCAGGTACATCTGTGTCAGCACATGTAATATCTGCTTCACTTTTATTAGGAATATTCGCATTACCCAAAGTATTCTTTAATAGCAGTTGACTCTGCTCAGCAGGCACACCTGATGGAGCACCATCTGTTAAGAAAAATACCCCTTGTGTAGAACACTGTTTATCAGATTCACTGCTTAATGATTCAATTGGTGCAATATACTTATTATTCTGTATCACACCTGTCACTGCTAAATCCATCCCTTGTAGATTTAACTGATAACCATTTGTCAAATTCGTTACAGAATTAGGACTATCTGTTCGACTACCAAGTAAATATGCATAGGTATCAGCAAATAATGTAGCAGTTGGTGTACTTGAGTCTGCAGATAGTGCATTAATTTGATTAATTAAATACTGTCTTTGGGTAATTGTACCAACTAATGTATCCAATCTTTGAGCTTGAACAGCTATTCTAGAACGCCTACCTCGATTATCCGAACCACTACTACCTTTATCGCCTGCAAACTTAGACAGACCTATATAAGCTCTATCTGGTATTTTATAACTACCATCAACATTTCTAGCATTTAAAGCATATACAAGTGAGCTTTTTAAAGCACTTAATCTAGAAGTAGCTGCATTATTATAACTTGCATCATTAATTGCCATACTAAAAGAATTATCAATAGCCAACATAATGATGGGATAACTTGTCGCAGTTGGATTTTGATAAATCTGCACATCACTGGCATGAGTTACTGATGTAAGTAAACTACTTGTCAGCATTGCTGATATTGCAAGAACCAAACCTTTTCTTTTTAAGGTGGTCATTTTGTTATTTCTTAAAAATGTATCCATTTTAATCACCTAAATGTATTGAGTTTGATATCAAGGAGTAATGCTTTGAAATGTATTCAATGAAAAATCTTGTATTTGAGTATTGTAAGGAACACCTAAACTCTGCAGACAATTTGATACTGTTGTTGCTGTACCCGACAAAGGCGTCTCATTTGGTCTCTTTAAACAATTACTAACTTGTGTCGCAGTCACCCCTGATGGAACTAAGTTTGGTAATATTGAGGTGACATACACGCGTATTTTTTTTGCTTGCTCAGTGTCAAGCTTACCTAAACTATCCAAATCACTTCCCAAGGTGACAAATTGCAATGGTTTGTTTGTGGTGTTCATCACTGGATTTACGGCAATCGCAACTTGGGTAAGCTGTGCTTTCCTTTTACTTGCATAATCATTTGAAGCGCTTAGATCACAAAAACCAGAAACACCATCTACTGAAATATCACTATTTGAATCATTCCATTGCAATAAACTGGTATTCCCCACAGAAAAAGTTGAATTGGCATTTACTTGACTACGAAAGCAAAAAACAACCTCACTCCCTTGTTTTTGCAAAGCATATCCAAGCAAACTTGTAGGATTACCACTTGTTTGCGCAAATCCACTTCCACCTATCCGATAAAGAACAGCATCCGAAGATTGCATTAATAATTGTTGTGCTTGACTATTTGTTGCTATATTTAAACTCGTTAAACTTTGTCGAATTGCCATTGTCCCGATAATAGTTATGACCAATAACAGTAGCAATACCACGATTAATGTTGACCCTTTTTGTTTTTTCATCACATCACCGCCGCATCAGTAGAGATTAAAGCATTACGCAAGGCTATGGTTTGTGTAACTACACGACGTAAGTATTTAGGAGGTGTACCAGTTGGGACTTTAACATTCACAGTTTGATCTAAGACATTGAAGGTTTGAGAGTCTGAAATTAAAGTACGTTCTTTTACACTTTCACTTGAACGGATTAGCATACCGATCTGCACTGCATTCACGCGTGGACGTGGATTCTGATTAAGTGCTAAATAAGTATTAATCGGTATATATCTTAAATCCCCACTATTATTGTCATTTGATATACCAAGTAAGAAATGCAAATGGTCAACACGACGTATTAATATTTCCCCACCAGTAGTTCCAAATACAGTGGTCGAGGAAATTGGATTTTTCAAAATATTTGTAGCTGTGTCACCAACATAGGAACCCGCTTCACATGCAAGTGCCAATGCAGCATTGGGTTCATTAGATGCACTATTAGAATCTGTTCTTAAGAAAAATCTTTCCACAATATAACGATTTGCAGTATAAGCATTTCCCTCACAATCGATTCCAGCTTGATCTGCATAGAACTGCACAACTAGCTGATCACTTCCTTGATCTGTTGTGTTAATTTTGACATTACTACTTCCTGTTGCAAAAGTGGTCAGTGGTACTTGTACTGCTACTGGTGGCGTTGCACCACTCTTAATATTCATATTTACAGAAATATTTGCATCCGTAAAAGTCGTTGCTGATGTAGGACGGCTAGGAGTGAAGCGTGATGTAAGCACGATACCGCCATTTGCTAGGCGATCATTTACAATATTTACATTTCCATAATTTGCTTTTCGAATATCATTTGAAATATAGCGTAACCCAAAATTTCCACTGTCTTGTAAATCCGCCATGCCCCTTTGTAGATTCACAGAAGCTTGACCTGTAATAAAAAGTTGTATCGCGGCAGCAGTAATAATTAGGCCTAAAACTATAGCCACCATCAGTTCAATTAAAGTGAACCCTTTTTGTCCAGAAATTATGTTTATTTTCATTTTAATATAATTCCATAACAATACATTTAGATTGTGGAAGATACGCACTACCATTCGTACATGCTTGTGCATCAGTAGAGCTATTTATTGCTTTTGTTTCACCCCAAGCCACATATACGCAATGACGTGCTTGCACATCTACTGCTGTCTCTTTCCCTTCATCATCCAATTCTTTTGCAACTTGGCAGTTAAGCAAACTAATCACCATACCCTTTGAATTTGCTTGAGAGACGATCTTGGCTGTATCATAATCAGCCATCTGAGTTGCAGTCGTGCATGGGTTAGTTGCTGTTGTTTGAATACATTCAGGATTTGCTGTACTACTTTGTGTCGTTGCAGATAGATTTGAAATATATGTACCCAGTCCATTACGATTTGCTCTAATTCTCTCGGCTACATCTCTTGCTAAATTCATTGCTTCAACTTTTGCCATTGCCTCATCTGTTGCATCGACAGCTCTTAATTGTAAGGCGGCAAAACCCAATACACCTATCGCCAAAAGCACTAAGGCAACCAGAACTTCCATCATCCCCACACCTTGTTGTTTTTTCATTAGCAAGTTCCTTCATTTTTATTATAAATACTGCCCATGCGAGTTAATGCAAATACTCTGGTCGTTCCTGTTTTTGAATTACAAATAATAAAATCTACACTAGTATCCATTCCCGATGAAATACTCCCATCTCTAGCAAAAACGATCTCTGTAATAACCGAAGGAGACGTTATGCTATTATTATCAGCAAGTTGCCAATAATAATTTAGATCATTTTCTGTTCCAGTAGATAGGTGAACCGTCGTATTTTGTCTCAATAAAACAGCTTGACTACGTGCTTTAGATAAAGTCGAAATTAAGTCTTGTGTATTTGAATTTAATTTTTGTTTCGCCAATATTTTTGAAAAAGAAGGCGCTGCAATCATTGTAATAACTGCCATAACCAGAATAGTGACCATCAATTCAACTAGCGTAAACCCCTCATTTTTCATTTTCATTGTGTCTTCCTGAGCACAAGCTTCTGCTACGATATTTTAGTAGTTTTATTTAATTGTAATTTTAAGTAAATCTTATGCAAATCCAATTCAATGCAGATAAATGGCATAAAAAAACCGACAACTGATCTAAAGTTATCGGCTTAAAAATTAAATAGATGACTATTTTTGAGTAACTGGAATTCTCAACTCTTTAGGTAGACTAAATGTAATATTTTCCTCACGACCATTTAGTTCTTGCGGTGCAGTCGCGCCCCAATCTTGTAGACGTTGAATTACCTGTTTAATCAAAATTTCAGGCGCAGAAGCACCAGCAGTAACACCTATCTTATCTTGTGCACTAAACCATTCTTGCTTTAACTCATCGGCATTATCAACCAGATAAGCATGTTTACCCATACGCTCCGCCAACTCACGTAAGCGATTCGAGTTAGAAGAATTTGGGGAACCAACCACTAAAACCACATCACATTGGGTTGCCAAATCACGAACAGCATCTTGACGATTTTGCGTTGCATAACAAATGTCATCTTTACGAGGACCTTGAATTTGAGGGAATTTTGTACGTAAAGCATCGATTACTTTGGCAGTGTCATCGATAGATAATGTTGTCTGAGTAACGAAAGCCAATTTTTCAGGGTGACTCACTGCTAAAGCAGCGACATCTTCTTCATCTTCAACCAGATAAATTTCACCACCGCTCTTTTTGTCATACTGCCCCATGGTTCCTTCAACTTCAGGGTGACCTTCATGACCAATCAAAATCGCTTCAGTTCCTTCACGCGCATATTTCGTCACTTCAATATGCACTTTGGTCACCAAAGGACAAGTTGCATCAAATACTTTTAAACCACGACGTTCAGCTTCTTGTTGAACTGCTTTAGATACACCATGCGCACTAAAAATCACGATATTATCATCTGGCACTTCATCCAACTCATCCACGAAAATTGCGCCACGTTGACGTAAATCATCCACGACAAACTTGTTGTGTACCACTTCATGGCGTACATAAATTGGAGGATTAAAACATTCAAGTGCACGATTGACGATGGCAATTGCACGATCTACACCTGCACAAAATCCACGTGGATTAGCCAAAACAATTTCCATAGATTCCTCAACGCTCACTTCAATGGTTGGACAAATTTTATCGTTAAAATGCAAACAATGTGTAAAAACAGTTTTGTTTGTGTGCACTCTACTCTAAAATAGAGAAGATATTTTATCATATCAGGAAAAATATCATGTCGGGTCTATTGTTTGTCGTTTCTGCGGCTTCAGGAACAGGCAAAACATCTCTCGTAAAAGCATTACTTGAACGTGTGAGCAATTTACATGTTTCAGTTTCTCATACGACTCGTGGTCAACGACCAGGTGAACTCGACGGTGTTCATTACCATTTTACCAGTAAAGAAAATTTTCTTGATCAAGTGAATCAAGACGGTTTTATCGAATATGCTGAAGTATTTGGTAACTATTATGGTACTGCTCAAGCTACTGTAAAAGACCAATTGGCAAAAGGTCACGACGTTTTATTGGAAATTGACTGGCAAGGTGCTGAACAGGTTCGCAAACTTTTTCCTGAGTCTAAACAAATCTTTATTCTTCCCCCTACACAGTTTGATTTGCGTCAACGTCTTTCAAATCGTGGCACAGACTCTGTGGAAGTGATCGAGCATCGTCTAAGCTGTGCTGTTGAAGATATGCAACAGTATGTTAATTTTGAATACATTATTATCAATGATGATTTCAATAAAGCATTACATGATCTTGAGTCTGTGATCAATGCAAATCGCTTAAAACTCAGTCAGCAAGCTAATCGTCATCAATCGCTTATTACCAAATTGATTACGCCACAATCGTAACGATTTGTTGATTGGAAACCGTCTATAATTTTTAATAGATGATTTTAAATAAGCATCGATTAAAACTTGAGTCTGTAGTCAAAGCATTTTATACTGCATAGTCTATTTAAAAAATTTGTATTCAAACGAGAATTCTTATGGCACGCGTAACCGTTGAAGATTGTTTAGACCATGTAGACAACCGCTTTGAGCTTGTACTAGTGGCAAGCAAACGCGCGCGTCAATTGGCACGTCAAGGTATCGAACCGACTGTAGAGTGGGATAACGACAAACCGACTGTTGTTGCATTACGTGAAATTGCAATTGGTCATGTAACGAAAGATATCTTGAAGCAACGTGATCAAGATTATCAAACATCAAGTCTTGATCTTGCATTGTCTGCAAACAATCTTAATCTTGAAGGTTTCTCTTTCCAATAAGTTGAACTTTCTAAAAAAGCCTAGTTTTGATACTAGGCTTTTTTATTGCATATTTATATTATTTATTTTGCCAACTCATCGACAAAACTCAAAATATTTGTTAAAAAAAATAGATATTTTTAATGTCAAGAAATTGACAAGAGACGCAATATGCTTTTCATTAGAGCATTAGGAAAAAATAGTTCAAATTTGTAATTTAAGATAGGTGTTCTATGCCAGGCCAAGCGGTCAGCCAAGCTAAACAACAGCTCAATATTATTATCGACGCATATTTAAAACCAAGTGATGTCGAGCGAGTACTTGTGGCTTGTGATTATGCTGATATTGCGCATGATGGCATTACACGTAAAAGTGGCGAACCCTATATTCTGCATCCAATTGCGGTCAGTTGTATCCTTGCACATATGCGTATGGATGCAGAAACCCTCATGGCAGCCTTACTGCATGATGTCATTGAGGATACAGATTTTACCAAAGAAGACATTACTGAAAAATTTGGGAAAGTCGTCGCCGAACTGGTCGATGGCGTGACTAAACTCAGCCATTCCAGCGATAAAGAATATAATAAAGCTGCTTCTTTCCGTAAAATTCTCCAAGCTACCCTACAAGATCCTCGCGTTATTATTATCAAACTTGCTGATCGTTATCATAATATGACGACCTTAGGTGCATTACGCCCCGATAAGCGTGCGCGTATTGCTCAAGAAACCTTTGATATTTTCGTTCCAATGGCGCGTCTGGTTGGTATGAATGAGATGGCAGATAACTTAGAACATCTGTGTTATCAAAATCTTGATTTAGACATGTATAACGATGTTCAAGAAAATCTACTAAAGACCAAACCTGAACGATGTAAATATCAATCTGTTTGGGAACAAAATCTTGCGGATCTACTCAATAACTATAATATTGTTGGTCGTATTAAAAAGAAAAATAACAATATCGAATTACTCCGTCACTTTGTCAAAAATGAAATCGACCTACAAGAGCTTACACATAGCCATGCCTTTGAAATTATTTTACAAAGTATTGCCGATTGTGATCGCTTAGTCGAAGCTCTACGTGAAAATTTCCAAGTACTGAGTTATGAAGATCATATTCGTCGCCCTTTGCCTGGTGGCAACCAATCTTTAATGATTCGCCTAAAAGGTGAAAAAACAACGCTGTCACTCACCATTCAAACAGAACTAATGCGTAAAGCCGCGCGTTTTGGTGTAGTTCTTGGTGAAAATGCACCTCAAGCTTGTCGCTCTGCAATCCAAGCCTCGATGAAGAATCTAGACATCTTGGTAGGTGGTGATTGTGCAAAAACCACATTTAGTGATCTACTTGATTATTTACATCAAGAAAAAATTTGGGTGTATACCCCACATGGTCAGCTGCATGAACTACCTCAAGGTGCGACTGCTGTCGATTTTGCTTATTCAGCCAGTCTATTTTTAGGTAACCATGCGGTTGGTGCAAAGATCAATGGTGAAGTGAAACCATTGTCAACACCACTGGTCAGCGGTCAAGTCGTCGAAGTCATTACCGATGTATTGGCGACTCCAAACCCTGATTGGCTCAGTTTTATCAATACACAAAAAGCCCGTCGTGCGATTCAAAACATTCTGCGTGACCAAGATATTGATGAACAACGTTTAGTTGGACAACAAGCCTTAGATCGCGCTTTAAAACTCTTTAATCGCTCGACCAAAGATTTGTCTGAAGCGGATTGGATTGATTTATTGCAATGGCGCCATGTACAAGACAAAGATACCTTATTTGAACAAATTGCGGTTGGTGATTTACTACCACAATTGGTGGCGAATCATTTATTTGCACAATCACAAAATGCTGATGAAGCCGCTTCAGAACGCTTAATTCAAGGGACAGATGGGGTCGATGTGAAATATGCACATTGCTGTAATCCTGTACTCGGTGATCCAATTCAAGGGCATTTATCACGACGTGGTTTAATCGTACATCGTGAACGTTGTCATAACCTATTGCATGAACAACATTTGCACCCTGAAAATATCATGTTGTTACATTGGACCTCTGAACAAGAAGATGATGTCAACTTCAATGCTTACTTAAGTATTGATTTAGTGCTGAATGATGAGCAAATTTCTGAATTGATCTATTTGTGCCGCAAAGCCAAAACTGGTGTTGAATCTGTTCGTTCCCATGAAGGCAAAACTTATGTCAATATCGTGGTGAATAATCGTAAGCAAATTGCACAAATCATTCGTGAATTACGCATGCAATTCGGTTTCCCTCGCATCAGTCGTCTTGCAATGCCACCAACAATTAATGAACCCATCAAAGCAAAAGCGTGCTAAGTTAGAGCTTGAGCATTTTTCAACTGAATCATGCCACTTTCAAGTATACCGTTCATTCATATCAGATGAATTGAGTTGAAATTAAGGAGAAATCGATGTCCCGCCAAGTAATCCATACTGAAAATGCCCCTGCTGCTATTGGAACCTATTCTCAAGCGATTTTAGTTGACAATACCTTGTACCTTTCAGGGCAAATTGGTTTAGACCCATACAGCATGGAGTTGGTAGAAGGCATTGAAGCGCAAATCCGCCGTGTGTTTGATAATTTAAAAGCGGTTTGTGAAGCGGCTGGTGGTTCATTGGCAGATATTGCTAAACTCAATATTTTCCTCACAGATTTATCTAACTTCCAACTCGTCAACCAAATCATGGGCGAATATTTTGCACAGCCTTATCCAGCGCGTGCAGCTCTCGGTGTAGCGGCTTTACCTAAGAGTGCATTGGTTGAAATGGATGGCGTCGTCATTATTTCCAAGTAAAACCAAAAGCACTTAAGCTAATAATTTATAACAAGTTAAAAATACCACCGATTGTGTGGTATTTTTTTATTCAAAAAGCCAATCAAGATAAGTGTATTTTTAAATGAATTTCATTGACAAGTGATAATAATTATCAATAATATTAGTTATCGCATTTAACCCTTGGGTTGAGTTTTTATGTACGTTTGTTTATGTCGTGGTATTACAGATCAAGATATTAAAGATGCTATGGCAAATGGTGCAGAAAGCTATCGTGAAGTTCGTGATCTTTTAGATCTTGGTACATGTTGTGGTCGTTGTGCGCCTGAGGCAAAAAGCATCATTAATGAAGAACTTAGTCTGATCGCAGCACGAATTTCTGTGGCGGCTTAAATTTACTCAGCTTTCACTCGAACTCATCGTTAAGTGTGCGATTTGAATACAAAACCTAATTTAAAATCATAAATTTAGCCAACGAATAATAATGACATTTCTCCAATGATCTTCGGATCATATTCCTCACCCGCCTCGACTCAAGGCGGGTTATTTTTATATAAGCAGTTCCACAAAACACAGTTCTATTGTTTTTGATTGCGATTTTCATTTGCCGTTCCATAAATTACTCGAAACAAGCTAAAATTTTGATTAATATAAAACATATCAGATTGCCTTAATTTTTAATTGATCTTAAGGCAGAAATTTAGAATGGAGCTTTGACCATGAAAGGCAATCGTGAAGTCATCAATCAACTTAACCAAGTGCTTTATCACCACTTAACCGCAATCAATCAATATTTTTTGCACTCACGTATGTTTAATGACTGGGGAATTGAACAACTCGGTTCAGCAGAATACAAAGAATCTATTCGCCAAATGAAACATGCGGATAAAATCATTGAACGTATTCTTTTCCTCGAAGGCTTACCAAATCTTCAACATCTTGGAAAGCTTTATATCGGTCAACATACCGTTGAAGTATTGAACTGCGATGTACGCAAAGTTAAAGAGAATATTGAAGCACTTAAATCAGCAGTTGCTCTCGCAGAGACTCATTTAGATTATGTGACTCGTGACTTGGTTCAAGAGATTTTAGAAAAAGAAGAAGAATACTGGGATTGGACAACAACTCAACTCGATCTTTCAGAAAGTGTGGGTATTGAGAATTACATTCAAAGTCAAATGTAAGCTGAAAATCATTGTAGATATAAAAAATCTCCTACATTATGCTCAACACCAGTCAGTTAAGGATTCTTTAATCCTCCCCAACCCTCCTTTTTCAAAGGAGGGAGCTTTTCATTACTAAAATTATTTTAGTTACAAGAAGTTTCCCCTCTTTTAAAAAGAGGGGCTAGGGGAGATTTTAGAAATTTATGCAATAATTTTGCTTAACTAACCAACATTAAACATTCGGCTGAAGATTTTTTATGCGCTCGATTATTATAGTTTGACTATAGAACTCGGTAATAAATCTTGATAGCGCTTATCTTGCCTATGCAAGGTTTTTAAAATCCACAGCTGATGTTCAGCTTCAGCTTTTTTACCATTAAATGCGAGTACCTGAGCATATTTATTGATGTCATAAGCCGATGCTAAATTTGCCACCATACGCCCGATATATTGCAATTGTTGATCTGACATTTTTGTATACGGATTTAAACCAATCCACCAAACACGTTCTTTAAATTGTGTCAGGACATAGATTTCCTGATCCATGACTTCTTTTTGTGAAGCGGTGAGTGTTTTCTTTGAGACAAAAACAGATTGTTGGCGATAAATAATATAATCACGATAAATCACACCAACGAGCATCACACCAATAATCATCACAGTAACAATCACCGATGACTTTAATTTTACCGTTGGTAATTGTGGGTACTGCGCTTGGATCATCCCGAGTAAAAAACCCAATGGCAATAAAAAGTATGCATAATGAATTGGATATTCTAATAATGCATGAATCAAGATCGCACACACCATTAAACTAGCAGCGATCGAAACAGGTTCTCGGATACCTTTATTGAGCCAATACAACCAACAAACCACATAAAGGATGATCACTCCACCAATCGGAATACCATTCCATAATAGGAGATCCAGAATTATATTGTGTGCAGTTTTATACCACTCATGTGATGGATATAGATCAAATGCTGCGATTTGTGCCATCCCTGTTTGGTTCCAACCATAACCAAACCAAGGATGTTGTCCTATTGCGATTAAAGCTTGATTCCACATATCCAGACGCAGATAACCAGAAGATGCTCTTTCAACTACAGATGACGTATACATCACTTTATGCTCAGTAGCCGAAGCAATAAACTGATTTAGCATCGGTAAACAAGAAATAATGATGATAAAGACAGTAACCCATGCCAATAATTTTAGAAAACTTAAACGTTTACTTTTCCCAAATTGTTTAATGCTTAGATAAATAAGAGTGAATAGGCAAACCACCCAAGCTGTACGAGATTGGGTTAATCCTATTGTGAATAAAAATATAAATGTTGCAGGAACTAAAACCAACCTAGGTAGTATTTTCTTTTCATAGAAATATAAACAAGCAAATACACCCATGCATATAAAGGTTGCTAAATTATTCGGTTGAGCAAAATTGGCATATGGTCGGTTATGATTTAAAACATTCGCAAATGGGCTTAAATAACGTTCTATATCTAACCACTGAAAGATTGCAATTACACTTGAAAGCACTGCACCGGTAAAAACCACCAAACAGAATATTTTAAAAACTTGTTCTCTTTGCCCTTTTTCACCTATTGCTAAGTTATATCCCACACTGACCATCAACCAAAACATCGCAATGTATGCTGTACACAGTAACGCATTACTCAAATAGAGAATTTGTCCGAACGCAAATTGTAGTAATGGAATAGCAAGGATCGGTAATGCCACCACTTGTGGTCGTGGTATTTTTAGGTCTTGATTGATAAATGCTGAGAGCAATGCAATAGCTGATAGGAATGTTAGTAGCTCGCTACCAAAAGTTGTCCATGGTATTTTATGGATCGGGAGTAACCATGCCAGTAATAAAAATATGGCTGAAAGAATGTATGGGATGGCTTTCATATTAAATAGCAAAATTTAAGAATGATGAATTATAACATTTTTGAAAATTTAGCTAATCCTAAATCTACTTCCCCCTCAAAATATAGTGGAGCTAAGATATTCATGACTTAATACATGTGAATCAAATATTTTGTATCACTGTATTTTATATGCCATGGCAAACTGTAGGTAAAAACCTTTGAGAGATTTGTGATGACGCACATTCCCAACGCGCCGAACCATTACCAGTATAATTCATCATTGCAAAGATAAGTTTTTTACCAGCCACACCACCATTCATACCAGAGCTATTAAAAGTAAATTCAAAAGCGCATAAAGCCCCACTATACGTGGTATTAATTCCAACTCTCTGTACATATTTACCATTCACTGTTCCCAATGAATCAAGACCCAAATCTTCTGGTGATGTTGGACATGTTCCACTTTCACCATATTTTCTAATTACCTCAGATTTCAGTGAACTTGCCATATTTAATGCCTCAGAGACTTGTGCCCGAGTCGTATAATCCATGTATGCAGGAATAGCAAACGCAGCTAAGATTCCAATAATTGCAACAACTATCATTAGCTCAATAAGTGTAAAACCATTATTATTCATAAAAGCCTCCTAATTTTTTGTCAAAATATCCAAAAAGCTTTCATGAATCTAGTTTATTTTTGATTGTGTTAATTTATTGTCATTAATTGACACTAATTTAATAAATAATACAATTTAGGTATATTTATCAAATTCTTGTAACTGTATTTCTATACAATGAATCATCGTATTCAGCACATTTTATTTAAATATTGGGTATAATCATCAAATGATGATGTCTGATCGAATACTCAATGCAACAACTAAATAACTTAAATTTTAAAAATATTAAAATTGCTATCATTGGCTTAGGATATGTTGGTTTACCTCTTGCACTTGCATTTAGCAAAAAATTTGATGTCATTGGATTTGATATTAATACAAAACGCATTCAAGAGTTAAAACAAAAGCAAGATCATACACTTGAATTAAATTCATTTGAACTTAACCAATTAGAACAAATAACACTATCATCAGATCCAAGTATTTTAGATACATGTAATTTTTATATTGTTACAGTGCCCACACCTATTGACGATTTTAAACAACCAGATTTAAACCCGCTCATCCACTCCTCTCAAACTATTGCAAAATATCTAAAACAGGGCGATGTAGTTGTTTATGAGTCAACGGTATATCCCGGCGCTACAGAAGAAGTGTGTGTACCTATTTTAGAGAAATACTCAGAACTCATTTTTAATCACGACTTCTTTGTTGGCTATAGTCCAGAACGAATTAACCCAGGTGACAAAAAGAAAAAGCTAACCAATATTAAAAAAATTACTTCTGGATCTACAGATGAAGTTGCTCACTTTATTGACCAAATTTATCTACAAATTATTGAAGCAGGCACATACAAAGCCCCTTCGATTAAAATCGCTGAAGCCGCTAAAGTGATTGAAAATACTCAACGTGATGTCAACATTGCTTTGATGAATGAGCTGGCATTAATTTTTAATCGCTTAGGAATTGATACAGAAGAAGTTCTAAAAGCTGCTGAAACAAAATGGAATTTCCTACCATTCCGCCCTGGACTGGTCGGTGGACACTGTATCAGTGTAGATCCATATTATCTAACTCATAAAGCACAATCTATCGGCTTACATCCAGAAATTATCCTTGCTGCCAGACGTTTGAACGACCGTATGGGCGAATATGTAGCAACCCAACTGATCAAAGCTATGGTTAAAAAGCAGATTCAAGTGGTTGGGGGCAATATTCTAGTCATGGGGTTATCATTCAAAGAAAACTGTCCAGATATTCGTAATACTAAAATTATTGATTTAATTGAAAGTCTTAAAGATTATGATCTAAATCTAGATATTTATGACCCATGGGTAAATCCGCATGAAGTTGAAAAAGAATATGGCTTAAAATCCATTCAACAACTTCAAAATAATCACTATGATGCTATCATCTTAGCAATAGGCCATCAAAATTTTATTGATTTGGGATATAAGAATATTCGTAACTTAGGTAAAACAGAATGTATTATTTATGATTTAAAACATATTTTTGAGTTAGAGCAAGTAGATATACGTTTATAAAATGTAGTCAAAAATATTAATTGTGATAAAACAGCCTTCGTCTTTAAAATCATCATTTAATTCATTATGTATAGTCCTTCATTCACCTTAACAGCCATAGAGACATTATGATCAAAGATAATATTTTTATTATTGGCACTCGGGCACAACTAATAAAAGTTGCTCCAATATTAAAAGAATTCGAAGAAAAAGAGCTTCCCTCAAAATTTGTATTGACGGGACAACACAATGATACAATGGAAGAAATCATTGAGGAATTTGGAATAAAAACTCCAATAACGCAATTAATTAAAAATAAAGAACATTCTTCAATTTTAGCTTTATTACTATGGTTACCTTATAGCTTTTTAGCTTTGATTAAGGTTTTAAAACAATCTAAAAAATCTAATATTTTTGTTCATGGTGATACATTAACAACATTAATAAGCACATTAGCAGCCAAGTTTACAGGGCATTCCGTTGTTCATCTAGAAAGTGGATTGACATCTAAAATGCTTTTTAATCCGTTTCCCGAGGAAATAATTCGAAGAATTGTATTTAGATGTACAGATGTTGCTTGTTGTCCTAGTGAACAGGATGTTCAACACATGAAGAAGTATGCTAAAACTGAGATTCTTTATACTCACGGGAATACCATTCTAGACAGTATTACCTATCTAAAAATTGGAAAAAATATAAATAGAGAACCAAATACGATTTTAATATCATTACATCGTTTTCATAACATCTACAATAAAGAAAGACTACAATCTATTGTAGAAATGCTAATTACTCTAAGTGAAAAATATACAATCAACTTTGTTCTTCATCCAGCAACTAAAAAGAAATTATTACAATACAATTTACTAGAACAATTAACCAACAAGCGTATAAATTTACTTCCTAGAATGACTTATCAAAAGTTTCTAGATTTAGCATTATCTAATGAGATTGTAATTACTGACGGTGGCTCTAATCAAGAAGAGTTAGCCTTTTTTGGTCATCCTACTATTATTTTAAGAGAATCAACTGAAAGACATGATGGAATAGGAGAAAATGCAATTTTAATTAATGATCCACCAAGTGTTGTTAAATTTATCATATCTAAAAAATATACTATTCTACAAAAAGAAAAATTAAATCTGATATCATCTCCTAGTGCTATAATTGCTAATTATTTTAAATAATATTAAATCAATTGCTTTAAATAGCACTCTAAATTTTCTACAGTTTGTCTCCATGACAGTATAGGTATCTCTATTTTGTCATGGTGCGCTAATTGAAAGGATAGCTTATTTGCCAAATCTTGATAGTTTCTATTGATATATAAGCTATCTGAATGCTTATTTAAAAGGACTCTCATATCCCCTATTTCTGATGATACGATTGAGAGATTGCATGCGAGCATTTCATACGCTTTTTGTGGGAAACAGTATCGCCCAAATTCATCATCGGGAATACACAACACTCCGACATCTAAAGCTTGAAACAGAGTAACAACGTCTTTGTGCGATAATAATCCCAAATAAATGACACGCTCATCATGAGGCAATGGTGTTTTTTCTTCTGTCGGTCCAGCTAAAATCAAATATACTTGGTCATTTTGATTTTTTATTATTTCCCAAGCATTAAATAAATCATCAATACCTTTCATTTGAGTTAATCCTCCAGCAGTACCAATTAGTGGTTTATCTAGAGGTAAATTTAAAAATTTTCTTGCCACAATTTTATCACTAGACTTGAATAAGTCCTTATCAATAACACTTGGCATTGGATATATATTTGGAACATTTGGAAAGTCTTTGCGCATTTTTTCAGCCAAACTAAAACTAGTTGTTGAAATCACCTTTGCAGTGGATAAGGCTTGATGAAATAGAGGCTTTAAAAATGGGATTTTAGCTTGTCCATATGCTTCAAAATTATCATAAAGATCTGCTACTAAAGGAATATTTAACTTTTTTGCACACCATGCTCCCCAAACAATGTGCGGAATATCTGAGGCTGCAATAATAATATCAGGTTGAAATTTCTTCAATTTTTGTAAAAGAAAAATAGGGTAGGTCAACAACCCTATCTTATTTAGACCTTTATAACTTTTAGAATGCCAAACCAATGACTTTAAATGATTAGACTCATCCCAATCACCCTCATCATGTGCCTGATAGCTTAAACAAAAACTTTCGACTTGGTGACCAAGTAAAGCCAATTGATTGGGTATCTCGTATAAACGAGCATATTTATCTAAAATTACATCCTTAGACATATATTGTCGTTTACATAAGAAAGCTATTTTCAATTATTTTCTCTCTAAAATTATATCTACAGCATTTAAAGCAGCGCCAACTACTTGATCCATATTGTAATAACGATATTCAGCTAAACGACCAACAAAAGTAACTCTCTCCTCTTGATCCGCCAATGCTTTATATTTTTTAAATAATATTTCATTTTCATCACGAGGAATCGGATAATATGGATCACCCTCTGCTGTTGGATATTCTCGAACAATCGATGTTGACGTAGTCTGTTGTCCTGTCAAATGTTTAAATTCAGTAATCCTTGTGAAATCGAAATCATTCGGGTAGTTTACCGTTCCAACTGATTGATACCATTCTTGATCTGCTAGATGTTCATGTTCAAAGCGGAGTGATCTATAAGGTAAGTGCCCAAACTTAAAACCATAAAAAGCATCTATAGGACCTGTGTAAACAATATGATCAAATTCACGACTAGAGTTTAGAATATCTTTAAATTCAGTAGATAATTGAACTTCAATATTAGGATGATTCAAGAGATTCTCAAACATGACCGTATAACCATGCAAAGGCATTGCTTGAAATGTATCAGTGAAATAACGGTCATCCGTATTCGTTCGGGTAGGAATCCGCGCAGCTACACCAGCTTTGAGCTGAGATGGGTCTAAGCCCCACTGTTTTTTTGTATAGTTTAAAAAGAATTTTTCATATAAATCTCGACCAACTGAGTTTAAAACAACATCTTCACTGGTTTTAACAGGTTCTCTAGGTTCACGTACTTTTTCAAAAAAATCCGCTGCTCCCTTCTCATCCAAATCAAGACTATAAAGCTGATTTAATGTATCTCGATTAATTGGGAATGGATATTCTTTTCCGTCAACCACTCCATGTACACGATGTTCGTATTGATACCATTCCGTGTATTTGGATAAATAATTAAGAATTCGTTCACTGTTGGTATGAAAAATATGCGGACCGTATTGATGAATCAGTACGCCATGCTCATCTTTTAAATCAAAAGCATTTCCCGCTATATGGTCACGACGATCTAAAACACAGATTTGATGTCCGGCTTCGGCTAATTCTCGAGCACAGACTGAGCCAGCAAAACCTGCGCCGATGATTAAAACTTTCAACTCTTTTCCCCAGTTAATATTTTGGATGTCGACCTAACTTACCTCTAATACCATCCCAAGTTGCACTCAACCACAGCCTCAAACCATTTAAGTTCATTTTTTTGACGATTAAATAATAATAAGTATAACGAATGAAATCCACAGGAAGTAACCATGCATTACCATCTTCTATAAAAGCAACAGCTCTATTTCTAAACATATAATAGTTTTTAAAATCTGAATGCGCATCACGAGTAATTAAGAGCCCGAATAAGCTCTTTATTCGTTCATTATCATCACTTGGATGATAAAATTTAGCGGATGTAAGTGTCCCAAATTTTATATTATTTTTTAACAACCTTTTAGTATATTCAACCTCATCCCCCCTGATAAATAATTCTTTTTTTGGTAATCCTATTTTTTTTATGACAGACTCATGGATCAGCAAACCATTAAATAAATTTGCTTCTTGTCCAATAAAGTTATTATCTAAAACTTGACCTACATTTCCCCTCAACTGTTTCCCATTCACCCAAACAGGGAATGCAAGTTTATCGACATCATGAATATTTACCTGCAAAGGCGATATTGCCTGAACCTCTCTACATCTTACTTCATCAGTAAGTTTTTGTAGGCACTCTGGTTCAGGATAACCATCATCATCCATCATCCAAATCCATTCAGCATCTTGCTTCAAAGCATATTCTATACCTGAAAAAAAACCACCAGCACCACCAATATTATTTTTTAAATTCACCCATTTTATTTTATCCACTCCCTGTAAATTAGAATTTTTAACATAATCTTCTGTTCCATCTGTTGAAGCATTATTGACAACAATGAGTGTCGTTATTTTATATGTTTGCAACATTAATGCTTTTAAACATTGTAAAAGTAACTCCTTTCGGTTATAGGTTACTATAATTATGCTAACTTTCATCTAAACACTCTCGAAAAATTTTTTATTTAGTAAAAATTAGGGCGTATTAATTTTTTTAATTTATAACCTAGTAAATACTTTAGTGCAGGAAATTTTGCAGGGTGATGACAATGCGTTATACTCCCATAGCGAATTATAAATATAAACATTGAAAAGTTTAAATAACTATTTTTCCACTTAAGCCAAGTCTTGAAAGCTCTGCATGCAAATTCCTGATGCGTACTTTCGACAGAGGAAAAAACATTTAATGCATTTTCATCTACCATTACAGCCTTAGCTTTCTCACCACCATTCCGAACATTGAAGGTTGTTGATTCAGAATGCTGTCTCCAATCCACCAAAGTTTCTTTTAAATATACAATACCGCCATACTCTGCCGCATAAAATGCAATCAACCAGTCTATATAACCAATAGAGGTCATATCACTAATTATTCCTAGCAAATCTCTACGGAATAACATAGTATGACCCAATATTGAATTATAAAATAAGAAATTTCGGCAGTCGTTACCTGATATCATGAATCTTACAGTATCAGAATAGTTAATACCTATAGGATTATCTTCTTCATCTATGAATCTATTGTCACAATACACAAGCATTGCATTATCTATTTCAGAAACTAAACGACTTGTTTTATCAACATGCCATATATCATCTTGATCGCAAGGCGAAATAAACTCTCCTCGACATGCCATAAAGACTTTAATAAAATTATTTATATATCCAATATTTTTTTCTTCACGTGGTAAAAGTTTAATACGATTATCTTTCAGAGCATAATTCTGTAATATTTCCCAAGTTCCATCAGTAGAGCAATCATCAGAGATAACAATTTCTAAGTTTGGGTAATCTTGAGCCAACAAAGAATCCATCTGTTGCTTAAGAAATTTTTCACCATTATATGTGGCTAATGCTATGGAAACTAAAGGCTTAGTCATTACAACCTCTACTAGTGAAAAAGTTTAACAATATTTTTTTATCATTAAATTAAAAAAGAACCAGATATTAAATTTTTCCGTTACTCTTACCAAGAAAAAAAGTAGTAATCATTCTTAAAAACACAAAATAGAAAGTACGATTAAAAAAGATATAAAAAAGCTTATATTTAATAAAAACTTCAAATAACAATTGATAATTATTATTTGAAATGCAGTTAAACATTAATTTAGTAGCTACCATATCCCTTTTTTCCCACTTTTTTTGTGAAATTTTAAAATTATTTTTATGAAAAAAGTCAAATAAATTCTCATACATATTCAGATGCATCAATATAATATTCGCTCTTTTATCATTTTTATTTGATAAAGCTACACAACTTGAGTCATGCATTCTAAAGAAATTCATTTTTTCAGCGCAAAAAAATATTTCTCCTTGCGTTAATATTTTTACCCAAACATTCCAGTCACCAACCGTTCTTAATTCAGTCAATGGTCCACCAACAAGTTGATAAATTGATTTTTTAAAAATGACTCCACTTGCATTCGGAATTGAGTTTTGGTCTAACATATATTTTTCAATAAACTCCCCTCCCCCCATATGAAAATCATCTGTATGTTTATTCTGACCATTTAAGTCGGTATGAGCCACCCAATCACCAAATATTTCTCCAGAACTATTAATTTTCTTCGATTGGCAATATGCCAATACTACTTTGGCATACTTATCAAAACTATGAACCATTTTCTCTAAAAAATCATAACTCGCAATATCATCTGATTCAGCTATCCATATCAACTCACCTTGAGCTAACTCAATCCCCTTATTCCACTGTTTAAATACTGAACCTGAATTCACTTTATTTACAATAAAATGTGAAACTTTTGGATGGTCTTTATATCTACTCAATATTTTTAAACTATTATCCGTTGAACAATCATCTAAGATAATAACCTCATAGTTAAGATAAGTTTGTGAGAATACACTATCTAAACGTTCTTCAAGATAATCATAATGATTATAATTTGGGATAATAATGCTTATCATTGGCTAACTCTCAAACATTAATTATTCTTTTTATTTTTCTAAAAAAAAGACTGCATGTATATTTAAAAACAAACTTAAAATTATTAAAATTTCTATTATTTTCATCCATATCAAGTCGTACTACCAAATTCATTTCTCTGAGTAATTCATTTTTTGTTTTTAGAATTGATACCTCATTCAGAAAATCAACTTCCTTCATTAAATAGTTATCAATTATATTATCCGTAATCGTTGGAAACCTCATTTTTAGAATAACTCTCGAAATATTATGAATCTTTATGTCTTTCAAATAAATACTGTGACTCACTGATGTAACCCGTAATAATGAATTTAAAACACCTCTATAAAACAAATAACCTAACTCACAATCATCTTTAACAAAAAAATCATCTAAATCAATAAACTTTAAATCACTACCATCAACCAATAGATTAAATGGCAAAGCCTCAAAGAAAACTCCACTAATCATACTGTTAAAACAATATTTTTTTTCAAGATTTGAGGATTCCAAAACAAAGTTAAACCACTTATTAAAATAATCATATAATTCATTATATGACCAATCAACTCTATTTAATACATCATGAATAGAACACCAATAATTTGAACCACTTTGTATTAATTCATAGCCAGATATGTCATTTTTTATATAGATATTTTCATTTAAATTAACAAATTTTATCTTTTTAGAAAACTTTCTCTTTCTTAAAAATGAATAATACCAAATTAACTCATCTTGGTGCTCAAAATTCTCTTTTGATGCTACCATTAAAAAAGAGTTTGAATTATCTCCTATTAAATCATTTTCACATAAATTTTTAGCCATTTGTTCTATTGAACAACTATAATGTGTTCCTGCCAGTTGCGGGTCTTTATGTAAAGCCTGAACTATCATATCTTCAAATACGGTATTCTCCTTATTTTTATCTAACGCATTCTTTGATATGATCGTAGTAGGAAATTTATAATCAGGAAAAGGGTAATATTCTGAAATAAAATTAAAACCTGTTTTTTTAAGTTTTTTTAGTAATTCAACTCGCCCATACGTAGTTATATCTGCTTTTTTATATTGTCGATTTAACCCGTACATTGAAATACCAATATGATCTTCCTTAGCACCAACTAAGTATTTTAATCCTAACTTATTTTCTATAGCTAAGATAAGTTTTCCAGTATCTCCCAATTGGTTTTTACATAAATTTAATAACTCTATTTCTCCATTTTCACCTAGGTACTTTTTTGCATACTCCAAAACGCCTATAAGGAGTACAGTATCTATATTATTTATTAAAGGGAATTCTTGAGCATTACAACACACTACAGTCACATTTTCCAAACCACGACATCTTTCTCTAGCAATTTTAGCTCTCCGAAAACTGCCCTCTAACGCAATTACATGTTTAGCATTTTCTGCTAAATATCGTGTAAATGCCCCACACCCGCAACCAATCTCTAACACAACTTTACCCTCCCATTCAGAACGGAATGGTTCAAGTAAATTAGTTCTTTGTGAAGAAAAATGGTATAAAGAGGACCAGTCCTTTATTTTAAACTCTAGCTCATCTGATAAAGTTGACAAATCATTTGTGCTTTTTACTATTTCATAAATATAATTTTCTTCATCTTCCCCATCTGAATAATCAAACTTTTTATCTAAGCTCCATATTTTATTATTTTCATCATAATGAAAATTATGTTTATTCAAAACATCAAACAAGTTGTCCATTTTTACCCCAATTTTCTTACTTTATTACAAAGCCTTATCGCACTTTCCCTATGCGCAATAATTACCATTGTAATTTCCCCATTTAAACCTTGAATTGCATCATTGACTGCTTGCTCTGTTTCATGATCCAAAGCACTTGTCGCCTCATCCATAAATAAAACTTGAGGACTCTTATATAACGCACGTGCAATCCCGATACGTTGCCTTTGTCCTCCAGACAACATTACACCACGTTCACCAACGACAGTATCATAACCTAAAGGCAATTGTTTTTGAATAAAATCATCTACTTGTGCGAGTTTTGCCACTTTAATCACTTGTTCAATATTTATTTCAGATTTAGGCATACCAAACGCAATATTTTCAGTAATCGTTTTATCTGCCAAATATATAAACTGCGGGACATATCCCACTAAATCTCGCCAAGCATTGATATTATCTTCGTTTAACTCAACTTCATCTATATAAATTTTACCCTGCTGTAGAGTTAGAAGCCCTAACATAATATCCATCAAGGTACTTTTACCACTACCACTTTCCCCCATAATACCTAAGCTGGTATTTTTCTTAATTTCGATACTAAAGTTATTTAATACTGGTTGGTCTAAGCGATTTGGATAAGAAAATGAAATATTTTCTAAACGAATTGAATGATTAAAATCCATTTTTTCAGTTTGATTTAATAAAGGCACATCCCTTTCTTGATGATATTCCAGTTCAAATTCAGGCTTTAATATATTTAATACTTGCTGTGAAAACTTTACCTGAGAAATAGAGCGATAAATATTCTGTGCAGCTGGTAACATTCGATAAGCTGCAAAACCATATAGACCAAGTATCGGTAAAATATGTGAAACATCTTTGCCAGAAATGACTAAAATCATGGCTAATCCAATTAAACAACCATAGCCCACTGTTTCTATAATATTAAGCGGTATCTGTCCTAAAGTATCACGCGTAGCAATATGTCTCGCAAAAACTCTAGATGATTGTTCGAATTGATCAATATAACCTTGTTTTGCATTATTAATCATCACGTCTTTAATACCGGCCAATGCTTCTTGGCAGGTTTGGTAACGTTCTTTATTAGCTTGTGTAAATTCTTGTCCAATCAGTTCTAATTTTTTTCTAACGAGTATATAAATACTAATATAAAACAATGCCAATATAGAAGCTGTAGCAAATGCCATGAATGGATCATAAAGTAAAAGGATACCCACCATAGACAATAAAACAATACTATAAGACATCAATGTCAAAGCAGGTAAAATCATCATCCAAATCAGTTGATCTACTTCAGATAAAATATTTTTACTGAGTGTTGCACTATTTCGTTGAATGAAAAATTCATAATTTTGCTTTAAGTAAATTTTCAGCAACCGCGTAGAAAAATAATGTCTTTGTAAACTTGAGAACCGATTTACAGCATATTGAGTAATTATTTTGAAGAAAGTAGAAAAAATAACAACACTTAAAGAAAGAAAGCCCAATTTAACAATAAATATTTGTTCAGTTCCGCCCCTCATCAGATCATACATAAGTTGTAAATATTGATTTGAACTAACAATGGATGGATTCGATAAAACTGCTAAAAAAGGCATAATCGAAATTACACCCGCTGATTCAATAAAAGCCATCCCCATGACCAATATTAAAACGTATAAAACTTTTCTTTTGTCTAAAGGTGACAAAATTTGCCAAAGCTGTTTTAAACTATCAAGCACTTCTATTATTTCTCTTTATACATTAAAGCTGTAATCTGTTCTGAAATCAATCCCATCAGAAAGATCATAATACTGCCTGTATACAATAATGCACTCATATTGGTAAAGCGATTGTATTCATACAAAGTATAACCATACCAACCTGTTGCCAATAAAAACAACACTACAGCAAAAGGTAAAAACATTTTTAAAGGCGAATATAGAGTCGCAATTTTAAAAATAATCAAAAAGAAACGTATACTATCTTTTACAGGATGAATGTGACTTTTTCCAATACGTTTTGCGGCATGGATTGGCACATAAGTCACAGAATATCCTGCGCGGAAAAAAGCCATCGTACTTGTGGTTGGATACGAAAAACCATTGGGCAGTAAATATATAAACTCTCTAAACTTTTCTGCTCGTACAGCTCTAAAGCCTGATGTTAAATCTTCAATCTTATGCTCAGACATATAAGATGCTAAATTATTATAGAGTTTGTTTGCTACACCTCGCCCGACACTTGCTTGAGAACCTTTTTGTCTAGCCCCTACGACCAGATCATAACCTTCTTCAATTTTGGCTAAAAGTCTTGGAATATCTTGAGGGTCGTGTTGCCCATCCGCATCCATAAATACAATCACGTCACCAGTTGCATTTCGAGCACCTGTTTTAATTGCAGCTCCATTTCCTTTTGAGTAAGGATGAGAAATAACTTTCGCACCTGCTTGCTCTGCAATTTCTTTTGTTGAATCAGTAGAACCATCGTTTACAACTAGAATTTCTTTAGCAATATTCAATACCTGAATTTTGGCAATTGTATCGCTAATTGCTCCAGCTTCATTTTTGGCAGGTAAAACTATACTTATTTTCAAACTAGATTCCTTAAACCCCAGACTTGATTTGTTGCTCAAAAAGCTTTTTCAATCTCATAATTTCCATTTCATATTCAGACCTACTGCGCCTTAAAGTAGATGCACCCTGTTGTTTAAAAATCAATTCAACTTGATTCAATAAACTTAATGCATTTGATGATGAGCTATGTGTCCCCAATTCTGCCACCATCATTAAACCTGCTTCGACATCATTATAACGCTTAACGGCTTCCTGATATTGTTCTAATGCTATCTCATCATTATTCATCGCTAAATATATCTGAGCTTTTAAATATGCAGACAAACGCCAATAAACTGAAATGTTACTGTATTTTGAATTATGATCTAAATTCTCAATCAATCCCAATATGGATGAGCAGTATTTTTTACATGCTTCTTGATTACCAACAACGCTCTCTGTCAACAAACGTAACCCTTGTATAGCTTGTGCATCAAAAGGCTGTTGGCCTAATCTAGATGCTGTCATTTCAAAATCATGATCAGTCGCAAAACTATAAGAGACTTTTTGTAATAAAAGCTGCATAGTCAATAATGCACTATTCGGCATTTTCGCTAAACTTTGTTCTAAGTGCTGATTTGACTTTAATATATCACCTTGTTTTGTATAGTAATTAGCTATCTCACTTTGAGCGCGTGGTGAGTTTGGTGAATTTTTCGCCCAATACAAAAGAAGTTGTTCTGTATTACCCCATAGCTTTGCTCTTTCATATGTAAAAAAGCTTAAAATAGATAAAATGATAAGAACAATCAGATAGACCAATTTTGATTCAATTTTACTTTTTAACCAATGTAAAGCACTAGCGATAGGTAAAAATAAAAATAAAGCTGCTAAATAATTACGATGTTCAAAATAAAGTTCTAGCCCTAGAACGGTAGACTCCATCAAGTGTGCTGTAAAGAAAAATAGAACAGCTAAAGAAAATAAAGGATATTTTGGCTTTAACACAAATGCAGATAGTGCCAACCCACTTAAAAAAATAATTGAATATACAGTTGTGATTGGTTGGAATAAGGATTTTGAAACTATAAAATCATCTTGATACAATCCACGACCTTCTATTTGAGGAATAAAAAGATTAAACAAATATTCAGTTACAATTCTAGCTTCACTATATAAACGTTCAACCTGATTAAAGTTACGGTTTGGCCAGATATTATCTGCAAAATTAATCTCTCTAAAAATTAAGTACAGTACCGCACATGATGGCAACCATAAGCACAATGCTCGCCATTGCCATATTGGTCGATTTTGTTTATCTGGATTACAAAACTCTATAACCAAGATCAGTAATGGAAGTAGTGCGCCATTCTCTTTACTATAGGTTGCTAAAATTGTGCATAAACCTATTGATACAGCCATATAGAAATATGCTTGAAGTGGCTTATCAACAAGAAGTAACCGCGCTTTTAAATATCCAACAATACCAATAAGCGTGAATAGCGTAGCTAATTGAGCCATTCGCTGAACCACATAAAGTGTGGTAGACACGAAGGATGGATGAAGCAACCAAATACTTGATGCAATTAAGGCAATCCAAATTGCCTGTTGTTCTTTATAATTATAATTTCGTAATAACAATAAAGTTGCCCAAGAGAGTAAAACTCCGTTGAGTAAATGGATCATGAGATTGGTATATTTAAATGGATAAGGATCTGTAGGCCATGTATTTGCATCTAAAAGAAAACTTGCTAAAGATATAGGGCGACCTGTCGGACCAGCAAAACCACTAATAATAAAGTTTTTCGCTTTATCCCAATTATCTACTGCATTAGAATTAGCGAGTGGCTCTAGATTTGGATAATCATCAAATAAAAAATTGCCATTTAATCCATAAATATATACACATATAACACTTATAATTATCAGATTAAAATAAATAAATGGAAAATATTTTTTCATATATTCTTATTCAAAAATAACGCCCTAAAAAGGGCGTTATTGATCTTGTCTCTAATTTAATTAACGACAAGCAGTTGGATAATATTTTGCTGTTGAAGCTGTTGAACCTGTACATTTCCACTCAACTGAACCAGCTGAAGTAGTTGGACTAAGCACGAGAGTTGCACTTTTAATACCTTCAGAGACATCTGAACTCTTTAATGTTGCTGTGATTTTACCACCGCTAATTGCAACATTATCTACATATTTACCTTTAATACTTGCTGCTGCTGCAACACCTGCATCCGTGTTATTGGTTGGGAAAGTGCCTTTATTCGAATAATATTCAGTAACAGCACCTTTTTGACCACCAGCAAGATTCATTGCTTCAGTCATTTGTGAACGCGCAATATAATCTTGATAAGCAGGAATCGCAATTGCAGCAAGAATACCGATAATCGCAACAACGATCATTAATTCGATAAGGGTGAAACCCTTTTGAACTGATTTCATAACATTTCTCCAATGTTTTAAAAATTTTTTATCGCTTTTTAGAGCTTTTATGAGTCTGTCTTATGTGGAAAAAACCAACAGCCCTCGAACACATTCTGATTTTAGTGTGAATGTAATTCTTTACAAGCTTTTTTTATCGTTATTTTTCAACATGTAATTTAACGTAAAAAAGTGACACTTATGGTCACTTTTTTAAAGAAAAAATTCAGGCTTTTCTGTGCTAATTCAAAATAATAGGCTGATTTGACAACTCGTTCATCATATCAGGTTTTTTATCATTGTAAAACAAATTCAATACTTTACCTATTTCTGCTACACCATTAACTACAGCAGAACGATACTGTCTGTTTTTCAGCTCAGCCACGATTTGATCACAGATCCGTTGCCATACTTCAGTAGACGTCTTTAGATTGATCCCCCGATCCACCACGATTTCTACAGTTTGCTCACACAAATTCAAATACAGCAAAACACCACTATTAAACTCGGTATCCCATACACCCAACTCCGCAAAAAGCTGTTGCGCTCTTAAACGAGTACATTGGTAATAAGCTTGATGGCTTGGGATATGCCCCTCTATCACCACTTGAATTTCACCGACATGACCATCTTCAGCCTGCTGAACAGCTTGGGCGATGACCATTTGATCTTGTTTAGAAAAATACCGTTTAGATGCAGGCATATAAAAAAAGTGCTTGAGCCAACGTCTAAAACTCGGTTCAACTGATTCTTGCAACTTCGGTTGCGTTACAATTTCCGTTGTATCATTTTTAATTACCATGAACCTGATGCTCCCCCTCCGCCAAAACCACCTCCGCCACCGCTGTAGCCTCCGCCCCCACCGAAGCCTCCACCACCGCCGCCACGTCCACCACCAGAAACGAACATTTGGAACAGCAACTGCGCGATTGAAGTGATCAATAAAAAGAACACACCAAAACCAAGCACTAAACTCATCACGATGCCTGAGCCATAAATCATACCTGCCGCAGCAGCAGTTACTCCTGCCACAGATGCACTCAAACGATTCCCCACAATAAACGATGCAAATACACCAATAATCAAAATAATCATCGTGGTAGTGAGTGTTCGATCTTTGGCTTCCTGTGCTTTTATCGCTTGATCTTGACGATCCTTGAGTTCATCCGCAGCTTTGGCTGCTGTTTCAGGATCCATATCCAAGATACGCTCAATTTCATCAACACCAGCTTGGATCCCTTGACCAAATTGGTTTTGTTTAAATGCTGGTGTGATTTGATTACGGATAATACGATTGACCATAATATCTGGAAGCACACCTTCCAAACCGTATCCTGTAGCGATATGCAATTTATGATCATTCACCGCAACTGCAATCAATAAACCATTGTCTTGTTTTGCTGAACCCAATTTCCATTGTTCCGCCACACGCATAGCAAAATCAAAAATGCCTTCATTGCCTGTTGTCGGAACAATAATCACACCAATTTGTGCCTTGCCCTGACGGTAAATATCCTGAATTTGTTGTTCAAGATTTTGCTTTTCCGCAGCAGTTAAAACATTTGCTTGGTCAATAACTGGTTGATTTAAGCTTGGAATATCACGTGATAACTGCCCTTCTGCCATATCATTGGCAACAGCGATTGAATTTTGAGTCGCATCAGTCGGTGCTTGTGATTGAGTTCTCGTTGTGACATTTGTGGCTTGTTGCCCATTGATCGCGGATGCATTTGTACCAATCACATTTGGAACATTCGCATTGGGCACAATTTTACCCAAAACTACAGCTTCTTGCGCCTCTTGTTCATCCGTTGCTGTTGCAGTTTCAGCCCATACGGTTGATTGAACAGACAGCATCAACCCGAACAGTATAAAGATACCTATACTGATTTTTTTAATTCGTGATGCTTGTAACCATTCAATCATCAAACCACCTCTATTCACGCAATGTATTCATTAACCAGATCAATACCCCTTTCGATTCACGTCAAATAAGATGGTGAGTGAGGTATTTAGAAATTAGTTAAAATTCACTGTTGGCGCTTTAGAAGCACCCGCTTCCGCACTAAAGTTTGGCTTGGTTTTCATACCAATCACTTTAGCGGTCATCGCTTGAGGGAATTGACGTACATAAGTATTGTAATCTTGAACAGTGGTCACATAACGAGTACGTGCAGTACTGATACGGTTTTCTGTACCTTCAAGTTGCACTTGTAAGTCACGAAATTGCTCATTGGCTTTTAGATCTGGATAATTTTCAGTCACTGCCAATAAACGTGATAACGCACCTGTCATTTGCGATTGTGCTTCTTGGTATTTTTTGAATAATTCAGGATCGTTTAACACTTCTTTATCGACTTTCAAGCCTGCAACATTGGCACGTGCTTGAGTGACTTCAGTCAGTACTTTTTCTTCATGTGTCGCATAACCTTTCACCACATTCACAAGGTTAGGCACTAAGTCCGCACGACGTTGGTATTGGTTTTCAACTTCTGACCAAGCAGCAGTTACTGATTCATCTTTAGCCTGCAAGGTATTATAGCCACAACCTGAAAATGCCAAAGTACTTGCTAAAGTAAGTGCCAATAAGCCTTTTTTCATTGCATTCATCATATTTCCCTCAAAGATATTTCGTTGTATTTGTTCATATATATTTGCATTCTAAACACAATTTGCACAAGTTTTGTGTATTTTTGCTATTCTTTAATCAAAATATTTTTTTTAAATGTTGCCATAATTGAAATACAAATGCTTTGAATTGAAACCACTTAGAATGTAGGAAATAGTCTTTACGCTTTTCCAATAATTGTGGATTGCTATAACCTAAGTCTTTAGCCCGATCATAAAGAATATCAACGGTATAATTATCTGTATTGTATTTTGTAAGTTCGATATTTGCCATATTAAAAATAATCTGTGCACTGATTGGATCATGCTTGACAAACCTTAGCCGCTGATCCATTTGTATCTCACTGTCTAGCAATATTTTGTCTAAATCATAATGCTTATTTTGAAATACAATTTCTTGCACTTTTGCCTTAGGTACAGTTGAAGTACCAAAATCTAAACCTAATACATCATGGGTTTGAATCCATTTTGAATCTTTTTTCTGCTGGATTTGTGCATCCAATATTTTTAAATGCATCCATTCACTGCCTTGGTGAATATTGGCATCACGTTGCATACCTTGTGCAATCCAATATTTCGCTTTTTCTAAATCACCTGAAAGTTCGTAGGCTGTACCTAAATTTGCCGCAGTCTTGGCTAAATTGGGATGTTGTTTTTCAAGTTTTTTAAATATTTTAATCGCATCGTTATAGCGATGGGCAAAAATGAGTAATACACCATAATCATTTAATTCTTCGACTGTTTTTATTTTAGCTTTAGTTTCCTCAAGCTTTTCTTCTGCATATTCTTGAGTAATAGCACCTGCCCCCATCTCAAAAGCATAACTATTAATACATGCAACGGCTGAGTTTGAAACCGCATAAGCTAGGCTTAAAAATAAGATATTTTTTATTGTCATCATTTTGATTCATTATTATTCAATGTGCTCATTATATATTTCAGCCACAAAAAAGCCACCCTAAGGTGGCTCTCATCAAAATGATGATTTATTCATCATCTTTTTTGTCTTCTGAAGGAGGTAAGTCCTTCACAGCTTCTGCAATCAAACCAAACATGTAGTTTCCGTATGCATTGGTTTTGTCATAATGGAAGCGCAGACGTGGCGTTACACGTGTTTTAATGCGACGACCCAGTTCATGACGCAAGAAACCAGATGCTTTATTCAATACATCTAAAGTTTCTTTGTTCGCAGCTTCACTTTGTTCATCACCCAGTTCACGCCCCATTACAGTCACGTAAACTTCTGCATAACCTAAGTCTGGGCTTACTTTTACCGCAGAGATGGTCACGAGACCACCTAAGCGTGGATCTTTCAGCTCCTGACGAATCAGTTCAGAGAGCTCTCTCTGAACTGTATCTGCCATACGCTTAAGACGTTGACTACCCGCCATTAAAGACTCCGTTTGATCAACTGAACATCATACACTTCGATCTTATCTTGTGCTTTGATGTCTTTATAGCCTTTAACAGCAAGACCACACTCCATGCCCGCACGAACTTCTTCAACCACTTCTTTATAGCGACGAAGAGATTCAAGTTCACCTTGGAATACCACCACATCATCACGAAGTACACGAATTGGTTTGTTACGATGCAACATACCTTCAAGTACCATACAACCTGCAGCAGCACCAAATTTACTCGAGTGGAACACTTCACGTACTTCAGCAACACCCAGAATCGTTTCGCGATGTTCAGGAGCCAACTTACCGCTCATTGCATCTTTTACGTCATCAATCAATTGATAGATTACGCTGTAGTAACGAATATCGATGTCGTCTGCATCTGCTTTTTGACGTGCAGTATTGTCCGCACGTACGTTAAAGCCGAGCAAGAACGCTTCTGAAGATTCAGCAAGAATCACATCAGACTCAGTGATCGCACCTACACCTGAACTAATCACACGAACTTTAACTTCGTCAGTAGATAATTCAGAAAGCGCAACGATCAATGCTTCTAGAGTACCACGTACATCTGTTTTCAAGACCACATTGACAATCGGCACATCTTTTTTGCCCATTGAAGCCATCAAGTTTTCAAGACGCATTGCAGATTGACGTTCAAGACGACGTTGACGTTCACGATCTAGACGAGCTTCAGCAACTTCACGTGCTTTCTTCTCATCATCAACCACAAGAACTTCATCACCCGCCATAGGCGCTTCTGGAAGACCCAAGATTTCAACTGGAATCGAAGGACCTGCAGATTTGATACGTTGACCATTTTCATCTGTCATCGCACGAACACGACCATAAGATGCACCAGCAAGTACCAAGTCACCGACATTCAATGTACCATTTTGTACAAGAATAGATGTTACCGCACCGCGACCTTTATCTACACGCGCTTCAATAACAACACCTTGCGCAGCACCTTCTTCAGATGCTTTCAACTCTAACAATTCAGCTTGAATTGAAATTAAGTCAAGTAAATCATCGATACCGGCACCAGTATGTGCTGAAACCATTGCAACAGGAACATCACCACCCCATTGTTCAGGGACGATTTCTTTCGTTGTCAATTCGTTCAATACGCGATCTGGATCAGCAGATTCTTTATCCATCTTGTTGATTGCAACAATGATTGGTGTACCTGCAGCACGTGCATGGTCAATTGCTTCCGCAGTTTGTGGCATTACACCATCATCCGCAGCCACAACAAGCACCACGATATCAGTCGCTTTCGCACCACGTGAACGCATTGCAGTAAATGCAGCATGTCCAGGTGTATCTAAGAAAGTAATAATGCCTTTCTCAGTTTTAACGTGATAAGCACCAATATGCTGAGTGATACCGCCCGCTTCGCCTTGTGCCACTTTCGCACGACGAATACGGTCAAGAAGCGAAGTTTTACCATGGTCAACGTGACCCATGATTGTAACGACTGGAGGTCGAGTAGTTTGAACACCACGCGCTTCTTCAGCTGCTTCAAGTAAGTTATCTTCCGCTTGTGTATCAGAAACGAGAACTGGATTGTGTCCCATTTCTTCTACGATCAATGCTGCAATTTCTTGGTCAATCGCTTGGTTTTGTGTAACCAATTCACCCATTTTCATGAGTGATTTAATCACTTCGCGAACTTTAACTGCCATTTTCGCAGCTAAGTCAGCAACCACAATCGTTGTACCAATTTCAACATCATAAACTTGTTTTTTAACTGGTTTTTCAAAGCCATGCTTGTTTGCTTGACTTGTTTTCAAACCGCGTTTGTGTGGGTTATGGCTGAAAGATTGCTCTTCTTGACCACGACGTCCACCTTTCTTTTGACCACGTGGATTATTCGTGTTTGTACCACGCTTAATCTCACGGTCTTCTTTCGCAAATGAGTCTTCATAAGCCTGACCTACAAGACCAGCAGCCAAAGGAGAATCATCCACAACACGAATTGTTGGTGCATTATCATCAGCTGAATACTTCGACGCCATTTGACGCATTTGCTCAAGTGTACGTTGTTGTGCTTCTTCTGCTGACTTTTTACGTGCTGCTTCTTCCGTCGCTTTCAATTGCGCTGCTTGAGCTTCACGTGCACGTTTTTGCTCAGGCGTTTCAATTGTTTTCACTGTTGCTTTAGTAATTGGTTTGTTCGTAGATTTACGTTTAACCACGACCGCAGCTTTCGGTGTTTCTTTTGCAGCGGTTTGCTGTTTTGCAGCAGCGCGCATTTTTTCCAAATTCGCTTTTGCTGAACTCTCAGTTTTTTCAACTTCTTGAACAGCAGTTTCTTCCTGTGCTTTTGGAGCCACTTTTTCCTGTGCATCAGCCTGAGCCTTCGCTAAAGCTTCAGCTTTAATTTGTTCAGGATCCGGCTTGGTAAAAGTATGTTTCTTACGCACTTCAACATTAATCGTTTTAGATTTACCTGAAGTACTAGCAACTTTTGCAGTGCTGGTCGTTTTACGCTTTAACGTAATTTGTCCTGATTGTCCTGCATCTTGCGTTGACTTATCCGTCATTTATGCACTCCTAGTTAAACCATGATTCACGTGCTTTCATAATCAATTGACCTGCTTTTTCAGCACCTAAACCATCGATATCTGAAATATCGTCAGTTGCTTGGTCAGCCAAGTCATCGATTGTTACAACACCACGAGCAGCTAAAGCATGCGCAATTTCAGAAGTCATACCTTCCATCTCAAGAAGCTCTGGACTTGGATCCTGAATATCTTCTTGTTGTTTCAATGCATCTGCCAAAGCGGCTTCTTTTGCACGACTTTGTAGCAATTCAACTGTATCCGCATCCAATTCGATTTCATCGAAAGTTTCTGCAGGCACATAAGCAATCTCTTCAAGTGAAGTAAAGCCCATTTCTACTAAAGCCATTGCAAGATCTTCTTCAATATCAAGACGTGTTACAAACATGTCTAAATATTGTTGAGCTTCATTTTGTTGACGAGCACGATACTCATCTTCAAGCATCATATTGAGTTTATAGCCAGTTAACTCTGAAGCTAAACGAACGTTTTGTCCTTGAGAACCAATCGCACGCGCGAGTTGATCACTGGTCGCAAAAATAATGTCTGCAGTACGCTCTTCTTCATCGATCACAATACCCGATACATCCGCTGGCTCTAAAGCACTAGCGATATATTGAGCAGGATCATCAGACCATACAACCACATCAATACGTTCACCATTCAACTCAGATTGTACTGCTTGGATACGTGTACCACGCATACCAATACAAGCACCTACTGGGTCAATACGATGGTCATTGGTTTTCACAGCAATTTTTGCACGAACGCCTGGTTGACGTGCTGCTGCTTTAATTTCAATGATTTCTTCAGAAATTTCTGGAATTTCTTTTTTCATCAATGCGATTAACATTTCAGGTTTAGCACGAGACAATAATAATTGCGCGCCACGACCTTCACGGTTCACATTGAAAAGAATTGCGTTCATACGTTGTTTAGGGCGAAGAATTTCCTTAGGAATCATTTCTTCACGCGCTAAATATGCTTCTGCATTGTCACCTAAGTCGATGATAAAGCCATCTTTGGTTTGTTTTTTCACTTCACCGTAGATCAGCTCACCCACTTTAGATTCATAAGCATCTGCAACCAACGCACGTTCAGCTTCACGAATTTTTTGCACAATCACTTGTTTCGCGATTTGAGCAGCAATACGACCGAAATCGATTGATGGCACTTCCAATTCACGAATATCACCAATTGACCACTGCGCAGGATCAACATCAGAAATAGCATCTTGACATGCAGGCATTTCATGATCTTCATCAGCAACCACTTCCCATTGACGGAAAGTACTATAGTCACCAGTTTTACGATCAATCTCCACACGTAGACGCGCTTCTTCCGAATTCGTTCCTTCGTAGAATTTCTTTTTAGTCGCTGCAACTAAAGCTTGTTCAAGCGCTTCAAAAATTGCTTCGCGACTTACACCTTTCTCATTACTAACCGTTTCAACGACGGTGAGAATCTCGCGTGCCATAGGTCACCTATTTGTTCAGATTTCTATTTCTGGATTAATCTTGATAGATCAGATTCGCTTTATCAATATTGTTTGCATCAATTTCAAGTACCTGTTGTTTTTCAACTTCCACTTGAATGAATTCATTTTCTAAATCAACAGCAACCAATTTCGCTTGAAACTTACGACGATTTTCCACCGCTGCGATTAAACGCAAAGCAACTTGTTGACCAATATAAGCTTGTAGCTGTGCCAATTGGAAAAATGGACGATCCCAACCTGGTGATGATACTTCTAAGGCATATTCACCTGAAATTGGATCATGAACATCCAAAATCGCACCCACTTGCTGTGTTACACGTACACAATCTTGTACACCGATACCACGGCCTAACTCTACTTCACCCTCTTCATTTAGAACAGGTTCAGCATTTTCAGAAACTTCTTTATCGATATAAATACGCAATAAAGAACGTTTACCTTGAGGGATAAATTCAATTCCCCAAAGGTCAACATCACAAGCTTGCACTGCAGGAGTGATTAGATCTTGAAGTGCCTGAGTTTTATTTGATAGCTTCATTTACTCTCGTCAATTTGTGCGATTCAATCGCTCATCGGACTAACCAATTTTTTGGACTAACCAAACTTTACTATAGTGAAGCATGTCTTTTTGACCAATTGATGTACACACCACACGATAGCCAATAAAAAAGGGCGTAATCGCCCCTATTATCGTACAGTAAACCGTAGCTCACTATACAAAAAGACCCACCTATCTGTGAGCCCTTTTAGAAACTTGGTAGCGGGAGCTGGATTTGAACCAACGACCTTCGGGTTATGAGCCCGACGAGCTACCAGACTGCTCCATCCCGCATCAGCGTTGCAATATTATACTCAAAAATGATTCAAATTTCAATCAATATGTTTCATTTCTAAGCTTAGCTAAGTTGCATCTTAACTAAGATGGTACAAGAGTTGGATTAAATCAATAACCTTCGTGATTTTATAAAGAGTTGAGCCCGACAAGCCAAATCAACAAAAACACATCAACTACATGACCAAATAAATGGTAGCGGGAGCTGGATTTGAACCAACGACCTTCGGGTTATGAGCCCGACGAGCTACCAGACTGCTCCATCCCGCAACAAACTGCAAATATACGAATAAAATTTTTCAATCTTATTTTTAATTAAGTTGCATCTTAATTAAATTGGTAGCGGGAGCTGAATAAACCAACAACCTTCGTGATTTTATGAAGAGTTGAGCCCGACGGGCCAAATCAACAAAAACACATCAACTACTTTACCAAATAAATGGTAGCGGGAGCTGGATTTGAACCAACGACCTTCGGGTTATGAGCCCGACGAGCTACCAGACTGCTCCATCCCGCAACAACGTATTCACTGCAAACACCAACAAAAATTTCTGGATTCTTTGTTGGTGCGGAAGGGGGGACTTGAACCCCCACGCCCGAAAGCACTACCACCTCAAGGTAGCGTGTCTACCAATTCCACCACCACCGCAGCTGTGACGCATTCTAGTAGCTTACACACCAAATTGAAAGGTTTAATTTTAAAAAAAGAGTTATTTCGGTGCGGTTGGCGAAGTTTCACCCGTATTTGTTTGTGCAGGAGCTGTTGTTTGCGAACTAGATTGTACTGTTTTCAATCCATAAGCATCGGAAGTTTGCTTTTTCGCAAACACAGCAAGCGTGATACTGGTGACAAAAAACAATGCTGTCAGAATCGCAGTTAAACGTGTTAAAAAACTCGCTGAACCTGATGCACCAAATACAGTTGCTGCACCACCGCCACCAAATGAAGCGCCAGCATCTGCACCTTTACCATGTTGAACTAAAATCAGTCCAATCATCAGAACAGCCAATATGATATGTACTACCAGCACAAAAGTATGCATGCTGAACTCCTATTCTTTTATTTTCGCAAATGCGCGAGCAATTTCAAAAAATGACGCTGCATTGAGTGATGCACCACCAACCAGTGCACCATTAATATCTGGACAAGCTGCCAACTCTACTGCATTTTCAGGTTTAACACTACCACCATACAAAATGGCAATATTCTTCCCTTCAGCTGCAATTTGAGCCAAACCTTGACGAATTTGGGCATGCATCGCTTGTGCATCTTCAGGAGAAGCTGTCTTACCTGTGCCGATTGCCCAAATTGGTTCATAAGCAACTACAATATTGTGCCACTGATCTGCTTTTACAACTGTCGCTAGGTCACAAATTTGTTGTAGCACAACTTGCTCTGCTTGCCCTGCTTCACGTTGTTCTAAACTTTCACCAACACAGTAAATGACGGTTAAACCAGCATTCAGTGCATTTAGAACTTTGGCTTTCACGTGTTCAACACCATCACCAAAAATTTCACGGCGCTCAGAATGACCAATTAACACATAATCAATTTGACTGTCTTTAAGTAGCTCCGCGCTGACTTCACCTGTAAATGCGCCTGTACCTGCCATACGAGAAAGGTCTTGAGCGACAACTTTAACAGGTGACTGTGCATCAACCAATGACTGTTGAACGGACAATAAAGCAATAGAAATCGGTGCAACACCAATATGACATTGTTGTTCTGTAATCGGTGTTTGTTTTAAATACTGTTTTAAATCTTGAATGAGCTGTTGCGAATTCGCTTGCATTGGGTTCATTTTCCAATTGCCGACAACCCAAGGAGTAATAGTCGAATCCGACATACATCTAACCTTTTATCAAAAATGAGCACATTCTACACGGAATTTTAATTTTTAAATCATTTTTTCTTTATCAATTGCGTCATCTCATTTAAAGTTAAGTTCTAGCAATATAAAGAATAGGCAAATTAGAAAGTAAAATCATTTCATAGATAATGACCAAAACTCTACTTAGCTCAAATTATTGCTCAAATATCTGTTTAGAAGAATGCGTTTGAACCTAGCTATTTTCAAGGATCATCGTATAATTTTCGTATTCAAATTATAAAATGAAATTTAAGGTGTTTTGGGGATGTCTATACAGAATGGTTCACCTAAGTTTTCGGGATATATTCGTCGCTTAGTGGATGAAGGCTTTTTATCAGCCCAACAAATGAAAGATGCGATTGACAGTGCTAAAAAGAATAAAATGAGCACAGTTGCCTATTTAGTCGAAAAATTAGATATTAAAGCGATTCTCATTGCTGAAATGATCTCATCTGAATTTGGCGAACCAATTTTTGATCTAGATAGCTTTAACCCTGAAATGTTACCCAAAGAAGTGGCTGATAATAATTTATGTTTCAAACATAAAGTGATTCCTTTGGTACAGCGTGGCAATATTTTATATGTTGCGACCTCAGATCCAACCAATGTTGAAGCGCTTGACGCCATTCGTTTTAATTGTGGGCTCAACATTGAACCGATCATTGTTGAATATGACAAATTAGAAAAAGCTTTAGAAAAGCATTTTACAGTAGAAGAAAGTTTTAGTTTTGGCGAAGAAGACTTTGATGTCGATATTATTGCCACAGATGATCAAGAATCAACGGACGTCGATAATGACACCCCAGAAGATGAAGCGCCGATTGTTAAATATGTTAATAAGTTATTGGTCGATGCAATTCGAATGGGCGCATCCGATTTGCATTTTGAACCCTATGAAAAATCTTATCGTGTGCGTTACCGTGTCGATGGTGTTTTAAGATCTATTACCAACCCACCACTACAATTGGCAAATCGTTTAGCTTCACGTCTAAAAGTGATGTCCAAAATGGATATTTCTGAAAAACGTGTTCCTCAAGATGGTCGTATTAAATTAAAACTATCTAAAACCAAAGCCATTGATTTTCGTGTGAACTCACTCCCAACCCTCTTTGGTGAAAAACTGGTACTGCGTATTCTTGATCCATCCAGCGCCATGCTCGGGATTGATGCCTTAGGCTATGAAGAACATCAAAAAGCCTTATTTATGGAAGCGCTCGAAAAACCTCAAGGCATGTTACTTATCACAGGTCCAACGGGTTCAGGTAAAACGGTTTCTTTATATACAGGCTTGAATATTTTAAACACCGAAAGCTCGAATATTTCTACAGCCGAAGACCCTGTCGAAATCAACTTGGAAGGGATTAACCAAGTTAACGTCAATCCTAAAGTGGGTTTAAGCTTCTCCGCAGCGCTCAAATCATTCCTGCGTCAAGATCCAGATATCATCATGGTCGGGGAGATTCGAGACCTTGAAACTGCTGAAATTGCGATTAAGGCAGCACAGACCGGTCATATGGTGATGTCTACTCTACATACCAATAGTGCTCCTGAAACATTGACCCGTTTAAGAAACATGGGGGTGCCTTCTTTTAACATCGCAACATCAGTGAATCTCGTGATTGCTCAACGATTGGCGCGTCGCCTATGTAGTCACTGTAAAGCGCCCGTTGAAATTCCAAAGCAAAGTCTGTTAGAAATGGGTTTTACAGAACAAGATTTAAGCAACCCAGACTTACAAATATATCAACCGATTGGCTGTAGTGAATGTCGTGAAGGCTATAAGGGGCGTGTTGGTGTATATGAAGTGATGAAAGTAACACCTGAAATTTCAAAGATTATTATGGAAGATGGTAATGCGCTTCAAATCGCAGCAGCATCTGAGAAATTGGGGTTTAATAATCTAAGACGTTCAGGACTGATTAAGGTCATGAATGGTTTAACTTCTTTACAAGAAATTAACCGCGTAACCAGCGAATAAATATAATCAATATTTAAGGAAATTGTTATGGCAGCTAAAAAAGCTCAAATGATGCCAACATTTGCATATGACGGGGTTGATCGTAAAGGGGTCAAAATCAAAGGTGAACTGCCTGCACGTAATATGGCACTGGCTAAAGTGACTTTAAGAAAGCAAGGCATCACCATCAAAACCATTCGAGAAAAAAAGAAAAATATTCTCGAAGGTTTAATGAAGAAAAAAGTTTCAACCTTAGATATCACGATTTTCACACGTCAATTAGCCACCATGATGAAAGCTGGCGTACCTTTGGTTCAAAGTTTTGAAATCGTTGCTGAAGGTTTAGAAAATCCATCGATGCGTGAAGTAGTTTTGGGAATCAAAGGTGAAGTCGAAGGCGGTAACACTTTTGCAGGGGCTTTAAGAAAATACCCTCAGTATTTTGATAACCTATTTTGTTCATTGGTTGAATCAGGAGAACAGTCTGGTGCGCTTGAAACCATGTTGGACCGTGTTGCAATCTATAAAGAAAAATCTGAATTACTTAAACAAAAAATTAAAAAAGCGATGAAGTATCCCATCGCAGTTATTTGTGTTGCGATCATTGTTACCATTATTTTGATGGTCAAAGTTGTTCCTGTATTCCAAGACTTATTTAGCTCATTTGGTGCTGATCTTCCTGCTTTCACCCAAATGGTCGTAAATATGTCGAAATGGATGCAAAGTTATTGGTTTATTCTAATTATCTTTATTGCTGTTGTGATTACGGCTTTCCTTGAAGCAAAAAAACGCAGTAAAAAATTCCGTGACTTCTTAGACAAAGCGGCACTCAAAGCACCTATTTTTGGTGATTTGGTCTATAAAGCCATTATTGCACGCTATAGCCGTACTTTAGCAACAACATTTGCAGCAGGTGTTCCACTGATTGAAGCATTGGAGTCCACAGCAGGTGCAACCAACAACGTGGTCTATGAAGAAGCTGTCCTCAAAATTCGTGATGACGTGGCTACAGGACAACAACTTAACTTTGCGATGCGAGTGACCAATAAATTCCCTTCCATGGCAATTCAAATGGTTGCTATTGGCGAAGAATCAGGTGCACTTGATGCCATGCTCGATAAAGTCGCAACACACTTTGAAAATGAAGTCGATAATGCTGTTGATGGCTTAACTTCAATGATGGAGCCGTTGATCATGGCTGTGCTTGGTGTACTTGTGGGTGGTCTCGTAATTGCAATGTATCTTCCAATCTTCCAAATGGGTTCAGTGGTTTAATGCAAGAGCTTCTCGATTATTTGATTCAAACACCAACAGCGCTTTATTTGACTGTTGGTGTGCTTAGTTTGTGCATAGGTAGTTTTTTAAATGTTGTCATTTACAGAACACCCAAAATAATGGAACAAGAGTGGCATACTGACTGTCAACTTCTGCTTCATCCAGAGCAGCCCATCATTGATGAAGAAAAACTCAGTTTAAGCAAACCAGCTTCAACATGCCCAAAATGCAAAACCTCAATTCGTTGGTATCAAAATATACCTGTTATTAGTTGGTTAGCATTAAGAGGAAAATGCGGTACTTGCCAAAACCCGATTAGTATTCGCTATCCCTTTATCGAATTACTGACTGCTGTATGCTCTTTAATCGTCGTTGCTGTTTTTGGACCAACTTTACAAATGGTTTTCGGGGTCTTTTTAACATGGATACTGATCACCCTTACCTTTATTGATTTTGATACCCAACTACTCCCAGATCGCTTCACTCTGACACTGGGTGCGATTGGCTTAGGCATTAACAGTTTTAACATATACACCACTGCAACATCAGCAATCTGGGGCTATATTATTGGTTTTCTATGCTTATGGATTGTCTACTACCTCTTTAAAATTGTGACTGGTAAAGAAGGCATGGGCTATGGTGATTTTAAATTACTTGCAGCATTGGGTGCATGGATGGGACCATTACTCCTCCCATTAATTATTCTATTGTCATCAGTTGTAGGCGCGATTATTGGAATTATTCTCCTCAAAATACGCAAGGAAAATATTCCTTTCGCATTTGGTCCTTATATCGCGATAGCAGGTTGGATTGCTTTCTTATGGGGCGATCAAATCATGAAGATTTATTTAGGACAATAATTTTAAAGTACTTTAAATTATAAAATCAGGAATCAACCATGTCATTTATCTTGGGTTTAACAGGTGGAATTGGTAGCGGCAAGTCTGCTGCGAGTCAATGGTTCGAGACCCAAGGAATTACTGTGGTTGATGCTGACATTGTGGCACGAGAAATTGTCGAAAAAGGTCAGCCTGCTCTACGACAAATTCAGCAAACTTTCGGTGATTGGGTACTCCTTGAAAATGGTGAACTCGATCGTCGTGCTTTACGTGAATATATTTTCAAAGAACCTGAAGCACGTCATCAACTCGAACAAATCACCCACCCTGCGATCCGCACCTCGATCATTCAACAACTCCAAGCAGCGACGAGTTCCTATGTGATTTTGGTATCACCTTTGCTTTTTGAAACCAATCAACATCAGCTCACACAACATACACTGTTGATTGATGCGAGTGAGGATTTACAAATTCAACGTGCATCACAGCGCGATGGACAATCCATTGAACAAATTCAAAAAATTATTGCAGCACAAATGTCGCGAGAGAAAAAACAACAACTTGCTGATGATATTGTGTTAAATGATGGGCATCTTGATCATTTACACGCCAAACTTGCCCCATTGCATCAACAATATTTAAGCAAAGCTAAAGGCGAAAACAGCCAATAAATAGCGGATGACTTAATCTTTATGCTGCTGCTCTAAACTGGTTTGCAAACTGTCCTTATAGGCAAACCAACGCCAAGGCTGTAAAGCACCGATTCCCATACCAATCAAGCCACAAATAATCGCAAGACTAAGCGGTTCATTCAGCAACGGCACAGCAATAATTGCAGCGATGAACGGTGCAAGTGTGACAATACTGCCCGTCTTAAACGCACCTAAACGCTTAATCGCCTCAACATAAGCCAAGGTTGCAATAATCACCACAAACACCCCATGAAAGAGTGTTTGCATCACTAGATGCGGTACAGTTGCTTGATCTAAATGCTTCGGCAAAAACAATAAGTAAATTGGTACATAAATAATCGCTGACCAAATCGCAACTCCTGCCATCGAGTGCCATGCTGAGAGCTTCCATTGACGTAACAAGACGGTGAAGATCCCCCACCAAATTGCACTACAGAAGAATAGAAAATCACCAAAACCAAAAGCAACACCTGTTTCTTCATACATCAAGAAACTCATGGCAGAAATCGCAGTCATCATAATGACCAAGCTGATCCACGTATGCTTATCAAAAGGCTGTTTGTATAAGAAAAAACCTGCTAAAGCCGTACACAGTGGAATACAACCATTGAGAAAAATAGCGGCATGCGCTGCGGGGACAAAGTGAAAAGCACTATATGAAGTTAGGCAATAAGCAACCCCACCAATCATAGCGAGTATAAAAGGTTCTTTTTTAAATAAAAATGCCGTGTCTTTTTTATAAAGCAGAATTGGCATTAAGATGCAAAATGCCAGAGAAAAACGTAAAGCTGTAATGTCCCAAGGGCTGATATGCCAAATTGCATTCAACCTTGATGTAATGGTAAACCCGCCCCAAATGCACATGGTAATTGCTACATATAAATAGCCTTGGGTACGGGAGGTCATCATGATCTTTCTCTAATTTACAGCGGACTGATAATTAAATTGACACTAAAAATAGTGAATTAGCTTGTTTGTCGTTGACGGCATGCTTCATACAACGCCATCCCTGTTGCCACACTGACATTTAAACTTTGTAGGTTTCCAGACATTGGAATAAAGACCGTTTGATCACAATGCGACTGAGTGATTGGACGTAAGCCTGTGTCTTCAGCCCCCATCACCACACAGACTGCTGTACCTGTAAAATCAAATTTTTGAATTGGTAATGCTTTCTCATCCAACATTGTACCAACAACACGGACATTGTAGTTTTCTTTGATTTGACCCAATGTACGTGCCAAGTTAGTCACTTGAATAAACTTCACTTTTTCAGCACCACCTGCCGCAACTTTACGAGCAGTCGGTGTTAAAGTCGCTGAACGATCACGTGGTACGATCACCGCTTCCACACCCATTGCCGCAGCAGTTCGGATACAAGCACCGAGATTGTGTGGATCAGTAATATGATCCAAAGCCAATAATAAAGGTTGATTTGAAGACTCAAGTAATTGATCTAGGTCTTTTTCATTCAGCACTGGATGTGGACGTACTGCAGCCACGACACCTTGATGGAAAGGTTGCCCTGCCAGTTTTTCCAAACTTTCACGGCTGGCTTTTTGCACACTGATTCCAAATGGTTCAGCCAGTTGTAAAATCTTTTGCAAACGCTGATCATCACGTCCTTTCAAGGTAAATAAGGTCAAAACACGCTCAGGTTCTAACTCCAATAATGACTCCACAGAATGAACGCCATAATAATATTCGGACTTCGCCATGAACGACCTCATTAACAACACGATAATAGAAATATAGAAATGAAAAATCCTGCAAAGCCAACTTTACAGGATTTTATTTGATGATCTAGTCTAACCGATTTAGCTTAAAAATTCTTTGCTTATTTTCCAAACTCGTAAAGACAATCCAATCTACACTTTGAAAAATGGAGCTTTAGATTAACCTTCTAAATGGCATACATAATCTAAAACATCATCTGTTTCGATTTTAAAACGGCTATTGCCTGGTACATAGAATGACTGACCTGCACGGAACAATTCACTTTCTTCACTGTCTGCAATTTTAACGCGACATTCACCAGAAATGATTTCCATACGTTCAGGTACATGTGTTTCAAAAGTTAAAGCTTCTTCTGATGGAAGAATCACGCCTAAAGTTTTTTTCGTTCCGTCTTCAAATTGAACAGTGTGACTAATACATAAACCGCCAAAATATACATTCGATTTTTTTACTACGGATACATGATCGTACTGAGTTGACATGCGTATTCTCCAGATAATGCGCATTTATAAAAATTATGTTTTGAGTAGTTTAATGTTGCCTCACCAACTAATCAATCTATGTTTCATTCATTGTTTTCAAATAGATCTACTTGCATTTTCCAATTTTGCTTTTCGATCTGTCGTGCATATGACCTTGGTACATCCAATACAATCTGCTGATCTTTTGTAACATCTGCAATATATCGACAAACTTGTTGTTCATTTTCATCCAGCAAGGTCCAAAAAACCTGTTTCTGATTTGGAAATTTTACGTCTAATTTCAAATTTCCAGAACCTTCATTCATCCCAATATGAAACTGGCTTAAGCCTTCAAAATCAGTATATTGTTCATGTTTTGGAAATGGCATAGCATCCACTTCAAAACTTTGGCTGTCATGAATCAAGACACTTTGCTTGATCGTAGGCCAAATCGCACAGCGTAAAAAATGCTGATCTATAACACGTGTATTGGAAAAGCGCCCAGTAACAATAAAGTCACGAATCAACTGCTCAATATTCTCAAACATGCCATAACAGCCACCCCACATCCCTGCAAGAATTAGCTCAGTATGTGAATATGAATCATGCATGGTATGAAACCATTTATCACTCTTCAACCACGCATCTACAGCGGCTTTTTCACGATACGATACCAGTGAATCAGCATCACGAATCAAAAAGCGCTTAACGGTCGGATCATCCATCACAAAAAAGCGCCAAAACAGCCCAGACAATTGATTTTGAGCTTGTGTCACTTCAACAACTTCTGCACCTTTTTCTCTGAGTCGCTGTTTGACCAGATCCGTTACCGTGTCATTGACATAAAAACGGCACGTCCACTCAGGATAAATCTCTTTAACCAAATCCACATTAATAATGGAAGTTTCACAATAACGTGCCAAATTTCCAAACAATGAAAATGCAATGATATTTTCTTTTGGCTGATGTGGATTAAATGCTTCAGGCGGTGTTTGGATGTGTTTCAGGATTGGCTCATTGCTCACCATATTTTTTTTTAGTTTCTAAAGCCAATCGCCCATATTGGACAAGCTCATCTTTTTTATTTAAAAAATGGCATACTTCTGCTAAACCATCATAAATATTGGGGTCAACTTTAGCACCACTATATTTAATTGCTTTTTTATAATGATCATATGCTAAATCAAATTTGTGCAATCTTAATTCTGTATATGCTAAATCCATCAAAATACTTGGATGTTGCGGCAAAATTTGATGTGCTGGAAGAATCTTTTGGTATGCTTCTTCAAAGTTGTTTCGCGCTAGTGCTGATCTAAATGCTTTAGAGGCAAGATCTAATTTTTTATTTAACTCTGCCGTACTCATTTGTTTGTGCATATTATTTGGAGGCTTAGGCAAAGGTAGTTTCATTTTCATATTAAAATTATTTAGAATGTATAAAATACCTCATATTAGAATATTTTCTGACTTGTGACAAAAACAAAACTTGACTATCTTAGAACCTAATCGTTCGCAGCTTGGATGCGTTTATGCTGACACACTTAAATCTAATCAATTTTGCTTTAGCCGATAACCTTGCCATCGATATTAATCAGGGCTTCAATGTACTCACAGGCGAAACAGGTGCAGGTAAATCATTATTATTAGATGCTTTGTCAGCTTGCTTAGGCGAACGCACGGATACCAACTATGTCCGTTATGGCTCAGAAAAAGCAGATATTACTGCGGTGTTTAGTTATCAGGACACTAGCCCAGAAGCTGAATGGTTAAAAACCCATGAGTTAGATGACGAATCTGGTGAAATCCATTTAAGACGAGTTATATTTGCTACAGGTCGCAGTAAGGCATGGATTAATGGTCGCCCAAGCAGTCTGTCTGAATTAAAAGAAGTTGGACGTTTATTGGTTCAACTTTATAGCCAACACAGTCAACAACAACTTTTAGAACCACCTTATCCAAAGCATTGGATTGATCGCTATAGTAATTTTTACCAACCTGCCCAAGATGTTCGCAATGCTTATAGTACATGGCAAAAAAATATTCGTACCCATCAAGCCGCGATTGATGCGCAAGCCAATCGCTTACAGCGCATAGGCACCTTAGAACTACAAATCGAAGAACTCGAAGAACTTGTACAGATCGACTATAAAGAAATAGAGCAAGAATTTGACCGCCTCAGTCATCATGAACACATCATGCAAGACTGTAGTTATAGCATCAATGTCATTGATGAATCTGAGCAGAATATTGGCCAAGAAATCTCTTCGATTATTCGTCGTTTAGAATCACATGCAGGACGTAGCGAACAACTGTCTGAGATTTATAATTCTCTGATCAATGCGCAAAGTGAAATTGATGATGCGACTGCAAATTTACGTCAATTTATTGACCGTCAAAGTTTTGATCCTGAACGCATGGATGAGTTGAATACTCAACTTGAAGTTTTTCATCGTTTAGCCCGAAAATACCGTATTCAACCTGACGAGTTAAAACAACAGTATGAAACTTGGCAAGCTGAACTTTCACAGCTTCATCAACTTGAAGATCCTGAAGCTTTAGCTGAACAAGTTGAACAATCGCATCAAGCCTTTATCGAGAAAGCACAATATCTTGATCAAATTCGTCGTGATGCCGCTGAACCATTAGCCAAACAATTAACGGAACAAGTCAAACAATTGGCACTGCCTGAAGCACATTTTGAATTTAAGTTTGAACCTTTAGAGCAAGTATCTGCCGAAGGACTTAGTTTTATTCAGCTATTATTCACAGCCAATAAAGGCATTCCGCCACAGCCTTTGGCACGTGTTGCATCGGGCGGTGAATTGTCCCGTATTGCCCTCGTCATGCAAGTGATGAATGCTGAAAAAACCGATGCTGAAGTGTTGGTATTTGATGAAATCGATGTCGGGATCAGTGGTGGGACCGCTGAAATTGTCGGTCGCCTATTAGGTGACTTAGGACAGCACGTACAGATTTTATGTATTACCCACCAAGCCCAAGTTGCAGCACAATCCGATCAGCATTTACTGGTGAAAAAATTACAAACTGATCCTGCAAGCAGTACCATTGTTGAGCTTGAGGAAGATCAACGTATTTTAGAATTGGCACGAATGACGGGTGGTATTGAAATTAGTGAAACGACTTTGCAACATGCCAAACAGTTACGACAACTTAAGTTTCAACATGCCTAATAAGTCTTCACTTGCCTAAACTGGAAAATACTTTTAAGCGCAATTCATCAAAAATAGAGTCAAAAAAACCAGTCATCGAAATGGCTGGTTTTTTTGTCAGAATAATCAATCTCGATTAATCCCACTTAATCGGTTTTTCACTTGACCCAGGTGTCATATCATAAGTTGGGGTAAAACTTGAACCTTGATTGCCATAAGTACCTACCGAAGGCTGTAACTTCAAGCCTGCCAATACTTCTTGACTCAGTCCTTGTGCAACTTTTTCAGCACTATTCTCATCTAAATTGTTATTCAACATATTTTGAAAAGAACTATTGTTCAAAGCGCGATTGAATGTTCCTGAAGCCACCACTTTACTCGTATTCGCTTCGATTACACGCCAAGTTAAACGGATTTGTTCAGCACCTTTATTCAAACCATACATTCGATCTGAATTTGCAGCAGACAAATTATTAATACGCCCAACCAATAAATAGTCTGCACCTACTTTTTGACCAATACGCGCCATTTCTTGTGGTGCGCCATCCCATTGTAAGAATGCATTTTCATACATCATTTCTTCAAGATAATGACGATCTACCAGACTCAATTGACCTGATTGTGCAAGATAATTGCCTAAAACATCGGCTAGTTCTACACTAAACTCACCCGCTGAATCTGTTGCTGCGGAACGGTTATTTTTCTCTGCAAATTGGAATGGCAATACTGCGATACGGCGCAAATGTTGATCTTGAACCGTAGACTGGAATTGAACTACATGCGCGCGAACTTTAGCACGATAGTTATTTTTTGAGCCCGTTACACTCAATACTTGGAATTTTGTTACCGAACCTGATCCAGTATTATCCACGCTAAATACAGGTGAAACTTTACCTGAATATTTCCACTGATTATTGCTCACAGACATTTCAACTGTTTCTTCAATATCAGCACGTGGCGCAACCGTTGCACCATTAACAGACTGTACAGCAATTAAAAGTGCTTCTGAAATAGCTTGATGCTGTGTTGCACCGCTTCCAGTTGCTTCTTTAACCACTTCCTTTAGGGCTGCAAATGCGCTGCTACTGCACACTCCTGCTAAAATTGCGGCAAGTAATATTTTTTTCATCATTCTCATCTTCAAGAAAAAAAGCGACTGCCTAAGACAGTCGCTAAAATGATTTTATAAGCCAAATGCTGAACGTTTTGCTGATTTACGAATTTCTTTTTCGCTTGTCCACTCAACGATACCGGTTTGAACATTTTGTAGTTTTAAAGTGAATTTATAATAAACATCGCTCTTACCACCAACATTTTTCACGATACTTGAAAGGTTACCGTTAAGCATGTATTCAGCACCAATATGACCACCTGCTTTTACAGAAGTCGCTTGATTCACTAAACCACTGTTCTTCTGATAGTTCAATTGATCTGCCATCGCATTGGCAGCAGTCATATCAACAAAACGGAATTTACCTGAATTGATCAATTTGTTTTGAATCGTGTCAGTGATTGATTCAGTGTCGATATGCTCTTGAGTTTTGTTGCGAATTTTATCTACAAACATCACTGGACGACGGTTTTGCGTCAATTGTACAACCACTGGGAATGACAACATATCTGTCACCATTTTATCAGCAATCATTTGTAGATCTGTAGAACCAAAATCTTTGTTTAATGTTTCAACAGACTGCGCATCACCATAATTCACCTGAGTGCTTGCACAACCCGTTAATGCAACTACAGTGGCAACCGAAGCCAAAACTAATTTCATATTCATGGATCTATTTCCTTAATTACCTTTTAAATAAACAATGACATCAACAGCCGATGGATTTGGTGCAACAGATTGAACTGTTTTCGTTTCACGACCTGCCAATTGAATTGGTTTCCAGATTGAACTTTCTGGGCTAATTTCCATGTTATTTGCATCGACCCAAACAATTTTGTATAAAAATTCTTTGGTCACAAACCAATCACCCTTAATGCCTAAAGAAACTTTTTTCAAATCCCCTGCATAAGCCATTGAGATACGCTCAGCCGAAACTTTGGTGTTTAACCATGGGTTATTCCCCACTGTTTTCACAGAATAAGTGCCATCTGCAGCTGTTTTGGTCGACAGTGCATTTGGCGCTGTACAGCCCACAACTGTTGCAGAAAGCACACCCAATAAACTGAGCTTTAATAATGTTTTCATTGCATTTTCTCTAATTTAAAAAATTAATAACTGATGGTACTGATACTGGTCGTGATACGCTCATTCACATCATTGACATAAACAAATACGGTTTGATTCGCTGCTACATCCAAACTCACAGGCTCACTGTTAGCACGTTTTCCAAAAATCTGTAGATTGTGCTTTCCTGGTGCGACATCAAAGCGCGCGATTTGGGTATTACTCGGTAAGGTTGACCATGCACGTAAATCTGCACGTTCTGTAGCAATATTCATCAAGTTGCCAGCCAACTGTCCTAGAGAGCCGAGTTGCTGTCCCAATTGTTGTTGAGCTGCATATTTAGTCGTTGCACGCAGAATTTGACTGGTGACCGTTCCCACCATTTTTTCTTTTAAATCTTTTACTGCAAGTGCGCCAATATCATTCAATACAAAGCTGCGTTGTGCTTTATTGCCCAGTTTGATATTTAGACTTTCAGGATTGACATAGGTACTTGGTTCATAAGTTGCAAATGCAATATTCATGATGCCGTTTGGCATCGGTAAAGCCAGTTTGTTTTCAATTTTTTTAGGTACAATTCCTTGTTCGATAAATACAATAACTGGCACAGCACCTTTACCACGAGCTGGACTACGATCTAAACGTTGTACATCTTTGGCTAAGTTTGTATCTGGTTGCAATTCATAAGCTTTTTTATAATCAACCAACGCATCATTGGATTCTCCAACGGCTTCCCAAAGATTGGCAGCCATATAAAATGCATAAGCATTTTGGTAAGTATTTTTTATTTTCCCAGCAATCGTATTTAGTCCTGCGAAAGCTTCATCGACATTTTCTAAAGCGGGATTACTCGGTTCATTCTTACTGGCTTTTGCAGACTTCTTCTCTAACTCTTTTTCATGATCAATTTCAATTTCACGCTGGATACGTTGTGCAATTCGCATTTCAACACTTGCAGCTTCTGAATCTTTTAAAAAGATATAGTTTTTCGCTTGAGAAATATGTGCAAGAACTTGCTCATAAGGGGGTACATCATAAGGTACGATTGAATCGTTACTCAGCATCGAAAGTGCTTTAAAACCAAGGCGAGAAACGCTGACTTTGGCACGATTATTTTGCTTTTCTAGTAATTCAAAGGCTTTTTTATACACATCAGCACTTTCCTCATACTGATGATTCACTTGCAATAGACGTGCTTTTTCTAAGTTGTACAACACGGCGTCTTTAGAAGATAGATTTTTATCAAATTTGGCTAAAGTCGGTGCTGAGATCTGACTATTCAGATCACTTCTAAAAAGTGCCCCATCCTCTTCATATGTACTAAAAACCCCTGCTTGAACACTCATGGATAAAGCCAATGATAGACAAGCGACCCCAATATTTTTCGTGAATGAAAATTCCATAATATTATGATTATTAATAAAGTATGCGCGAGATATTACAAATCAATAACAATAGTTTCAATATTCATCTTGAATATTGAAATTATATAAAAACTACATCTTCAACATATACTAAACAAAATTACATCGAATGATCAGTGAATCATATTTTTTAACCGTATTCATTTAATTTAGATTAAATAGCAAGCAAATTATTATTTTTATTCAATAGTTTGTTTGATTGTTTTTTAAACACATTGAGTTTTAATATGGCATATTTTTCACACCTTTGTAAGAATCATCAAACTATTTCTTTGAAGTATGCTATTTATATAGACATGAATATTCTTAAAAAATTAAAAGCTTAATTTGAATGGATTAAAGGAGTTGCATATTGAGCAAACAATATCTTTCACATCGTTGTCTAATTGCACCACCTGAAATGGCAGATGATTTTTTTGCCAATACAGTCATTTATATCGCTCGACACGATGAAGAGGGTGCTCAAGGCATTATTATCAACCGACCTTCGGGGATTCAAGTCAAAGAACTTTTAAATGATCTTGAAATAGAAGCAGATAATGTTCATCCACATGAAGTGTTGCAAGGTGGCCCTTTACGTCCTGAAGCAGGCTTTGTGTTACATACAGGTCAACCGACTTGGCATTCGTCGATTGCTGTTGGGGAAAATCTGTGTATCACCACAAGTAAAGATATTTTAGATGCAATTGCCCATAATGAAGGCGTAGGACGCTATCAAATCGCGTTGGGCTATGCCAGTTGGACGAAGAACCAACTTGAAGGGGAAATTTCTCGTGGTGATTGGTTAGTCTGCGATTCTGATATGGATTTGGTATTTAATTTACCTTATACCGACCGTTGGGATGCTGCATATCGTAAAATAGGCATTGATCGTACTTGGTTATCTTCTGAGATTGGACATGCCTGATTTAAATCCACCGCAACAAGCTTCCTCACAAAATACTTCTCCAAAATTAATTATGGCTTTTGATTTTGGTACACAAAAAATGGGAATGGCGGTGGGTTCTTCACTGATTGAAAGTGCTACACCGCTTGCACTTTTCCCGATGAAAGATGGGATTCCAAATTGGGATGAACTTTTAAAAATTGTAAAACAGCATCAACCGAATTTATTTTTAGTCGGTTTACCGCTAAATATGGATGATTCTGAATCTGAATTATCGACCCGTGCGCGTAAATTTGCACGTCGTATTCGTCATCAAACCAATATTGAAACCTTCATGGTCGATGAGCGTCTTACCACCCGTGAAGCTCGTCATGAGTTAGATCATTATCAAGCACAAGGTCGTGGGAAAAAAATATCTGCGGATAGTATTGCTGCCGCTTTATTTATCGAAAGTTGGTATCGTAATCCTGAAGGGTTAGTGCCTTAATCAGATTGTTAAATGAATTGAAATGTCCAAATGAACTCAGCTAATTTCAAACATAAAATCTATTTGATTGAAGATTTTATTCAACTGGTCAAACAGAAGATTGAGCGCTCTGAAAAGTATGATCCTACTTTTTTCTATGCAATTTATACAAAAGAAGATTCTCTTTTCTTAGGGCAAAAAATTTTAATCAGCAACACTGTCAGTGTGTCGGATGATGATTCTGAAATCTATCCTGAAGATGTGATTGCACATAGATTTAGTTACTCATGTTCAGATGAAAATATTCAGGACGTTATCGATTTAGCTATACAACAAAAACCAAATGCGACAGATGGGGAACTGGTTCATGCTCTAAACCATTATTTAGAAAAAGATAATTTTCTGGATCTAAACTAATGATGTATTTATAAACTTCTCAGAGCCTTATTCAATAAAAAAACCCACCTCACGGTGGGTCAAAAGTTGAATGATCTGAATCAGTTTGAAGCTACTACTTTTTCGGTTTTTCCAAAATATGTACAGTCACGGTACGCCCTGCGACAAATGCTAATGAATCATGTGGAACATCATCTAAAACAATTTTTACAGGGACACGTTGCGCCAAACGAACCCAACTGAATGTAGGATTCACATTCGCCAATAAGCCTGAAGAAGTCGTCCGTTCACGGTCTTCAATACCTGAAGCAATCCCTTGAACATGCCCTTTGTATTTCTCAGAATCCCCCATCAACTGAATCGTTGCTGGATCACCCAAATGAATTTTATTGAGTTTAGTTTCTTCAAAATACCCGACTACATAAAGTTGTTTACGATCTAATAAAGCAGCTACAGCTTGTCCAACTTTGACATAATTCCCTGCGCGTAAATCAAAATTAGACAACGTCCCATCCGCTGGAGCAACCACCTCAGAACGTTGCATATTGAGCTGTGCCAAATGCACACTGCTGGTTGCTGCTTCAATTAAGGCTTTTTGCTGTTTAATATTGGCTTCGGCTTGTTGCACAGCTGCTTCAAGTTGCTGATGTTCAGCATGTGATTGATCACGTGTTGCAAACATTTGATCTTGCTCTTGTTTAGAGATTGCACCATCCATCAAGTTTGAATAGCGACTGGCATTTTTATCTGCAAGATTAATATTGGCTTTGGATTTGACAATATTAGCTCTGGCTTCTGCAAGCCCTGCTTCCGCTTCCGCCAATCCTGATTGTGCTTTTGCTAAATCTGACTTGGCTTGTTCAACATCCAAAGTTTGGCGTGCCAGATCAATTTTAAATAGAGTCTGCCCTTTTTTCACAGTTTGGTTATCTTGAACCATCACCTCAGTGACCAAACCCGCAATATCTGAGGACACTTGGATCACATCACCACGTACACGACCATCTCGTGTCCACGGTTCAGCATTGTAATAATTCCAAATATGTAGTCCACAAAAGATCGCGATGATGACCACCACAGCCAAAGAGACTGGGCGTATTACTTTACGCACATCAAACTTATTCATTTCACTTGTCCAATCATTAAACTTTTAAAACAACACAACACCTAGCAACCGATCACGACAATTAAGTGGTGATTTGAATCACCACCCAATGCAAAATCCATAAAATAATCAGATATAAGCTGATATTAAAAATACCAGGCAAAGCGATTAAATCTTTCTCAATCAAACGGTCTGTACCGATACAAACAAATTTCCAAATCACAAAGGCGATCACGGCTTGTATCAAAAATATCGGAACATAAATGCCATAAATGTTTAACTCACCCATATTCATGCTCCAATTAAAGTTGTTGTCGTTTGTGGTTCTGTTGCTTGAGTATCTACGACTGAAATATGGCAAATGCTATTGCGAATGTTATTGACTGAAATTTCAATACGATGGCGAATATCCTCATCCCCCACAGCTTGCGCATCTGCAACAACTTGAGAAAACTGTTGAATCAATTGATGTTGCAAAGCTTCATCAACTTGATAGCTTTCACGCTCACTTAACCACTGACTCAGTAGACTTTGTAATTTGGCAATAGACAGCGCAGTAATAGAATCCGCAGGCAGTTTTTTCATCAGCTCTTGTAAACGGGTTAAATCAATCGCAGCGCTGGATTCAATCAATGCCTTATTAATTTCCACTTTGAGATGTTCTGACTGAATCATCTTGGTATTCAGCACACCAATACGATCCAGAATACTGCGCAAATGTATTCTAAAACCTGTGCCATAAGGCATAAGAATGGTTTCACGCATCGCTTTATAATGTAGAGCGAGCATCCGTTGCACGGTCATTTCTGGTGACATTGCACGCACCATTTGTACCATGCATACCGCGATCACAGGTCCAATCACCGTACCAATAGACGCATCAAAGAATGTCACTTGATCCATGGCATAGCGATTTTGAAGATTTAAACCCATGATCGTGCTCATAATCAAAGGTAAGCCCAAACCATGTAAAGGTGGATGTAGGTACAACATCACACAGAACATGATGAATGGCGCCAAAACCAGTGCTAATTGCCAAAACGCTGTGATATGTGGAAAAATCCCATATGCATAAATAAAGACAAAGAATGCAGCGTAAATACTGGCACGAATAAACATTTTTAATGCAGGCACTGGATCATCTAAAAAGGTCAAAATACATGCACTGATCGCTGCCATTTCAGCCATCATAAAACCCATTTTCCAACCACTCAGTATCCAAAATGAGCACGCTATAAGTGTGGTAAGAAATGCAGATAAACCACCACGTACTGCAATACCATAATCACGATGTAAACTTGGATAGGCTGTGGTCAACGGTGTAATCGATTCAGGTAATGTACTATCACCTTTTTGGATGCGTTGCCAAATTAACTGTACGGCACGAACATTTTGAATAAAATGGCGAATATCCATTTTCAAACTGCCCAGAATAACTTGCTGTTCAGATGTTGCATGTAGCGCAATATTTTTAAAATCTGAATCAAAGTTCTCTGGTAAATGCTTTAATTCATGATCTTCTAAGTTTTTTTGCTGATCTAAAAACTGATCGATGCATTGATGGAATTCACGGAGATATGGACGATAATTTAAATCAATTTGATCAAGCTGTTTCATCCGTTCAGACATTGCAACCAGATTGGCAACCAACATCGTCATTTGATGTAATAACTCTTGTAGCGGTTTGGTCATGCCTTTAAATTTTGATTTTTCATAACTCAAATGCTCTGCCATGGTATGAATATCCGAGGTATCCCGTGTGATATTGGCTAAGAGTTGTGTGTAATTATCCAAATGTTTAGGATCGGATAAAATCGAATCAAAAGCTTGTTTAGTATCTGCTAAGGTTTTAGACACACGCATTTGTACCACAGGTCCAATATGCATCGGAAAGATCGTTGCGGATACCACAGAGCCACAAACCACGCCCAAAGAAATTTCTAAAAAGCGTCCGACCGCCATGTCAAAAATTGAAACCATATCAATATAATAAATCGAGTTAAAACAAATAATAACCGCGGTATATCCTGCCAACATCACCACATAACTTCGAGGTGAACGATCAATGAGTGAAAGATAGAGACAAATTCCGACCCAAGTTGCCAGTACAAAAACGAATAGCCACGGCGTATTGATCAAATGTGATGTGACGGCAAGTGCAAAAATCGCCCCAAATAATGTACCTAAAAGACGATAGATACTTTTTGAAGCCAACATACCTGAATAAGGGTTTGCTGTGACAAATACGGTACCAATCGCCCAAATCGGATAACTGAGGTTCAATTCAAAGGCGATATAAAGAGCCAACATCCCCGCAATAAAAGTTTTGCTCGCAAAAATCCAATCCAATTTATTGGGTCTAAAAGCCAATAGTGGTTTGATCAGTAACATTTTGCGCTCGCTATAACTTAAATTTTATTTGGCTTCTCCATTGCAATTTTTAACGGCTGTCCTTCGACTTAAAATCTCTGAAAGATACAGCGTCATTATTACAATTTTAGTTGCATACATCACATTTTGATTTTTTAGAGCGACCAAAAAACTGCACCATCTAAATCAATAAACAGTGAAGTTCGTAAAAAATTTAAATATGTGAATAAGCGAACAATAATATGAACATTCAATAGACTTCTTATTGAATGTTTTTGTTCAAATACAACGTTTGAGTAGAGAATGACTCAATTTATGCTGAAATTCTAAGCTTTTCTCAAAGTTTAACTTTCATCATTGGATATTCATATTGCTAATTTTTTCAAAAAAACACCTAAAAGTCAATATTAATATCTTATTTTGATAATTTATTATAATATATTTCGAATAAACATCACCCCATGGTGTACTTTTCTCAAAAACTACACCAAATTGAAAAATGTAGAATCATTTGCATTTACAATGCAAATTTGGCTGTTTTTTTCCGGACAATTTGTTATAACGTAACATTAATTTTTTATTTTTTGATTCTCACTAATTGAGTAGGTCATCAATGGCACTTTCAAGTTTTGGCAAAATTCTCACCGTATTGGATTTATTTTCGGTGTCTCGCCCTGTAATTAATGTTGATGTGATTTGTGAAGAACTTGGCTTATCAAAACCAACCAGCTATCGCTATCTGAAAGAATTAGTTTCAGCCGATATTTTGCAACGCTTAAATGGCACTTCAGGTGATTACACACTTGGACCTAAAATTGCAGTCATGGATTATATTTCCAGAACAACTGATCCTTTGGTTCAAATCAGTAAGCCTTTTATGCAGGAAATTTCAAACCGTACCGAATTGTGCTGTTTACTGACCCATTTGAATGATGACTATTGTATCGACATACATCATGAAGTGTACCGTGATGAAACTCTACTCTCGTATGGTCGTGGTTGCCCTCGCCCTGTGTTTATGGGTTCTTCACCTAAAGTCATCATGGCACATCTGCCAAAGCAGAAAATCCATGAATATTACACTCAATTTGCGACACAATTGGCAGAAGCTGGCTTTGCTGAAAACGAAGAAACCTTTGTCAATAAAATGAAAAAAATCAAGAAACAAGGTTACTATTTTTCACAAGGAGAATTAGATCCTAATGTTTCAGGGCTTTCTATTCCAATCAAATTTTCAAGTAAAGAAGCACCGATGGCATTGACCGTACTTGCTTCAAAAAACCGCTTTGAATTTTTAAACCTCCAAAAGCTGATCGAAACACTGCAAGATTCAGCATCGCAGATTGAAAAACGTTATCAAGCCTTATCTGCAAATGACCAACTGACTGAACTGCAACCTTAAACACATTGATAATTTAATATTTTGTAATATTTTTATCACTTGATTAAGTTTAAATATTCTCATAATATGATTATGTTCTTCAGTATTCCATGATATAAACATTGTTTTTACGAAAACAATGTTTCTTCAGAGTAAGAAAGCCTATGCCACCATTTGCATGGGCTTTTTTATACCCAATACTTTTACAATTGAATGTACTTTTCAGCCATAAAAATAATGCTTAAGGTAATTGGCGAAGCATACTGATTTATGAATAATCAAAAAACACTGTAGAAATTGAACAACAAAAAGTTGAGATGGAATTAGAGAAAATTATGAATATCCTCATTGTACATGCACACCCTGAACCACAGTCATTTACCACAGCGCTAAAAGATCATGCAATTCAAGTCTTAAAAGACTTAGGTCACCACGTTGAAGTATCTGATCTTTATGAAATGGATTTTAATCCTGTGGCATCTAAAGCAGACTTTCATAGTCGTGGCAATGCTGAATATTTAAACTATGCCTTAGAACAACGTCATTCATCCAAAACACATACGTTGACTGAAGATATTCAAGTCGAAGTCGAAAAAGTCCAACGTGCTGATTTGGTGATTCTAAACTTTCCAATGTATTGGACATCTATGCCTGCAATGTTAAAAGGCTGGATTGATCGCGTCTTTGTTTCAGGCATTTTCTATGGTGGCAAACGTTTTTATAATCATGGTGGGATGGTCGGTAAAAAAGCCATGCTCAGTTTTACCCTCGGTGGACGTGAACACATGTTTGGAGATCATGCGATTCATGGTTCGATTGAAGACCTGCTTTTACCCATTCAACGTGGAACTTTGGCTTATGCTGGCTTTGAAGTACTTCCACCTTTTGTTGCCTATCATGTCCCTTATATTTCAAATGAAGCTCGTCAACAAATGTTAGTGGATTACCAACAACATTTAAGCAATTTAGAAAATTTAAAAGCTTTAGAATTTCCGAAACTAGAGCAGTTTGATGACAAGCTTTATCCACTGCCTAAAGGATAGAATAATTTGAGTTCAATATGAATTTTCGTCAACATTCGATACGCGGAATCGTCCTTCGCAATTGTTTGAGGCAGGACACAATTCGTTCGTTAATGTTTTTGCGATAATTTTGATATATTTCGGTATCAGACGAGTTCTGCGAATGAGGAGCAACGCTCCGTAAGATGGTTTCCTTGCAAAGCTTCACTTCTCATTTTGCCTTATCAAAAGTAACTCGAACCTGAGCAAATTAAAGCATTGCTTTAACAAAGCGCAAGACGCAGTGGTTAGTCCTAATATATGAACAAAACCTATAAGACTCCGTCACAATGAATCTTATGAAAATTGCTAACTCTCTATTTCGATGTATTTGAATAAAAATAACGAAAAGTTAAATTCACACGAGGCTCAAAAATTCGTGTGGATTTCGCCAACATATGTTTCCAATAACGCTGAGTCTGCCCTTGCATCACAATCAACTGACCACTTTGCAATAACAAATCGACTTTTTCAGCTGTCCATTTATGCTTAAAACTAAACTTTCGAGTTGCACCCAAACTTAATGATGCAATCACCACCTCTTGCTCAGGCGAAACTAAAGATGGCTCATCATCACTATGCCAACCGACACCTTGCGTGCCATTTTCATATAAATTTGCCAAACAAGAATTATAAGAATGCCCTGTCAGCTTTTCGATGTGTTGTTTTAATCTGAATAATGCGGGATTCCACACATGTGCTTGTTTCGCCATCCCTGAGTAATGATATTGATAATTCTCATCACCGTACCAAACCACTTTTCGTTCAGTTTGAAAATATTGACCATGCAAATAGACTTCATCCTGTTGCCAAGCCAAATGCTGAAGAAAATAGTTTAAATACTTTTGGCTTTGCCCATCATCTAAAATTAAGCCATAGTCTTTCACGACCCCATCACTGGGTAGCAAATTATCATTTTGCTGTGGCTCAAAAAGTTCAAGATTCATGGCTTCAAATACGTTCTAACTTTATTTCACAATGAATCAATCCATTTAATGAAACAAGTGCTATTGTTTTACCAAATTTAACTGTTTTATCTACGAAGAATAAAAGGATATAGAAATGGGAGAATATGCGAATCAACCTTGGTACATTGAGGGAATTAGAAAATACTTAGAAGAATATGGCGAAGTACCACCACCATGGACTTTTGCTCCAGAATTTCATCCCTATAGTATGGGCTGGAGAATGGGTGCTGGTGAATCTCATCTCATGTTTTTAGGTGAATGGATGAGCCAACAGAAAATGAATTTTGATGAGAAAGTGGCTTATTTACATCGTTACCCTGCTCCACCACGTTGGTATCAATGGATAGCAAGCTTTCTTTGGGAAAATCTTCCTGATGATATGGAAGACGAAGATTACTTGTCTTATTTTGCAAAACTGGATGAATTAGGATTTAAACTTAGTCATCAATTTCAAGAAGATATTGATCGAGAAGACTTAGAGTAAATGGGAAAATTCCAAGTATTCCCATTTGTGACAATTCAAAACAATTCACAGACTTGTGACAAAAAAAATTCAGCCGTAGACTGCAATTAAGCTTCCCAATAAAAACAACTGTCTATGAATTTATGGCAACTCTTCCAAAAATTACGTCCATTTGTACGACCATACCGATGGCTCGTCATCATCACACTCGTACTGACTTTAATCGGTTCACTCACCGCACAGGTCAATGCGCTGACACTGAAATATGCCGTAGACAGTATCAATGAATTGCTCCAAACAGGACAAGGTTTAACGCAAGGTTGGCATATTCTCATCACCATTACAGCCGTATTATTGGGTAAAGAAATCATCAATGCCATTGTACAGTTTGGACAAAAATCCTTTGGTGAACGACTCAGAATTTTAATTTCACAAGATTTATCACAAGGCATTATTGAAAAATTTATTACTTATCGTTTAGCTTTTTTTGATCAACAAAACAACCAAGCAGGTAAATTACAAACCCGTATTGATCGTGGTGTGAGCTCTTTGACACGATTGGTGCAAATCTTTTTTATTGATATTTTACCGTTATTTACCAGTGCAATTATTGCGCTTGGGTTAATGTACTATGCCAATTTTTGGGTCGGCTTGGTCGCCACAATTATTGTTCCAATTTACTTCTGGCTGACCTATAAACAATCACAAAAACTCTCAGGTAAACGTCGTGCTCTGCGTGATAATTTTGAAAAAAAGAATCAAGGAATTTTGAGTATTATCAACTCGATTACGGTGATTAAATCATTTAATAAAGAAGCGGTAGAATCAACCAAACAATTGAATTTACAAAAATCTCTGACTGAAAATCAGATGCAGACACGTAAAACCAGTTACATCTTTGATGGTTTAAAAACCTTTATTGAACAAGTGGGTGTTGTCCTGATCATCATTCTCACCGCTTATTTTGTCCTTGCAGGTAAAATGAGCATCGGGATGATCATGTATCATGTGTTGTTATTTAATAACGTGTCTGCCCCGATTCGTTCTTTGCATCGAATTTATGATGAAATTAACTCAGCAATGATCTATTCAGAGAGCTTCTTTAATATTTTAGAAGCCGATAATGAAATAGAAAAAAGTGGTTCAAACAAGCCTGCCTTACATGGCAAATTTGAACTGGAAAATGTTAATTTTACCTATCCAAATGGTCATCAAGCTCTACATGGCATCAATATGACTATTCAACCGAATAAAATCACAGCATTGGTTGGGCTGTCTGGTGCAGGAAAATCAACGCTGATCAGTTTACTCGATAAGTTCTATACACCAAACTCGGGGTGCATCAAGCTTGATGGCATTGATCTCGAACAAATTGATACGCATTATTTACGTGAAAATATTGGCTTAGTGCTACAGAAAAATCATATTTTCCAAGGTTCTATTTTAGAAAATATTCGTTATGGTAAAACTGATGCCAGTAATGATGAAGTGATTCAAGCTGCAAAAAAAGCATCTATTCATGAGCAAATTTTAAAGCTTCCACATGCTTATGAAGCCGATGCACTTTTATTATCGGGCGGGCAACAACAACGCATTGCGCTCGCACGTATGTTCTTGAAGAATCCTCCGATTATCTTTTTAGATGAGCCGACTGCAAGTTTAGACGCGATTGCGACGGAACAAATCAAACAGAGTTTGGATGAGATCAAACAAGGACGTACTGTGATTATGATTTCACATAGTTTGTCGCAAATTATTGATGCGGATTATACCTATGTAATGAAAGATGGGCATATTGTAGAACACGGTGAACATCATCAGCTTTATCATCAAGAAGGAACGTATAAAGAGATTTTTGATGCAATGGCGAAGAGCTTAAATATTGAAAAAATTGCCAAAACTTTTGAAGATGATGCTGAGGAAGAAACGCATAGTTGATTGTCTAAGTATTTATTGAATGATGTACGTAGTGAGATAAAAACCCTACTCTAAACCTTGAAGAATATGGATACGCGAAAACGTCATCCGCAACTGTTTGAGGCAGGACTAAATATACAAGTTAATGTTTCTGTGATGTATTGAAAAATTTGACGGATGTTGACGAGTTTTGCGGTGAGGAGCAACGCTCCGCAAGGTGGTTTTCTTGCGAAGCTTCGCTTCTCATTTTTCCGAAAAAAAGTAAGGCGAGCCGCAGGCTAAACCCTAAATCCAAATACTTGATGTAAGACTCCGTCAAATAAGCTTTAAAATAGTTTTAAAAAGACATCTATCACATCAGTTATTAAGAATAAAAAAGCCACTCTATCGTCAGAATGGCTTTTCATTTGAAATTTATAAATGACCTTGTTATTTCCACTTTACCGCTTGGACTTCAACTTTCTTTTGTGTAGGTGCGTCACTGGTTGAACAACCGCAACCACCGCCACAGCCTGCAACCATGGCAGGTTGAATCCATTTTGCTAACCCATTCCAACCTTTTGATCGGCAAAATTGAGCAAGCTTAGAAAACACCGAATACGCTGACTTGGGAAATACTTTCTTAAATACGAAGATTGCACTCCAAATCACCAATGCTGTAATAATCAATAATTCAACCATTTCAAACTCCTCGCTGATTGTCCAAGACTTTGAACGCGATACGATAAAATCTAAGCGCCAAAGTAATGTGATGCAATTTGATAAGTAAAGAACGCCATCAAATAAGCCAAGCCAAATAGATAAGCTGTCATACCTGCCACTGTTTTCCATGAACCTGTTTCACGCTTGACAGTTGCCAGAGTCGCCAAACAATGTGGTGCATAGATAAACCAAACCAATAGTGACAAGCCTGTCGCCAACGACCAACTCAAGTCACCTTGACTAATCAATTGCGATAAACCTTGGGTCACCGCATCTTCGTCTGTTGCAGACAACGCATAGACCACACCTAAAGATGCCACTAAGACTTCACGTGCTGCCATCGCAGGAATCAATGCAATACAAATCTGCCAATTAAAACCAATCGGTGCAAAAATCGGTTGCATCAAATGCCCTAACATCCCTGCAAATGAATAGTCGATTGCAGGTAAAGTTCCACCTTCAGGTGGTTGTGGGAAAGTACACAAGAACCAGAGCAAAATAGATAAAGCGAAGATGATGCCACCCACACGCTTTAAGAAGATCTTGGCACGGTCAAGCAAACCAATCCACACGCTTTTCACATCAGGAATACGATAGCTTGGAAGCTCCATTAACAACGCATGTTCAGACTTATCCTTTTGGAAGAACTTCAACACGGTTGCCACGATCAAGGCACTCACGATCCCAGACATATAGAGCGCGAAAAGCACCAAACCCTGTAAATTTAGAAAACCCCAAACCGTTTGTGACGGAATAAAGGCAGCAATTAACAAGGCATATACAGGCAAACGAGCCGAACAGGTCATTAATGGCGCAACAAAAATCGTGGTTAAACGATCTCGTGGATCACTAATACTACGTGTCGCCATAATCCCCGGTACGGCGCAAGCAAAACTTGAAAGCAAAGGAATAAATGAACGACCACTTAAGCCTGCTTTAAACATCAGCTTATCTAAGAGAAATGCTGCACGAGGTAAATAACCTGATTCTTCTAAAACAAGAATAAAGAAGAATAAGATCAAAATCTGTGGCAAGAACACCACAACACCACCCGCCCCTGCAATCACACCGTCAACAACAAGACTATTCAGCAAAGGTGCAGAAATGAATTGACCGACAAACTCACCTAACCAAGCAAATCCATCTTCAATCAAAGTCATGATCGGTTCTGCCCAAGCAAACACCGCTTGGAATACCACAAACATCATCAATGCTAAACTTGCTAAGCCTAATACAGGATGCAAGAAAATTTTATCAAGAAAATCCGTACGCTTATCTTCATGATCAACAAAAATCACTACATCTCTTAAGATTTGGTCGACTTTGTCATGATTTGAACCCGTCAAAATCACATCACTCAGCGCCACATCAGGTGTACGGAATTTCTCTTGATCTAAAGCTGCCATGAGGTTTTCAATACCCGCATTACGCACGGCAACTGTTTCAACCACTGGGATGCCTAAACGTTGTGACAGTTTTTCAGTATTGATTTGCATGCCACGACGACGTGCTTCATCCATCATGTTGAGTACAAGTAGAATCGGCTTGCCCTGTTCAATCACTTCAAGAACTAAACCCAAGTGCAGTTTTAAGTTGGTTGCATCAACCACACACAGAAAAGCATCTTGTTCTTGCTCATCTGCAATTTTACCTAAAATCACATCACGGGTAATTTCTTCATCAGGACTGGTCGCATTTAAACTATACGTTCCTGGCAAATCGAGTACACGTACAGCACGCGAAGAAGGTAAAGTAAATGCACCCACTTTTCGTTCAACCGTCACACCTGCATAGTTAGCAACTTTTTGACGTGTTCCTGTTAAATGGTTGAAAAGTGAAGTTTTACCGCAGTTCGGATTCCCGACCAAAGCGACTCTTAATGTTTCGCTCATACAGTCGCTCCTTGCACAACTTCTTGAATTTCAATACGTGCTGCTTCAACCTTACGTAAAGCAAAACGAGTAAAACCGATTTGAATTAAAATAGGATCTCCACCGAAAATACCTTTCGTGATCACTTGTACTTGCGTGCCAGGCACAAAACCTAGTGTTTCCAAACGACTCGCCACTAAATCTGGCTGATTGACATTATCAGAAACGGTACGATTGACCTTGCTGATAATGGCAGTTTGCTTTACTTTTAAGTCTGACAAACGCACTGCGATTAACCCTGAAATTAATACGATATTCAGTTTATTATACATACAAATGAGAATAATTACCAAATAAGGTTTGATTCCAATTCTCATTTCCAAACAGCGTTCGACTTATCTTTTTTTTTAGTCTACATTTCCACAATAAATCTCTAATTCTCTTGACCAAAGCTATGCTCAATAAGAAACCACGTATCCCCACTGCGGTAACCATTCCTGAAAATTTAAGCTTTTTACAGGGATTTCGTGACTACTTAATTGCGCAAACGGTCAGTCCGCATACAAGAAATGCCTATTTATCCGACTTAATTCAATGTAGTGAATGTGTAACAGCCTACCTGCCCGATTGGACGCATGACGATATTTCAGACGTTTTGATTGAATTGACTAAACAAGGTAAAAGCCCGCGTTCGATTGCTCGTTCATTGTCTGCACTTAGAGCTTTTTTTAAATTTTTACGTGAACAAAAAATCCGTTTGGACAATCCTGTTGCAGCCCATAAAACGCCAAAACTTGGACGTGCATTGCCTAAAGATTTATCTGAACAAGATGTAGAAGCACTGATCCAAGCGCCCGATGTCAGCACCGCGCTCGGTTTACGTGACCGAGCTATGTTTGAAGTACTTTATGCATGTGGCTTACGTGTTTCTGAATTGTTAAATCTCAGACTGGATCTGATTAACCTCAAACAAGGTTATTTAAGAATCACAGGGAAAGGCAATAAAGAGCGACTGGTTCCTTTAGGTGAGGTTGCGTGTGAATGGGTTGAAAAATATTTAGTAGAATCTCGTCCACAGCTCTATAAATCAGCGACTGATTATCTTTTCCTTACTCAGCATGGTGGCATCATGAGTCGGCAAAATTTTTGGTATGCGATTAAGCGCTATGCGCTACAGGCAGGGATTCAAGCAGAACTTTCACCACATACCATGCGCCACGCCTTTGCCACTCATTTACTCAATCACGGTGCAGATTTACGTGTGGTGCAGATGTTATTGGGACATAGTGATCTATCAACAACACAGATTTACACCCATGTCGCTCAAGTTCGTATGCAACAACTACATGAAAAATATCATCCAAGAGCTTAGTTTTTTATAAAATATGAAAATAGGGTTGTATATCGTCAATTTACATCCCTTAATCAAGTTTTAACGTACAACAATAAAAATTTTGCTATGCTATTTTCCTCAAAACGGGTTTGTTAAAACCACGTAAAAAAACACAAAGAGTTATTTTATGCTATTAAATCGTTCAAAATTGATGCTCGCTTGCCTCATTGCAGGCTCTATCTCCGTGAGTGCTTGCTCAAAAAACCAAGACTCTAAAAAAGATGACACCTTGACTGCAACTGCGCCTGCCACTGGTGAAGCTTCAAATTTAACTGATCGTGATACCAAGCAAAAACTCATTCAAACCTTACAAGCCAATTTTCAGAAAGCGGGTGTTAAAGCCAAGATTTTAGATGCAAAGCCTACTGAGATGCCAAATCTGTATTGGATCAGCATGGAAGGTATGTCGTCAGTTTATGCAACGGCTGATGGAAAATTCTTAATCCAAGGCGATGTCATCCGTTTAGGTGGTAAAGAACTCAGTAGTATTGGTGATTCACTACAAGCTGCCGAAAATAAAAAGCATTTATCACAATTAAAAACTGAAGATTTATTGGTCTACCCCGCTAAAGGCAAAACCAAACACGTGATCTACGTCTTTACTGATGCAAGTTGTCCATATTGTCATAAATTACATGAACATATTCCTGAGATTAATGCCAAAGGCATCGAAGTTCGTTATATCGCATGGCCGCGTGGTGAACAATTTATGCCTGCGATGGAAAGTGTTTGGTGTAGCCCAAATCGTCAAACCGCATTTGATCAGGCGATTACAGGCGCGCAACTTCCACCTGCAACATGTCAAAATCCTGTGCGTGCCCAGTATGAACTTGGCTTGAAAATGGGCGTGAATGGTACACCTGCAATTTACAATGTAGAGGGTGAACATATCGGTGCATATATGACTGCAGATGAAATTGAAAGCCGTTTAAATAAATAATTTTTATCAGTAAATTTACAATAATTTATATATAAATAATTATTGTTTTCTGCTGAACATAAAGATGCGTCAGGCTCTAGAGTCTGGCGCATTTTTTAGCTATGATCTAAGCTTATTAAAATTTATATGCATAATTGGAGTGTGACGTGAAACCAGTTCGTCTGGCAATACTCGGTCTTGGAACCGTAGGCGGTGGTGCCCTTAAACTACTACAAGAAAACGCTGCTGAAATTAGACGTCGCACCGGTCGTGAAATTCAAATTACCCATGTGGGTACTCGTCGTCCACGTCCTGATTTAAATTTACCAGACAGCGTGAAACAAAGCGCCGATCTTCTTGATATTGTTCGTCAGCCTGATGTTGATGTCGTTGTAGAAGTCATGGGTGGGATTCACCCAGCTTATGAAGTGATTATGGAAGCCATTAAACATGGCAAACAAGTCGTGACTGCCAACAAAGCACTACTTGCTGAACATGGTAATGAACTGTTCAAAGCTGCTGATGATCATCATGTACAGATCGCTTATGAAGCTGCGGTTGCGGGCGGTATTCCAATTATCAAAGTCATCCGTGAAGGTTTGGCTGCCAATAAAATCGAATGGCTTGCTGGAATCATCAACGGTACAGGTAACTTTATCCTCACAGAAATGAGTGAAAAAGGTCGTGCTTTTGACGATGTCCTCAAAGAAGCACAAGAACTTGGCTATGCCGAAGCTGATCCAACCTTTGATGTTGAAGGGATCGATGCTGCACATAAGCTCACGATTCTTGCTTCATGTGCATTTGGTATTCCACTGCAATTTGACAAAGTGTATACCGAAGGTATTACCAAAGTGACTGCTCAAGATGTCAAATATGCTGAAGAACTTGGCTATAACATCAAACACTTGGGTATCGCGCGTCGTTCTGCGAAAGGCATCGAATTACGTGTACATCCAACTTTAATTCCTGCTGAAGAACTCATTGCCAATGTAAACGGCGTAAAAAATGCAGTTCTGGTACAAGCCAATGCTGTTGGTCCAACATTGTACTATGGCGCAGGTGCCGGCGCAGGTCCTACTGCTTCTGCTGTCGTTGCTGATGTGGTAGATATTGTTCGTGACATCATTTATACCGAAGATGGTGCTGGTACGATTCCACAATTGGCGTTTGAAGCACTGTCAGATTTGCCAATTTTGCCTAGCGAAGAAATGACCACTGGCTACTATATCCGTATCAATGCTGAAGACCAGACTGGCGTACTTGCAGATGTAACAACAATTTTAAGCCGTGCGGGTATCGGTATTGATGCCATCATGCAACAGCCACGTCTAAAAGATTTGATTCCTATCGTGATTTTGACTGATCCAATCCAAGAATCAGTGATGAATAACGTACTTTCTCAAATTCAAGCTTTACCGACTATTCATGGCGAAATCGTACGAATTCGTTTAGAATTGCTTGATAACTAATCGGGTTGGGGAGTGATGAACTCCTCACCAGCTCCACTCATAAATTTGGAACACCATCATGTCTACTGCCAATCGCTATACAGGACTTGTTGATCGCTATCGTGACCGCTTACCAGTATCTAAAACTACACGTGCTATTTCTTTAAATGAAGGGAATACCCCGCTCATTAAATTAGACAATATTCCACGTCTTATTGGTAAAAACGTTGAAATTTATGTGAAGTACGAAGGTTTAAACCCGACTGGTTCATTTAAAGACCGTGGTATGACCATGGCTGTAACAAAAGCAGTTGAAGAAGGCTCAAAAGCGATTATCTGTGCATCTACAGGGAATACTTCTGCTGCTGCGGCGGCTTATGCTGCACGTGCGGGCATCAAAGCGTTTGTTTTAATCCCAGAAGGCAAAATTGCAATGGGTAAAATGGCGCAGTCAATGATGTACGGCGCTGTGACTTTACAAATTCACGGTAACTTCGATGACGGCATGCGTCTGGTTAAAGAAGTGGCTGATCAGGCACCTGTAACGATTGTAAACTCAATCAACCCTTACCGTTTGCAAGGTCAAAAAACCATTGCTTACGAAATCGTAGATGCTTTAGGTCGTGCGCCTGATTACCACTGCTTACCAGTCGGTAATGCGGGCAACATCACTGCTCACTGGATGGGTTATACCGAAGCTTTAACTGAAAATTTCAGCTTTGAAAAAGACCAAGTGGTTTATGATGCAGAAGCGGATGCTTTCACGGGTCAAAAACCAGCGGGTCGCCCAACAATGGTCGGTTACCAAGCTTCTGGTGCTGCACCATTCTTACGTGGTGGTCCAGTTGAAAACCCTGAAACAGTTGCAACTGCAATCCGTATCGGTAATCCACAAAGCTTTAACCATGCCAAAGCGGTTGTTCGTGACTCAAACGGTTGGTTTGATGAATTGACTGATGCTGAAATCTTAGAAGCACAGCGTATGCTTTCAATGTATGAAGGCGTGTTTGTTGAACCTGCTTCTGCTGCATCTATCGGTGGTGCGATCCGTGATATTAAAGCAGGTAAAATTGCTGAAGGTTCTGTGATCGTATGTACCGTAACAGGTAACGGCTTGAAAGACCCTGATACAGCAATCAAACAATGTGCAGATGCTGTTATGTTGTCGATTGACGCTGAATTGAATCAAGTTCGTGATTCTATTCTTTCAAATATGTAAGATTTAAATCATTAAAAAACCTGCCAAGTGCAGTAATGTTGATCCGTTAAATAAAATATTTAAAAATCTCCCCTAACCCCTCTTTAAAAAAGAGGGGAACTTACCGGAACTAAAACAATTTTAGTAATGGAAAGCTCCCTCCTTTGAAAAAGGAGGGTTGGGGAGGATTTAAAGAATTCTTAACAGGCTTGCATTACCAATTGCAGGTTTTTTTATCGCTCGAATTTAAATATAAAACTTATCAATACAAAACTTAATACATAAAAAAACGCCCCTTAAACTTAAGAGGCGATTCACTAAAAAGTTAACTTTAAAATAAAATCATACTTAAAAAATAGCTTAAATACGTTTTGGTAAATGACTCACCCAGTTTAAAAGATTTGTAGCATCGTTAGTACGTGCTTGAGACGTACTTGCACCCAATAACACCACAACAGCTGGACGACTATTCACTGTCGTATGCATCACAACACAGCGCCCTGCTTCGTTAATATAACCTGTTTTTGAAATATTAATATTCCAACCACCATTACGCACCAGTGCATTGGTATTGTTTGATTTCAATACACGATAGCCCAAATTGAAGTCATAATGCGCTGTAGTCGAGAATTGACGAATTAAGCCATATTGGGATGATGCACTGACTAAAATCCCAAGATCGCGCGCAGAAGAGATATTACGAGGGTCTAAACCAGTAGACTCGACATAGTGTGTTGAGTTCATCCCCAATTGACGCGCTTTACTATTCATTGCAGCAATAAAAGCCTGTCGACCACCTGGATAAGTACGTGCTAAAGCCGCCGCCGCAGGATTCTCAGATTTCATCAAAGCCACCAAAAGCATTTCTGCACGATTCATCGTGTCACCTGCTTTTAGCGTAGAACTTGAGTTCTTCCCCCCAGCACCAGCAAAATCAATTTGTTGCAATGTGATGTCTTCAGACATATTCAAACGAGCATCTGCCGTAATCACCGCTGTCATAAGCTTGGTAATCGAAGCAATAGGTAATGCCATATTGGTATTTTTACTGTATAGCACTTCACCTGTATTTGCATCCATCACCAAAGCAGCACGAGCATTGACAGATGGCTGACTGCTATAGTTATTGGTATCATAAATCTGTGCAGATCTATTATTCAAAGTTACAGGTGCTGTATTTGAAGTGCGCAAAGTTGTGGTATAAGTTGTTGAACCTTTAGGTGAAATATCTTCACCATCATCATCAACAGAATCCCCATTCAGTAACTGACTAGCATCTGAAGACGACCAACTCACACTCGCTTGTCCGCTTCCTCCCGTTGAATTCATAATGATTTCAGCAAAACCAGTTGAACTCATACTGAGTAGCACTGACAAACTCAGCACATGCATTAACGTTTTTTTTGATTTTTTCACGATAACTTACTCATCCTTTGGGAGGTATTCACAAACTTGCTAATTACCTCAAATATGACTTACATTTACACTCAATCGTGACTATATTAAAACAAATATTTCAATCACAATGTATTGTGCATAAATATTGAATGGATATTAGGAATAGCATTGCCAATTTTGTTATGTCTTTGCAAGTATTTTTTGCTTTATGTAACAAAAATATTGATATTTAGAATGAAAAGGAGGTGTAAGTGATTACTGTTTTAGTGGTAGATGACCATGAATTAGTAAGAACAGGCATCTGCAGAATGTTAGAAGATCAAATTGATATTCAAGTCATTGGGCAAGCAGAATCAGGCGAAGAAGCCATCACCATCGTTAGACAACAACATCCTAACGTCGTTTTATTAGATGTAAATATGCCTGGAATCGGTGGTGTTGAAACAACCCGCCGTTTATTACAAACTGCACCAGATACCAAAGTTCTAGCAGTCAGTGGCTTGGCTGAAGAACCTTACCCTTCCTTGCTCTTAAAGGCAGGTGCACGTGGCTATATCACCAAAGGTGCACCCATTACGGAAATGGTTCGAGCAATTAAAAAAGTCATGCAAGGTGGTAAATACTTCAGTGCGGATATTGCTGAACAACTTGCCAGTTCATATCTTTCAGATACACAGACCTCACCTTTTGATGCACTGTCTGAACGTGAAATGCAAGTTGCCATGATGGTTGTGAATTGTGTCAGCGCACAAGAAATTTCAGACAAACTTTTCGTGAGTGTCAAAACAGTCAATACTTATCGTTATCGTATCTTTGAAAAACTCGGGATTGATAGCGACGTTAAATTAACCCACCTCGCAATTCGTTATGGTTTGATCAAACCATAAATGACAAGAAATACAAAATACGTAACTGAGTACACCTATGGCGCCTAAGGTATCTGTCCCGATTTATCAAACCATTTACCGACTAGGCTCACTGTATTCAGTCTACCGTGTGGTCATCGCATTCTGCCTGATTGTTATTTTTTTAATTTCACTGGAAAATCAGCAAACTCATTACCTTTATCCAAGTCTATATTTTTATTCGATTGCAGCATTTACTGTTATTTCAGCCTTACAAATGATGCTTCTCAGATTCTTTCCACATGGAATCAGTAAGCAATTCATCGGCTTTTTTATCATCGATGTTCCTTTTCTGAGTCTTCTGGTTTTTGCATTAAGCGGTCCTAATCTTTCGATTAGTATTTTATTTGTGATTACCATCTTCTCTGCAAATTTTTTGCTCAGTAAAAATCAAGCCTTATTTATTACGCTCATCTCCGTGATTGCGATTATTTATCAGCAGTTTCTCGGTAGTTTTTTTGATTTTTCTAATTTAAATAATATTAGTAATAGTGCTTTATTGGCATTTCTATTTTTTATTGTTTATGGCATCGGGCAAATCGCCATTAAACGCTTTCAGGTTTTAGAGTCGCTTAATACTTACCAATCCTTAGAGTTATTTAAATTACAAAACATTAACCGCTATATTTTAGAACAGATCGAAGTAGGCTATGTTGTGATCGATGATAAATTCAAAATCGTCGTGAGCAATCCAGCAGCTTGTCAACTTTTGGGTATTTCACCACTTTATGCCTACGAACAATATTATTTATCGGAGTTTCAATCTGATTTATATGAAATCTTAAAAGACGCAATGATTCGTGATGAAGAACGTTTCCAGTTTGAATCACATCAATCTACCTATACAGTCGATATTCGTATTCAAAAACTGGTTGTTCCTCATCAAGCCCTCACGCTTTTAGTCCTCGAAGATGCTCAACGCATCAATCAAAAAGTACAACAACTCAAACTTGCCTCACTCGGGCAACTTTCTGCCAGTATTGCACATGAAATTCGTAATCCCTTGGCGGCAATCGTCCAAGCCAATGAGCTCTATTTAGGTAGTGACCCTGAGCAACAAACACTGCTTCATCAGATGATTAGCAAACAAGCGGTGCGTATCAATGCCATCATTAAAGACACATTAGATATGGCAAAAAATAAAAAGGTCGATGCCAGAAGAATAAATCTATCTGAATTTATCCATGACTTATTAGCAAGTGACTTAAATGATGCTCAAGAGAAAATTAAAGTCGAAATCGAAGCTGAAACTCGTGTTTACTTTGACGATCTGCAACTACGGCAAGTTTTGATTAATTTGATTCGAAATGCGTTACGTCATAATGATGAGCATGCTGAATTCATTTTAATACAGGCATACCATACTCAATCTCACGTCTGTATCGATGTGATTGATTATGGGAATGGCGTCACAGAACAAAATATTTCTAAATTATTTACACCATTTTATAGTACCGAAATTACTGGAACTGGTTTAGGATTATACCTATCGCAAACGATCTGCGAAGCAAATCAAGCGAAATTAATGTATATAGAGCAAAAACAACAAGGGGCATGTTTCCGGATTGAATGCCCGCTCATAGATTAAATTGTTTTTTGGGGAAATATTGGGGTTATGACTGTACGACAACCACTAGTTTTATTGGTCGATGATGAACAAGATTTATGTATGCTCATGCAAATGAGCCTGTCACGTATGGGGATCAAAACCCATATGGCACATCATTTACAACAAGCCAAATACTTCTTTAGTGAATATAAATACGATGCCTGTATTACAGATTTAAACCTCCCTGATGGAAGTGGTTTAGAACTGGTTAAACATGTTTCACAACATTATCCTAACACCCCTATTGCAGTACTTACAGCTTATGGCAATATGGAAATTGCCATTGCATCGTTAAAAGCAGGTGCTTTTGATTTTGTCAGTAAACCGATTAACCAAACCCACTTACAACAGCTATTACAAAAAGCATTACACGTCCCACAGTTACCAGAAGTTTTTACAGATATTCCGCTTGAAGAATCAATGCTGATCGGCGATTCACAAGTCATTCGTAAGCTTAGAGAAACCATAAAAAAAGTAGCACGTTCACAAGCGCCTGTTTTTATCACAGGTGAATCTGGAACAGGTAAAGAAGTCGTTGCGAATCTAATTCATCAACTCAGCAATCGTAGCGATAGTCCATTCATCGCCATCAATTGCGGTGCAATTTCTGAAGAGTTGATGGAAAGTGAGCTGTTTGGTCATAAAAAAGGATGCTTTTCTGGCGCAATCTCGGACAAACAAGGGCTGATTCAAGCGGCCAATGGTGGAACTTTATTCTTAGATGAAATTGCTGAACTTTCTTTAGCCATGCAAGCTAAATTACTCCGTGCAGTTCAAGAGAAAAAAATTCGTCCATTGGGCAGTGATTCAGAAATTGAAGTAGATTTCCGTATTATCAGTGCCAGTCATCAAGACATTGAGGCTTTGGTTGAACAAGGTAAATTCCGTCATGATTTATTTTTCAGAATTCATGTCATGGACATCTTACTCCCACCATTGCGTGACCGTGACCGCGACATTCTCATTCTAGCGAGTTATTTTATTCAGCAAATTTGTACTGAATGGAAGATCTCAACAAAACACTTAACTGAAGAAGCGAAATCTTTTCTTTTGGTGCAATACTATTCAGGCAATGTTCGTGAATTACGCAACATTATTGAAAAAGCTATCACTATGAGTGATGAAGAATATATCGATACTCAACATTTACAAGCAGCCCCACCACGCGGACAGATAAAACCTGAATCATTTGAACCCATCGTTACAAAAACTGCTCCTGTTGAACTGGCTGATAAAAATCAACCAATTCCTGAAGAAGGTTTAGAACAATATTTGGAAAAGGTAGAAAAAGAAGTCTTGCTCTCCGCTTTGAATCAAACCCATTGGAACCGAACTTTAGCTGCTAAAAAACTCGGTATGACCTTTCGTTCTTTACGCTATCGTCTGAAAAAGTTTGGATTAGATACAGATGACGATGATGAATAATCTCAAGTTTTGAAGTGAAAAAAGCTGAGAACATTCTCAGCTTTTTAAATTCGAAATGATCAACGATGTTTTAGAAGTAACTCCGCAACATTGTTTAAATACGTATCTTCTTTTTGATCCAATGTCCATGCATATTCCAAATTAGGGCGAATACCCTGCCCATCAATCATATTGCCGTTCGGCGTATAATAATGTGAGACGGTCATTTGAAGTGCAGCACCATTTGGCAATGGAAAAAGTTTTTGTACTACGCCTTTGCCATAACTTTTTTCACCAACCACCCATGCACGTTGATGCTCTTTCATGGCAGCAGTAAACACTTCTGCCGCAGAAGCAGAACGACCATTGATCAAAACACCGAGTTTAGTATGGATAAATTCATCCCCCGGTAAAGCTTGGAATTGTTGATTTCCTTCGGAACGACTTTTTGTTGAAACAATCGTCCCTTGGCTTAAAAATAAATCTGCTGTTTCAACAGCGGCTGAAAGCAAACCACCAGGATTGTTTCGCAAATCCAAAAGTACTGCTTTCACTCGTTGCGTGCCATATTCTTCGATTAAACGCTTAATTTCATTGGCAGTATCTTGTTGAAATACTTTTACTTTTAATACCAAAACTTGGTTGTGCAACATGATTGGTTCAATATCTGCAACTTCAAGTTTTCGATTTCGCACAATAGAGATCGCTGGGCTTTTCTCGTTGAGTTGCAATTGAAATGTAGAGCCAATTGAACCGTGTAATAAATCTTGTACTTGTGTAGCATTTAAATTCTTTAATTCTTGGTTTTCAATTTTAAATACTGTAAAACCATTCTTCAAACCCAACTTGCTTGAATCTGAATTGTCTCTCAAATTCTTGATTTTCCATTGATGGAAATGGCTGTCAAAACTGAGTTCAAAATCGGCTGTTGCAAGATCACTTTCCGTATATTGCATCAACTGTTTATATTCTTCAGGCGACAAATAACGTGAATAACGATCTAAACCACCAACTAATCCTTTGATTGCTTGTAGGAATAAAACATCATCAGGTTTTTCTTGTACATAGTTGTCTTTGACAATGCCATAAATCTGCACAAACTGTTCAATCGATTCGATTGGAACTTCGGCAATGCTCTGTTCTACATCATCAAAGTCAAGTGGGGCAGCATTTTCTGCCGCCCAAAGAGAATGACTTCCACAGGTCAATAATCCTGCTAATACAGCAATATATGTCCAAGCTCGAGCCATTCACTCACCTAATTTTAAATAATTACTACGATTTCAATGTAATCAAATTGCGACCTTGCATTTCTTTCGGTGCAGGGATATTCATAAGATGGAGCAATGTTGGCGCCACATCTGCCAATACACCACCTTCTGCAATCGTTGCTGATGTTGGACCTACATAAATAAATGGCACAAGTTCAGTAGTATGTTGAGTATGGACTTGACCACTGACATAGTCTTGCATTTGTTCTACATTACCATGATCCGCTGTAATCAACATATGACCATGTTTTGCCATCACTGCTTCATACAAACGCCCAAGGCTCAGGTCAACGGCTTCAACTGCTTTCACCGCCGCATCAAATACGCCCGTATGCCCAACCATATCACCATTGGCATAGTTCACCACAAGTAAATCATATTCACCTGAATTCACCGCAGCAACCAATTGATCAGTCACTTCAGGCGCACTCATTTCAGGTTGTAAATCATAAGTTGCGACTTTTGGTGATGAAATCAAAATACGTTTTTCACCAGGATATTCATCTTCACGACCACCACTGAAGAAGAAGGTCACATGGGCATATTTTTCAGTTTCAGCAATACGTAATTGAGTTTTACCAAGCGAAGATAAATATTCACCAATTGAGTTTTTAAGCTCTTCAGGCATATACGCTACAGGTGCATCAATCGTTGCTTGATAACGCGTTAACATCACAAATTTAGACAGATTTGGCACAACTTTACGTTCAAAATTGGCAAAATCTTTTTCCACAAATGCTTTGGTAATTTCACGGGCACGGTCAGCACGGAAATTCATAAACACAATGCTGTCGCCATCAGCAACTTTGGCAATTTCACCAACACGCGTTGCTTTGACAAACTCATCATTTTCATTGGCTTCATAGGCTTGTTCCAAGCCTTCAACCGCAGAATTCACCACACGTACAGCTTCACCTTCAGTCATCAAACGATACGCTTGCTCAACACGATCCCAACGGTTGTCACGATCCATCGCAAAGTAACGACCAATCATGGTCGCAATACGACCTTGATTTGGATATTGAGCAAATAAAGCATCCAGCTTTTCTAAAGAAGGTTTTGCGCTACGTGGTGGCGTATCACGACCATCAAGGAAAGCATGTAAATACACTTTTGCACCACGTTTGAGTGCCAATTCACACATCGCAACAATATGATCTTCATGAGAATGTACGCCACCTTGTGACAATAAACCCATGATATGCACTGCACCATTGGCAGCTTTGGCTTTTTCTACAGCATCAACCAAAACTTCATGTTCAAAAAAAGCACCATCACGGATATCTTTGGTGATGCGGGTAAAGTCTTGATACAACACACGACCTGCACCGAGGTTCATGTGACCCACTTCAGAGTTCCCCATTTGCCCATCAGGTAGACCCACATCTTCACCAGAGCCAGAAATTAAACTATGCGGATGCTTGTCTTGCATCATGGTTAGATTTGGCGTTTTTGCTGCTAAAAACGCATTATCCTCGACCGCTTCACGATGACCCACACCGTCCATAATCACTAGAACGTGAGGGATTTTGCCAGCAGTTGCATCCGTCATGATTTACACTCTTTTCTGTTTACAAATTAATCATCATATCTTACCGTTTTTTTACGGCAGACTCTATGTTTCGACGATGGCAATAATTTATCCCCATCATCAGAATTTCTAATCTAAATGCTTTTCGACTAAAACTTGATTCAATTCTCTAATTTACAGGCTATCGGGCACGATAAAGTAAATAACTCCCCACACCAAACATCAGTACGATCGGCAGGAATACAAACCAAGCAGGAGAAGGCGCATAGACCAAACTTGCATAGCCCAAAAAGTCTTGGACGTAATAGAAACCTAAGCCCACAAACAATGCAATCACTAAGCGAAAGCCCATCGACTGTTGACGCAATGGCCCAAAAATAAATGAGCAAGCAATCAAAACTAGCCCCAGTAAGGCAAACGGTGAACCAACATTTTTCCAAAACGCTAAAAGATAGGTTTTTGGTACTTGGCTATATTCATGCATATATTTCATAAAACTTAGCAACTGGCTTGGTGCTAAGTCTTCAGGGTCAATCGTCACCATATGCACATATTTAGGTTGTAGTGCCAACGCTAAAGTTTGTTGATTTTGGTTGGCAAGTTGAGACTGACCATTTTCTAAAATGTTCATCTGAGCACTGTCGTGTAAGTCCCATTGACCATTTTTAAGAAACTGCCCTTTTTCAGCATCTAGAACTGATTTCAAACGATATTGATCATCAAAATCTAAAACTTGGACTTGCTTTAAAGCGCCTTGTGAATTGGCATAATTGATGTAAATAAAGCGTTGCCCTTCTCGTGTCCAGTAACCATTTACTTCACCTAATTTTGCCGCACTGCGATGATTTTTGATGCTTTTCGCTTGTTCACTGGTATAAGGGACAACAAACTCGCTCAACGCAAAAGAGAGAATAACCAAGACCAGTGATGAGCGCATCACCCAACCCACGATCCGCCAAAGGCTAATCCCTGATGCGCGCATGACGATCAATTCACTATTGGATGCCATCGAACCAAGCCCGAGAATTGCACCAATCAACGCTGAAATAGGCAAAATTTCATAGAGATACTTCGGTGATCCCCACAAAACATATTGCAATGCATTCCACGCGCTATAGCCTTCTTTTAAACTACTGAGCTCACCGAGATAGGTAAATAATATTTGTAAGCCAGATAAAATCGCTGTTGCACCCAACATAGCGAGCATCGTGGTTTTAGTCACATGCTTGGCGACAATTCTACGTGCTAACATTATGATCTCACTCGCTGAATCTGTTTTTTAATCTTAGGGGCTAATTTCTGCTTACGCGCGAATAAGGCGGCAAAAACCGCATAAATTAGCAATACAGCTGGATATGCCCACATCCCAATTTCATCTTTGGTGATTCGTGTTCGGACTGCCATTAACACTGCGATTAAGCTTGCAAAAATTAATAAGGCTGGGAAAAGCTTTAAATAACGACCTTGTCGTGGCGTCACTTCACATAATGCTGTTGCCAACATGAGTGCAACAACCATCGAAAAAGGTACAAATATTCGCCACCCCAACTCACTTTGAATCACAGGATCATCTTTAGCATCCAATAGCTTGTTGAATGAAAGTGCTTCGACATCACCACTATCGTACTTGGCTTCTTTGTCACTTTCGATACGTAAACGCCACGTTTGGAATTCTGCTTGGGAGTATTTGGCAGAGCCCGGATAAATTTCATAACGACGCCCTTGAACCAAGTCGACCACACTGGCTGCATCATTAGCAATTTCAATACGAGTCGCTTCTTTGGCAAGAATAATTTCGTCAGGTTTTCCAGTTTTTTCAGCACGTTTATAAACGAATACATCTTTTAGATTTTTACGATCTTCAGACAAAGAACCTGCATAGATGGTATACATCCCTGCTGAAATAAACTCACGGGGTCGTACGGAATCAAAACCTGTTTTGACCGCTTGCGTCGACATCAATTGTTCATATTGGCGAAGCCCTGCGGGTGCCATCCACACCATCAAAACACTTTGTGCAATTAAATACACCAAAGTAAGAGGGATAAGTAAGCGCGCCAATTGGATTCGACTAATCCCACTGCCGTTTAAAACCGCCATTTCATGGTCAACATACAGGCGACCAAAAACCAACATCAAACCAATAAAGAAACCCAATGGAAGAATCAGAATAAGAAATTCAGGGAAACGAAAGCCAATGATACTAAATAGGATACTTGGATCTATCCGCCCCATAGCCGCACGACCGAATTGCTTAATCAGCTGCCCACCCATAAAAATGAGTGTCAATAAGGCAACGACGACCAATGAAGTCGAAACAACTTGTTTGACGAGGTAACGTCGAATAATCAAATTAATCTTCCAAATAAGGGCTAAACGTGAAGTGCTGTTAGTTTACCCGAAGTTAAAATTATAAAACTAGATTGAAATTCTACCATTTGAAGTGGTTCAATGGTTTAATGATTTGAAATGTAAACAAGGCACAAAGACAACACATGAAACTTACGATCAATACATCGTTTTCAGCGTCTACATCTAGCCAGTCCTTATATATTCTGGTGGATTCTGAAAATACCAAACAAGCTCAAGAAACATATAAAATCAGTGATTTAGATACATTAATTGAAGCTACACAATTCAAAGCGAGTTTCAATGAAACTTTACCATTGATTGCTAAACTCACTCAAGTTACACAATGTACTTTGCTCGGGATCGATAAAGCATCTGAAGTGAAAGTGGCGAAATTAGCAAAAATCGCACAAACGATTATCAAAGCATCACAAAAAAAATTCAAACAGATCAGTATTGATATTTCTGCACTTCCGACAGAGTTGCATTACTTATTTGCATTAAGCCTCACTCAAGCTGCCTATGGCTATGATGAGTTTAAATCTAAGAAAAATGAATTTAACTTAGAAACCATTGAATTCATTGCAACTTCTTCAAGCTTAACAGCAGATCAACTCAGCTTTATTGAAGCGGTTCAAAATGGTCAAAACTATACTCGCGACTTAGGCAATTGCCCTGGCAATATTTGCTTCCCTGAATATTTAGCAGAACAAGCGCGTGCTTTGGCTGCAGAATTTCCAGACCTTTTAAAAGTAACGGTACTTGAAGAGCAACAACTGGCCGACTTAGGCATGAATGCTTTCTTGGCTGTAAGTAAAGGTTCTGATCGTCCAGGTCGTGTCATTACCCTTGAATATAAAGCTGATATTGACCAAGCACCGATTGTCCTTGTTGGTAAGGGTGTGACATTTGATACTGGTGGTATTTCATTGAAACCAGGTCTAGGCATGGATGAAATGAAGTTTGACATGTGCGGTTCAGCTTCTGTACTGGGTACAATTCGTGCGCTGTGTGAAGCGAAATTACCAATTCATGTGGTCGGTGCGATTGCCGCGGCAGAAAATATGCCTTCAGGTCATGCAACTCGCCCAGGTGATATCGTGACTACGATGAGTGGGCAAACGGTTGAAATTTTAAATACTGATGCTGAAGGTCGTTTAGTCCTTTGCGATACATTGACCTATATCAAACGCTTCAATCCTGCCCTAGTGATTGATATTGCGACACTAACAGGTGCATGTGTGGTTGCATTGGGTTCAGTTGTTTCGGGTTTATTTACCCCAGATGATGAATTGGCTGCTGAAATCACTGAAGCAGGTCATACGGCATTTGACCGTGTATGGCGCATGCCTGTCTATGAGGATTATCAAGAGCAGCTTGATTCTCCATTTGCAGACATTGCCAATATTGGTGGGCCAAAAGCAGGGGCTGTAACAGCAGCATGTTTCTTGCAACGCTTCACACGTGACTACCGTTGGGCGCATTTAGACATCGCAGGTACGGCTTGGAACTCTGGTGCGAACAAAGGCGCGACAGGTCGTCCAGTGCCATTGTTGATGCAATTCATTGCCAATCGTGCGAAAACCAACCGTGATCAAAAGAATGGCTAAAATTAGCTTTTATTTGTTTGAAAAAAGCCCTGAACGACAGGTCGAAAGTGCCTGTCGTTTATGTCGTAAAATTTTACGAAATGCAGCTAAAATTTGGCTGCATTGCCCTGATACCATTACACAACAGCAACTTGATGAACGCTTATGGAGCTTTGATCCGAGCAGTTTCTTAGCACATGGTATTGATCAAACTGACGCACCGATTTGTATTTCTTCAAAATTACCTGAATCATCTGAATGGATTGTGTTTAATTTTAACAATCAAGCACTTGATCCTGCGACACAATTTAGTCACATTATAGAAATCATTGAAAATGATGAATCTGCAAAACAACTCGGTCGAGAGAAATTTAAAGCCTATCGACGGATGGGAATTGCACCTCAAACCTATAAACTTTAATTTATTTTCAATCTGTATGCTTTTATTTCAAGGAGATGCGTGGTGACATTAAATGTCGGTCAAGATTTTAAAAAGCGTTGGTTAGATACACCTGAAGCTGTACGCCAAACTTTTGTAGATGACCTCAACCGCATCTGTGATCTTTTAAGCCCTGTAACAGATATTCCTAACTGGCTAGATAATGATCAGCGTCAAATGCAAGTGGCTCAACTGAAAGTTGAACAAGCTTATGCAGACTTAAAAGCACAATTGATAGAAGAAGCACGACTTCGTAAACAGCTGGCTTTAGAAAAATCATTGGCTGAAAAACGTGCGCAACAACAAGCTTATAATTCAGCATTGATCAAAGATGAATTACTACAATTTGAACAACAAAAAAATACGCTGCAAGGCTTACGCCAACACATCGACACTGAAATTTTACAATACAGCGAAAAGTACACCAAGAATCCTGACACACCTGCGATCGACTATGCCAACGGTCAATTCCGGGTTGATGATACACAAATCATTTCTGAACTTGAAAGTGTCCGCTTACGTCTTGAATTAGAAGCTGAAACACAGATTGAACAAGCAGTTGAAGCCTTTCGTGCAAAACTACAAACTGCAGCAAAAGAAGAAATTGAATATATTTTAGCAAACTCAAACTTTTCAGCAGAAAAATAGAAAAGCTTATCTGTTTTATTTCTAAATACTTTTTTAGCTTGTCACGATAATGAAATATAAATGTCACAAGATGGTCATATCGCAAGGTGTTGATCATCTTGCATGAGGGAAACTTCACTGAACAATTTAACGAGAACTCGGTCTTTATGTTACCCCCAATAAAGGCACAAGCTCGTATTTATCGGGATAAATAAAATGGATCTACCCAACCAAATTTCAAACCGAATTGCTCAACTCCGTTCTGGTGAAAAATGGACGGTCTCTATACAAGATTTATTAATCAGTCGTGCAGATTTCCAATCTCTGTCTGTTTTTCTCAGCCGTGAATCGGAAAAAGGTACGTTTTCTTTGGGTGATGTAGGAAATATCAAACCACATTTTGGACAAACGTCTTTAACCATCATTAAGAACTGATATTCTCTGCCCTAGATTGAAATTAAAAAGCCCAACTCATCATCAGTTGGGCTTTTTTATCGAGCAATGATCAACAAACAATTTTTGAAATTAACTTCGCTTCGACCAGTGATTTTTCATTCAGATTGGCATCCATTTCAATCAAATACTTACCATTGGAATAGAAAATTGAATCACCGTTCAAGGCAAAACTCATCACACCCTTTTTTAAGGTTGTCATTTCACCAGATGGTGTCATTTTGATTAATTCCCAAGAATTTGGAATGGTTCCTGGATATTTTTCGCCTAATTTCTGATTTCGTTCTAAGTTCTGTTGTGACTTAATCAAGTTCCCCTCAACAAATAACTCCTCTTCAGACTTTTGTTGTGATTTCGCGGGGTTATTTCCAGACGTAGTTTTTAACGATTCACCTGTATAGCGCTGGGTGAAAAAATCTAACCAACCCACAATGGCACGAATGATTTTAAACGGCGCAAAAATAATATCTTTAAATGTTGTTACTGGCGAATTGGTATAGCCATCACGCATATAAGGACGTTTAATAAAATATAAATTTCCCAAACCATCCATCTTCGGTTTAAAGAAATCAAACTTTGGATCGGAGGCGATGGTTTCTAGCTCACCAGTCCCCATATCTAAATGACAAATTTCTTTCGGACTAAACGCGATACGATGCTCTCCGATGCCTAAACCACAAGAGTCATAATACAACTGCATCGTATCTCGCGGATCAAAACATGGGTTCGAATCCTGACATTCTCCCTCAGTTAAATACTGCGTACGATTGGCATCCAAAGGTAAAATACAAATGTGGCGTTCATAGTGGTCTGTGTTAACCGACAAAGCTAAACGTCGCTTCGATTCATCGTATGCCATATCTTGGACGACAAAATCATTCTTACGTAAAATCAAGCCTTCTGTTTCTTGCAGATTATCCAATGACTTAATGTTGATCGAAACGCCATCTTGTAAGCAGGCGCTATAAATCAATTTTTGATCAGAAGTCAAAATCATATCTGTAGGGAAAATATGATTTAAATCGGCTTCATCCTCTTGCGAGCGCATTCCCATAAACTGAGCGCCTGTGCCTTTGGTTTTCCAATCTTTACGTTGTTGAATTTCAACTAAGTTCTTTTTATATTGATCAATCGACTGAAATGGGACAGTAATCGTTTTATTCTCATCAAATAAGTACACATTATTATTCGATAAATACAGCAATGCAGACATGAATATTCCTTGATGTGGCTGGCAACAGGATACTTTTAAACTTTCTGTGACAGCTTAATTCTTAATTTTTTCTGTATGAAATATAGCATAACTCATCAGAAACTCCGCAAAATTTAACCTTACAAAAAGCACGATATTGCTTTTGACAATAAAAAAGCCTTTCGCTAGGAAAGGCTTAGATATTCAATATTTTTATTAAATTCAAACATTAAGGCTGTTTTAAATACGGCCACGCAGCTTTTAAGTAAATAAACATCGACCATAAAGTTAGAATCACGGCAGTGTAGAGCAAGCCATACGCCAATAATTCAAGAGGTTGCCAGTTTAATAAAAATACTGTAATTGCAATCATTTGAAAGGCAGTTTTATATTTACCCACTGTAGATACCGCAACATTGGTACGCGCACCTAACTCTGCCATCCACTCACGTAAAGCAGATACCGTAATTTCACGGGAAATAATCACAATCGCAGCAAATGCCATCGTAATCGTCGGCTGCCATTGCACCAGTACAATGAGTGCAGCTGCAACCATCAGTTTATCTGCGACTGGATCTAAAAAACGCCCAAATGCAGAGGTTTGATTCAAGGTTCTCGCAAGATAACCATCAAACCAATCTGTCACCGCCGCAATCACAAAAATCGCAGTCAGGATAATATGACGTGTCATACCGCCTTCATGTCCACCTACACCAATCGCAGGTGGCCAATATGCAACAGCTAAAAACACAGGAATTAACGCAATACGAGCGAGCGTCAAGATATTTGGAATATTCAGGATACGACCTGTAGTCATAGATACCGCCACTGAGTCCCCTATTTACCCGAATAAAAGGCAAATGATAATTTAGAGTAAAGCTCTATTTCGCTAATACTTTATACGATTCACATGAAACTGTCGACCATACAAATGACCTGCTAAGCAAAGCCTGCTAAGCAAAGACAGTCACAGTCTGCCGAGCGATTGCAATCAAACGATTTTGCGCATCCCACAAGTAGGCGTGTTCAGCTGAATAACCATGCTCTGCAAAATCAGTAATCACGTGATATTTAAACCAATCATTGAGCTGACTTTGTAATGGGTGAATAAAGGTTAAATGCCATGTTAATGAACTTGCAGGTGCAGGTTTACGAAACATTGGTAATACACCTGGTGGCCAAACATCCATTAAAGTGACTAAATCAGCCAAATTCATCTCACGATTAGCATGCACTTCTGGATCAAAGCGACAACAGCCCTTAAAGTCAGGCTCTTTACTGCCTGACATTGGATAATGTCCATCCGTCCATGCCAATTGGAAATTTTTCACACATTCAGGAAATGGCAGATATTTTGGAACAATATTCAGTTGATCTATGGGTGGAAACTCAATGGGTTGAACTCCCAATGGAACATTAATTTTCGACTCACGTTGACTGCCAAAACTCGCAATCAAAATACTTTGTACGGCATCATTTTGCCAAAGTCGTACTTCAATCGTCGTGACCGACTTACCTTCACGTAAAATTTCAGCCGTCAAATTGACCTGTGCTTCGTCTACAGGCCCAACAAAAGTGACACTACAGCTCAACAGTTTTTTCTCTGAATCATTGATCGTCGTGGTTGCTTTGTAAATCAACATGCCTGCAACTAGACCACCAAAAATCGTCCGTCCTTGTAGCCAACCTTGTGGAATATCAATCCATTGCTGTCGCTCAATTTGTTGAAATAATTGTTCCAATGACATGATCAATCCTGATTTTATATTCTGAAACTACTTTTTCATATTTTTGAAGATAAGGAAATGATCAATGACTGGTGCGTCAGTGAGCATTTAGGCGAATGCGACTTATGGTCGACAAGTATGACTGTTTTACCAATAGGCTTAATTTAGTAATTAAAAGGATTATTCATGCAAAACCTTATAAATGGTTCTTGCCATGACATCTCCCAAACCAGGTACCAATTTCAAATCATGTTCAGAAGCTTTGAGTACACCTTGAATCCCCCCGAAATGGGTGAGTAAATCACGACGACGCTTTGGCCCAAGTCCTGGAATTGCCTCCAAAACCGAACCACCACGGCGTTTATCACGTTTTGCACGATGCTTCGTAATAGCAAAACGATGCGCTTCATCACGTACTTGTTGGATCAAATGCAAAGCTTTATTGTCCTCAGGCAACTGGATTTTTGTACCATCGGTAAAATGTAATGTTTCTAAGCCTGGCTTACGTCCCTCACCTTTCGACACACCGACCATAAAGGCATCGAGTCCCAACTCTTGCATCACTTCCATTGCCATGTGTAATTGCCCTTTACCACCGTCTATGAGTAATAAATCAGGCAACATGGCTTTCTTATAGCGACGAGTCAAAGCTTGACGCATGGCAGCATAATCATCACCGCCTGTAATATCTTCAATCGAGAATTGGCGATAATCACGCTTGCGTGCGCCACCTGTATCAAACACCACACATGAAGCAATCGTTGCTTCGCCCATCGTATGGGAAATATCAAAGCATTCGATACTGTCGATTGGGCGACCACAGAATTCTTCAAGCTGATGAAAACGCTCATTCAGTTCTAAATGATTGGCTAACTTACCTTTAATCGCATGCTGAACATTCATTTCTGCAAGTTCGAGCCATTCCGCACGGGTTTCTCGAACACTATGTTTGATTTGAATTTTCTTCTCGAACTGTTGATGTAGTGCTTCTTCCAACTCTTTACGATCAGAAACTTCAACATTCACAATCAATTCACTTGGTACTTCATCTGCGACTTGGAAATAGAAATTCGCCATAAAGTCGGACAACATTTGCCCCAAATCATCGCCTAACATATCAGGAAAATAACTTTTTCCACCGAGCATTTTCCCATTGCGCACATGCATGATCTGTACGCAAGTCACCCCTGCTTGGTAGGCAATGGCAAGAATATCGGCTTCACCTTTAATTTTATAAATTGCCTGTTGCGCCTGCACATCGCGCAATAAAGCCATACGATCACGATAGAATACTGCCTTTTCAAATTCTAAATTTTCAGCAGCCTGTTCCATCTTTTGAATCAACTCTTGATTCAATTCTTTGGTATCACCATTTAAAAAGCGAATTGAGTTTTGCACATCTTCGTTATAAGCTTCAGGTGAAATCAGACCGACACATGGCGCAGTACAGCGTTTGATTTGGTACTGTAAACAAGGGCGTTTGCGTTGTGAAAAATAGCTATTTTCACATTGGCGGACATTAAATAATTTTTGTAGGACGAGTAAGGTATCTCGTGCATTATAAGCACTCGGATAAGGGCCAAAAAACTTGCCGACTTGGTGTTTGCCTTTACCCCGTCCAGATGCAATGCGTGGATAAGGCTTATCCGCTGACACGAAAATATAGACATAGGATTTATCATCGCGCAGCATAATGTTATACGGTGGACGATGGAGCTTAATTAGGTTTTGTTCGAGTAATAGAGCTTCTGTTTCAGAACGAACAACCAATGTTTCAATATTATAAATACGTGCAACTAAAGCTTGTGTTTTGGGATGTTCAATGGTCTTCACAAAATAACTCGACACACGATTTTTTAGATTTTTGGCTTTACCAACATAGAGCAACTCACCCTCTTTACCGAGCATGCGATAGACACCCGGCAATGTAGTCATATTGGCTAAAATCTTTTCGATATTTTCACGTGCGTTTTCGTTCACTGTTGCCCTAATTCTTTTCAACTCCATCCCATGATGTGATGCTTTTTATTCCAATTTCAAGCAATTTATTTACTAAGCGTGTAGAAACAAAGAATTCACCGATCATCCCATTGCTAAAAGCTATTAGTCAGCCCTTTAATTTTTGCTATGCTCAAGTGATAAATTTATTTATTGATCAAGTTAGGTTCAATTTGAATGAGCATTGAAAATGCAGCAATCCATATCGTAAAGCCTTCCACTTCCACGCATGGCAGATCTGAGAAAGATCGGAGTCTAGGAAAATCACGCTTTCATTTTGAACCTAAAACTGTGATGCAACATTTGCGTAAACATATTATTGGACAAGAAAAAGCATTAGATGAAATATCGAAAATGTTGCATGTGGTTAAAGCTGATTTTTCTCCACCCGATAAACCGCTTTCGGTCACGCTGATGCTTGGCCCAACAGGTGTAGGGAAAACTGAAACTGTACGATTAATTGCGGAAGCCATTTATGGACAAGCCGATGCCTTTTGTCGCATTGATATGAATACTTTAGCACAAGAGCATTATACAGCAGCCATCACAGGCGCACCGCCTGGCTATGTCGGTTCAAAAGAAGGTCATAGCCTCTTTGATGAAACTGCAATTGCTGGTTCACATACCCGTCCAGGCATTGTACTTTTTGATGAGTTAGAAAAAGCTTCTACCGAAGTAATTCGTGGCTTGATGAATATTCTAGATACAGGAAAGCTGACCTTAACCGCAGGGACAAAAACCATAGATTTTAGAAACTGTATGATCTTTATGACCAGTAATATTGGTGCACAGGCAGCACAGCAATATTTGGAGAAAATACAGTTTTTACCAAAAAAAATGCAGGACATCTGCCTCAAACGCATACCAACACAGACCATTATTGAAAAAGTCATGTATCGTAAATTTGATCCTGAATTTCTCAATCGGATTGATCGAACTTTGCATTATCAAGCAGTACAATCAGATGCTTTACCACAATTGGTTGAGATCGAACTGGAAAAGCTTAATCAGCGTTTACTACATCAAAAACGAACTGTTCATTTAACCGATTCAGCCAAAGCCTATTTTTATCAAGATCATGATATTCGTTTTGGCGCACGGCATTTAGCACGGAAAATCAGGACTGAACTTGAGCCAGTTTTAGCCATTTATTTTTTAAATCATCCTGAAAATAATGACATCAGGATTGATTACCACAATGCTGAATTTCACGTTTTATAAAAGCTTGGAAACTCAGGAAATACTTTTTCTCACTGATCATTTAGAATAATTCGTATTTACTAGCTCATAAAATTTTTGTGGATTTCTCGGTGAAACCAATATTTGTTTAGGCTTTCCATCTTTCAAATATTCTATTTTAAACCGCTTCAAAGACAATGCAGGCGATACATCCAAATGATCTGTTGGGCTGACTTTTTGAATATCATCCAATTGAATCACCCATTTAAAGATAAGAGTATGAATCGTTAAAGTCCGATCTTTAATCACATAACGTGTCGTCAACAACGGCAACCAAAGCAAAATCACAGTCAAAATATACACGGTAGTATGCTCAGGATATTCCTGCATTGTTCCTTTGGCATACATCGTTACTAAGAGTTGAATCAACAAACCTGACATCGCAACAATAAAGCCAAAAACCCACCAATCAATTTTGCTTCGAAATGTTTGCATCTCTATCAACCCATGTATATTTCACATGATTCTAACCAAAACCCATAATTATTTCATGGATTTATTGCTTTATTTTTCATTAGTGTGAATACACAAATTCAAGGCATAAAAAAACGCCCTTTCGAGCGTTTAGATATTTCAATACAATCAAAACAACTTTTGAAAGAATGCCATGATTTGTGACATATAAGGTCGAATAAAAATCAAGAAGAATAGACCTAACATGATGAACCACTTCAAGAAGTAGTACAGTTGACGATTCTTCTGCTTCAATGCTTTGGCTTTAATACGGAATTGGTAAACATAACCAAAAACCTTATTTAAACCGCCAGTTTGGTCACCTGCTTCATTCGGAGAACTTGCCGCAGTCATGACCTTTCGACCAAACCAATGATTAAAACGTTCCATAAATTTAGCTTTTAATGGTCGTTCTACATCGGCAAAGAAAATAATACGGTTTTGGTCTGTGGTATTTTCAGCATAGTGAATATAAGTTTCATCAAATACCACACTTTCACCATCACGCCATGAATAACGCTGACCATCCACATCAATAAAACAACGATCATCATTTGGTGTTAATAAACCCAAGTGATAACGCAATGAACCTGCATAAGGGTCTCTGTGACGGACTAAACGACTATCAGGTGCAAGCTCAGTAAACATCGCAGCTTTAATGGTCGGTAATGTTTTTAACAATTCAGTGGTTTTTGGGCAAAGTTCTGCCGCTGAAGGATGCGCTGAGTCATACCATTTCAGATAAAAACGCTTCCAGCCTGTTTTAAAAAACGAGTTAAAGCCCAGATCATCATAGCTACTAGATGCTTTAATCCCACCTTTGGCATAAAGTGCTTTCGCTTCATCACGAATCATTTCCCAGTTTTCATCCAACACTTTTAAGTCTTTAAAATGTTGAGTGTCGATATAGGGTTGATTTGGCACTTTAGAAAACATGTACATCAAGAAATTGATGGGTGCGAGTATCGTAGAATGGTCAAAGAACTGACGATAAAACGAATGACGCACTTTACCGCGATTTTGGATATACAATGCAGACATCACAAAAATCGCCAATATGATCCATTTAATCATACAGCACTCATTTCATTAGTAAGGGTAATCGAGCAATAAAGGATTGCTAATGCAATGAAAATCTCAATCAATGAGACTATCAATGGTAAATCTTAACAAAAATAGTACGTAAAATGCCAATCGTAAAAAGAAATCACCTTATATAAAACTCACTTGAAAATACTGTGTTCTTTTGGATTGATACAATCAATTGACCAAAATGACTAAAAACTTATTTTTTATTTATACTTAAAATGCTTTTAAAAAACCTAAATATTTCCTTTATTTTATGAAAAAACTCAAATTAAACATTCGCTTTGCTTCATTTCTAGAATTTCATGCACATACTGTTTAATCCAGAACAAGTTTTTGCAACAAAAAAATTGATGACCCTTGCGTCACGGCTTGATACAACTTGTTAGGTTCTTTTTAGATATAGTTATCGTAAGATTAGAGAAGTCGAAATGTGTGCGGGAATTGCACACACACTTCAGAACATCAACTTAGAAGTCCTCCAAAAAAGGAGATCAGGGCATGATCCACGCTGGCAATGCCATTACCGTCCAAATGCTTTCGGACGGAATCGCAGAATTCCGCTTTGACTTACAAGGTGAGTCGGTTAACAAATTCAACCGTGCAACGATTGAAGACTTTAAAGCTGCCATTGAAGCTGTAAAAAATAACAGCGAAGTGAAAGGCTTAATCGTTACATCTGGTAAATCAACATTCATTGTTGGTGCAGACATCACTGAATTCGGTGACAATTTCAAACAAGGCGAAAGCGCAATTGTAGAATGGGCAATGCCTGTTCATGAAATTTTCAACTCATTTGAAGATTTAGAAGTTCCTAAAGTTGCTGCGATCAATGGTATTGCATTGGGCGGCGGTTTTGAAATGTGCTTAGTGTGTGACTACCGTGTCATGTCAGAAGCTGCAACAGTTGGTCTACCAGAAGTTAAACTGGGCATCATCCCAGGCTTCGGTGGTACTGTTCGTTTAAGCCGTGTGATTGGTATCGACAATGCAGTTGAGTGGATTGCCACTTCTGCAAACAAAAAACCTGCTGCTGCGTTGAAAGACGGTGCTGTAGATGCGGTTGTTGCTGCGGACAAATTACAAGATGCTGCGATTGACCTTGTGAAACAAGCAATCTCAGGTCGTTTAAACTGGAAAGCAAAACGTCAAGAAAAATTAGAGCCTGTTAAGTTAGACATGCTTGAACAAATGATGGCGTTTAACTCATCTAAAGGTGTGGTTCTTGCCAAAGCAAACCCTGCTCAATACCCTGCGCCTAAACTTCTTCTTGATTCACTTCAAGCGGGTGTTAGCCAAGGTCGTGATGCAGCATTAAAAATTGAAGCTGAAGCATTTGCTAAAGCTGCGATTACCCCACAAGCAGGTGCATTGATCGGTTTATTCATCAATGACCAAGTTGTGAAAAAAGCATCTAAGAAACATGAAAAAGGTGCGCACCCTGTTAACCAAGCAGCTGTTTTAGGTGCGGGTATCATGGGTGGCGGTATTGCTTACCAGGCGGCAAGCAAAGGTACACCAATCATCATGAAAGATATTGGTAATCCACAACTTGCTTTGGGTATGTCTGAAGCGAATGGCTTGTTAACCAAACAGGTTGAACGCAAACGCATGACTCCTGCGAAAATGGGTGAAACCCTTGCTCGCATCCGTCCAACTTTAAGCTATGACGAATTCAAAGAAGTCGACATCGTCATTGAAGCTGTGACTGAAAATCCAAAAATCAAAGAAGCTGTATTACGTGATACAGAAGCAAAAGTTCGTGAAAATACGATCATTGCATCAAATACGTCTACGATTTCAATCACACGCCTTGCAAATGCATTAGAGCGTCCTGAAAACTTCGTAGGTATGCATTTCTTTAACCCAGTTCACATGATGCCATTGGTAGAAGTGATCCGTGGTGAAAAAACTTCTGAAGAAGCGATTGCAACGACTGTAGTTTTAGCTCAGAAAATGGGTAAAACGCCGATCGTTGTGAATGACTGCCCAGGTTTCCTTGTAAACCGTGTGTTATTCCCTTACTTCGGTGCGTTTGATCTGTTACTTAAAGACGGTGCTGACTTCCAGCAAGTTGATAAAGTGATGGAAAAATTCGGCTGGCCTATGGGTCCTGCATACTTGATCGATGTTGTGGGTATCGACACAGGTGTACACGGCGCAGAAGTAATGGCGGAAGGTTTCCCTGACCGTATGAAGCCTGATTATAAAGGCGCGATCGAAATCATGTACGAAAACAAACGTCTTGGTCAGAAAAATGACGTTGGTTTCTACAAATATGAACTTGATCGTAAAGGCAAAAAAGCCAAAGTGGTTGATCCAACTGCATACGAGCTTGTTGCTTCTATGGCAACGACTGAAAAGCACGAGTTTGATGCTCAAGAAATCATTGACCGTATGATGCTGACATTCTGTAACGAAACTGTTCGCTGCTTAGAAGACAACATCGTATCTACTGCGTCTGAAGCAGATATGGCAATGATCATGGGTGTAGGTTTCCCTCCATTCCGTGGTGGTCCATGCCGTTACATCGACCAGACAGGTGTTGCTGAATACGTTGCGCTTTGTGACAAATATGCACACTTAGGTAAGGCTTATGAAGCGCCACAAATGTTGCGTGACATGGCTGCTAACAACAAAAAATTCTACGGTTAAGGAGCGACGTGAATGGCTACTTTAAATCCGCGTGACGTTGTCATCGTTGATGGCGTACGTTCTGCAATGGGTAAAACCAAAAACGGTATGTTCCGCAATGTACGTGCTGACAGCTTATCTGCTGAATTGGTTCGTGCTTTAGTTGCTCGTAACCAGTTTGATGTAAACGAAGTTGAAGATGTGATCTGGGGCTGTGTGAACCAGACTTTAGAGCAAGGTATGAACATTGCTCGTAACATCGTGCTGTTGGCTGATCTTCCTAAGACTGTTGGTGGTCAAACGGTTAACCGTCTTTGTGGTTCGTCTATGCAGTCGATCCACACTGCTGCGGCGCAGATTGCAACTAACCAGGGTGATATTTTCATCATCGGTGGTGTTGAGCACATGGGTCACGTAGGCATGATGCACGGTATCGACCTGAACCCTGAAGCATCTAAGCACTATGCAAAAGCGTCTAACATGATGGGCTTAACGGCTGAAATGTTAGGTCGTATGAATGGTATCTCTCGTGATGAGCAAGATGCGTTTGGTGTTGAATCTCACCGTCGTGCATGGGCTGCAACTCAGGAAGGTCGTTTCAAAAATGAAATCGTCGGTGTTGAAGGTCATGATGCAAATGGCTTTAAACAACTTTGCGATATCGATGAAGTGATCCGTGCCGATGCTAACCTTGAAGCATTCAAAGCATTACGTCCTGTATTTGATCCGAAAGGCGGTACAGTAACTGCTGCAACATCTTCAGCTTTGTCTGATGGTGCTTCTGCAATGTTGTTGATGTCTGCTGAACGTGCTCAAGCGCTTGGTCTTAAGCCACGTGCTGTGATTCGCTCTATGGCGATTGCAGGTTGTGATGCTGCGATCATGGGTTATGGTCCAGTTCCTGCAACGCAAAAAGCACTTAAACGTGCTGGCTTAAGCATGGATGACATCCAAACCATCGAGTTAAATGAAGCATTTGCTGCTCAAGGTCTTTCTGTAATGAAAGGTCTGAACATCTATGATAAGCAGGATATCATTAACCTGAACGGTGGTGCGATTGCGTTAGGTCACCCATTGGGCTGTTCTGGTGCGCGTATTACGACTACTCTGCTGAACGTTATGGAGCAACAAGATACGCAAATCGGTCTTGCAACGATGTGTATCGGTCTTGGTCAAGGTATCGCGACTATTATCGAACGTGTTTAAGTTTTAATTAAATACTGAGATAAAAAGAACCCCGCTTAGTGCGGGGTTTTTCATTTGGATAAATATTGTTTAAATTGATCAATAAAAATATGAACCTGCGAACCCAATACTTTAGGATATTGATATTCATCTTGGTTCAACAGTCGTTCCTTTTCCTCGAAATAGATACATTGCTCGATCGCCATTATTATTTTTTCTGAATCTAAAAAGTTAGCGTGAAATTCAAAATTCTGCTTTTTACTAAAACCACCTAATCCATGCTTTTGCATTTCTTCACTTAACTTTTTCTCTAAAAAACGCTTCTTTGTTGGTTTTGGATTTCGCTCAATTATATCAATAGTCTCTTGACTCACGTTTCTCAAATCTAAACAATGACACAGACACCATACTTCAAATGAGGGAGAACTAACAGCATGGTTAAAACCTAATGATCTACATTCTTGTAGAATGGTTGAAAGATTTGGCCAACGATCTCTATCAATGATCATCCAACATAAATCACTCTTACCAGCGGAAAACTCTGCTTTAAATTCTTTAAGCTGTTTTAATACATGCTGAGGGGCGCTAAAGGATTCTTCATTTTCACTTCTATCCAAAACTTTAATTTTATGTTTAACGGAACGATGCTCTAGGTACATTCTAGAAAATTGCCTAATATAGGCTTTTTCAGTGAATCCTTCACATGCTACTATTAGAAAGCGCTCTTGCTCCAAAATATTTGTTAAACGATCTAAAGGAATATTCTCTCTTGGCACAATGATAAATACCTATTTAAAAATTTAAATCTTCAATTTCACCTAAATTAGGAACACCATTAAAGCGTCCTTTTAAATAATTATTTCTTAATTCTTTATCGAACCTGACATTATATTCTTGCAACGAATGAATAGAAGATGAACCAGTATTACTCTTTGAAACAAACCAAATTTCATCTTTTCGTAAAAGCTTCTGAGTTAGTAGGCTTGATTCATGGGTTGCCATTATTAATTGAGAAGAAACTTGCTTCTCTTTCGAACTTGTAACATGTATATATAGTTCAATAAAATTATATATTAAATTAGGATGTAAGCTTCTTTCCATTTCATCAATAATTATTACATTTCCTCCATCAATTACATCAATAAAAAGAGGTATTAAATCAAATAACCTCTTTGTACCATCTGATTCTTCAGTAGCTATATCAAATGAAGTATTAGAACCACTTATGTCTTTTCGTTGGGTAATTAATTTCGATGAGACTATCTTTTTATCATCACCTTTCTCAAGAAAAATAATAGAATTATTATTAGGGTCTGAGATCATTCCAGCCTGTTTTTCTGAAGACTTATCATTGAGATCACCCAATATCTTATTTTTCAAATGCTCTGGTATCTCCAAGCTTTCAAAATTAACTTTCTTAAAATCAATACCACAAATACCTGTATCAAAATATTCTAAAAAAGTAATAAATAGCGTTCGAAAATCTACGGATTTAGTTAATTCAAATAAAAAACCTGTAGATTTTGAATTTGGATAAATAATATTTAAAGCATTTTTAAACCAATCAAAAACATCTAAAAAATCTGAAAAATGAATTTTATTATTTTCATCTAAGTTAATTTTATTTATATAGCTTAAGAAAAGATTATCAGATGGCGTTGAGTTAGAAATAATATTTAAATATTTTGAATCATCAAACTTATCTAAAAAATCTTCTGAGAAGATAAATCTGTCTAATTTTTTTTCAAAAATTAGCTTTTCTTCCTTATTATCAATACAATAAAGCCATTCTTCAACCACTATATTCTCATTTAAAACAAAACCAAAAGCGAAATTCGACTTTTTAGTTTGTATTTCATATTCAAATCTTACATTTTTATCCAAACAACTTTTATCTAATTTAAATTTTGGCAACTCGTTTAGTAAATTTTTTAATTGATCTTGTAACACAACTTTTTGACCAAAATGTATAGCCTTAATTAAATTTGACTTTCCTGATGCATTAGCTCCAAAAACTGAAGTAAATTTTAATGTTGAAATTTTTTTTAGACTTTTGTTTAAATGATTTTTTTTTAAAGTCCCTTTGCTTGGGTACATTGAGAAAATTACTCTATCCTTAAAAGACAAAAAATTTTCTACTGAAAATCTAATTAACATACAGCTCTCATTAATATAGTTGTGATTTTTTCACATTTACCATCTTAATGCTTTATTTTTAACAACTCAACCGCTTTATGTAAAGAATAAATTTACATCATAAAATATTGGTTAACAAAAAAGCCAATCATCTGATTGGCTTTTCAACATCATATTCAGCTTAACGCTTATTCGTCGGCAAATTATTTTGCCACTTATTATCACCCATCATCAAATTCAAACGATCTGTATCTATATTCAACTTAAACGAACCATTTTTAACAGCCTCAATCGCTTGATCACGAGTAAGCCCCATCGAAACAGGTTGCAACATCGTCATCAAACCAGACGTCGGATCAGAAGACTGCAAACCTGATGCAACTGCCAAAACATATTCTTGCATCATTGGGCTTAAACCGCTCATATCAACCTGCGGTGCTTTCGGTTGAACATTCACAATATTGGCATTATCACCAATCATATAATTTTGAATATCTTGCTCACTTTTAATTATTTTTTTCTGCAAAGCTTTACGGACATTTTTATCTTCTTGCAAAGGTGCCATTTTGACTTCTTCATCACGCAACTCAGCATCTGCCATCACTTTAATAGTTGGCAAAGTTGTGACTTCTTCAGCTTGCACACTGGTTAAAAAAATAGAACTCAGTGCAGTTACAAGTATCGAAGCTTTGATAAAGTTCATACGTTTCACCTGTAAAATGGATCGCCATATCATGGATAACAATATGATCGAATAAAATAAATTGGGTATAAAATAGGCTACAGCAAACCACGTTTTGATTCATCAAAACTTAGATAAACGGTAAACCCCATACCATTAATTTATCAAATGATGATAAATAAATAGATGTTTACAATAAAATCCTATTTATTTCAAAACTCATAGCTCATCTTCCAAAACCTCCGCATTTTGCTCTTTCTTGGAGTTGATTTGACTATTGAGCTTTAAAACATCCTGATAAAGTTGATTAAACTGTTTCACTTGTGCATCTTCTTTAAATAAAATTTGATTGCCCTGCTTTTTCCATTCATGAGTTTTTAACAGTTCAAACATTTTTTCAGCTTTGGCTAGAATCTGTAATTCATTCAAAATCAAAGCATTTTCAGGATCAACTTTTGCATTTTGCTGTAATTTATCCAGTAACGGCTGTTTCAGATCTTTGTGTAAATCCAATTGCTTCAATTGTTGCAATGCCTGTTGTTTATTTTCATTATTCTTTTGCTGATACTGTTGCATGGCTTGACGTACCGTAGTCAACATTTGCGTAGTTTCTGCATAATTTTGCTTTCGATCTAGATCAAGTCGATTTACATCTAAAAACTGATCCCATTTGGCAGCAGCAAGTTGATTTAAATAAGCATTTCGAGTATCGACATTCCGCACCCAATAAGCCAATAAAAACTCAGATAGCGTTTTATAGTCACCTTTTAAACGTGCATCCTGAATATCAATCTGAACCGATTTAGAGCGATCTTGAGCTTGTTCAGAAAGTTGACGCATTTTTTCTGTCATCACCAAATCAAATGCCTGGCGATTGGCTTCTTCATTTTTAATCGAAGTATGGTCATAGTAAAGAAAGCCACCGATGGCTAAGAGAATCACCAAAACAAGGCTTATCACAATCAGCAACGTTCGTCGCATTCCCTCACTCCACATATCATTGTTCATATTTCAAAATATATATGAAATTATAAAAAACTGTATGTTATTTATCCATATTAGCGATAAATACCCATGACTCCACAACAGTAAATCCATTTTCTATTCAAAAAGTCCCTTTAAATTTCTCTCCAACAACCCCATCATTGTTCATTATTCGATTTTAGAGATTTCCCATGCGTGTAGATATTTGGTCAGATGTGGTGTGCCCTTTTTGCTATATTGGTAAAAAACGTTTTGAAGCTGCTGCTGAGCAAGTCGGTGTTGAACTCGAAGTACATTGGCACAGCTTTGAACTTGATCCAGAAGCACCTGTACGCCAAGAAGTGTCTAACTCTGAACGTTTAGCGCAAAAATATGGTCGTACCATTGCTGAAGTTGAAGAAATGCAACGTAATATCGCAGCGATGGCAAAAGAAGAAGGCATTGAGTTTAATTGGGAAAATGCCAATTCTGGCAATACCTTTAACGCGCATCGTATTATTCACCTTGCGCAAAGCAAAGGTTTAGGTTCAGAAGCCAAAGAAGCTTTTTTCTATAGCTATATGACCCAAGGTTTGCCGATTGGCGAACGTGAAACGATTGAAGATGTTGCTGCACGTATTGGTTTAAATCCTGTTGAAGTGGATGATGTACTTAATTCTGAAGAATTTGCTGATTTTGTGAAGTTTGATGAAGAAGTAGCACATGATCAACTCAAAGTGACTGGCGTTCCATTCTTTGTATTTGATCAACGTGTGGCTTTGGCAGGTGCGCAACCACGTGACGTATTTGTTCAAGTGATGCAAAAAGCCCTTGAATCAGCCAATGATGTTGAAGTTGAGCAACCAAATGCACCATCATGTAATGATGAATCTTGTGAAGTGCCGAATAAATAAATCTGAGTGACACAATAATCAAATCACAAACAGGTGAAATGCTCGCAAGAATTTCACCTGATTTGATCAGTTACAATTTTATTGAGATTCAACTTAAATGTTTAGGTCTCAATTTTTAAAAGAATTTTTTATATTTCTTTTACTTATTTTTACTGACATTTTTTCATTTATTTTGTGTCATTTTTGCAATAGAGCGTTGCATAAATAGAACTGTTCAAGCTTTTTTTGATCTATTAATATATTTTTAGAAATTGTATTTTTACGAATTTATCGCGCTGTAGTTTTCTTTTTATTTTTTTGATGTATATCCCACGTTGTTTGTATTTTCTTAGTTTCTAAGACAATGAATCCTCCATTTTGGGGGATTTTTTGTTGATTTGTTAAAAAATTCCGAGTGGATAAGATCGAAGTTATCCACAACCTGTGCATGATGTGATCACATTTCTCCTATATTTTTATAAAAATTTCACAACCTATTTCTTTATTTTAAAAATAAACAACTTAGCTTTTTTACATTTCAAGATGTTTTGAAATTCATGAATCTGTCAAAGCACAGTCACATCTTTGCAACTCGCCTTTCCTATGTTCTTGACTCAACTTCATGGAAGCAAATTGTCAATGAACAGCCCTCCTTTTATAAAAAAAACACGCCAAATTATCCTCTTAGGATTTTTTATTATGATGAGTTTTGGACTCAGTGCTTGTAATGATGATGATTCATCAGAAAACAAGCCCAATACACCTAAACTGAATTGTGCACCTTAATAGAAATAATTCGAGGAAAATTAAAACATGAAAACAATAAAAATGAATCGACGTCACTTTTTACAAGGATTGGCGGGCTTAGGCGCGATGGCTGCCTTTCCAAACTCGATTCAAAAAGCTTTAGCGATTGATGCCAACAATCAAACTGGTACGATCCAAGATGTCAAACATGTGGTCATGCTGATGTTAGAAAACCGCTCTTTTGATAGTTATTATGGTACACGTAAAGGCTATCGTGGATTTGGCGATCGCTTTACCATTCCACTTGCCAATAATCGTACAGTTTGGCAACAGCTCAATGCCTTGGGCAAAGAAGTACTACCGTATGAATTAGACAGTGCTAAAGGCAATGCACAACGTCTCAATAGCACACCGCATACATGGATCGATTCTCAAGATGCCTGGGATGGTGGTCGCATGGACAGTTGGCCAAAAATCAAAAAAGACCATTCGATGTCTTATTATTCACCCAAAGAATTGACTTTCCAACATGCACTCGCTGAAGCATTTACAGTCTGTGATAACAATCATTGTGCCATGCATACAGGAACACATTCCAATCGCTTGTTTTATTACACAGGAAGCAATGGTCCTAAGCCTGCTGGTGTAAATATGCTGAATAATGAGCAGAGTTCAATTGGCCCTTCTTCAGTCGGGCTGACTTGGACAACCTATGCCGAGCGCTTAGAAGCAGCAGGTGTGAAATGGCGAGTCTATCAAAATATGCCAGATAATTTTGGTTGTAATCAGCTCATCACATTCCGCCAATTTCGTGCAGCCAACGAAAAAGCGCCTAAAGAACGTCAAGTTTCTAGCGACAGCAAAGTCATCAGCCCTGCCTATGACCCTGCGATTGATGATGTGAATAATCCATTATTTAAAGGAATTGCCAATACACTCCCCAATCAAGGACTATTTGATACGCTTAAAAAGGATGTATTGAACAATCAACTTCCTGAAGTTTCATGGGTCGTACCTACAGCGCTTTATTCTGAACATCCATCACCGTCATCGCCAGTTCAAGGTGGCTGGTATGTCCAAGAGTTATTGGATGCATTAACCTCAAATCCAGAAGTCTGGAGTAAAACCGTACTGATCATTAACTATGATGAAAATGATGGTTATTTTGATCATGTCGCACCACCATGCCCGCCTTATTATGATCACAACACAGGCAAAACTTATGGTAAAACCACCCTTAGTGACGCAGACATGGTTTATGAATATTGCAATTATCCATTCCCAGAAGGATTTAGCAAACAGCCAAAACTAGAAGCACGTAAAGATGGGAAGTCTGTCGGTGATGGACAACCTTTTGGGCCTGGGATTCGTGTTCCGATGTATATCATTTCACCGTGGAGTCGTGGGGGCTGGGTAAATTCTCAAAGTTTTGACCATACATCAGTGATTCAGTTCTTAGAAAAACGCTTCAATGTTCAAGAACCCAATATCAGCGCTTTCCGACGCGCTATTTGTGGAGATTTAACCTCTGCTTTTGATTTTAAAAATCCCAATAAATTAGAGTTGCCTGTTTTAAATGGCAAGAAAACACAGGCAGAAGCTGATGCGATTGCAATCGCTCAAGGTGCTTTATTGCAAATTCCAGTACCATCCAATCAACAACTGCCGAAGCAAGAAACAGGAAGCCGCCCTTCACGTGCTTTGCCTTATGTACTGCATAACAGCGCTGTGACTTCAGCCAACGATATAACACTTAAATTTGCCAATGCAGGTACGCAAGGGGCTGTATTCCATGTCTATGACAAACTTGCCTTAGATCAATTTCCTCGTCGTTATGTGGTTGAAGCAAATAAACAGCTTGAGGATATTTGGTCACTAAACAATCATCAGTATGATCTTTGGGTACTGAGTCATAATGGATTCTTACGCTATTTTAAAGGTAATTTCCAAGAATTAACGACTGCAAAAATACTGCCTGAAATCCAAGTTTGCTATGATTTAGAAAAAGGGGATGTCTATTTAAAATTGCACAATACAGGTTCACAAAACTGCACTCTAACGGTCAAAGACAAAGCCTATTTCTCACAACAGGCGAAAACGATAACAGTCAAACCAAATGCTGAAGAAATCCTGTCATGGTCATTAAAAGACTCAGGGCATTGGTATGATTTTGAAGTCACTTGCAAAGAAGCAATGAATTTTTATCGTCGCTTTGCAGGGCGAGTTGAAACAGGTCAGCATGGTGTAAGTGATCCTGCTTTTGGCTATATTTTAAATTAAGGTCTGTCAGCTTTTAACCTTTAGACACACTTTTAAAAGCAAGCAATCTCAATATTCGGTTGCTTGCTTCAGAATACTGAGATGTATACTTCATTATCAATCACCTACACCTATTTCTACATAAGATTTCAATTTGTTTTGACAAAATACTTCTTTAAATCAAGCTGATTTTTTTATTAGAATATAGTATTAGTTTTATATACCAAACAGAAAAATAGGTTATTGATGAATGATGAATTCTATCAAGTTTAAGCTTTCAATTTTTGCATTCAGTATTATTACCAGTAGCCTCTTTGGTCAAACTTATGCAGAATCAGAAATAATTGATTCTAATGAAGAATTTCAAGAAACGTCTACAACTGTCACGAAAAACCCCTATTTTAATATTTGGGAATATATTCCTCAGCTCGTAGATTCAACACCTACTTTTCTCCCAGAACAATCAAATTTGGCTATCGTGCCTCCAACATCTGAAACTGAAAATCAAACATGGGCAGACCAAAAACAAAAGAGTGTTCGAAACTGGGTCGATCGCACAGCCAATAAAATGGACAGTTGGTTTGGTGAAACCGATCCAACTAAGCCTGCTACAGCTTCGTTGAGAGTATTGCTCGATAACCGATGGAATAAGCACGATAACTATGACTTTAGTCCTCGTATTCGAGGAAAAATTAAATTACCGACCTTAGAAAATCGTCTCAGTGTAGTATTCGGTGACGATTCTTTAGACGATGAAATCGAAAACAATATTGCAATTACAGGAAGCGGGACAGATCGTAACCCCGATAAATCAGTCGATAGTAAAAAAATCCGTGATGATAACAGCTCGATTGCACTACGTTGGTCACAACTGTCTAAACGCTTACCTTTTGATGTCGATGCTGACTTGGGTATTCGTTCAGGCGATGATATCTACGCCCGCCTAAAAGCTGAAAAGGATTGGAAACTAGCCAACGATTTCTATTTCCATGCGGAACAAATTTATCGTTATGGCATCGACAGTGAAAATTATTTACGGACAAACCTAGAACTGACTCATGCTCGTCCAGATCAGGCTTTTTTATCTAATCAGTTCTATATAACCTATGCCGATGAACAGGATGATGATTTAACTTGGGATAACCGTACCTATCGTCAGCATCAATTCTTTAAAGGTAATCGTTTTAACTACGGTATGTATACCGGTGGTTTTTATAATAATGATGATTTGCGTCTAAACAGTTGGGGACCTTTTGTATCATGGCGTCAACCTGTATGGCGTGAATGGTTCTATGTACAAGGTGACCTAAACTATTTCAACGATCATCGTGAAGACAAGAGTCATTATCCAAGTGCCTTGGTACGACTTGAGGCATTATTTTAAGCCGAGAATGGAAATAATTTAAACAACTGTGGATAAGTTGGGACTTATCCACTCTTTATTTTAACGTACTTGCTGAGCATCAATTACATCTAAAACAAAAACCGAATGAAGCTTAAGCCCTGTCTTTTCGTCTACCTCATATTGTTCTTTCAGTTTACCTGTGACTTTAATTTTTTGACCAATCCAACTTTGAGCAAAACTCGCAGATTCAGTTATGCTCAATGGTGTACAACGTTTCGATTTTAAACTTTCCAAACAATAACGATACTTTTGTTGTGTTTCCTTATTTTGTTTTAATAAGGGTTTAACCACTTTTTCTCTTAAAATTCCTTCTTCAAAACTCAATTCTGAATTGCGTCCCAAAGACTGCTGTGCAAAAACTTCAGCAGAAATCAAAATACTCAAAAACCATACTATCCATTTCATTATTTTTTTATTCATAAAAAAGCCTATCGTTACGATAGGCTCTCTAGCAACATTTTACGACTTATTTCAGCAATAAATTGTTAATACGTTTTACATATTCCGCAGGATCATCAGGTAAACCACCTTCTGCAATCACGGCTTGATCGAAAATCACATTGGCTAAATCATCAAACTGCGCTGAACTTTCCAATTTTTTCACCAAAGGATGCTCAGGGTTGATTTCAAGAATCGGTTTAGACTCAGGTACCGCTTGCCCTGCTTGTTTCAACATACGCACCAATTGTGGTGAAAGCTCACCTTCACCTGTCACCAAACACGCAGGAGAATCAACAAGACGAGTCGTTACACGCACTTCTTTGGTTTTGGCTTTGAGTGAATCAGACAATTTATCAACCACAGGTTTAAACTGCTCTGCCGCTGCTTCAAGTGCTTTTTTCTCTTCGGCATCTTGTAAGTCACCAAGATCAACAGCACCTTTTGCCACGTTTTGCATTGGTGTACCGTCAAACTCATGAACAAACTCCATTGCCCATTCATCAACACGATCCGCCATTAACAATACTTCGATGTCTTTTTTACGGAACAATTCAAGTTGTGGTGAGTTTTTCGCTGCTGCCAAGCTGTCCGCAGTCACGTAGTAAATGGCTTTTTGCCCGTCTTTCATACGTGCTTTGTAGGCTTCAAGTGACGTTGAAACTTCATCATTGGTCGAAGTAGAGAAGCGTAAAAGTTTAAGAATACGGTCACGGTTACCCATGTCCTCGCCCAAACCTTCCTTGATCACTGAACCAAATTCAGCATAGAAAGTTTTGAATTTCTCTTGGTCTGCTGCATCTTCAGATTTTGCCAAGCCATCCAAAGTAGTCAAAACACGGCGGGTATTGCCCTCACGAATGGTTTTCACATCACGGCTTTCTTGCAATAATTCACGGCTGACATTTAATGGTAAATCAGCACTGTCCACCACACCTTGTACGAAACGTAAATAATTTGGAATTAAATTATCCGCTTCATCCATGATGAATACACGTTTCACATAGAGTTTGATGCCTGCTTTGGCTTCACGCGTGAAAATATTGCTCGCTGCTTTGCTTGGAATATAAAGCAATTGGGTATATTCAGTGCTACCCTCGACACGGTTATGTGTCCAAGCCAACGGTGCTTCGAAGTCATGGGTTAAATTCTTATAGAACTCAACATATTGCTCTTCAGTCACTTCTGATTTATTGCGTGTCCACAAAGCACTTGCAGAGTTAATTGCTTCCCACTCATCAGTTTTCACATACTGACCGCCTTTAGGCTCTTCACCCTCAGCAACTTCTTCTTCCTGCCATACTTCTTTTTGCATTTCGATTGGCAAGCTGATGTGATCAGAATATTTATTGATGATTTGTTTAACTTTATAAGACTCTAAATACTCAAGTGCATCATCACGTAAATGCAAAATAATATCTGTTCCACGTGAAGCCTTGTTGATCACTTCAACTTCGAAATCACCCGTACCGCCACTGATCCAACGCACACCATCAGACTCAGGTTCACCCGCACGGCGTGATTCAACCGTAATTTTCTCAGCCACAATAAAGCCTGAATAGAAACCTACACCGAACTGACCAATCAATTGCGCATCAGCTTTTTGATCACCAGATAATTTCGACATAAAGTCTTTGGTGCCCGATTTGGCAATCGTACCGAGGTTATCAATCGCCTCTTGTTGAGTTAAGCCAATCCCATTGTCTGAAATGGTAATGGTTTTCGCATCTTTGTCTAAGCTAACACGGACATGCAGGTCAGGATCATTTTCATAGTATTCAGGATGATTGATCCCTTCAAAACGTAATTTGTCACATGCGTCTGACGCATTGGAAATCAATTCACGGAGGAAAATTTCAGGATTTGAATAAAGAGAATGGGTCACCAAATGTAAAAGTTGAGCCACTTCCGCTTGGAAGCTATGTTTTTGTGTTGTTTGTTCGCTCATTCTTCACTCCTTTCACGCAAACTAAAAATCAATTGCTATATGAATGGAGTGATTTTATTGATTTTCAAGGTTTCGCCAAAAATTAAAATGGTCCCTGTTTATAAATATTGTTCATATAAATATCCAACTTCTGCTGGCGCATTTTATAGACTTCGGTTAAGCAATTCACATTGTCTTGGCATTGATCTCGAAGCTGTAACCATTTCACTTGTTGATCTTGAATGACACCACGCGTCCCCATCGGGACAAGTTTACGAATAATATTATAGGTCGTTGCCATTTTTACATCGGCATCATTCAAACTCAATTGTTCACATACCGTATGTTCAGTTTGAGTCTGTGCGCGCTCACAATTAAAACTGGCGGCATGGCTGATAGATATACCACTCAATAAGCCTAATAGAATGAAAATCAAAGCTTTCATAAGTCTTCGACAACAACAATGAATAAGCTACAGAATAATTAAAATCTACATTTTCAACCAGTACAAAAAGCATCATTTTTGAATATTATTGTATATAAAACCTGAGCTAGACCAAGGTTTTATATACATTTTCAACTTTAGAACCTGTAACTATAACCTAAGGTATACACCAAAGGATTCACCTCTAAAGTGCCGATGTCTTTACCATCTAGTTTCACATCGCTTTCAACTTGCGCATAACGTACATCTGCAAATACGCCCCAGTTCTTGGCATCAGCAGGTTGGAAATTAAAGCCCAATTGCCCTGCGACACCATAAGTCACATCGGCTTCAAGTTTTGAGTTACTTCCTCTTAACTTCTCATCCCAAGGTACTGCAACTGTCAACCCAACACCTATATATGGCGTGAAGCGAGTACTATTTTTTAAATGATATTTTGCAGTGATTGTTGGTGGTAAATGCTTAAATGTCGCAGCTTCAGCGCCATCTAATTTAATGTCATGCTTGAAGGGTGCAACAGCGAGAAGTAGCTCTGCCGAAAAAGGTGAATCACCAAAAAAGTATTCAACAGAAGGGGTTAAGTTATATTCATAGCTCACATCGGCTTTTGCACCAGCAAGTGTGCCATTATTACTGGCAGGCGCTAATAAACTTCCACCGACTTTTAATTGCCAATTCGATGCAAAACTCGTTGAAACTGCACAAAAACTCAGTGCAACAACGAAAAGTGATTTTTGTATTGTTGATCTTTTAAACATATATTTTAACCTCTTTGATTCTTTTCTATGGTCTTTTAAATAAGTGTGTGCTGATCATCATTTGATCTGAACAGCTACCAATGTAAATGCATCAAAAAGAATTAAAAAATAATAATTCTAGGTTTCTATATCGAAATAAATTTTTTAAATAAAAAATGCTAAGTAAATTCAGTTTCTATATTTCTGTCTGATCTTTTATTCAATAAAAAAACTCGGCAAACTGCCGAGTTTTCTAAACTAAATTTTAAGAACTAAAACTTAGAATTTATAGCTATAACCAAGAGTATAAACCATTGGGTCGATGTCTAGATCGAATTTAGCAATTGTGTCTTTACCTACTTTTACTTTAACTTCTGGGCTTAACTGAGCATAACGTGCATCAAAGAATACACCCCAATTTTTTGCATCAGCAGGTTGGAAGTTAAAACCGATTTGCCCTGCAAAACCGAAATCTTCTTTCACTTTAACTTTAGCGCCTAAATCAGCTAAATCACCTTTAGTTTTTTCATCCCAAGCAACAAATGCTGTACCACCTACACCGATATAAGGGGTAAAACGGGTTGAGTTTTTAAGATTATATTTAAAAGTTACTGTTGGTGGTAAGTGTTTAATTTTTACAGCGTCCGCACCATCAATAGAAACATCATGATTAATAGGTGCAGCTAAAAGCAATTCAGTCGAAATATTATCATTAAAGAAATATTCAACAGATGGCGTAAATGCAAATTCATGATCAGCTTTTACTGTACCTACACCAGCAACATCACTATCTGTAGTCGGTGCAATTACAGAACCACCTACTTTCACTTGCCATTGACCTGCCATAGCAGAAGCAGAAGCAGAAGCAGACATTCCCATTAATGCAATAATCGCGACTTGTTTCAACATTATTAATACCCCATCGTTGTTATTAATCGCATTAAACACAGGTATTAATAATCTTGCAATATCTATTTAAGTTTTAATAATATTATTATTTTTAAATAATTGTTATATAAGTAAATTTATTTTAATCATAGCTTTAAGGTTGGTTTTAATACCAACTTAATTAATATGATTTTATTTTTAAATAAAACCAATCATTTTAATAGACTTTTATCAAAAAATTAATTAGATATTCTAATAAATAGAATTATTATAAAAAAGTATATTTAATAAAATTAAGCGATATTTCTCATAACTAGCCAATATTTCAGACCAAATACAAAAAAGCTATTCTCAATCACTTGATGAATAGCTTTAATCTATAAATTGGATATATTACAACACCATTGCTGCAATCCAACCAAAAATTAATAATGGAATATTAAAGTGAATAAAGGTTGGAACAACACTGTCCTTCATATGATCATGTTGACCATCCATATTCAGACCCGCAGTCGGACCTAATGTAGAGTCTGAAGCTGGTGAACCCGCATCACCCAAAGCTGCGGCAGTACCAATAATGGTAATGGTTGCCATAGGGCTAAAACCAAATTGAATACATAAAGGCACGTAGATAATCGCTAAAATTGGCACAGTAGAGAATGAAGAACCAATTCCTAAAGTGATCAACAAGCCAATCAAAAGCATTAAAAATGCAGCTAAAGCCTTACTATTGCCGATCCACTCGACCGATGCTTGCACCAAAGCTGGTACTTGATTGGTTGCCTCAATCACCGATGCAAAACCTTGCGCAGAGATCATGATAAAGCCAACCAATGCCATCATTCGCATCCCACTGACAATCACATCATCAGCTTCTTTCCATTTAAAAATACCTGCACAACTTAAGATTGCAACACCAACTAAACCAGCCAAAATCATCGAATCAGATTTTACTTGTACTAACAAAGTCATGGCGACAGCAACTGCAGCCATAATCAATGTAAAAGTCGCAACTTGTGGCTTTCCATCCTCTCCTGCTTTAACTTCATTCGAGATTTGCTGTGATTTATTTTCAACTTGAATGTCTTGATAATGTCTTGGCTTACGATAGCTCACAAATAAGGCAAATAATAAGCCAACAAACATCCCCAATACTGGGATTGCCATTGCCTTCGGAATTTGATCATAACTAATCGCAAAACCATAAGGCTTACCAAAGGTATTGATATTTTGACCCAATATATCATTCAAGAAAATTGCACCAAAACCTACTGGGACTAACATATAAGTCGCACATAGACCAAAGGTGAGCAAACATACAACAGCTCTACGGTCTAAATTCAAATGATTAAACACACTCAGTAATGGTGGAATGAGCACAGGAATAAATGCAATATGTACAGGTATTAAGTTTTGTGAAGAAATTGCAGCTAAAGCAATCGTCAAGAAAATTACATACTTTACTGTTTTCTGAGCGGACACATTCGCATCAGCTTTTAACATTTTAATGAGTTTGTACGCCAATAAATCGGGTAAGCCTGATTTTGCCAAAGCCACTGCAAAAGCACCCAATACCCCATAAGCCAGTGCAATTTTTGCACCACCGCCCAAACCATTATTAAAAGCTTCTAAAGTTCCGTGTAACCCTAGCCCTGCCATTAATCCGCCTGTCATTGCCCCAATAATTAGAGCAAAAACTACAGGTACACGAGCTAGAGATAGTCCAAACATGACTACAATAGCAGCAATAATTGCGATCATAAGATGAGATGAATAGAAAAAGGGGCATTTTAGCAGAGAATCTGTGTAAAACTGCCCCTTTTATCGAGTTATTCGTGAACTTATTAATTTTGGTTTTTATGGGCGAACTGAGCAATATATCCTGCAATTTCTTGTGGACGACTCAATACTGCCCAATGGTTTGCATCTACTTCCACACGTTCAAATTTTTCGACCCATTTTGGCATTTCATCGATCAATTCTGGGCTGACAAACTTATCACGCTTTAACACGACTGCCTGTACAGGGCATATTGCATGACGCTGACGTGGTCGTGTTAAACGAGGAATAAAGTTCGCTCGATATAAACTAATCCCATGTTCACCATCTTTAGAAATATTTTGATTTAATGGTAAGCCTTTGGTTTTCTCCAACTGACTCAGTACCATGCCCCAACGCTCAGGATTAAAGAAATGCCAAACTGTAGGTGCTAGGATCGGCAGTTGAAATGCAACAATGTACCAAGACTTAAATAATTGTTTGAAAAATTTACTTTTTTGATTGGCAAATTGATCGCGCATCCAGAAAGCAGCATGATCTAAACATGGACCAGAAATCGTCGTATAAGACAACATACGATCTTTAAATTTTGCTTCAGTGGCTGATTCCCATGACTGAATAGAACCCCAATCATGTGCAGCTAAGTGAAAGCTACGATTTGGTAAAAGCGCATTGACCACACACTCTAAGTCTAAAGACAAACGCGGTAATGCATAATCACGAATACGCTTTGGTACACTCGACTCACCTGCACCACGCACATCATAAGTCACGATATAAAAATCATGAATTAAATTTTCAATGATCGGTTCCCAAACTTCCTGATTATCGGGATAACCATGTACCAAGACTAAAGCCGGTTTTTCAACATTGCCCCATGTTTTTGCATATAGTTTTTGTTGATCTTGAGTGGAAATCCAATAACTTTGCGCTTGCATCGACTCACCTTTATTGTTTTAACCATTGACTATGATTTTATGGTATAGGGCATTTCGATCAATGCCTCTTTCCATTCTGTTCTTTATTATGGTTGAAAAATAGATAACTAGAATTGACCATGAATTCACTAATCAAGAAACTACAGACAATCCCCTTTGTCTCTAAGTTTATGTTGAATCACTATTCACCCTACAAGGGTGCTGGTATCGAGATTGATAAAATTGATCTCAAAAATTTCCATGTTCGTGTCAAAATGCCTTTAACTCAGCGCAATCAGAATGTTGTCGGCGTACATTTTGGCGGTAGCCTATATTCGATGGTTGATCCATTCTATATGTTGATTTTGATGCATCATCTTGGACCTAAATATATCGTTTGGGACAAAGCGGCAACCATTAATTTTCTCTCACCAGGACGAAGTACGGTCTATGCAGATATTCGCTTAGATTTAAATGAAATAGATCACATCAAAAAACTGGCTGATAATTACCAACCCGTTTATCGAAATTACACTTTAAATATTTTTGATGATTCTGGACTAAGAATCGCAGAAGTTCAAAAGACTGTATATATCCGTAGAAAAAAATCAAAGCCATTTAAACGCTAAAATCGCTTTCTAAACGCATCCGCTCTCCAAATATTTTTTTAAGTCTATTCTTATAATCATCATTATTCGATTAAGCACCTATCATTTATACACAAAAAAATAAGCGCAATTTGCGCTTATTTTATCTCAAGTACATAATTTCTATATTAAATTACTTCTTAGTTTCAATTGCAGAACCAGCACCACCACCAATTGCACCACCAATTGCGGCACCAGTATCTCCACCGAAGATACCTTTACCAAGCACAGCACCGATACCTGCACCTACACCGCTATATGTTGCATTACGGTTTGAGCCATTATTAGCCTTGCTACCGACAGCCGCACCACCACCAGCACCGACTGCAGCGCCGACACCATTACCCGCGTGATTACCTACACCACCGCCCACTGCACCACCAAGTGCAGCAGAAGCGATACGCTTGTCGTTTGCAGACATGTTTTCACAACCAGTCAACATCATTAACGGTAAGCTTGCGCACATCATGATCATTACTGTCTTTTTCATGTCATTCATCCTTTTTGTCTAAACTTACAAATGCGTTTGAGTTCTACTCATTAAATGAAAACACCAATTTATGAATTAAATTGCATGCTCATGTAGCCATTTGTAATGATTTATTATCAAAGATGAATTTTATAATTAAAAGAACATTCGTGTTAATAAGACACTATATTTCAGTATTCAAAATTGAAAAATATAAGCTTTTCATACATCTTTACCTTGATTCAGTAATCAATATGAATTGAAAATTTTCAAGCCTATCATTGATTTTTAAGATAATTCACCCATCGTGCAGAAATAAGCAAAACCAATCATTTCAGCAAGACCGTAGTCAGTGTTACACAATCATAAGGTCTTTTATTTACTTCAATCCAAATACAAAAAAAGACGCCCTAAGGCGTCTTTTTCATTTCATTATTTTTTATCACTTATCTTAAAGGATTATGTGAAGTTTTAATCTTCACCTCATGTTCTGTTCGATTATTTTGCTTTGCATGAGCACATAAATACTCAAACATATTTTTTTCATGTACTGCATGAGGACCTAAATAAATTTTTTTCAAATGGGTAACAACATCTTGACCATAATCTATATAGAAACGATTCCTATCTTGATCATACTGAACAAAATGATCATCCCATTGAGTTACATAAACAACACGGCACTCTTGTTCTTCTTTGAATGCCATGTGTTTAACCAGGAATCTAAGTGGTAATAAAATTTCGGCTAAAAGTTCAGCTTCATTCAAGTATTTTTTTATATTTTTAGAAATTTTTTGATACAAAGGTTGTATTAAATTTTCCAAGTTTTGAAACTCTTCTCTTACTCCATCACGTAATTCTTTTATATCCTTTGAATAATTATCCCATTTATCACTCTTTGAACTTTTTGCTTCTCTACAAAACGTCCATTCTTCTCGGTGTGATATTTCAATAAGCTTTGAGTCTGGATCAATATAAATACAACGATATAAAGGCAATTTTTGAATAATTTTTTCATTCAAACTTTCCGTTATAGAGCTAATATCAAGATCACTTTCCGAATCATCATTTTCTGTAACACCATTACTTTCAGAAATTGAATTACTGGTATTTTGAAGTCTGATATTAGAAAAACTATTCTCTTGCTCAAAAAATAGATTTGATAAAATCAAACTCAATCCGCTACCCTCTTTTTGATCTTCCTTACCATAAAGACGAAATTGATTTAATGAATCATGATGTAAAGTAAAACAACCCATAAATGCCTGATCATTCGTTGAAATCAAATCGGATGAAATATTTAAGTAATGATTTAGAATTTCTCCTTCGGTTGGATCATTCATCAAATCAATCGTATTTAACCTTATATTTGAATTTTCTTTAAATCCACAAATCTCTTTAGCAACCAATAATTTTGCAACAAAAGGAGAAGTGTAATGCGCGATTAAATCTTCATTTTCATTTTTAATAACTAATGAGTTTAAAAGTAAATCAACTTTTTTAAATATATCCAATAGCGCCGAAGATTCAATGCTCTTAATACTTAATACTTTCTCTATTAAATGCTTTTTATAATATATCTTAGGATACCATTCAGACTTTTCTGAAATATTATTCCAATAATCTAATATCTGAGATAATTTAGATTTATTAGATATATACTCCAATTCACCTAAGTGAAATTGTGCACTATAGAATTGTTCTTCATCATCTGTTTTCAAGACATGTTTTAAATAAATCTTATTGTTAGTTTTTAACCATAGAGCATATTGTGCATATGCATATGCAAAACAAGAATCTATTCTTTTTACTTTTCTTAGATGCTGTAAACATAATTGACTTTGATCTTTTTTATGGTAGAAAAAACCTAAATTCAGTTGAGCGCTTGCATATATTATAGGATTATCTTTTCTTAAAACTTTTTTAAATGCTTTCTCTGCTTCTTTAAATTGCTCTAAATAATTTAATAATAAACCTAATTTAAACTGTGCTTTAGCATATGCTTCTGCATTATCTTCTCTTAAAACCTTTTTATAAGCTTCCTCAGTTTCTTCATATCTTTTTAAATAATTTAACAATAAACCTAAACTAAACTGTGCTTTAGCATATATTTCAGCACTATCTTCTCTTAAAACCTTTCTATACGCTTCTTCAGCTGCTTCATATCTTTTTAAATAATTTAACAATAAACCTAATCTAAACTGTGCTTTAACATATGCTTCAGCATTATCTTCTCTTAAAACCTTTTTATAAGCTTCCTCAGCTTCTGCAAATTTATTTTGCTTGTTTAATAAAAGTCCTAAATTTAACTGCGTACCCGCATAAATTTGCTTATTATCTTCTCTTATTATGTTTCCATAAGCTTCCTCAGCTGCTTCATATCTTTTTAAATAACTTAATAATAAACCTAAACTATATTGTGCTTTAACATATACTTTAGCATTATCTTCTCTTAAAACCTTTTTATAAGCTTCCTCAGCTTCTGCAAATTTATTTTGCTTGTTTAATAAAAGTCCCCGATTAAATTGTGCTTTTGCATAAATTATTTTAAGCTCATCGGAAGATTTTATAATCTGGGACAATAATTCAATTGCTCTGTCAATCTCGTTATTCTTCTCTGCTTCCAATGCTTGATTAAACAGCTCTTCTGCTTCTATTAACTCCATTTTCCCCTCACTTAAAATAAGTATTTAATTTTAAATGAAGTATACAAAAAAAGACGCCCTAAGGCGTCTTCTTCATTTCAAAATCTAAATGCGTTCTTAGAAAGAATCTTCATTTAAAGCTTGAGAGAATGCTTGGTCAACTTCAGAGAAGTCATTCACCAATTCATGCTCAGCAGCTTCCGCTTCTTGACGACGACGTTCTAAGTGGTATGCAAGACCAGTACCTGCTGGGATCAAGCGACCTACTACAACGTTTTCTTTCAAACCACGTAAATCATCTTCTTTACCTGTTACAGCAGCTTCAGTTAACACACGTGTTGTTTCCTGGAACGATGCAGCAGAGATGAACGAGTCAGTAGAAAGCGATGCTTTCGTGATACCCATCAATTGACGTTCAAACTTCGCAGGGAACTTGTTTTGAGCCAAGACAGCTTGGTTTTCGCCCACAACGCGGATGTAATCCACTTGTTCGCCTTTGATGAAGCTTGTATCACCGCCATCAGTGATATCAACTTTACGCAACATTTGACGTACGATGACTTCAATGTGTTTATCGTTGATTTTTACACCTTGGAGACGGTAAACGTCTTGAACTTCGTTCACGATGTAGTTAGTTAATGCAACTTCACCTTTCAGACGTAAGATGTCATGTGGGTTTTGTGGACCATCAGAAATGGTTTCACCACGGTTCACATGCTCACCTTCGAACACGTTGATTTGACGCCATTTTGGAATCAATTCTTCGTAAATCTCAGAACCATCATCAGGCGTGATCACCAAACGGTTTTTACCTTTAGTTTCTTTACCAAAACTAACAACACCAGAAACTTCTGCAAGAATTGCATGTTCCTTCGGTTTACGCGCTTCGAATAAGTCAGCTACACGTGGTAAACCACCGGTAATATCACGAGTACGTGAAGATTCTTGTGGTACACGACCGATAACGTCACCGACACCGATTGTTTCACCATCACGAACAGTTACGATCGTATTTTGTGGCAAGAAGTAGAATTGCTCACCGCCATCTGCTGTATCCAACACGATTGCAGGACGCATATCTTTACCAGACGCAGGACGTGCTGTTACAGGTAAGATTTCTACAGTCGTCATACCAGTAGCATCATCAGTCTTCGATGTTGCAGTTACGCCATCAGCGATTTGGCTGAAACGTGCTTTACCAGCAACTTCTGTAACCAATGGATGTGTATGCGGATCCCAAGTTGCAACAATACCGCCGCCTTCTACAGCTTCGCCATCTTTGATTAAGATAGACGCACCGTATGGAAGTTTATAACGTTCACGTTCACGACCGATGTCATCTGCAATACCGATTTCACCAGAACGTGAAACAGATACCAAGTGACCTTTAGCATGTTGTACAGTTTTAACGTTATGGAAACGAACTGTACCTTTGTTACGAACTTGAACGCTATTAGCAGCAGAAGTTCGGCTTGCAGCACCACCCACGTGGAATGTACGCATGGTTAACTGTGTACCAGGTTCACCAATTGATTGTGCAGCCATTACACCGACAGATTCACCTGGATTCACCAAGTGACCACGAGCCAAGTCACGACCATAACATTTCGCACATACACCGAAAGTAGACGCACAGTTTACAACTGAACGTACTTTCACTTCATCGACACCTTGCTCTTCTAAATAGTTCGCAAGTTTTTCGTCGATGAGTGTGTTACGTGGAAGAATAACATCATCTGAACCAGGTTTTTTCGCATCTTCAGCAAGTACACGACCTAATACTCGAGCACCTAAGTTCTCGATTACATCGCCACCTTGAATGAACGGTGTCATAACAAGACCGTCAAAAGTACCACAATCTGGCTCAGTAATAACCAAATCTTGCGCTACGTCAACAAGACGACGAGTCAAGTAACCAGAGTTCGCAGTTTTAAGTGCTGTATCGGCCAAACCTTTACGCGCACCATGTGTTGAAATGAAGTACTGAAGTACGGTCAAACCTTCACGGAAGTTTGCTTTAATTGGTGTTTCAATGATCGAACCATCTGGTTTCGCCATCAAACCACGCATACCTGCAAGCTGACGAATCTGAGCTGCCGAACCACGGGCACCAGAGTCAGACATCATGTAGATTGAGTTGAATGATTTTTGTTTCTCGTCTTCACCCTGTTTGTTTTTAACAGTTGTGAATGACAAGTTATCCATCATCGCTTTCGCTACTTGGTCGTTTGTACGCGCCCAAATATCGACAACTTTGTTATAACGCTCACCTGCAGTTACGAAACCTTGTTCAAATTGTTGTTCGATTTCACGAACTTCAACTTCAGCTTTTTCGATAATTGCTTGTTTTTGTGGTGGAATCAACATGTCTTCCATACCAACAGAAACACCTGAACGTGTTGCTTGACGGAAGCCCAAGTACATCAATTGGTCAGCAAAGATAACGGTATCTTTCAAACCTAATTTACGGTAGCAAGAGTTAATCAATTTAGAGATGTTCTTTTTAGTCATCTCAACGTTGATTTGTTGGAAATCCATACCTTCAGGAACAACTTCCCAAAGTAAGCAACGACCTGGAGTTGTATCTACAACAATGGTTTGTTGCTCACGGTTACCATTTTCATCAATTACAGTTTGGTGTACACGTGCTTTAACGCGAGCGTGTAAATCAACTTGACCTGTTGCCAATGCACGGTTTACTTCGTGAGTATCCGCGAACACCATGCCTTCACCTTTGGCATTGATTGCATCACGTGTGATGTAATACAAGCCCAAGACAACGTCCTGAGAAGGAACGATGATTGGCTCACCATTCGCAGGTGACAAGATGTTGTTGGTCGACATCATTAACGCACGAGCTTCTAACTGAGCTTCTAGTGTTAATGGTACGTGAACCGCCATTTGGTCACCATCGAAGTCGGCGTTGAACGCAGCACAAACGAGTGGGTGAAGACGAATCGCTTTACCTTCAATTAGAATAGGTTCAAATGCTTGAAGACCTAAACGGTGAAGTGTTGGTGCACGGTTCAACATCACTGGATGTTGGCGAATTACAGATGCTAGAACGTCCCAAACTTCTGGCGTTTCGCGCTCAACCATTTTCTTCGCAGCTTTAATGGTTGTTGCTTGACCAGATGCTTGTAATTTCGCAAAGATAAATGGTTTGAATAATTCAAGAGCCATTTTCTTCGGAAGACCACATTGATGTAAACGTAATGATGGACCTACAGTAATTACCGAACGTCCAGAATAGTCAACACGCTTACCAAGTAAGTTTTGACGGAAACGACCTTGTTTACCTTTGATCATATCTGCCAAAGATTTAAGCGGACGTTTGTTCGAACCGGTAATTGCACGACCACGACGACCGTTATCAAGCAATGCATCTACAGATTCTTGTAACATACGTTTTTCGTTACGTACGATAATATCTGGAGCCGCAAGGTCAAGAAGACGTTTTAAACGGTTGTTACGGTTGATCACACGACGGTAAAGATCGTTCAAGTCAGAAGTCGCAAAACGACCACCTTCGAGCGGAACTAACGGACGAAGATCTGGTGGAAGTACAGGAAGTACATTCATCACCATCCATTCTGGTTTGTTGTTCGACTCTTTGAACGCTTCCATCAACTTCAAACGTTTAGATGCTTTTTTAAGCTTCGTTTCTGAAGTTGTATTTGGAATTTCTTCACGTAAACGAGAAATTTCAGCTTCAAGATCGATGTCTTTCAACAAGTCTTGAACAGCTTCTGCACCCATTTTCGCGCTGAATTCATCACCATGTTCTTCTAAAGCAGTGAAGTATTCTTCATCGTTAAGAAGTTGGTATTTCTCCATTGGCGTCATGCCAGGGTCTGTAACCACATAAGATTCGAAATACAATACACGTTCGATATCACGTAAAGTCATATCAAGGAGTAAACCAATACGGCTTGGTAATGATTTCAAGAACCAAATATGCGCAACTGGAGAAGCCAATTCGATGTGACCCATACGTTCACGACGAACTTTCGCAGTTGTTACTTCAACGCCACATTTTTCACAAATGACGCCTTTGTATTTCATACGCTTGTATTTACCACACAAGCATTCGTAATCTTTTACTGGACCAAAGATTTTGGCACAGAATAAACCATCACGTTCAGGTTTAAACGTACGGTAGTTAATGGTTTCTGGCTTTTTAACTTCACCGTGAGACCATGACTTAATCATTTCTGGTGACGCAAGACCAATACGGATGCGATCAAACTCTACTGGAGCATGACCGTCTGAGTCCGTCTTTTTGCGCATGATATCGAGCAAGTCTTTCAATTTTTTTCTCCGTGTGTTGTGGAGATTTTCACTCTACAACTGGGTCACAAATATTGTTTTTTCACTGAGAAATCCCCCTTGCCCCTCTTTATCAAGAGGTGAGAAGCATTGCTTCGCAAAGGAGATTCAATGGAACTAATTAGTCACCATTTTTCAGTTCAATGTTGATACCTAAAGAACGGATCTCTTTGGTCAATACGTTGAACGATTCAGGCATACCCGGATCCATATAATGGTTACCATCTACAATGTTCTTATAGATGCGAGTACGACCTTCAACGTCATCCGACTTCACAGTAAGCATTTCTTGAAGTGTATAAGCAGCACCATAAGCTTCAAGTGCCCAGACCTCCATCTCACCGAAACGCTGACCACCGAATTGAGCTTTACCACCCAATGGTTGTTGCGTAACAAGAGAATAAGAACCTGTAGAACGCGCGTGCATCTTGTCATCAACCAAGTGGTTCAATTTCAACATGTACATATAACCAACAGTTACTGGACGGTCGAAACGTTCACCTGTACGTCCGTCATACAATACTGTTTGACCTGTACGTGAAATACCACCAAGTTCAAGTAACTCTTTGATTTGACTTTCTTCTGCACCATCAAATACTGGCGTTGCTAAAGGAACACCTTTACGCAAGTTACCTGACAATACCAAGATTTCTTCATCAGTTAAGCTATCAAGATCTTCTTGCTCGCCACCAACTTTGTTATAAATCTTGTCTAAGAATTCACGAAGTTCAAGAACTGTACGTTGTTCTTTCATCATCTTGTCGATCTTATCGCCAAGACCTTTCGCAGCCATACCCAAGTGAGTTTCAAGAATCTGACCCACGTTCATACGAGATGGTACACCTAGAGGGTTAAGTACCACATCAACAGGAACACCGTGGATGTCATGCGGCATGTCTTCTACTGGTAAAATGTTAGATACAACACCCTTGTTACCATGACGACCCGCCATCTTATCACCCGGTTGGATGCGACGTTTAACAGCTAAGTACACTTTAACAACTTTCAATACGCCAGTTGTAAGCTCATCACCTGTAGAAAGTTTGCGTTTTTTCTCAGCAAATTTCTCGTCAATCTCTTGGCTCTTCTCTTTCAAGAATACTTGAATTTGAGTTAAACGCTCAGCGATTGCTTCGTCTACGGGTTGGATTTCAAGAAGTTCAACAAGCTCTAAACCAGATAACAATTCTTCAGAAAGTTTGTCACCACGTTTAGTTGTACCACCACCGTTAGACTCTTGACCTTTCAACAAGCGAACAATACGTTCACGCGCTGCTTCTTCGAAGATTTTGAATTCTTCTTTCAAGTCTTTACGGTAAGCATCTAACTGCGCTTTTTCAATTGCTTGAGCACGTTCGTCTTTTTCAATACCATCACGTGTAAACACTTGAACGTCAATGACTGTACCTTTTACGCTTGAAGAAACACGTAAAGATGAGTCTTTCACGTCAGCCGCTTTTTCACCGAAGATTGCGCGAAGCAATTTTTCTTCAGGAGTTAATTGCGTTTCACCTTTAGGCGTTACTTTACCTACAAGGATGTCACCAGCAGCAACTTCAGCACCGATATAAACGATACCTGATTCGTCAAGTTTAGACAGTGCAGCTTCACCTACGTTAGGAATATCAGCAGTAATTTCTTCTGCACCTAACTTAGTATCACGCGCAACACATGACAATTCTTGAATATGAATCGATGTTAAACGGTCTTCTTGAAGTACACGCTCAGAAAGTAAGATCGAGTCTTCGTAGTTATAACCATTCCAAGTCATGAACGCTACGCGCATGTTTTGACCAAGCGCTAGTTCACCACCATCGGTAGAAGGACCATCAGCAAGAACGTCACCACGACCCACTTTATCACCAAGGCTTACAAGCACTTTTTGGTTGATACAAGTGTTTTGGTTCGAACGTGTATATTTGATAAGGTTGTAGATATCTACACCAGCTTCACCCGCGATCATTTCGTCTTCATTGACACGAATAACCACACGAGAAGCATCAACAAACTCAATACGTCCACCACGTTTTGCGATCACACATACACCAGAGTCATGTGCTACGTTTGCTTCCATACCTGTACCAACAAGTGGTTTGTCAGCAAGCAAAGTAGGAACAGCCTGACGTTGCATGTTTGAACCCATCAATGCACGGTTGGCATCATCGTGTTCAAGGAACGGAATCAGTGACGCAGCAACAGATACAACCTGCTGAGCAGATACATCCATATGCGTTACTTTTTCAGGAGGCATACGTACGAAGTCACCTTGATGACGTACAGATACGAATTCTTCTTGTAAGTTACCGTCTTTATCAACAATCGAATCGGCCTGTGCAATCACAGTACCCACTTCTTCAATCGCAGATAAATATTCAACATCATCCGTTACACGACCATCAACAACTTTACGGTAAGGTGTTTCCAAGAAACCGAAGTTATTACATTTCGCATAAACTGAAAGCGAGTTGATCAAACCAATGTTTGGACCTTCAGGCGTTTCAATAGGACACACACGACCATAGTGAGTTTGATGTACGTCACGTACCTCAAAGCCTGCACGTTCACGAGTCAAACCACCAGGACCGAGCGCTGATACACGACGTTTGTGTGTAATTTCAGACAATGGGTTGTTTTGATCCATGAACTGAGACAATTGGCTTGAACCAAAGAATTCTTTGATTGCAGCAGCAACAGGTTTCGCATTGATCAAATCTTGTGGAGACAAGTTATCTGTTTCAGCTTGGTTCAAACGTTCTTTAACAGCACGTTCAACACGAACTAGACCTACACGGAATTGGTTTTCTGTCATTTCACCAACAGAACGTACGCGACGGTTACCCAAGTGGTCGATATCATCGACTTCACCTTTACCGTTACGGATTTCAACCAATGTTTTTAATACATCAATGATGTCGTCGTTAGAAAGGATGCCTTCAACTTCACGAGACTTCTGATCTGTACCTACTTCGTAAGGACGACCCAAACGACGGTTAAACTTCATACGACCTACAGGAGACAAGTCATAACGCTCTGTAGAGAAGAATAAGTTATTGAATAAGTTTTCAGCAGCTTCTTTTGTTGGTGGCTCGCCTGGACGCATCACTTTATAGATTTCAACAAGCGCTTCTTCACGACCTGTTGTAGTATCTGCACGTAAAGTGTCTGCAACGAATGAACCACGGTCGATGTCATTGGTGAATAGAATGTTAAATTGTTTAACACCGCCTTCAGCAATTTTCACCAAGATTTCATGGCTAAGCACTGTATTGGCAGCAATCACTTCACCATCACGTAAAGCAATATCTTCCGCTGTAATACGTTCATACAAGTATTCATCTGGAACTGAAAGTTTTGTTAAACCAGCAGCTTCCATTTGACGTACATGACGTGCATTGATACGTTTACCTTGTTCTACGATTGCTTTACCATCGTTATCCACGATATCGAATTGTGCCATTTCGCCACGTAGACGTTCTGGTACTAAGTCGATTTGGTAGCTACCCATATCAAGATATACAGGCACTTTTTCATAGAACATATTCAAGATTTGTTCATTGCTGAAATTCAGTGCGCGCAATACAACAGTCGCAAGTAATTTACGACGACGGTCAATACGAACGTAAACTAAATCTTTCGCATCGAATTCAAAATCTAACCATGAACCACGGTAAGGAATGATACGTGCTGAATAAAGCACTTTACCACTTGAGTGTGTCTTACCTTTGTCATGATCGAAGAACACGCCTGGTGAACGGTGTAACTGAGAAACGATTACACGCTCAGTACCGTTGATCACAAAGGTACCGTTCTCAGTCATGAGTGGCATTTCACCCATGTACACTTCTTGCTCACGAACGTCTTTGATTGATTTCGTTTCACGATCTTTGATGATCAAACGAATTTTTACGCGCATTGGTGCCGCAAAAGTTGAGCCACGAAGAATACATTCGCGAACATCGAACTCTGGTTTACCAAGACTATACTCAACGAATTCTAAAGCAGCATTGCCCGAATAACTTTCTATAGGAAAAACTGAACGAAATGCCGCTTGGAGACCGATATCTTCGCGATTTTTTGGAGTTTTGCCATCTTGCAAAAATGTTCTGTACGAGTCGACTTGAATCGCGAGCAAGTACGGAGTATGCATGACTTGGGGCAATTTACCAAAATTCTTACGGATCCGTTTCTTTTCGGTATATGAGTATGCCATCTGGAGTCCTCGGAAAGTAAACTAAGTCCGCCTGCAGAACGAACTTAGAAGAAATTACGCAGGTCGATATGACCACCACTTTTATACAAATGCTGCAAATTTCAGTGGTACAAAACGCTTAACAATATTTTTAAAATGGAAAAATATTGGTAAGCGTTTGATTGTGTTTATTTATTTTTAAAATTGATGATTTTTACATCAAACAATCTAAAATCGAGCCGATTATTGTAACGCAAAAAGGCTGATGACCCAAGAGCCATCAGCCAATTTGTGGAGTCGATTTTTAAATAATCGACTCCCCTTAAGATTACTTAAGTGTAACTGTAGCACCAGCTTCTTCAAGTTTTTTCTTAAGTTCTTCGCCTTCTTCTTTAGAAACAGCTTCTTTGATTACTGAAGGAGCGCCTTCAACTAAATCTTTAGCTTCTTTAAGACCAAGGCCAGTCGCTTCACGAACTGCTTTAATTACAGCAACTTTGTTAGCACCGAAAGAAGTCAACTCAACGTTGAATTCAGATTGTTCTTCAGCAGCAGCAGCGCCAGCGCCAGGAGCAGCAGCAACAGCTACAGCAGCAGCAGATACGTTGAATTTTTCTTCGAATGCAGAAATAAGTTCAACAAGTTCAAGAACAGTTTTTTCAGCAACTGCGTTTAAGATTTCTTCGTTTGTTAAAGCCATGAGAATAACTCCAAATGGAAATTGAATGGTGTGTAAAATTTTTTAAGCTTAAGCTGCTTCTGACTCGTTTTTCTCTTTGAGTGCTGTAATAAGGCGACCCAATTTCGAAATAGGAGCTTGAAGAACATTGGCAAGCATAGTAAGTGCTTTTTCTTGGTTTGGAAGATTTGCAATAACGCTAACTTCAGCACCTTTATAAAGTTTGCCGTCAAATGCAGCAGCTTTAAGTTCAAATGCTTTGTTCGTTTTAGCAAATTCTTCAAACAAGCGAGCAGATGCGCCCATGTCGTCTTCAGAAGTAGAGAAAGCTAAGATTGTTGGACCAACAAGGTCATCATTCAAGATATTGAATTGAGTATCTTGAAGTGCACGTTTAGCCAAAGTGTTACGCACGATACGTGTTTTAACACCTAGTTTACGAGCTTCAACACGTAGAGTAGTTAACTGCTCAACGGTTAAACCTTGATAGTCAGCAACAACAGCAGCGAACGCAGTAGCAGCAACTTCAGTTACTTCTGCTACGATCTGTTTTTTGTCTTCGATAAGAAGAGCCATTGAAAACCTCCTAGCGGTAATTTATGCATTCAACCGAATGCACTCCCAATTCGTAAGCCTCATGTTTTGCAACATTGGGACTTACACGCGGAGGAGGAAAAATCACACCACCGCGTCTACTCAGACTGGACTTTTAAGAAGCGAGTCCGAAAACTCCCCTCGCCTGAGGTCTTTGACGCTGATAAACATTCATTTATCAATTCAAAGTTTGCCTGAGTCTGCAAAATACGACTGAGCGTTTCTTGCGCAAGTTTTAAAGCAATGCTTTAAAACTTGCTCAGGGCTTTAAAATTCTTTTAATAAGTAATAAAACTTATTTAGTAACGTTCTGTACGTCTACAACAAGACCAGGACCCATAGTTGAGCTCAAAGTGATCTTTTGAATGTAGATACCTTTAGAAGTTGCAGGTTTTGCTTTCTTAAGGTCAGCAACAAGTGCTTCAACGTTTGAACGAACAGCTTCAGCAGTAAAGCCTACTTGACCGATCGCAGCGTGGATGATACCCGCTTTGTCTACACGGTAACGTGCTTGACCAGCTTTTGCATTTTTAACTGCAGTTGCTACGTCAGGAGTTACAGTACCCACTTTAGGGTTTGGCATTAAGCCACGTGGACCAAGGATCGTACCTAATTTACCCACAACACGCATAGCGTCTGGTGCAGCAATCACGACATCAAAGTCAAGGTTACCCGCTTGGATGCTTTCAGCAAGATCATCAAAACCAACAACGTCCGCGCCTTCAGCTTTAGCAGCTTCAGCAGCAGCGCCTTGAGCAAACACAGCAACACGTACAGTTTTACCAGTACCTGCAGGAAGTGTAGTCGCGCCACGAACAACTTGGTCAGATTTACGAGGATCAACACCTAGGTTTACCGCAACATCCAAAGATTCTTTGAATTTTGCAGCAGGTAGGCTGCTAAGAACTTGTACTGCTTCTTCCAAAGTGTAAACTTTGTTTGCTTCAACAGCAGCAGCAATGGCTTTTTGACGTTTAGTTAATTTAGCCATGTCTTATAGCTCCACTTCCAAGCCCATAGAACGCGCAGAACCAGCAATGGTACGTACACGTGCGTCTAAATCAGCACCAGTTAAATCTGGTTCTTTAGTAGTCGCAATTTCTTCCAATTGAGCACGAGTCAACTTACCAACTTTAGTTTTGTTAGGTACAGCTGAACCCTTTTGGATACCAGCAGCTTTCTTAAGAAGAATCGCAGCAGGTGGAGTTTTCATGATGAATGTGAACGACTTATCGTTGTACACAGTAATCACTACAGGAATTGGAAGACCAGCTTCAACTTTTTGTGTAGCAGCATTGAATTCTTTACAGAATGCCATGATGTTAACACCACGTTGACCTAGTGCAGGACCAATCGGTGGAGATGGATTCGCTTTACCAGCTGGAACTTGCAGCTTGATATAGCCGTCAATCTTCTTAGCCATTTCAAATTACCTCTGGGTACAAACGCCTTTTAGAGCTCCCCAAGTTTTTAAGTAACGATACCGTTACAACAACAATGCCCGATCCATAACAAATCGGGCGCTTTAAAACGATTTAGATTAAATTGTTTTTTCGACTTGGCGAAATTCCAATTCAACCTGCGTTGGACGGTTAAATACGTTAATCGTCAACGTTAAACGCGATTTTTCGTACTGAACTTCTTCCACCACACCTTTAAAGTCTGTGAATGGACCATCCGTAACCAATAATTCTTCACCCGGCTCGAACATCGTCTTAGGACGAGGTGCTTCACCTTTATTGTGTACACGTGCAAGAATCGCATCAGCTTCTTTTTGCGTAATTGGTGCAGGTTTTTCAGCCGTACCGCCAATAAAACCTAAAACTTTCGGACATTCTTTAACAATGTGCCAAGTTTCATCATTCATTTCCATTTCGACCAATACATAGCCTGGAAAGAATTTACGCTCTGACTTACGTTTCTTACCATCCTTCATTTCTACCACTTCTTCGGTAGGAACAAGGACTTCACCAAAACTATCAGCAACAGCGCTACGCTGGATTCGATCATTAAGTGAACGCATCACTTGTTTTTCATAGCCTGAATAGGCATGAATAATGTACCAACGTTTCATAGCTCTCTTACCCGATAATAAACTTCATAAACCAACCGATGATATAGTCAAAACACCACAAAATAATTGCGGCAACTACAACAACGAGCAGAACCTGCCATGAAGTGGTTACTGTTTCATGCTTCGTCGGCCAAGTCACTCGACGCAATTCGATGCGCGAATCTTTGAGCAAACGAACAAAGCCTTTGCCTTGATGGGTGGCGTATAATAAACCTAAAGCTACGATGATACAAGCTAAAATTACCCCAACGCGCACCCACACATTATTTGCTGGTGCCCAATATGCTGGAAGATATTGATTTGTCATCAACGCACCGCCCAATAGAGCCAATGCAATGATCCACAAAATAAAATCAAATGGAGAACCTGACTTCACCATTTCAGCTGAATTGTTGCTTTGAGGAATTGCCGCGCCGCCATTTGCGTCACGTGATTTATCATTCGACATTTTTGTACTCGTCGTAGGTTTCGCGACTTATTATATGACCAGTTTAGCCGACATCAAGTTTTTTATTTAAAAACTGGCAGGTCAGGACGGGATCGAACCGCCAACATTCGGTTTTGGAGACCGACGCTCTACCAATTGAACTACTGACCTATAAATAAACCGAGAGTCTAAACTCTCGGTTCAAATTTCATTATGTAATTATGCAGTTACTTTAGCAACTACACCAGCACCAACTGTACGACCACCTTCACGGATCGCAAAACGTAGACCTGGGTCCATTGCGATTGGGTGGATTAATTCTACTGACATTTCTACGTTGTCACCAGGCATAACCATTTCTACGCCGTCTTGAAGAGCGATAGCGCCAGTTACGTCAGTTGTACGGAAATAGAACTGTGGACGGTAACCGTTAAGGAATGGAGTATGACGACCACCTTCTTCTTTAGAAAGTACGTATACTTCTGCGTCGAATTTAGTGTGTGGCTTGATTGTACCTGGTTTAGCAAGTACTTGACCACGTTGAACGTCTTCACGTTTAGTACCACGTAGAAGAACACCACAGTTCTCGCCCGCACGACCTTCGTCAAGAAGTTTACGGAACATTTCTACGCCAGTTACAGTTGTTTTAACTGTATCTTTAATACCAACGATTTCAACTTCTTCACCAACTTTTACGATACCAGCTTCAACACGACCTGTTACAACTGTACCACGACCAGAGATAGAGAATACGTCTTCGATTGGCATCAAGAATGCTTTATCGATCGCACGTTCTGGTTCTGGGATGTAAGTGTCAAGCGCTTCAACAAGAGCAAGAACAGCTGGAACACCGTACTGGTTGTCTTCACCGTTAAGTGCAGCAAGAGCTGAACCACGGATTACTGGAGTGTCATCACCAGGGAAGTTATAAGTAGAAAGAAGTTCACGAACTTCCATTTCTACTAATTCGATTAACTCTTCGTCATCAACGATGTCACATTTGTTTAAGAAAACAAGAATGTAAGGAACACCTACTTGGCGAGAAAGAAGGATGTGTTCACGAGTTTGTGGCATAGGACCATCAGTCGCTGAACAAACAAGGATTGCACCATCCATCTGAGCAGCACCAGTGATCATGTTTTTAACATAATCGGCGTGTCCTGGGCAGTCTACGTGAGCGTAGTGACGGATTGGAGAATCGTACTCTACGTGAGAAGTATTAATTGTAATACCACGTGCTTTTTCTTCAGGTGCAGAGTCAATTGCAGCGTAGTCTTTCGCTTCGCCACCAAAAGTTTTTGCACATACAGTTGCAATCGCAGCTGTTAAAGTTGTTTTACCATGGTCGACGTGACCAATTGTACCCACGTTTACGTGTGGTTTATTACGTTCAAACTTAGCCTTAGCCATTTGTTCTTCCTCGTTTATGTCGAACACGAGTTAAACAACTCAGCATCGACAGTCGTCTAAAAAACTAGACACCTAATACTTGAAAAGCAGACTAATAAGCCTGCTTTTGGAATCTTCTGCGAATAATCGCTAAACTGTAATCTGGAGCTCTTATCGAGATTTGAACTCGAGACCTCTCCCTTACCAAGGGAGTGCTCTACCACTGAGCTATAAGAGCAAAATCATCTTCGATGGAGCGGGAGACGAGGGTCGAACTCGCGACATGTAGCTTGGAAGGCTACCGCTCTACCAACTGAGCTACTCCCGCTTAATGTTGGTAATTACCACTTATCGAAGTGAAGTAATGGTGGTGAGAGAAGGATTCGAACCTTCGAAACTTTCGTGGCAGAGTTACAGTCTGCTCCCTTTGACCGCTCGGGAATCTCACCATTTACACTTACTTTCAGTGTTGTTCTTTTACTACACGCTTGAAACTTTAAGATGGTGCCGGCACACGGATTCGAACTGTGGACCTACTGATTACAAGTCAGTTGCTCTACCAACTGAGCTATGCCGGCGTTTCTTTTGTTTCGTACGTTTCGTATCGGAACGGTGTGCAGTTTAGCAAAACTCAGAATCCTTGCAAGTGTTTTTTTTAAAAAAACTGTCAAAAACTCATAAAATCAATCCGTTTGACGATAATTCAACCGCTTTGATCACTGCGCGAGCTTTTATTTGGGTTTCATTCCACTCTGATTCAGGATTTGAGTCAGCAACAAGCCCTGCACCAGCCTGTACATAGACTTTATTTTCACGAATGACACAGGTACGAATCGCAATCGACATGTCCATTTCACCATGCCAGCCTAAATAACCGACAGCACCTCCAAAGATTCCACGTTTTACAGGCTCGACTTCGTCAATAATTTCCATCGCACGGATTTTAGGTGCGCCAGAAAGTGTTCCTGCTGGGAATGTTGCTTTAAAAACATCCAAAGCATCGACATCATCACGCACTTCACCTTGCACATTGGACACAATATGCATGACATGCGAATAACGTTCGATCACCATTTGATCAGTCACTTGAACTTTACCAATTTTTGAGATGCGACCGACATCATTTCGACCTAAGTCAATCAACATTAAATGCTCTGCAATTTCTTTTTCATCAGAAAGCAAATCTTTTTCAAGTGCTAAATCTTCTTCTTTGGTTTTCCCACGCGGGCGCGTGCCTGCAAGCGGACGCACAGTTGCAATACCATTTTCCAGACGGGAAAGAATCTCTGGTGATGAGCCTACAATATGGAAAGGTTTCTGATCTGAAATGGTTTGACCTTGCACCAAGAATAAATAAGGCGATGGATTGAGGTGGCGTAAGGCACGATAGACCTGTAATGGCTCACCATCAAAATCAGATACCATACGATGCCCTGGCACGACTTGCATCACATCGCCCGCACGAATGTATTCTTTCACCGTTTCAATTGAGGCAAGGTAATTTTCTTTACCTGTCAAAGATTCAAAATGTGGCGCTGTATGCTTCTGTGCCACCAAGCTGATTGGAGTCGCCAACAGGGCTTCAATTTGATCTAATTGTTGCTGTGCTTTTGCATAAGCATCTGAATCTTGAATATCCGCATGCACGATAAGAAATAGCGTATCTTTTAAATTATCAAAAACGATTACTGTTTTAGACAGCATCATCCATAAATCTGGTAAGCCCACAGGATCAGCTTCAGGCACATTTTTTAGACGTGGCTCGATATAACGTACCGAGTCATAACCAAAGTAGCCCACCAAACCACCTGTAAAGCTTGGTAATGCTGGTAAATCTGCTTGTGTAGGTACTTTAAACTGCGCTTGGAAATCACGAATGAACTGAAATGGGTCACTACAATCCTGTGTTGCAACCTGTCCATCTGGTGATTGAATGGTAAGCTGCCCAGCATTACACGAGAAAACCGTTGATTCGCCCAATCCAATAATAGAATAGCGCGCCCAATTTTCCCCACCTTCAACTGATTCAAATAAATAAGCTTGTTGATGTTCTTTCAATCGTGCAAATACAGATAATGGTGTATCTGTATCTGCCAATCGCTGGCGATAGACTGGAATTAAGTTATAGCCAGCAGATTTTAATTGTTCAAATTGCGCTAAAGTTGTCATGAGGAATTCTCTCTATTTTCGATATTACTAAGTTTGATTGCGATAGATCTAACTTAGTGACGCCATCGAAAAGCAGTTTTGCTGTTCATTCCTCTTTCCTTTTCTCACAACTTATTTAAAAACTTAATTCAAAAATCAATTTACACAGCCAATTCAAGCCAAAAGTTCAGTCAAATTATCGACCACTTGCTGCGGTTGGCATAAATGAATGTCTTCACCATGATTATAACCATAGCTGACCACAATACAATCAACCTCTGCACGGCGCGCTGCCTCAACATCATTACTTGAATCACCCACCATGAGGGTTTTTTCTTTGCTCGATTGATAATGCTCTACACAATAGTTCAACTGAATCGGGTCAGGTTTACGCTTTTCAAAACGATCACCACCAATCACATCGACAAAATAGTGATCCATGTTTAAAACTTCTAGAATTTTTCGAGCAGGCTGTTCTGGCTTATTGGTCACACAGATTAATTTTTTATTATTTTGAATTCCCCAATCCAAGAATTCTAAAATCCCATCAAATGGACGGGTATCTACACAAGGTTCAGCATTGTAAATTTCTAAAAAAGTATCTAAGAGCTGTTGATGTAAAACTGGATCAACCTCACCTTTTAAATACTTCAAGGTACTTTCACAAAATAATGAGGTGCCTTTACCAATCCAAACACGCACTTGTGCTTCTGTGACCAAAGGTAAATCTAAACGCGCTAGACTCAAATTCATCGCACGATATAAATCAAAAGCAGAATCGACCAATGTTCCATCCAAATCAAATAAAATTAAGTCGCGTTGGGCCAATTTTGCTACATTCATGATTTACACCCCGTATTTATTCACATTCAAAAAAATCAAAGTACAGACAACAAAGGCATGCGATTGCATGCCTTGAGTGTATCGCATTCAAAACTTATTTAAAGAATAGCCATGCAATAATTGCCAAAATAACCAAGGCAATAATGGTATATAAACCCAACATTGCATTTTTTTGGGTAGTCACTTCTTCTTTTGCACATTCATCTGAAGTTTTAATATCACATGCTTCTGGTACTGGCGCAGCATGAATATCAACATTCGCAGGGATTGGTGCTGGTTTTGGCACCCCCATACCTGTTGGCATTCCGTCTTTTGAAACTTGCACATTAGCATCACGTGCAGAAAGTTCTGGCATACCTTGCTCATTCATTTGTTGAGCAGGTGTTTTTTCAACAGGTGCTTGTTGAACCTCAGCGGTTGCAATCGCTTCTGACGGCTGTTGAATTGACTGTTCAATTGGTGTCGAAACTGGCTCGACTTCAATCTCTGGTACTTCTGTTCCTACAATATTTTCAACAGGTTTTGCAGGAGCAAGCACACTAAATTTAATACTGGCAAATTGAACAATATCACCATCCATCAACAGCTTATCTTGATCGATACGAATATCGTTCACAAAAGTACCATTGGATGATTTTAAATCTTGAACCCAAAGCGCCTTGTCTTTAAGCAAAAATGCAGCATGACGACGTGAAATTTCAGCAGCTTGTAATTGAAGATCGGCATCTTGGTGACGTCCAACCAACATATCACGGTCAACCGTAACTTCCTGCCCTTCAAGTTCACCTGTAATCGCTTGTAGTTTCCAAGTCATGATATTTTCTCATTTCCAATTCATTTCTAGTTTAGCACGACGCATTCATCCGTCCACTGTCTAGGGTCAAATAATACGCATCACATAGTCTGGAGCTTTATTTGTAAATAGTAAAAAGCTACACCGCTTGAGAGTTAAGCCCATTATGAACCTTTTGATTGTTGCCTAATAATATTGCTCGGTTCTTCAGCAACAGGTGTGGTGATAGCCCCTTGAGGTGTTGATTTTGTCACACCACCTGATGGTACTTTCTGATACTGGCTTGGTTGCTGTGCAGGTTGCGCGGGTGTTTGAATAATTGCTTGTGAACTTTTAGGGGTTTCGATTGGTAAACGCTGTTGGAATACATCATCGACACTAGCTGGAAGTTTGGCAAAGTTACCCTCTTTATCAAGTGCCAATTGCAAGCTATACAATTGATCATAACGTCCCTGTGAAAGACGACGCATTTCGTTGTTATCTGCTACAATCGTTGGGTGAATAAATACAAGTAAATTGCGCTTTTTGTTCGACTTTCCATCAGCTCTAAATAAGCGACCAAGACCTGGAATATCACCCAATAATGGTACTGACTGGCGCGTATGCTCAGAATCATCTGAAATCAATCCACCTAAGACCACAGTCTGCCCATGATCAGCCAACACCGATGTTTTAATCGAACGTTTTTTAGTGACTAAATCCTGCGCCTGCCCCTTATTGTCAGTTACCGCAGAAACTTCTTGTTCCACTTCTAGACGAATCGAACCACCCTCACCAATATGTGGAACAACTTTTAAGGTCACACCGACATCTTTACGCTCAATCGAGGTATAAGGATTAACCGTCCCACCTGTGCCCGTACTGACTGAACCCGTAACAAAAGGAACGTTCTGACCCACCACGATATAGGCTTCTTCATTGTCCATCGTCAAAATCGACGGTGTAGACAATAGATTCGACTTAGTACGTTCTTTGAGTGCTTGAATCAAAGCACCATACAAGCGTCTTGAACCATTTGCACCTTCTTTATAATCACCTAAAACCAGTGAAGTTCCTGAAGGTGTTAATTTAGATGCCGCACCTGCTGCACCGCCTGTTAAATAGCCTGCTGCGATACTCGCCAAACTTGACCCGACATTATCAAAACTCATCAAGCCGACACCACTACTTAAATCACCCATTGCCCATTGCACACCGAGTTGATCTGCATCATTTCCTTCAACTTCAATAATGGTGGCTTCAATCAACACTTGTTGACGACGGATGTCTAATTGCTGAACTGCTGCGTCAATTTCTCGCATCAACTGTGGCTCAGCTTTGACGATCAATGCATTCTGAGTACTGTCCGCAATAATGCTGACCCCGTTAGCATTAAAACTAGAGACATTGTTTTGATTGTTGTTATTTGAGTTTCCACCAAGATTAATACCTGGTGTTGAAATACTACTGCCTGAACTTGATGAACTGCTGTTATTTGAATTATTTGAGTTATTAAAATTATTGAGGCTACTTGAGCTATTGCTTGATGAACTATTCGATGAATTATTAGCACTTGAATTCACCGCTTGTCCTGTAACCAAGCCTTGTAAAATTTCAGATAAGTTTTTCGCACTGGCATATTTAAGTTTAAATACTTTTAATCCACCCAAACGATCTGCCGATGGCACATCCAACATTTCAATCATGTTACGAATGCGCTTACGAGAACCCGTATCACCTTTGATGAGAATACGATTGGTACGTGCATCCGCAACGATACGCACTCGTGCACCTGCATAATCTTTTGAAGCCCCTGTCGCACTCATTGCTTCAAGCTGTTTAATAATCTCTTCAGCTTGGCTTTGTTGTAATGGCACAGCTTCAATATCATTCTGACCTGTACCATCTAAATTACGGATAATAGTTTCAAGCTGATAAATATTGGCAGCACGATCAGACACAATTAAAGCATTTGTCCCTTGGATTGCAGCAAGGTGTGCAAATTGTGGCATCAAGGGACGTAAAGCAGGAATCAAATCATTTGGATTGGTATTTTCCAACCAAATCACACGAGTGACGACTTGATCACCTCGTGCATTATTACGTGGATCGTATGGCACACCTGAGTTTTTCACATTGCTGTCAGGTACAAGGCGAATGGTATTCCCTGATGGCACAGCCACCACACCATTGACATTTAAAACCCCTAAGAACAAATCATAAACTTCATTTTTATTAAGCGGTTTATTTGAAATAACCGTAACGTTGCCACGTACACGTGGATCAACCGCAAAGTTTTTACCTGTAATGTCTGCAACTTCATTAATAAAAGCAGTGAGATCAGCATCGCGTAAGTTGATTTTCCACGTTTGTGCATGTGATGCAGTGCTCACCGCCATCATCATCGGTGTAGCAGCGACTAAAGCCCAAAGTGGTCGATTGTGATTCAAAAAAGCCATAACTTATTATCTATCCTAATTTTATTTGTAGTCCTAGCCACTTACAAACTTTGCTGTATGGTCATCACCTGATCACCACGCTTAATTTCAATTTTAACTTTGCCTTCACGTTTGGCTTGTTCTAAGAGTTGAACATCACTCTGTCCTTGCCCAACAGCCTGACCATTCAGCGAAAGAATACGATCGCCTGAGCGAAGCCCCAATTTATTCCGAAGCGCTGCGGGGGTTTGATCTGTCACTTCGTAGCCTTGACCGCCACTGGTGCTTACCCCCATGTTCTTTAGGTATTGTTCCCTATTTTCATTCATTCGATCAATGGCCTGCCCTAAAGCATTTTGACTCGAATTTTGCGGTACTTGTGGCGTTGATTCAGGATTACTGGATGGTGAAGGCATAGATGAGTTTTGATTCTGTCCATCGGCATTCTGCGGTATGGGTTGATACAAACTATCTAATTTATTAAAACGTAATTCCTTAGAGTTATTACCATTCTGACTTAAAACAACATGATCCCAATAGACTTCTGACAGTTGATAACTTGTTCCCTCAAGCGTATCCCCCACCGCATAACGGTCTGCAACCTCTTTAACTTTAATCACTGCCGAAGAAGCGCGCGAAGGATAAGCAACCATAACACCTTGCAACTGCATCGGAATACTGTCATCAGCCGCAGCATTAGAACCCACTTCATTAAACAATGAAAATCCTGAAATATTCGGCACCTGAACTTGTTGTGACCCCAAACTCACTTGTTCAGGCTGCATCACTTGTGGCGGGGCAACCACCCACCAGAAAATAGATGCCAACTTCCAACACAGCGCCAAAATTAATATGAATAATACAACTGGAGCAAGTTGATCCGTTTTCTTCCACGAGATATTTTCAAATTGTTGTCTTAAATTCATTAGAAACCACCTTGAATCAGGGGTTGTCTAGTACTGATCACGTAAGTGTCTAGTCCTGCTTTCCCATCATAAGATGGTACATTCAATAACATGCGCTGTGTTAACTGCACATCAAGCATCATGCTCGGATCTAGGCTAATATTTGCCATCTTCTGACTACGTTGATCTTGAATATCAAAAATCAATTTACCTGCTTCATCTTTGAGCTGACCATTCAAGGATGGGATATTCATCTGATCTTGACGTTGCCCAAAGGTATAACGAAGTTCACCACCACCCCATTGTAATTTACCTTCAGTATCACTAAAGCCTGTATCTTTTTTAAATCGAAGTGTCATATCTGAAATTTGAATTGAATTGGCTGGCCACTGCCAATTGGCAACATTTTTTAATGTCTCTGGTGCAATTTGCCCCTGCATCTTATTGATAATAATCTTTTTCCCAAAGCCATAACCAACTACCCCATTCAGTTGAGTTTGACCGCTATGTACTTCAACATTGGCACCGACACGTAGTAAAAGCAAATCCCAAGGACGTGTACGCCAAGTGACTGAACCTCGTAAATTACCTTTATGCCAATCTGCTTGACCCTGCCAAATATTGCCACTGACATTCTGTAATGTCTGATTATTTTTATAAAATTTAGAAATTAGCCATGTTGCAGGGACTTGTAAAAGTACAAAAATTAAAAAAGTGATAACCCCAGTAATCCACCAAGTGATCTGTTTTGATTTTTTATTCATCCAGCTTTACCATAATTCATTTATTCTTCCGTGCGAGATGATGCCCTCTTTCTCTATACATTATGCATAATTTTTTCACATCGCCAATTCACTCTTATAAAAAAACCAAGCTGTTTTGCTTGGTTCTTTCATTTTATGGGTCTTGAATGACACTTCGATGAAGATTAGATCAAGAAATCTTCTAATTTTGCACCTTTTTCAATTTCTGCAACTAACCAGCGTGGTTGTTTACCACGACCCGTCCAAGTATCTGCAGCGTTATTTTTATTACGGTAACGTGGCTCTACAACTTTACGCGTCGTTTTTTTGCGTTTTTGCGAGCCATACTCAATGAACTGCTCTAAAGTCAAACCAGCAGACTCTGCAATTTTAATAATTTGATTATATGCGTCTTCAACAGCTTGATCTTTTTTAGATTCAATTAATGCTTCTGCTTCAGCTGTTAATTTCCTTAACTCTTCGACCGATAAATTACTAATATCAGGCATCATTAACTCTCCACTTAAATTCATAATAATTATTTAAAATAATTTCTCAGCAAGAGTATTTTTATTTAACTCAATTAGCAATAGATAGCTTTACTTATTAATACATAAAAAAACAAAAAATAGATTATTAGCTAAATCATTATATATCACCTTAAATAATATATATGTGATTTAGCTACACTTCGCTATTTAAAATATATTTCAGTTTTCACTCCCATTAAGCAAGGCTATTTTCTACGGTCGCTTCTAAATCAATAATAACTTTACGTAAATGCTCAGGAATCAAAGTTTTTTTCATTTCATCTTTATCAACAAATACAATCACAGCATCGCCTTCAGCAACGATCTGCTGTTGTTGTTGACTAAATAAAACATAATACATTCGAATCGCGCTATTGCGCATTTCTTCAATACGTGCACCAACTTCTAATACATCGGGATAAAATACAGGCTTTAAATATTTACACTGACTCGAAGATACAACGGTTAAAACATCTTGTTCAAATACATTTAGGCGATCAAAATATGCGATACGTGCACTTTCGATATAGCGATAATACATCACGTTATTTACATGACCAAAAGCATCCATATCTCCCCAAGCGACTTTTTGCTCATAAACTACAGGGAATTTCACTAAATCATTGTTCATAATTTTCTCAGATTTTAAATTGAATATAATTGCTGTCTTTTTCAAAAATTGAATTCAATTGCTGAATTAATGCCTCATTACCATTCAATGTCGCTTTAATTCTCAAATAGTTCATCAAAACATCATTTGGATATAATGTTAAAAGTTGATCTGCTTCATTATCTCGTTGTGTCGCTGTATATATATGCCACATTGCAAAACTAAATACAGGAATATTCATATACTTGGTTTCTAGTTTTATAATTTGTTGCTCTAATTGCTCATAATCAGGGTTTTGACGCAAAAGTTGATGTTGGAACCACAAATAAAAGACATCTTGATCAAATTTTTCATCGAGTATTTGAATCGCCAGTTGTTGCTGTTGCTGTGCCAATTCCGGCAAACGCATAATGAGTTTTAACCATAAAATCTTAGTTTCATAAGGCATTTGATCTAATTGTGGTTGTATTTCAAAGAATTTTTGCTGTAACAATTCCAAGTCTTCGAAACTTGCTTGATCATAACAACCCAAAAGTTGCATGAGCCATTGTTGCTTTGTTGCTATTTCCAGTTGACCAAACTGAGTGCCATGTAAGTATTGCCATGGAAATTGAATTGCAAATTGCCCCCATAACTTTTGTAGACGCAATTTATAACTTTCTGCGAGTTCACCTAACCAAGGTGATAAATCATGTCCATTTAGAAACTCTAAATGAGTCAAAGCTTGTTGTTGATCTTGCTGTGCTAAATAAATTTCAATTCGCAAAATTTCTGCAAGTTCAAATGCTGAAGGTGGACTATTCTCCAGTATCTGTAATGCTTCAACACACTGAGCTTTTTTGAATAATAACTGTGCGTGAATAATTGATTTGAGCAAACCAGATTGATCAAAGATATTACGAATGACCTGTTCTTGCTCTTCTTCGCCATCCAACAACCACAATACCCCTAATTTTTCAAAGGGATGTAAATTATTAAAACTTAAAATCTGTTCTAATTTTCTTTTTTCACGATTTAAATAACGTTTTATCAAATACCATGCAAGGTGCATGAAAAAACTTACCCACACACCAAAAAACAACAACACCCATAGATTGGTTTGGATCTGAATATTATGCCATAGCACATAAACATAGCCTGCGCCTGCGCTATAACTCAACACACTGAGAACAGCAAAAATAATCAGGCTAATCAGGGCATAGATTAAAAATATATGCTTCATTCAACTACCCCAAAACAGCCAAGCTACTGAGCTTGGGTATAGGTGCTTGTGTAATCTGCTTAAGCTTTAAAATCTGTTGCTTCAGTTTCTGACTCGTCGCATCAGGTAAGGTATCTAATAATTGCACAACTTGATTCAACATCTCTTGATATTCAGTGCTTTGCCCTTTGCTCAAAAGCTGTTGTGCAAGTAATAATCTAAGCTGTGCTTCTTTTAAAATAAATTTGCGATTTGCCAAAGCTGCTGAATCTGGCTCAACAATATCAACACTAAGCCACTTCTCCCAAAAATGCTTTGGATGGTCTTGAGGCACACTAAGTTGATTATTCTTTAACTCTTTTTGCAAACTTTGGTCAATTTGTTTGATGAGGATATTTAATTGATCTTGTTGCGCATTGCGATCAATCACAAACTGCTGAATGCTTTGCATATCTTGTGCAATGGCTTGGTGTAGACTTTGCTGCACTGCATCCGCTAAAGCGTAATGATCCAAGGATTGATTCAGCTCAGTTAAATGCTCAATTGCATAAACAAATTGCTGTTGCTGTAGAGCAAACTGTACCAATTCTAATTTTTGTTTAATCACCACACTCGGGCTAATACCCACAATTTGTTCAGGTGCTGATACGACTTTTTGAGCTGTTTCTTTTTTTATAGGCTCATCACTTTGACGTTGAACAGCAACCAATTGATCATTCAAACTGGCATTTTTTTGCTCACTTTTATGCAAACTTTGCTGAATCTCTGTGAGCTGTTGCGAAACATGATAGAAGTCATAACTCAATTTAATGAGCCATCCTAAAGCGATCAACAATAAGATATAGATAAACTTCTTCATAACTTCCTTTGCAACTGCATGATACTTTGTAGAATTGTATTTGGCTCTAAATCTTGAACCTGAGTAATATTAAAACACTTTTGAGTGACATTTTTATCATGTTGCAATAATTGATACAAACGCTCACCCAAAACTAAATAATGGCAATCATTGACTATACTGGCATGAGTCTGAGTTAACGCCAACCAATTACGCCAGCTTGCTTCACTGCTTATACAGTTCCAATATGGTTTTGGTTGATCAACTTGATCAAAAAAATCAGAGAATAATTGCGGTGTTTGTTCGGGGCAATGACGCTCATACAAAACAAAGTTTAACACTTGAATTTGGCGAGCTTGGCATTGTTGCATCATAAACTGACGCCCACCCTCACCTCGCCAAAAAGCAATTTTTTTTAAACCTGTGAATGTATTAAAAATAGGTAGACTCAGCATACCTTCTGAGGTTTCAACTTCAGGGACGTCAGCGACTATACCAAACCGACTTAAGACCTGAGCCGTCCTTTTTCCCACTGCAATCCAGTGAATATGTCGAATTTGCTCAAGAGAAAGCCCCGCTTTTTCCAAATACTGCATGCCAAGCTCTACAGCAGTCGGACTCACCACAACGATCACTTGAGTTTCGAGAAGTTGTAAATAAAGTTGTTCTAATTCGACAGCATAAGGACGGGGTGTTAATACCAATAATGGAAGATCAACCACATCAAAACCCGCTTTGCTCAAACATTGCGTCAATGCTTGAGCACGATCAACTGGACGGGTATTGATAAATAACATTGTGGTTAAACAATCAATCTTGATAAAGTGCTTTGAGAAGTTCTCCAGCACCGAGTTCAAGTAAATTTTGTGCCAATTGCACACCCAATTGCTCAGCTTGATCAACTGTACCAGTCACTTGGCTACGCAAAAGCGTTTGTCCATCGGGACTACCGACACGACCTTCCACTGATAATGTTTCATGATCTAATGTTGCAAAGCCAGCGATAGGGACCTGACAACCACCTTCCAAATAAGCATTAAATGCGCGTTCTGCACGAACACATGCATTTGTTTCAGCATGCATCAAAGGTAAGATCAAATCTAAAATTTCCTGATCATTTGCACGACACTCTAAACCCAAAGCACCTTGACCGACCGCAGGTAAGCTCACTTCTGCTGGTAAAGTGTGACGAATACGCTCTGAAAGTTCTAAACGCTTTAGACCTGCACTGGCAAGAATAATGGCATCGTACTGCCCCGCATCAAGTTTTGATAAACGTGTCCCCACATTGCCACGTAAATCAATCACATCAAGATCAGGACGCTGTTTTAAAATCTGACTTTTACGGCGTAAGCTTGAAGTTCCCAATTTTGCACCTTGTGGCAAATCTTCAAACTTTTCATATTGATTAGACACGAAAGCATCGAAAGGATCTTCACGCTCGCAAATCACAGCAAGCTCTAAACCTTCTGGTAGTTGCATCGGTACATCTTTCATCGAATGAACCGCTAAATCGGCACGACCATCAAGCAAAGCTGCTTCTAGTTCTTTAACAAATAAACCTTTACCACCGATTTTCGCCAAAGGCGTATCTAAAATTTTGTCGCCTTGAGTCACGAAAGTTACCAACTCCACTTTTACATGCGTGTGTAGTTGCTCTAGTCGGTCACGAATATGCTCAGCTTGCCACATTGCAAGCGGGCTTTGACGAGTTGCTATTTTCAAGGTTTTGATCATGTCAGCTTAGCCAAATTTTTAAACACCCTAAACTTACCCTGCAATCATAAAATTGCAAGTAAATTATCAAATGATTTAAAGGCAAACGTTAATTTCCTACAAAATTATAAATTTTGCATGCGCTCTCTTAGCAATGGTAAATGACGACGACTCACAGCAAGTCGCTCTTCGAGTTCACGACAACGTGCTTGATACTGCCCTGACGCAACCATTTCCAGACCATCCAAATAGTCCAATGAAATGAGCGCATTGCGATGAATTCGAATAAAGCGATCAGAAAATTCCGTTTCCAAATCCTTTAATGTTTCATCTATCAATACACTGCCATTTTTATGACGTACCGTGACATATTTTTGATCTGCCAAAAAATAATAAATATTTTCAACAGGAATCAACTCCAAACCTCGATAGGTTTTTGCAGCAATTTGCTGTCTTTGCACTTTTTCTTCCATGAGTTCTTTTTGTTCTAAGTTAGTTAATTGAGCTTGCGTCAGTTTGGTCACATTCTCCAAAACTGTTTCTAACTCAGCTTTTGCAATTGGCTTCAACAAATATCCTTTTGCTTGAGACTGAATTGCTTGTAAAGCGTGCTCATCAAACGCTGTACAAAAAATAATAGCAGGCATGGGATTAAAATGTGCCAAATGCTGTGCACAAGTCAAGCCATCCATTTCTGGCATTTGAATATCTAACAAGACTACATCTGGCTCAAACTGCTGAACCATTTCCAAAGCTTGTTTGCCATGTTGTGCTGTCGCTACAACCTGATGCCCCAATTGCGCCACCAATCGTGATAGCCGTTCCACCGCAAGTGGTTCATCATCACAAATCAGGATGTCCATTACACCTCCTTGCCCAAATCCCTAATACTTATTTTAATAAATTTCTCAGTCATCTATTTTTATACTGATATTGAATAACAGTAGTAAATAATCCATTTCCCGCATAATTTCGAAAATAAACAGAATCACCAAAATGTGCTTTTAAACGCTGTTTTACATTTTCTAAAGCAATTCCATGCCCTTCTCTAACTTTTATTCTATCTTGTAAAAATGGGTTAGTAATGACTATATTGACTTGATTTTGCAATATTTCAACCAGTATTCCAATTTTAGCGTCGATGATCTTTTTCTCAACACCATGAAAAATACTATTTTCAATAAGTGGCTGCAAAGTGAGTAAAGGTATTTTAACTTGCCCTAATAGTTCTGGATGCGGAATATTCCACTCCACTTTTAATCGTTCTCCTAAACGAATTTGTTCAATTGCAATATATTGCTTAGACAGTTCCACTTCTTCTTTTAAAGTCACCAGTTTTAATTCTTGTAAGCTTGCTCTAAATAACTTTGATAAATCAATCAGCATTTGTTCAGCTTTATCTGGATCTATGGCAATTAAACTCACCACACTATTTAAACTATTAAATAAAAAATGAGGGTGAATCCGTGCCTGCATCGCTTGAACCCGTGCATTCAACTCGCTGTTTTGTTGTAAAACAGATTGCTCTCGAATATACATATAACGCAAACAAAATGCGCCCAATAACACCCCATAACTCAAATGTAGGATCACATTATGAAAGAGTTGATCGACGCTTATATTTTGTAATGAAATATGTGAACCGATAAATCCAAGAAGATTTAAAACAACACTGGTACAAAACACGATCGTTTGTAGCAAAATAAAACTAAATATCGCTGCTGAAAAATAGCTATATTCTGAGAGGCGTTTTTGGAAGATATCTTGAAAAGCAGCAAATGCCAGTAATATCCAATTAATATATAAAATATAAGCTAAAACGTGTCCAAAATTAAGATTCGACCAAGATTGTGCCTCTGCCAATGCCAATAAAAATGCCAATACATTACTGGCTATAAACAGTTCCAATAAATATTGCCCATGTCCCATTTTGCTAAAAAAATAAGATTGATGAAAATGTGTTCTCGATTTTATTGACGAATGATTACGCTTTCTTTCGGCAAGAGAGACTGAATTTGCTATACTAGCTTCAGTTTTACTGCTTTTTTTCTTATTGAGCCGATATGACCACATCTTCTAATTCCTCTAATCCGTCACAAGCCCAAACTTCAGGCATGTGGGGCGGTCGTTTCTCCGAAGCTACTGATGCCTTTGTTGCTGAATTTACTGCATCTGTTCAATTTGACCAACGCTTTTATAAACAAGATATTGCAGGCTCTATTGCACATGCAACCATGTTAGCAAAAGTTGGGGTCTTGACTGAACAAGAACGTGATGACATCACCAACGGTTTGAACACAATTAAAGCTGAAATTGAAGCGGGTAACTTCGAGTGGCGCATCGACTTAGAAGATGTACACATGAACATCGAATCACGCCTCACTCAGCGTATCGGTATTACAGGTAAGAAATTACATACAGGTCGTAGCCGTAACGACCAAGTGGCAACAGACATCCGTTTATATGTGCGTGATGAAATTGATGCCATTTTAAAATTATTGGAAAAATTACAAAAAGGTATTTTGGGTCTTGCTGCCAAAAATACCAATACCATCATGCCAGGTTTTACCCATTTACAAACCGCACAGCCTGTGACTTTTGGTCACCACTTAATGGCGTGGTTTGAAATGTTGGTGCGTGACTCGGAACGCCTAATCGACTGTCGTAAACGTGTCAACCGCATGCCTTTAGGTTCTGCTGCACTTGCAGGAACAACCTATCCAATTGACCGCGCCTATACTGCAGAATTGTTAGGTTTTGAAGCTGTTGCTGAAAACTCACTTGACGCTGTTTCTGACCGTGACTTCGGGATTGAGTTTAATGCTGCTGCATCTTTGATCATGATGCATTTATCACGTATGTCAGAAGAAATGATTCTATGGACTTCTGCACAATTTAAATTTGTGAATATTCCTGACCGTTTCTGCACAGGTTCTTCGATCATGCCACAGAAGAAAAACCCAGATGTTCCTGAGTTGATCCGTGGTAAAACAGGTCGTGTCTATGGTGACTTAATGAGTTTATTAACACTCATGAAAGGTCAACCGTTGGCATACAACAAAGACAACCAAGAAGACAAAGAACCTTTGTTTGATGCGATTGATACCGTTCGTGGTTCACTCATGGCATTTGCAGATATGATTCCTGCATTGGTTCCAAATATTGAAATCATGCGTGAAGCTGCACTTCGTGGCTTTTCTACAGCAACAGATTTAGCAGATTACCTTGTTAAAAATGGTGTGGCGTTCCGTGATGCACATGAAATCGTCGGTAAAGCGGTTGCTTTAGGTGTTGAAGAATCGAAAGATTTATCTGAACTCACACTTGAGCAACTTCAACAGTTCTCTGACTTGATTCAAGCAGATGTGTTTGAAAAAGCACTGACTTTAGAAGCATCAGTGAATGCACGTAACCATATCGGTGGTACTGCACCTGCTCAAGTTGAAGCTGCAATTCAACGTGCTTATGTACGCTTAGAAAAACTTTACGCTTAATTTTTTAAGTTTAATTATCAGATTAAATTTGGAGTATTGATATGTCTCGACAAGTTTTTTGCCGTAAATATCAAAAAGAAATGGATGCTTTAGACTTTGCACCTTTCCCTGGTGCAAAAGGTCAAGAATTATTTGACACGATCTCTAAGCAAGCTTGGCAAGAATGGCTCAAACACCAAACCACGTTGATCAATGAAAAACGTTTAAATGTGTTTGAACCTGATGCGAAGAAGTTCCTTGAAGAACAACGTGAAAAATTCTTCAATAATGATGAGTCGTTGGAAAAAGCTGAAGGACTAAAGCCTGAGTGAGGATCAGTGGAGCAACGCTCCACCCTGAGGAATATATTCCGCAAGAAGGCGAAGGCTATGCCTGAGTGCAAAGGATAAGCGGAGCACTGCTCCGCCCTTGCGCAAGACCCGAAGCTATGCTTCGGGTGTAATTTAGAAAGCAACGCTTTCTTTTTACGCAAGACAAACATCGAAGATGTGCGTAGGCTTTAATTGAAAAGAATCTCCATACATCTAGAAATTCTTTTTTGCCTTATTTTTCTGCAAGACAAGCGAAACGCGTAGGCAAACATTTGAAAAGCTCCTGAATTGGGGCTTTTCTTTTGTCTAGAACATTGCTCTGCCCTGAGGAATATATTCCGAAAGAAGACAAACCTCAAAGTTCCCCATACGCTTTTATCACAAAAATCTCCATACATTTGGGGATTTTTTTACTTTCACTTTTCTACAGCCATAAAAAAAGGAGTCTTGGAGACTCCTATAAACTTCAGAAACCACAGCTTTTCCGAAACACTTTCGGTGCTTTTTCCACCCATTTTGCAGGAAAGAACTGTTCCACTTTGGCAGATAACCATCGTGCAACAGGTTCAGGCAATGCCACACCCAAAGGATTCTGTTCTTTTAAATCTGCTGATGAAACCACACGTGTTCCCATCAAATAATCAAACCATGGTTTTGTCACACACCAGTTCGCATCTTGGTTAGAATTCATATGATGGTCATAATGCCAAGGAATTTTTTTCTTCGCCCAATCTGGCTCTAAATGTGCACGACGGTGAATATAGTAATAATTACATGCACTATATAAAGATGCTGCCACCATACCTTTTGAAATCGGATAAAAAATTAGACTCGCCGCACTTGCAACGACCGCCAAGGAAACGATTTCATTTTTTGTACGCCAGTTTGAGATCCCTTCAACATAACCATCGTCATGAAAACCTTGCTTACGTACCTCTCTATGATGCTCCCAATGAGATTTCATACTGTCCGGCACGGGGCTATAACGAGGCTGACCTTTACGATGAGCTCCATGTAAAATGAACTTATGTGCAACCCATTCAAAACCATTTGCAACAACTAATCCTACAACAAAGCCTTTTAGCATGGCTCTCTCCTATTCTTCTCATATTTTTAATATAAAGCGTAATAATCATTTAATATTGACAAGAAAAGTCTTTTGCATTGACAAATTACGACATATTTTCCAATCTCGTACTTCGTCTCAACTCATTTTCAATACGTCAGCGAACAGTTTTAACTTGTTTGTCTTACTTAATTCTGATTAGAATAAGCTCGTTTTTAAAATAATATTTTTGTAATAAAAAAGACGATACATATGCAACTACTCAAGGATTATGTAGGCTCAGTCTATGGTGGACTCGGACAATTATTACTCGCATACGCCGAAGCGAATCATCTAAATATTTCAGAGAAATTACGTCAAGTTCAAACACAAGAACGTTTTGACTTTAATCTATGGCGTGAACTTTTAGATGATATTCAAACGCAAGTACAAAGCCCTGCTTTAGGTGTAGAAATTGCAAAACATTTGCAGCCCAAGCATATTGGTATTATTGCGTATATCGCCCAATCTTGTGACACCATGGGTGAGGCATTAACGCGCTATTTTGACTTTCACCGCTTGGTTTATGATGGAAGCCCACTCAAAGTTGAACCCTTTGATAACGATAATATTATTATTCGCTGGGATACTTTGCCATCTCACTTAACAACACAAATCACGGATGAAATTGCGATTGCCATCATGGTGCAATTTTTAAGACATTTTTTATCTTCACACCACACCAAAATTCATCAAATCAATTTCACCCATGAAAAGCCTAGCAATGTGGCAATTTATGAAGATTTTTTCCAATGCCCTGTGCTGTTTAAACAAGCCAATCCTGAATTGGTCTTTCCTCTTCAAGCATTAAACACCCCACTCAATCAAGGTGATCAAACTCTACAAAAACTATTAATGCAGCAAGCACAAGCTTTATTGGATGATTTGCCAAATTCAACACAATTAGATCAACGATTACAGCAATATATCTTATTAGGTCTGCAGAAAAACCATTATCAAATTGAGCATATTGCACAACAGCTCAATATGTCTGTAAGACAGCTTCAACGCCATTTACAAAACCAAGGTACAACCTATCAACAGCGCGTCCAAGAAATCAGAAAGATTCTCGCGCTTCAATATTTGCAAGATCCATTCCTTGGTCTGCATGAAATTGCTTTATTACTGAGTTATTCAGAACAAAGCGCCTTTCAGCGTGCATTTAAACAGTGGACTGGAATGACCCCACAACAATGGCGAATACAGCATCGAAATGCCGAAATTAAGGCATAAAATGAAATACTAAAATATCAGCAAAAGCTCATCAGTTCATACAGACTCTGAATGATAGCAATCAATGTATGGACTATGTCATCTCTATTTTAGTGAACTAATTCAATAGTTTTTTGTGTAACAGAAATAGTTTTCTAGTTTTATTTTTCTATTTTAGCTTATTATTTAGGCGCCAGAATAAAGATTCACAAACTCTCACGGCTGACGCCAATTTAAATGTGGCACAGCTTCATTCCGCAATAAAAAAAATAGGAATACTCATGAATAGATATTTAGCAGAATTTCTCGGAACTTTTTGGCTTGTTTTTGGTGGATGTGGTAGCGCAGTCTTAGCTGCCGCATTCCCTGAACTCGGCATTGGTTTTGCTGGAGTTGCTTTAGCATTTGGTTTAACTGTACTCACAGGTGCGTATGCTTTTGGACATATTTCAGGTGGGCACTTTAATCCCGCGGTAAGTGTAGGATTATGGGTTGGTGGTCGCTTTGACGCCAAAGATCTTGCCCCTTATATCATTGCACAAGTTGTCGGAGGTATTGTTGCTGCCTTTATTTTGTATTTGATTGTTCAAGGGCAAGCTGGATTTACAGGTACAGGGGGATTCGCTACCAATGGTTATGGTGATTTATCACCAGGAAAATATTCACTTGTTTCCGCGCTCATTATTGAAATTGTACTGACGGCTATATTTTTGATTGTAATTTTAGGTTCAACGGATAAGCGTGCTCCTGCAGGCTTTGCACCGATCGCAATTGGTCTAGCACTTACACTGATTCATTTGATTAGTATTCCTGTCACCAATACATCTGTAAATCCTGCACGAAGTACTGCTGTTGCAATATTTGCTGAAACGGCAGCATTGGGACAATTGTGGCTTTTCTGGGTCGCACCGATTGTAGGTGCTGTGATTGGTGCTGTGATCTACAAAATTGTTGGTGGTGAATCACAAAATTAATTGTTGATAAACAAACATTTATTTACAAAATCAAAAACCTGCTTCGGCAGGTTTTTTATAGAAAATCTAAAGCGTGAACGATTTAACATCAACCACATACGATCATTTGCATCTTGAAGAACAATGAAATGCTACAGAAAAGGATTCTCTATTTCACCTTCAGTTTGGCGTTCAATCTGTTCAGGTAAATTCGATTGCTTCTCTAGATGTGCAACGATGTCATTTAAATAAGCTTGCAATGCCTTGGCTGACTTCAATCCTTGTTGGTCTTTACTGATCTGTAAATTCCCATAAATACTGACACAGTCTAACTGATTTTCTAAAGTTAAATCATGAATCGAATGTGACTCTGTTCCATTTTCAAATGGTTTAAACATTTTAATTATCTCGATTTTTCTATATTGGGACAGTATAAATCCTTTGTTGAAATATACTGCACGTCATCCACTGTATTTATTTCAAAAATTGTAAAATATATTGTAATAATGCCTCGACCAATTGTTTAACTAAAGCATCTTTGGTTTCTTCATCTACTTTCGGAATTTGCAAACCCGTTGTCGATGATGAAGCATTTCCCTTTCCATCGGGTTGGAATTGCTTTTGTAGTGCCTTAATTTGTGCAGTAGGCACAGTTTCAGCACATTGGCTTTCTGCATCCCAATGTGCATATTCAATATCTTTATTCGCTTTAACTTGATTGGCAGTTAAAGGCAATTTATAGGTATTACGCTTTTGCTCCTCGGTCAGCTGTGGAAATAAATTGATTCCCAGCTGTTCTTCTAAATAACAAACGCTGACGACTTTTACCTTTAATGAATTGTCATTCGGTGCATAGTACGCCCCGATAATGCCATGTTTAGGAATATAGATCGCTTTAAATACAGCTGTTGGAACAATCACACCATTACCAATAGTTTTTAACTTTTTCCCTGAAAATACAGGGCCAGTAACGACATAAACGTCTTTTTTCTGTTTAGTCACCATTGCCCGAGTGGCTTCTTCTAATTCACGCCATACTTGTTGATTATTTTTGGGCGCTTGCGGCACCATATTGGCTAAAGAAAAACTATCAAACTGTGATGCTGTATTTGACATATCTGCATTGGGTGACATGTGCCCACGGTCATAACCTGAACCACGATAGTCAGATAACAATGCACGATGATTTGAACTTACACGCCCTTCCTCATGAAAATTGTCTTCACGTTTGATTTTTTGACTTAAACGACTTGGCGATAAATATTCTGCAGTCCACAAAGGTGTTTTTGAAACGCCTGAGTACATCACATTAAAACCATTGAAGCACAACGGATAACTATTTTTCTTTAAACTGTCTTTAGTGAGTATTGGGGGTTCATCACGATAGAACTGATTTAAACATTCCGAGTTATTGCTGCTACCTTGTGTAAAAGGGATTAGTTGAGATATTTTTTCTTGTCCAAATGCAATCGCAAAGCTACCTGTAGCTACCACACCTAATACTATTTTAACGATTGAATTTTTCAACGAAGACATTCCCAAGCTACATCAAACCATGCAGTACAACAAATAAGTATTCAAAATCATTTTTGAATATAAACAGCTTAACAAGCGAACACCTTGAAAGATATTGTGTGAATATTCAACTGAATAAAGCTTCGACAACTTCTGTGTAGTAAAACAACACTACAGCTCAAATTTAGGCATAAAACCTTATTTATTCAGAATAGAATGGCAATTTTCAAAATATCCCTTGTCAGAACATCCTTGATTATGTCATTTAAAATAAAGCATCTCGACCCATGTACGACACATTTCGTCGTTCTAAACATGTTTTTACACTGAACATTTCCAACAGACATAAAAAAGCCAGAATCAATTCTGGCTTTTTCACATATTCACATCTTAAATTTCAATCTGACTCCCCATTTCCACCACACGATTTGGTGGAATTTGGTAGAAATCACTGACGGGACTGGTATTGCGTTGCATCGATATAAACAGTTTTTCACGCCACGGCGCCATGCCATCACCAACGGTATGAATCAAGCGATCTCGGGAAATAAAGAAGCTGATATGCATCATGTCAAATTCAACATCGAGCTGTTTATATGCCAGTTCTAAGGCATTTGGAATATCAGGCTGATCTTTAAAGCCATAATAAACAAAGACACGTTGGAAGCGATTGTCTAGAATTTCAACCCGTATACGTTCTTGATCCGACACATAAGGAACATCACGGGTCACCACCGTCACCAGAATGTTACGCTCATGCAAAACCTTGTTATGTTTAATATTATGCAACATAGCATGCGGTACAATATTTGAATTACCTGTTAAGAATATCGCTTGTCCTGGAACGAATTGAGTTTCATCACTCAAACTGACACTCTTAATAAATAAATCCAACGGCAACGCATCTTTTTCCAAACGATTGGATACTATCTCTCGCCCAGTACGCCATGTCATCAGCACCGTAAATGCGATGCCACCAATCAACATTGGTACCCAACCACCCGAGAAAATTTTAAGCGATGTAGATGCAATAAATACCAAGTCGATGAATAAGAACGGAATCGCGAAAAGTGCCAATTTCCATTTTGGCCAACGCCAGAAACCATATGCCAAAAAAGCAATCAAAATCGTGTCACAAAGCATAGTCATGGTTACAGCAACACCATAAGCATTGGCAAGATTAGCACTGTTTTGGAAAATCAAAATCAACAGTAGAATCGAAACATACAAGATCCAGTTAATAAACGGGATATAGATCTGCCCTTGCTCCACATCAGAAGTATGATGCACTGTTAAGCGTGGTAAATAGCGTAATTGAATGGCTTGATTCGCCATTGAAAATACGCCTGAAATCACCGCTTGCGAAGCAATCACCGCAGCCATAGTTGCCAATGCAATCACAGGATACAGCGCCCATTGTGGAACCAATAAAAAGAATGGGTTTTCGATGGCATTTGGGTTGCGAAGTAGTAAAGCACCCTGCCCCGCATAGTTTAAAACCAAACTTGGCAATACGATGGTGAACCAAGCCAGACGGATTGGCGGTCGTCCAAAATGTCCCATATCTGCATAGAGTGCTTCCCCACCTGTGACTGTTAGAATCACCGCCCCCATGGTCAAAAAGGCAACCAATGGTTGATGAAAAATAAAGTTAATCGCCCAATGGGGACTCAGCATCATCAAGATATAAGGGGTCTGGCTAATACTATGAATACCAATCAAACCAATTGAAATAAACCACGTTAACGTAATTGGACCAAAGAGTTTCCCCATTGTTCCTGTTCCATGACGTTGTACGAGGAATAATGCTGTAAGTATTCCAATGGCTAAGGGTACGATCCATTTATTAAACATCGGCGTGGCAATGCTGAGACCTTCAATTGCCGAAAGAACTGAAATCGCTGGGGTAATGATTCCGTCACCAAAGAATAATGATGCACCTATGAAACCAATGGCGATCAGGAATATTTTTTTATTGTCTGCTATTCGTGTTGAACGGAGGTTCAATGCCAGCAATGACATGATCCCACCTTCACCATTGTTATCTGCACGCATGATCATGGTGACGTATTTGAAGCTAATCGTCAGCATCATGCACCAAAAAATGAGCGACAGCACTCCGAGTACTGTCGCTTCTGTTATGGCAATATGTGCGGCGAGGAAGCATTGTCGAAGTGCGTACAATGGACTTGTACCAATATCTCCAAATACAACCCCGAGTGCTGCGAGCGTAATCGCAGGAAGCGCAGCTTTTTTTGCAGTACTTTGCATAAATTCGTCTTCAAATATTAGACATTATTTTGGCGAATCATATCACCGAAAAAAAAAATTTGCTTTAAATCAATTGTTGCTTGGCATAAATCCTTTTTTTGGTTATCATCCCACGCCTTGGTGAGGTGTCCGAGTGGCTGAAGGAGCACGCCTGGAAAGTGTGTAAACGTTTGCGCGTTTCGAGGGTTCGAATCCCTCTCTCACCGCCAAGATTGTTTTCTACGGGACTGTACCGTAGTACGAAAGGCTTAAATCTAAAGGGTTTAAGCCTTTTTTTACGCCTACATGTTATGAAGCAATCTCATAATCTTCTCATATTTTTGGCGGCACATTTGACGGTATCTGCTCGCAGATGATGATCAAAATGACTCATTAAAAACACGATTATCAATTATATTTTCAATCATCCCATTCTTTTAAAATTGCCTTACTTTCCTTCTTCAAATCACGATTCTCAGATAAACAATTGCGTTGCCATTTCACTTTAAAATCTTCAATCGCTTTTTGTCGTGATAACGGAATCTTATAAATTGGAACACGCTTTGCATCTTCAATCATTGCTTTTAATAACTGAGCTTCTTGCTCAGTTAACGCTTCTGGATTGAGATCAATATCATCTAGAGATAAACCACTTTGTCTCAGCTGTATCAGTGTTTCAGAAGTATCATCAACCAACTGACATGCTTTCGGAGTTTCTGCATGGACGAAAGAAATCAACAAAAATAAAATACTCGTACTTATGATTCTCAACATTTGTCATTCTTCAATCTTGTTCTTTTCAGTTCATCTTTATACGACATTCCCAATATTTTTTGAAGTAAATAGATACATCTCCACAGATCATAAATTGCAAGTGACTATTTCAATTCAAACTTTCTTGAATTAGTATCAAGAGAAAAGAAACTTCCAGCCATTAGCAAGGAGGAAATTAAACATAAAATAATAATCAAATACATATAGATGAAATATTCACTCAACAAAATAATCAAGCAATATCAATTCGCGACTCAAGCAAGTTAAGAGCATAAAACTGCTATTCGGGAGTGACAATGAATAACAGCACCAATTATGTAAGACAAGTGAAAAATGCTAAACGTGGTGGATACACCCCTACAATTGCCAAGGATGTAAATAAACATAAAATTCAAAAAGCGATCCGGTTAATTGAGCAATGGAGAAAACTCGCAGATGAACTTAAACCCCAAATGCAAATTGATATGGCGATTACCTTAGAAGAATGCGCGCAAGATTTAGATCTTATTTTAAGGAGTAAATAGATTTTCTTCTGACGTGAAAAGTTCGCACTTCATATAAACTCATACATTTAAAATACCAACACAAGGCTTACTTTTAGGTAAGCCTTTTTAATGAAAATACTGTTCAAACATTTTTAATATCGTCATGAAAATTTATTGCTGATCCAAAAGTAAACTCATATTTGTTTAAATTAAACTTAATCCTTATGTTAATCAATCTAAAACAAAGTGAATTAATTAAAATAAATTAATCTTAAATAGACTTTATTTAATATATATTAATAATACAAAATCAATATAAATCAAATGTTTAATTAATAACAAATAAAAAATGAGAAAATAATCACATTTTTTAAAAATAATTTGAATTTATCTATTTACACATCATTCCAACTTTGATAAAAATAATGCATACAAAGTCACATTAAGAAAAAATATTATGAAAAATTTACATAAAATACTATTCGGAGCTTTAATTTTTGCAAACGGTGCTTTTTTTTCAGTTTCAAGCTTTGCAGAAACTTCAACAGCGGCTCAAGCCAGTTCAGCAGACTGCCACACATTTGCATGGAATCTAGAAGCAGCTCAAAAAGGAAATATTGAAGCACAATATGATTTAGGCATGATGTACTTCAATGGTGACCAAGTTAAACAAGATCACGCTCTAGCGATGCAATGGCTAACTTCTGCTGCACAGCAAAATAATATCAAAGCACAATATCGTTTAGCGATGGTTGCAGAGATGGGGATTCACAGCACAAAGAATGCCACTGAAGCATTTAACTGGTACTTAAAAGCTGCGAATCAAGGCTATACCAAAGCACAGTACAAAGTTGCAGATGCTTACCAAACTGGCACAGGTGTTGCACAAGATCAAGTAAAAGCACAAGAATGGTTTAAACATGCAGCCAATCAAGGTAATACGCTAGCTCAAGTGGCTTTGAAAAACTAATTTCATTTTTGTGAGTGATTAAAACCTCCAGTTAATCACTCACTTTTTATTCTGTAATTTTAATGATAGCAATGAATAACAGATGTTGTGCAATAATAAAATCACACTCTAAATCTTGAAGAATATGGATACGCGAAAAAGTCATCCGCAACAGTTTGCGGCACGAACCAGTCATGGTGCAAGATATACAAGTTAATGTAAGACTCCACCTAGCAAGCTTCAAAACAATTTTAAAAGATACTTTTCTTTTTGAAGTGCATAACATCAATAAATAATAAAGAAAATTTAATTGCTTATTTTTTGGCTTGCAAACTTACAAAAATTCTGTAAAATTCTCGCCACGTTGCCGGCATAGCTCAGTTGGTAGAGCAACTGACTTGTAATCAGTAGGTCCACAGTTCGAATCCGTGTGCCGGCACCATTTTATACTTAGCCTCGCTTTTTAGTGAGGCTTTGTTGTTTTTAATGCCTATGATTTGAATAATATAAGGTTTCAAAAACTGATTTAAAGAATAAAGATGAAGCTATATTTTCACTGCACTGATTTGAACATATTTCACCAAACCATCATCAATCAAGGCTTGACATAATTTTGCAGTCATTGCGATTTTGAATTGATCCAGTCCACGCTTCCCTTTTGGCCGTGAAGCAATATAACGACTAAAACCAGCCAAGACATTTACTGAAAAATCCTGAATTTGCACTTGCTCAAAACCCGATTGCTCAATCAATTGTTGCAAGTGAGTTTGGTTTTTTAAATTTTCAAATTTTACATCTGCGGCTTTTAGTAAGCCCCGATATTTTAACTTTTGTTTTGAATTTAAAACGTGATCTGACCACATTAGATAATGAAAACCTAAACGTCCTTTTGAATTTAAAACAGGGTGTACTGAATGTAGAAATGAATTTAAATCGCTGTGATATGCAGCATCTATACACATCACGACATCAAAAGACTGCCTAAACAAAATTTCATTTAAATTTAAAAATGATTGATGATGAATTGCTGTGATTTGCGGAAGTATTTTTTGAATATTTGAAATACATTGTTGTTGTAATTCGACTGCTTCTAAATCTTGAACCTGATAATGCTCAAACCAGTATTGTAGACTTGCACCCTGTCCACAACCCAAATCTAAAACTCGGTCATTGGCATTTAATTGTAGTGATTGCGCCAAATGCTCCGCCAGTTGCATACAGGCTTGTGGATAGAATGACGTCGCATCATCCCAATATCCTAAATTCGTCCAAGCACATTCAGCATCATCACCCAACATTTTTGCATTGATTGCATATTTATGTTGTGGCAGTTTTTGCTGAAGTGCTCGAATCCATTTCATGTTTTTTCAGAAGAGATCATTAAGGTATTTTCTTAATACCCTAACTGTGGTGCAACTTCAACATTTGGTTTCATTCCTACGAAAGGTAGTGGTGCACCAAAAATCTCAGCAATATGCATTGCAGAAGTTACCGCTGATTCAAGGATTGGTAAACCATCACACGACCATGAACCACAATAAAACACTTTACGATTTGGTGCCTTATGACGTTGCTGCAACTCTTTATTTAAAGCAACAGTTTCACGATCAACCACCGCACGAGTTAATGAAACAGTAGAAATCACTTTTTTCGGATCAATTTCAGTCACAGGCCGCCAAGTTTGGAAGACTGGTGATTTACCCACTAGACTTGGTTCGATCGAATTCAACCACACTGTAAATTGTTGCTTGGTAAATTTACGATCCATCATATAGCTCAGTACCGCCCAATCCTTACGATTTGGTGGCATCACGGTTGAATCAGTGTGCATCACCAATTCACCTTGCTCGAATTTAAACTTTTGCAATAACGTAATATCTTCAGCAAATTGATCTTTATTTAAAAACTGATCTAATTTATTGGTTGGTGTAGCAACAACCACACGGTCAAACTGGAATGTTTCACCTTGTGCATTTTCAACCAATACACCTTCACCTTGTTCTTCAACCTTAATAATTTCCGAACCACTATGAATATCGATTCCTTCAACTAATTTATCGACAAATGCAGGTGTGCCACCGTGTAGACGTAACAGCGCATCACCATCTGTCAATTGTCTAAGGAAAATTAAAAGTGGTTTTGCAGGCCATTCACCGATAGTTTTTGGATCACAAGTACAGATTGTATAAAGTACAGGCATCACTGCACCATGCCAAAATACTTCTTCAATTTCATTATTATTTATAAAATCAGCAAGGGTAATATCTTGATTTTTTGACTTAAAATATTGATGAATCGCAGTTTTTAACTGCAACATCCCTTTCACTAAACGCCAACCGTATTGTTTAATCCCTTTACGGTTATTGATGATCGGAAAGTTTCCAATACGTGTACGAGAGGTCGTTAACCACGTTTCAGTTTTATCTTCAAACAACCAACTACATGCCATGAAAGTACGCACTGGAAAAGTTTTGATTCCAAGATGAGTCGCTAGGCTTAAGGTATTTTTCCATAAATGTGGATTCATCACACGCAGTGGTGCATCAATCAACCCACCTTCAAATGCGATACTATGACTATCCATACCACGACCAGGTAATGCTTCGAAGATGGTAATGTTATGACCCGCATCTTTCAAAATTCTTGCGGTCGCCAGTCCCGCCATACCACTACCAATCACTGCAATATTCAAAGTTATTATCCGTGCGTAACCATTTTTTTTATTATGAGCTATAGCCGAATAAATCACGGTATTAAAAAGTTCCAGTTTTAACTTTTTTTTGTTGAATTTTTTTGGTCAAAATTGCAAATTGGCTGTAACGTTTATATTTCCGAGCTTTTATTCTAATTAAGTGCTTTCTGTAGTTCCTATATTTCAGTTTTATTTCTATCTATATAAAAAATTCTGTTAAAAACAGCAGGATAAATTAACTATTTTTTAAAAAAGCTATTTACAAAGGTTAGTTTCTTATTTATTATTCAAACCATAAAAATGAGAATTAAATCACATAATAAACAAAAACATTAAATTATAACAATATGAACAATAACATTAACTACAGCATAAAAGGGATCTCTATTGTGTGGAATAGAGATCCCTTTTTTTACTTTGAAACCTCATTGAAACATAAAAAAATTACATATTTTTAAATGCATAATATTTAAAAAACTTTTTATAATTAATGTATATAAATTAACCATAAAAATAATTACGTGCTTTACATCACATTTCTAATTCACTATTATGCATCCACAAACGATAACTAGATCACAAGAATATCATCTATAAAACTAGAACTACAGCGAATAAAGAGCCTCTATCGTGTGGGATAGAGGCTCTTTTTTTTATGACCAAAACATTCACTGATGTTATTTAGCAAATAATACTGGATACTCTGTAATCAATAAAATTACTCAACCTCTACGGCAATTTCACCAAACTTTCCATTATTAAAATCATCAAAAGCTTGAATGATTTCATCTTTGCTATTCATCACAAATGGACCATAACCTTGGATTGGTTCATTTAGTGGTTTACCTGTAAGCACAAGGAACTTGGCATTTTGTACCGCTTCGACTTGTACATGTGCTTCACCATCTTTGCCAAAAATGACGACCGAATGATCTAGCACCTGTTGAGTACCGTTCAGCAATAACTCACCTTCCAATAAAACGATCAAACTGGTGTGATCAATTGGAACATGAAAATGAGCTTGATGACCTGCTTTGAGCACAACATCCCACACATTGATTGGGCTGAAAGTGTTTGCTGGACCTTGCTGTTCAGCATATTCCCCTGCAATTACACGTAGATAACCAGCCTCATCATCAAATTTAATCACTGGGATTTGTATCGCCTCAATGGCTTGATACTTCGGTGCAGTCATTTTATCACTTGCAGGCAGGTTGACCCACAGCTGTACCATTTCAAACAATCCACCCTGTTCAGCAAATTCACTTGAATGGAATTCTTCATGAACTAAACCTGAACCTGCCGTCATCCATTGCACATCACCTGTTTTGATTGTGCCACCACCACCATGTGAGTCTTTGTGTGTCACTTCACCTTTATAGGCAATGGTCACTGTTTCAAAACCACGATGTGGATGTGAACCTACACCATGTTGTGCTGTGGTAGGGTCAAAATGATAAGGTGCTGCATAGTCCAACAGTAAAAATGGACTAATGGTTTGCCCTAAACGATCATAAGAAAATAGATTTTTCACAGGAAAACCATCACCAACCCAGTGCATCTGTTGATTGCGATATACACCTACAACTTTTTTCATTATTTCTCTCCGATCACGAAGTTTTAACTTATTTATATCTTAGCTGTTTTAAGCTATTTAATAAGGGTCTAAGTTGATACTGTGCTTTCTATTAATAGGATAATGAGCATTGAAATGTATGCTGAATTTAAACAAAAAAATCCAGAAACTGAGTTCTGGATTTTTCTTTTACATCTGTCAATCTAAACTTAGATTTTACCGATCAGGTCAATGGATGGGGCAAGTGTCGCATCACCTTCTTTCCATTTTGCAGGACAAACTTCACCTGGATGTGCATGGACATATTGTGCAGCTTTAACCTTACGTAGTAGTTCCTGTGCATCACGACCAATACCGCCTGCATTGATTTCAATGATCTGGATTTTACCTTCTGGGTCAATCACGAAAGTTCCACGATCTGCTAAACCTTCATCTTCAATCAGCACTTCAAAGTTTTTTGCCAGTGTCCAAGTTGGATCGCCAACCATGGTGTACTGAATCTTTTTGATTTCTTCAGAACTATCATGCCATGCTTTATGAGTGAAATGAGTATCCGTAGACACTGAATAAATTTCTACACCCATTTTCTGAAATTCAGCATAGTTGTCTGCAAGATCGCCTAATTCAGTTGGGCAAACAAATGTAAAATCAGCAGGATAGAAAAATATAACTGACCATTTACCTGTCATGTCTTTTTCAGACACTTCGATAAATTCACCATTTTTGTACGCTGTTGCATTAAACGGTTTGACTTCAGTATTGATTAAACTCATTTGGTATTCCTTCAATTCGTTTCAGGGATTGCTTATCTGTGAAACTAGAATACGAAACTCTTTAAAATTGGTAAAACAGTAGTTTTTTATAAAATCAATCGAAAAAATAGATTTGTAAATTCTTTTAACTTTTACTTTTCAATTGATGATGCCGATCATTCCACACTCGGAAATTCCACCAAGCTTCGCCATGCCGAATCTGCCAATGCCGTTTTATAATGCTGTGGAGAGGTTTTAACCTGATGCGATAACCATGCGCGGCAATAACTTTCTGTCGCACCAATCACTAAGGACAGCAACAATTCATTGGGAATATTTTGTAGGTTTTGATGGTCATAAAATTTTTGAACCAGCTTCATTAAATAATGATTACGTTGTTGATTCTTTTGCTTTAGTTCAGATACATCGTCCTGACGTTTTACCATCGCACTCGATAGATATAAAAACCGCGCAAAATCAGGAAAATCCGTCACCCAGTCAATATAACTATGCACAATGGCTTTCATCGCATCCTCTAAGGACTGGACTTCCAGTAAAGCCTGTTCACGGCGTTGCGCTTGATCATCTAAGGCAGAAAAATACAATGCCTGAACAATGCCCTCTTTATTTTTAAAATGATGATAGATCGCTCCAATACTGGTCTCTGCACGCTCACGGATCATCTCGATATTGGTCGTTTCAATGCCATGATTTAAAAAACAATCCAGTGCTTCATTCAAAATAATACGCTTTAATTCAGCACGGCGACCAGTGTAAATGCGTTCTAACAACACCAAATTATTCATGATTCAACCCGTGTATTTTCATCCATAAATGCCTTCGATTGACTCTCAAGTACAAAGAACATCATTCTTTTGCCATTAACAGAATATTATTCTGTATTAGAATTATATTCTGATTTATTCAAACAGGAAAGAACAATGAGCCAAGCACTAAAATTATGGAACAGTTTTAAAAATAAACCCGCAGGAAAATGGACATTTTCAAAATTAATTTGTTTTAAAGCGCCATACTTCAACAGTATTTCGCCTGTCTTTGAGCAACTGAAAGAAAATTATTGTGAAATTAAAATCAAAAAACACCGCGCTGTGCTGAATCACATTGGAACAGTGCATGCGATTGCAATGTGTAATATGGCAGAGCTTGCAGGTGGAACCATGACCGATGCAACCGTGCCATCATCGCATCGTTGGATTCCAAAAGGCATGACCGTGGAATATTTAAAGAAAGCAGAAACTGATTTGGTGGCGATTGCCACGCCTGTAAATGCTGATTTTCAATGGTCGGAAGGCAGTGATTATTTGGTCAATGTTGATGTCAAAGATACAGCCAATGAAACCGTGTTCAGAGCGGTGATCACGATGTGGGTGTCAGCGAAACCCAAAAAATAGGAAATAATTAGCACAATAAAACAGATGCGCATACGCATCATGTATGCGCACTCATCATAAAATGATTTAATATTTTGCTTCACAGATGTATTGATACAGTGCCTTGTCTTCTGGAGTTTCTAAATTCATCGGCTCAAAATAAACAGGCATAGTTCCATCTTGATCAATGGCAATACCATTTGGCTTAAAGCGCTGACTCATCTCATAAGCACGGGTCTGCTCAGCACAATTGATTAAATGTATAGCTTGAATATAACCTTTGGGTTCAATTTTCAAAGAGGGTACACCATAGGTATAAACATATTTATAAGCAAACCTTTTTACTTGCGGGTATTCAGCTGAAATAGCTTCATTTCCAATAAAGCGTTGTATCAATGTTTTGCCATATTCACCCTGATGAATCAGCACCCACGGTGATGATTTTTTCGGTGTCTGTGCCTGTTGCTTCGTTTTCGGCTCAGCTGTTGCATAGGCAGAAACACACAATAGTACAACGCCCATAGCTTGCTTCAACATGACTTATCCCCATTAAAATATTTTTATTTATTCGTTATATACTAAATCTTGAGTAACCGCTTGTTTTTCTTTTGGTTAATTGAACCAATAAAAAAACCCTCTGCGTTCACAAAGGGTTTTGGATGACGATCTACCGTTTTAATTCAAATTAAAAGGGAAGGTCATCATCTAAATCTGCTGGTGCTGCCGCTGGAGCAGGCGCTGGTTTAGGCGATTGGAAACCTTGATTGACATTGTTTCCAGCATTGCCATAACCACCTTGGTTGTTATTTCCATAGCCACCTTGGTTTCCACCCTGATTGCCATAACCGCCTTGGTTGCCTTGATTATTGTTGTTGAAACGCGGTTGGTTATAACCACCGTTTTCACCACCCTCGCCACCTTGCTGACGGTTCGAGTCTAACATTTGCATTTGTTCACCACGAATTTCTGTGGTGTAACGCTCTTGACCATTTTGGTCAGTCCATTGGCGAGTACGTAAAGAACCTTCGATATACACTTTCGAGCCTTTACGTAGATATTGCTGTGCAATTTCACCTAAACGGTTGTGTAACACAATACGGTGCCATTCTGTTTGTTCTTTTCTTTCGCCCGTATTTTTATCTGTCCAAGATTCACTTGTTGCAATTGAAAATTGAGTGAGAGAGCCCCCATTCGGGAAAGTTTTAGTTTCAGGATCACGACCTAAAGTACCAACTAAAATAACTTTATTTACACCACGCATTAGACGTTATCTTCCTATTCGATTCTATGTTTTACTTTATAAGAGTTATGTTTAAATGGCTACCTCTTTCCCGAACAAGTGCGTTAAATGTTGTCGCCCAGCATCATCTATTTGCTGTTTATCAACCTTTATATAAGCCACTTGCTGTTCAGACATGACCACGACCTCTTCAATACCACGAATTGCTAATAACTGAGAAGTCCAATCATCGGTTTGTTTATCCTCAGGTAATCGCAACACGATTGATGTTAAATATCGTGGTTGAGCCAGCCCAAAACTAATGAGCAGCCAAATTATAGCAATTGCTGATAAAACACTCCAACCCATTGTTGTATTATTAAGCAAAATTAATTGCCCACCGAGTGTTCCACCGAAAAAAGCACCTAAGAATTGAGCACTTGCATTGACACCCATTGCTGTTGCCTTGGATTGAATCGGTGCAGCTTTAGACAACCAAGATGGCAATAATGCTTCCATCACGTTAAAGGCAATGAAAAATAAACCTAATCCTAACAATAAGATATATTTAGATTCATAACCAAAAATTAAAATGATTAAACCGACAATGATTCCTGCAATCGCAGTCAGGAAAATACTGCGCATTTTGCGATATTTTTCAGCAAGAATAATACTTGGGAATGCAAAAAACAGACTGATCACTAATAAGGGCAAATACACAATACCGTGTTTTGATAGTGGAATACCTGCAAAATTAATCAATTGTGATGGGACATAGACAAACATCGCAGTCAGCAATAAATGCAATGAAAATACCGACACATGCAGACGATTTAGATCCCCCATTTTCAAGACTTGCTTGAGTTGGTTGAGATAACCTTGATTAAAATTCTTATGGTGACGTGTGGTTTTCGGCACGAGGAATAAGCTTACAATCGCCAATAAGCCCATGATGGTCGTTACCCAGAATAATCCTGAGATGCCTACTAAACTGGTGAGCCAAGGTCCTAAGCTAAAAGCAACCGTAAAAGATAAACCAATACTCATGCCCATGACTGCCATGGCTTTGGTTCGGTTTTCTTCACGGGTGACATCAGCGAGAAGCGCCATCACCACTGCGGATACAGCCCCTGCCCCTGCAATTGCACGACCAATGATGACACCATAAATGGTTTCCGACATTGCCGCGATTGCACCACCTAAAGCAAATAGCACTAAGCCAAAGACGATCAGCGGTTTACGGCTAAAACGGTCTGCCCAAAGACTAAATGGAATTTGCAAAATGGCTTGGCTTAAACCATAAACACCAACAGCCAAACCGATTAAGGCAGGTGTAGCATATTGATACGACTGCCCTGCTACAGCAAAGACAGGAATAATCATGAACAACCCCAACATGCGTAAAGCAAAAATACTACTTAAAGCAAAGGTCGAGCGGCGTTCTAAAGGATTCATCATATCTACTGGCTTATCAAAACTGGCGAGCTAATCTTTAGCCACATCATCGCATATTGTGGCAACTTTGTGAAAACATTGAGCATAAAAAAGAGCACTTTCAAAGTGCTCTCTATTGTAATCATTTTTCTTAAAAATGGATGAATCCTATTTCTGAAAAATAATCGTGCTAATCCTAGCCTTTCTGTTCAATGCGTTTGTTATATTGAATCGAAGCAATCACTGCCCAAACAATAAATGCCACACCGATCAAACCTGTCACAACTTCTGGTACATGTAGACCAGTACCACTTGCAAGCATGATAAATGCCAAAGCACCAATCGCATAATGCGCACCATGTTCTAGATAGATATAAGCATCCAATGTACCTTTATCGACAAGATAAATCGTCATCGAACGAACAAACATCGCACCAATCGCTAAACCCAGCATGATGATCACAACATCGGAAGTAATCGCAAAAGCACCAATTACCCCATCAAAACTAAATGATGCATCGAGCACTTCGAGGTAAATAAAACCACCAATACCCGCTTTAATAATACCTGTCGGTGCGCCATTGGCATCATGCCCGACTGCATTACCATTTTCATCCACCTCAGGCTCACCACCCAACATGTGACTCAGTACTTGTACACCTACATAGACCACGATGCCCCAGATTCCTGCCATCACGACAACCAAACGGCTTTCTTCTGCAATATTTGCAGCCATGATCAACAATCCAATCAAAGCAAGGAAGACTGACATTGCAGGAACGTTTGCAAGATTTGCCAAACGCTTTTCCAACCATCTAAACCAGTGCGTATCTTTACCTTCATCCAAGAAGAAGTTTAAGAATACCAATAGTAAGAATGAACCACCGAAAGCGGCGATTTCAGCATGGTGTGCCATTAACTTGGCTGAATATTCAATTGGATTATTCAATGCCATGCGCACAACGTCCATCATGCCCATGTCTGCTGTTACAGCCACGATCACGACAGGGAAAACCAAACGCATACCAAAAACAGCGATAAGAATACCCACTGTTAAAAAGATCATTTTCCAAAAATGATCCCAGTTACGTAGTACAGATGCATTCACAACAGCATTGTCAAAAGATAAAGACACTTCCATGACTGCGAGAATCGCTGTAATGGTAAGCGCTGTAATCATCGCTTGGATACCTGCTTCAGGATGATGTGCAAAGCCCCAATATGCGGCAAGCCCTAAGCATATGATTGAAAATATGATTGAGAAACCAAAATGTTTCATCATGAGAATTAACCTACGGAAAATAGTTGTTTAAATCGATCAAACTGAAATAAAAATTGAGTTTTTAATGCGCTCATTATGACGACTTTTTCACACTTTTCCAAAACACTTCGTATGATTTTTTGAATTATCATTTTTATCCAAATTTCTTTTCATATCTTGTGCCTCAATCTATTGCTATATTCTCTTCACGACAGAATTTTATTGTGATTGGATCTCTTCTATGTCTTTTTCTCAAGACGTTTGGCAACGTAATCTTGCCTTATACCAAAAAACCCTCGCCCTACCATTTAATCAGGAACTTGCCAATGGTTCATTAAGCAAAGAAGCTTTTTGTCACTACGTGATTCAAGATGCACATTATTTGGTGGCTTATGGACGTGCTTTAGCCGTCTGTGGCGCAAAAGCCTTTGAAGCGGATGATATTATTCAATTCACCCAAGGTGCTAAAGAAGCCATTGTGGTTGAACGTAGTCTACATGATGGTTTCATGAAAGATTTTGGCATCAGTAAAGATGATTTTGAAAATACGCCTTTAACTTTGGCATGCCATCATTACACGTCATTTTTAACTGCAACAGCATGGTCTGAAAGTTACCCTGTGGTACTGGCTTCATTGCTTCCATGTTTTTGGATTTATGCAGAAGTGGGCAAAGATATTGTCAGCAAATCAGTTGCCAATAATCCTTACCAAGCATGGGTCGATACCTACTCAGGTGAAGAATTTAATGAAGCGGTGAAAAATGTTTTAGCGACGATTGATCGTATCGCGGAACGTTGTGATGCAGACACGATTGAGAAAATGCACAAGGCTTATACCAAAGGTGCTGAACTGGAATGGTTATTCTGGGATGGTGCGTATAACCAAAGACAATGGTTAGGTTTAGATCAATAATCTAAATCCTCTCAATCTTCTTATCAAACAGAAGATTGAGAGGGTAAGTAAAATGTAAGAATTACAATAAATTCACAACCAATAAGGCAACCAAAGCAGGTAATGCCTGAATATATAAAATCTTTTTACTGGCTGTCACAGCACCATAAATCCCAGCGACCAATACACAGCCTAAAAAGAAATTCGCCAATTGAATAGCAAACGGTGCAGATGCACACAAAGACCAAATTAAACCTGCTGCTAGAAAACCATTATATAAACCTTGGTTTTGTGCCAAGACTTTGGTCAATTTGGCTTTTTCCAAACTATTACCAAAAGCTTTCATTCCCATCGGTTTGTCCCACAGAAACATCTCTAGAACCAAGAAGTAAATGTGTAGCACTGCTATGAATCCGATTAGTATATTGCCAATCATACTCCGCTCACCTTTATCATTTTTGCATTATGTGGATGAAGCTAAAATTAGCATATAAATTTAACTTTTTAATTCTTAAATAATGACTTTAACGTTGTCAAAATAAAATATCACCAAACCCTTTTTGATGATATTTCATGAAAATAATTAACCCGAAATCAGTTGATATAACCAAGGTAAAGCTGTTGCAAGCAGAATACTGACGGCTAAACCGAACATCAATTTCATCGCGTCTTTACTAACATTACGAGAAGTTCGATATTTATTCACTTCATTCAAATGCATCGCCATAGCAAATTCACGCCCTGCCAATAAGCCTAAGAACACCCAAGTGGTACTCATCGGAATATTACTGAGCTCTTTAAATACCAATAAAATCGTCGCGTACATGAAGTCAATAATTGTGGCTGAGCGGACATCTTGCACCCCAGTTTTAGTATCAATAATATTTTGAATCGCACCACCACGCTGATAAAAAACCACACCCAATAAAATCACAAATACGCTGATCGCAAAAAGCATAAACCATAAAGGCACGGCGCGAGGAACATAAACAAAGATATTAGCAAGATCTTGAATCAGCCACTGACTCCATAAAAAACCTGTCGCCACCCATTGGATGGCAATCCATGCTTTCGGTGTCGGCTGATGCCGTGTTTCACTAAAATAAATCGTGACTTTTTTGACCACAAAACGATAAATAATGATCGCTGCGATAAATGCAACCGCGTAACCCATCATTGACTTGGTCAGCATTGCGCTCAAGCTACTCGGAGAGAAAATCGTGAGCACTAAGAACGTGGTACTGACAGGAATACCATAGCGTGTCAAAAACAGCAGAATCAGTGGCGGGATCACATATAACCAAGTCATTCCTTCTTTGGGAAATGGAATAGTTTCTAGACGACCATAGGATGCGTCACCCACGCCTGATACCCACCAACCATACATTAGGACAACTGTTAAAATGGTACTGGTGTACAGCCAAAGCATCCACCAAGGGCGATGTGCATTGGAAGAAATAAAAGTTCCTAAAGTCTGTGGAACATCATTACCCACAATAGAATAAGCAGCTAGACAGAAGCCAATGATCATTAAAACATCAATGCTCATGATGCCAAACCTCTATTTAGACACATAAAAAAGCCGTCTTTCATTAGATAAAGTGTGCGATATTATTCCACTTTTCATATTTTAAACATGTTTAATTATTCATATCCTGTAAAATTAAAAACAGGAGTCACATTGGACTCCTGTTAAATATTTGATAAATGAATAAAAATTATTCTTTAAACAGATCTTTTTGCTTCAACCACTTATCTAATATTCACTTGATAGACTGCTGTTGTACCACTAACTTCATTTCCGACAATCAGCAAGGGCTTCGCATTTGGCGAATCTTTGGCAGCAACAAAAGTTAAGCCTTCTGGACCCAAATCACTCTTTTCGATTAAGCGCTGCTTCCCATCTTTATCCAAAATTGGTTGCCCTTTGGCATCGGTATAGACCTGATCTTGCTTAAAAGTACGGTCATTAAAATATTGAATAAACGTCGGTTTTTGAGGGTTGCTAATATCATAAACCATGATGCCACTTTGACGCTCTAAACCAATAAATACAAAGGTTTTTTTGCCAATTTTACCAATGGTGATTCCCTCAGGCTCAGGTCCTTTATTATCACTACGATCATCCAAAGCTGGTGCTTCATGGTCGCTGTTAAAATAATTTGGGAATAATTCAGCAACTTTACGTTCTAGTTCACTGCCAGAGTCCCAGACCAATTTTCCTTGCGCATCCCAAATGCTAAATGATCGTGCACCATAGGCATAAAGCTTGTTATACGTCAGTAAACCATTGGCATCCAATTTAGGAGAACCATCTGCATTGGTTTCATACCCCATATTCCATGCAATATTTAAACGTCCAAGTTGCGCATCATCACGGCATAATGCTGGATCGGTTGCTGTCGCACCACAATATGCAAATACAGTTGGATCCAGTTTCGCACCTTTTGCACCGATGGCAATTTGTTGTAAATGTGCAGGATAATCACCCTTGCTATTAAAACCTTTGACGTTAAATAAGTGCTTCATGCGAATGGCTTCGACATAGCCTTTACTGCTATTTCCTGCAAAATAAGCAGTTTCATCTGCCAACCATTCACGTGAATCACCTTCATTGGCTGTGACTAAATACGTTGAACCATTGGCTTGATAATGTGAAATTGCATCAGGCTGATACATGCCCTGCACACCTTGCCATGCTTGGATATTGATTTTCTTATCTTTATCACTCACATCCAAGGCATTATTTGCAAGGCCATGATCTTTATAGCCTAATGCAAAAATATCGGTCACTTTTTTTGCACCAATATCAATTTTAGCAATCGCATTATTTTCTTGTAAGCTTACCCATGCAGTCTTACCATCATCACTAATAGTAATGTATTCAGGCTCTAAATCTTGAGCAACTGTCGCATTTGGTCCAAAAATTCGCACACCTGATTGAATCAAAGCTGCCTTTTTATCATTCCACGCTTTAAAGTCTGCAACAACTGCGGTCGGTTTGGTGATGTCTGATACATTAATAATGCTGATTGAACCTTCTGGATCGACACTATAGTCATTATTGGGTTCAGCCTCATTCGCAACCAAAACCGTCTTTGCATCTGGGCTGAACGTGAGCATGTCAGGCAATGCACCAACTTCTACTTTGCTGATAAATTTCAAATCTTTGGCACTAAAAAATGCCACGATACCTTTATCTGTTTTGGTTTTTGCTTGAACCGCTAAAGCAACAATACCGTTTTTCACTGCAACAGAATTTACTTCAGAATCAGCAAGTTGATCCCGTGCTGAGAGTTCACCGATATGTACGGGCGCTTCAGGTTTCGTAGCATCCAAGACATCGACCAAACCTTTTTTGGCATTGACTACAAAAATGCGTTTTGTCGATGCATCAAAAGCTGGAATTTCTGCTGCACTTTCCGCAAATATGCCTGTTTCATAACGACCAATGCGACTTAGACTGATACTTTCAGGTGTAGCCTCTTCAACCACTGGTGGTGTGATTACCGCTGTGTCATTGTTATCATCATTACATCCAACCAACCCCAGTGTAAGCATTGCAACACACAATGCAGAAATTTTGAATTTCATGTTTTACCTAATATTTGCTTAAATTTTGACTAATTTATTAAGCTTAGGTGTAAACTTCATGACACTCATATGTCAGTTTTATTGCAAAAAATTGACCATTACAGTGATCAAAGCACAACACAAAGCATCAGGCTTTTGTTTTAAAATATCACCACTCACCCCAAACTCTTGCTCATATGACTGTCGCACCCACGCATTTAAAGTTACAGCCTGAATTTTATTTATTGGTTTTTTTGGTGTCGATCGGCTTTTTTATGCAAGGTTTAGACACCACTATTATCAATACAGCATTACCTGCAATGGCAACGAGCTTGCAAGAAGACCCGCTCAAGATGCATGGTGTGGTGATTAGCTATGTTTTGGCTGTGGCTGCCTGTATTCCTTTAAGTGGATGGTTTTCAGATCGTTTTGGTGTCCGTAATACTTTTTTTGCTGCCATCGTCATTTTCACTACAGCATCTATCGGTTGTGCATTATCTAACAGTTTTAATACTTTAATCATATTCCGTGTCCTACAAGGGATTGGTGGTGCATTTCTCTTGCCTGTCGGGCGTTTGGCCATGCTGAGAATTATTCCCCGTGAACAGTTTTTATCGGCAATGAGTACTATGAGCCTTGCGGGCTTACTTGGTCCATTGGCGGGTCCTATTCTTGGTGGATGGTTAGTTGAATATGCCTCATGGCATTGGATTTTTTTAATTAATGTTCCGATCGGGCTACTTGGGATGTTGGTCACATTTAAAGCCATGCCAAATGTCACTGAATCTTCAGTAAAATCATTTGATTTAAGTGGTTTTGTGCTTTTAGCCATTGCGATGATTGGGATGGCTTTAGGGATTGAAAATATTGCCAGTACTGAAGTTTCAAAATCGCTGAGTATAGGTTTACTGATCTCAGGGTTCATTGCCGCTTTAATCTATGCTTATCATGCGCATACGCATCAAAATGCCTTATTTCGTAGTCGCTTATTTAAAAATAAAATCTATTCAATTGGTGTTTTAGGCAACTTTTTCGCGCGCTTTGGTAGTAATGCTGTACCTTTTCTTTTACCGCTGATGCTGCAAGTTGCGTTTAATATGGAGCCCTTTATGACAGGTGTGATGTTGACACCTATCGTGATCGGTTCATTGGTCTCTAAACCGATTATTCGACCAATTTTGCAACGCACAGGCTATCGTTCAATTTTAATTGTAAATACCTTATTGATCGGGTTGTGTATTGCCAGTTTTGCTTTACACACGGCGGACACACCGACATGGCTCAGAACATTGCATTTCTTTGTCTTTGGGGTAATTAACTCACTTCAATTCGTCGCCATGAATACATTTACACTCAAAGATTTGCCACAACAAGATGCCAGTAGTGGCAATAGTTTCTTGTCGATGATTATGATGTTGTCGATGAGTATCGGGATTGCAGTTGCAGGGACTTTACTGAATGCTTTCACAAACTACTTCAATCAAGCACATATTACCCAAGCATTCCATTACACGCTGATTTGTTTAGGTTTAATGAATATCGTGACCATGATTATTTTTCTACAAATTCCCAAGTATTTTAAGGATTAAAGGCTTCAAAATAACTTAGATAAAATAAACTAAAGAAAGTAACTAAATAAAGAATAAGGAAACTCAACATGATCATTCCCCAATATTGGGCTGAAGCAAAAATAACAATTCAGCATGAAGGAAAACAAATAACCATTAAACGCTTTGGATGGTCAGATCTGAGTATGGAGGATGCTCAAATACATGCTGAAGCTCGCAAAACTGAAGCCGTTGAGAAGCTTAAGTCTCGCCAAGATGTCCGAAAATTTGATCATAAAATTCCTTACAATAGCAGTGAAGGACTTCCCATACGTGAAGAAATCATAGACCAACAAAATGATGTGATTATCACGCGTAATTCTTATGGTGCGCTTTGTCTAAATACACCTGATGTACTCTTTGCAGATATTGATTTTAATGATGCACCAAGTCGACAATTGTATTTTGCAGGCTTATTTGCACTCTTTTTGCTCTGCGCTGTGAGCGCATTATTATTCAAATCATGGATTGTACTTGGTATAGGTATACTGTTTTCGATCATGATCAGTCGACAAACCGCTGAAAAGTTATTGGAAATTCAACATCGATTTATATCCAACCCTGAGCAACAGGGCTTAGCACTCATTCGTAGTTTCTCTCAAAGCCATCCAACATGGCATTTACGTGTCTATCGGACACCAAAAGGCTTTCGTGTTTTAGTGATGCATCAGATATTTGATCCAAGAGGTGAGGAAGCCCAACTGCTTTTCAACGCATTACAAGCCGATCCGAATTATGTACGCATGTGTAAGAACCAAAATTGTTTCCGCGCAAGGATTAGCCCTAAACCTTGGAGAATCGGTGTCGAAGCATTACGTTCAGGTGTTTGGCCTGTTCAAGAAGATCGTTTGCTCGACCGAGAAATTTGGATCACAAAATATCAGTCACTTGCTCAGAAATATGCTTCATGTAAGTTTATAGAACAATTGGGTAGTCAATTGACGCATCCCAAGGCAAAACGCGTACAATCGATACATGATCAATACTGCAATGCGAATATTAACTTAGAAATCGCATAATCTATGTACAGGATTATCTTGTGAAACATTCAGCCAAAACCGCCAAATTCACCCGTACTCGTTTCACGTTAATCATGACAGGGCTATGCAGTGTAATTGGTTTGGCAATGTTGTATGTTAATATTGCTTCTGCTGAACCTTATCCAATCAATGGCTTCGATGTGTCACACCATCAGGGCGATATTGATTGGAAAAAAATCTCTCCGCAGCAATATCAATTTGTTTATCTCAAAGCCACAGAAGGTGGTGACTATCAAGATGATAAGTTTCAAGACTATTGGTTAGAAGCACGTGAGCGTGGCATGCGCGTTGGTGCGTATCACTTCTTCCGTTTATGCCGTGATGGCGATATTCAAGCACAGAATTTTATCAAAACTGTTCCAATCAAAACCAATGCACTACCCCCTGTCATCGACTTGGAATATGACAGCAATTGCATCAATACATTCACCAAAGAACAATTGCTCAAACAGATCAAATCTATGCATGACCAATTGCAAACGCATTATGCCAAACAACCAATTTTCTATACTTCAAAAGTGTTTTATAACATGGTGTTAATCGGTGAATTTAAGGATACCCCGATTTGGATTCGTGAATATAAAGAACAACCTGATTTAAAAGATGGACGTCCGTGGACATTTTGGCAAAAAACCAATCAAGGCAAAATTTCAGGTATCAATAAAAATGTCGATTTGAATGTGTTTCATGGTGATGAAAAACAATGGAAACAATTTTTAGAAAATAATCATGTGATTCAAACAGAAAAATCTGCAAAGCCATAAAATCGTCGAATAAATATGCTACCGTGATAGCCAATAAAATAAAAATATGCGAATCACGGATGAAGCTTAAAAAGATCGTTACCTTTTCGATTTCACTGATTATATTTCTAGTGATTGCAACACTGACGTTTTTATTACAACCCTCAGGACATGTCCAAAAATTTCAGAAATGGATCTATCAACCTGAGCTAAGCTCATCTGAAAATAATCAAAACAATAGTCAAAATCATCTAGATAAAAAACAACTCACGGTCAGATTCTTTGGAGTTTCCACCCTGTTATTTGATGATGGACAAACCCAGATTTTGATTGATGGATTCTTTACTCGTCCCTCACTCACACAAACCTTATTGAAACCCGTGCAAAGTAATCCAAAACTGCTTGCACAAATCATTAAAGACTACGATTTAAAACGCGTACAAGCCGTATTCACCTCACACTCTCACTATGATCATGCGCTCGATATCGCTGAACTCGGCAAGCAATTACCCATTAAAATCATCGGTTCAGAAAGCACAATGAATATTGCACGAGGTGGGAATGTTGCAGAACAACAGCTTCAACTCATTTCCCCTTTGCAAACAATGCTATTTGGTGAATTTAAGGTCACAGCTATTCCATCTCAACATACCCCACCTACTGCCGTAAATAATGATCTCGGCGAAGTCATTACACATCCATTAAAACAACCTGCACGTTTTTCTGAATTTAAAGAAGGACACAGTTTTGATTATTTGATTGAACATCAAGGCTATAAAGTCTTGGTCAAAGCCAGTACTGGTGTTATCGCGAATCAGTTAAAGAACATGCATGTTGATACATTATTTTTAGGCATTGCCCAACTATCACGTCAAACACCTGAATACCAACAACAATATTTAGAAAAAACCATTGGAACAATAAAACCCAAAACCGTCATTCCAATACATTGGGATAATTTCTGGGAACCGCTACCGCTGACTCAGCCTTTGGAATTTTTACCTTATCTTGCAGATAATACTCAAAAAAGTATGCAAACTTTGTTCCACTACGTGGAACAACAACATGCCAAAGTGGTCATCTTGACACAACCTGTCGCTTACCCTTTGCAAAACTAGAATTTCTACAGGGAAAATGAGTGAGGTCTGTTAGAATCATCTTACAGCGTTATAACACTGTGTGATTCATGAGAAAAATCATTCATATTGATATGGACGCGTTCTATGCCTCAGTAGAACTGCGTGAACGTCCTGAGTTGCAACATTTACCTGTGGTGATTTCCTCACATCACCCTCGGGCAGTGATTGCTGCTGCATCCTATCCTGCACGGCAGTTTGGACTCCGTTCTGCTATGTCGATGGGACAAGCCAAGAAACTTTGCCCGCAAGTGGTGGTGATTGAACCTAATTTTGATAAATACCGTGAGGTATCACAGCAGATTCATGAGATTTTTCAACAATACACACCGCTGATTGAACCACTTTCTTTAGATGAAGCTTACTTAGACGTCACTGAAAATTTAAAAAATATTCCCAGTGCGACAGAAGTGGCTGAATGTATTCGTGCAGATATTTTCAAAGTGACAGGCTTAACTGCATCCGCAGGGGTTGCCCCAAATAAGTTTCTCGCCAAAGTTGCCTCAGATTGGAATAAACCGAATGGTATCTGCATCATTAAACCCAGTCAGGTTCAGCATTTTATTCATGATTTACCATTAAAAAAAATCCCTGGCGTGGGCAAAGTCACCCAAGAAAAATTAACCAGTTTAAATCTACAAACATTGGGGGATTTACAGCAGATTGATGAAAATGTACTGATTCACCATTTTGGAAAATACGGCAAACAATTGTTTCTATATGCGCAAGGAGTTGATGAACGACCTGTTCAAGCTGAACGACAACGTCAACAAATTTCTAAGGAAACCACTTTTGATGATGATCTGACCCTCGAACAATGCTCAGGCTATTGGGACACGCTAATTGAACGAGTCTGGCTCAGTTTAGATAAAAAACAAATGTCTGCACGTGGTGTCACGGTCAAACTGAAATTGAAGAACTTTCAAGTGTTACAACACAGTAAAAGCTTTAAAACAGCTTTGAAATCTCAACAAGAAATGGTGCAAGTCATTCAGATTTTGTTAAATGAAATGCAAATTCCCAGTCATTTTCAATTCCGTTTAATCGGTGTCGGTTTATACCAACTCGCAGAACAGCAAGATGAGTCACAACTGTCTTTGTGGTGATCCTACATTTATCTAAATTTTATTTTCATTATAAATCATACCTTTCTTGATTCGCCTTGATGAGAATTCAACTTACTTAGCCATTTAGGTTGTGCAAATAAAATGTAATTTCCAAATAAAATTAAAAATACGCCGATACATGACAATGTATACCAATGATAATTTTCCCAAATTGTTGAAATACTGAGTGCAACCAATGGAAATAATAATGTGCTATATGCTGCCTTGCCTGCCCCAATGCGTCCAATCAAAATAAAATACAGAGTAAAGCCAATGATGGTTCCAAAGATACTCAAATAACCTAAAGCAAATAAGCCTTGTAGCGTGATAGTCGGGAAAAAATCTTGCTGGGTTATCAAGCCAATCAAAAGCATCGTCACACTTCCATACAACATGCCATAAGCATTGGTACTCAAAACATCAAGCCCTCTTTTTTGGTGTCGAATACTGATCATATTCCCTAATGAAAATCCATAGGTTCCCAACATGCATAAACCAATTCCAAGCAGAATTTTTGAATTTAAATGAGCCGTAAAAAGATCATGCCAAAATAATGCAACAATTCCTGCAAGTCCCAAAATGGAGGCAGGTATAAAATAGAAAGATATTTTCTGTTGGAAAAATAATTTATTGTTAAATGCGTTAAATAAAATAGCCATAGAAAAAATGACGGATTCTAGCCCACTATTGATATATGCGACTGCGCTATAAAAACAAATAAAATTGAATCCAAAAATGCAAAGACCTTGCAATGCACAAAATAAATGATCCCAGAGATTCAAAGCCTTAAGTTTTTTAGTGAGCAATAAGCCGATAAAAATAATCATTGCAGCGATCAAGAAGCGCCAGAACACACCAATGACTGGGCTAAACTGACCATGTTGTAATTTAATCGCAATCCATGTGGTTCCCCAAATGATGACCACTGAAAAATACAACAAAACATTCATAAACTTTCTCGAAGATGCGCTAAGAGTTTTAGTTTGCTTGCTTGAGCAAAAACTCTCCGTCATATTCTTGTGGTCACTTTCACAATCTTGCTATTTTCTTTGCTTATTTTTGTTTATTGTGAAAACAGTCGCTAAAATCTAACCAAACAGATTGTTGTCATAATCATTTTAAGACCATGTGATGATATGAAATACAAAACGCTTGAAATACTACAACTGCACAATGCCCAACTGATTGACACAGTTCATATCGGTTCAGGGATACAAATGGCTGCATGGTCAAATCAAAAAGATAATGTCAGCGTTTGTAGTAATCATCACACCTTAAGCCTTTATATTCGAGGTGGCTATGAAAGTTATCGAAAGACTTCTACAGGTTGGAGAAATGGTGGTGCACCAGATCGATTTTGTCTAATGCCACAAGGCTTAGAATCGACTTGGGATGTCCGAGATCACTTAAGTTTTGTGCATTTATATTATACAGATCAGCACTTAAAAAATATTGCTGTGAAAATATGGGATAAAGAACCCTCTCAGATTCAACTAAACGAAAAAGACTTTATTCAGGACCCATTGGTCAGTGCGACTTATCGTCATTTTTTATTAAATGGACAGTGGCAAGATCAAGAAAATCAATTACAGTTTAGTTCAGCAGCCAATCTATTATTGAACCATTTAATTCAAAATTACAGTAGTGTTCAATGGAGACTTCCCTATGTTTCGGGTGGTTTAGCACCGCACATTTTAAGGACTGTTTTGGAATGGATCGAACAACATTTACATCTATCAATCAGTATTGCAGATCTTGCTCATCAAGCAAATCTGAGTGAATACCATTTTGCTCATATGTTTAAGCAATCTACAGGACAATCACCACATCAATATGTATTACACACACGCCTAAAAAAAGCCCATGAATTGATTTTAAATAGTCATTTAGAACTAATCGAAATTGCTTTAAGTTGTGGATTTAGTTCAGCAAGTCACTTCAGCACACGATTTAAACATCATTTTGGCTATATACCGTCTCAATTACGTAAATAAATTTAATGCGACATACCTTTTATTTTGCCTCTTCTATTTTTTCTAAAAATTTCTGAATGATTTGAGTTAATTGATTAGCATGAGTAAAAGCTAAATCATGTTGCCCATTTTCAATCACATGCAGTTCTGAAATCACAATCTTGCCATGTAAATATTGCCCCACTGCCACGGGGCTAATCGGATCAGCATCACCCCAAATCAATAACACAGGACAGTCAATTTTATAAAGCTGTTCATCTAAAAAGATGTGCGGACGAACGAACCAATCAGGCACAGAGAAGTTTAGTTGATAATCCTCTCTCCAATCCGCCACATCAAATGGGCTTAAGTCGATACCACCTGATGTCGCGACCAAGACTACAGCTTCAATCAATTCTGGCTTTTGCAATGCCGCTTGCACCGCAAAAATTCCACCCATTGATTGCGCAATGATGACTGAGGATTGTTGAATTTGATCTAGAACATAACTCTGCAAATCTTTGAAATTGTGTACATCGACATGATCGGGATAACCACCAAAACTGGGGTAAGCGATTACTGTCTTTTCTCCAGTCACAACGAGTTTTTCTGCAACAGGGCGCCAAAATTCAGTATTTCCAGATGCACCAGGTAAAAAGATCAAATTCATTGGGTACTAAAAACCACTTTTTGCTTTAGCATTTTGAAATGCGGGGCGCTGTTGAATACGGTCAGCATATTCTTTTAATAAGGGATATTTCCCCGCCACACGCTCTTGCAAAGCGACAATTGGAAAACTCATTTGAATATCTGCAAAAGAAAAATCTCCTGCAAAATAATCATGTTTGGTTAAATGACTTTCTAAGAATGGAATGTGATCTGCCAACCGAGGATTAATAAATCCTGCTTTTACGCCTTCAGTAATCTTCTTTGCAACAGGTTTGATAATAAAAGGCACATGCTTGGGTACATTGCTCAATACCAAGTTAAATACTAATAAAGGCATCAAAGAACCTTCTGCATAGTGCATCCAATAATTGTATTGCATCAGATCTTTGGGTTCGTGAGGTTTGAATTTATTTTCAGTGTCATAAGTGTTTTGTAAATAATCCAAAATCACCGCAGATTCAGCAATAACCAAATCACCATCCGTTAATACGGGCGCTTTACCTAAAGGATGAATCTGTTTGAGTTCAGGTGGCGCAGAAAAAGTCGGTAAGCGTTTATAATATTTGACTTGATATTCGACACCTAACTCTTCCAACGCCCACAAAATTCTCAGAGAACGTGACTGTTCCAAATGATGTAACGTAATCATTGTTATTGCCTCTATTATTTTGCATTGACTATAAGCGATTATGATAAAAAAAGGCATCTTGTTTTACAAAATGCCTTTTCATTGAAATAGAAAATCAAATAATTGACGTATTAATTTCCACACTACGCAACAAAGTTTTGGTCACAGGTGTTTTCTGACAAATATCCAAAACCTTCTGATGTAATTCTTCAGTTAAAGGTTGAGCAAATGACAAACGACGTTCGATCCATTCCTGCCCTTCTTTATTGGCATTAAAATCTGCTTTAACTTGAAACTCACCCAAATCAAAACCTTTGTGTTGCGCATACATACGCAAGGTAATCATGGTACAAGAAATCAAGCCTGAACAAATAAAATCATACGGCGCTAAACCTTTGTCCTGCCCACCAAAAGATTCAGGTTTATCGGTAATCAAATGATGCTTACCACTGCTTACCTCTCCAGACCACGGTTCAGGCAAGCTTTTTACTTGAGCTTGTGCAATAACAGCCATATTATTTTCCTTATCTGAATTCATTATTTAAATGAGCGATGTAAATGACTTACTTCGATGGACGCATTTTTTCAGGGAATGCTGGAGCTTCTAAACGTGCACCCTCATAATCAGGAATCGTGCCAAAACGTGCATCGTGATTGATCCATTGCTCAGTCGCAATTTTCAATTCTTCCTGAGTACGTCCCACCAAATTCCACCATAGCAAAATTGGGGACTCAAACGGCTCACCACCAATCAACAATAAACGTGAGCCTTGCGGTAACTCCACCTCAATTTGAGAAACACCTGGCTCTAACACCACCATGTTATCGCTATTCAAAGTATGACCATTGACTACCGCATCACCTTCCAATGCAAGGAATCCATATTCATATTTAGGGTTCAGCGGAATCACAGATTTGGTCGATTCTTTGGCAAAAAAATCGATCCCAAGTAATTCAGTATGGACTTTTACAGGTGAATGTTTACCCAAAAAATCACCGACTAATACGGTAAATTCAATATTGTCTTTTTCGACAATCGGCAATTCTGGGTAATGATCAAACTGCGGTGCCATATTGATTTTGTCGTCAGGTAAAGCAATCCATAATTGCGCAGCATGCATCTTAGTTTCAGTGTCTGGCGCAACCTCAGTATGTGAAATACCATAACCTGCAGTCATTAAATTGACCTGTTTCGGGCGAATGAGTTGCTTAGAACCGATGCTATCGGTATGCATCAATGTGCCTTCTATCATCCACGTAAATGTTTGCAAACCGATATGCGGATGCGGTCCTACATCTAAGCCATCACCTTGTGAAAAGTCCACTGGACCTGCGTGATCAAGAAAACACCATGCGCCGATCATACGCTTTTGGCGACTCGGTAAAGCACGTTTAATGACGGTGCCTTTGCCTATTTCCGCAGCGCGAATAGGAAAATCTTGAATAAATTGATTCACATATTTTTCGCAATCATCTGAATGGGAAAGTTCGGTAAAATTGGTATTGGTCATTTTATTATCCTAAAGTTGTTCATCAGTCTAGGATGTCTATTCAACATCTTTTGTACTTTAATTACTTGAATTGATCATAAAGAATCAATTTGTGTCGAACCATCACTATCTTAATACGCTGAATACCATCTATAGGACAATGATAATTTTGCTTTTTGTTGTAAATCATCAGATAACATTCTGTCAGTGCCAGAATAAAGCCATTTCTAAAACCATCAAGTCAAGAGCATCACTCAGTTTTTAACGTCTCCAAAACCTGATCAATCATATTTTCACGATCAATCTCAGACAGATCATCAAACTGACCATCCACCAATAAATGACTTAAACCATGCACCACACTCCATGATTTAACCGCAAGCACTTTGGCTTTAGCATCATCTACAGACACATTTAAAGTATTGGCAATCGCATACAACATCCCTGTATAAGCCAAATTTGCCATGGCTTTTAAGTTTTCATCGGCTTGGCTCACAGTGAAGCGTCCATACATTAAACGAAACAGTGCAGGATACTGCATGGCAAAAGCAATATATTGTTTACCTGACAAAATAAAACCTTGCCTGCTGTCCTCCGAGTTTTGAATCGCCTGACCTTGCAGTGTTAATAATTGCTCAAAGCCATGAATCGCCATGGCAATTAATAATTCCTCTTTATTGGCAAAATGCCGATAAACGGAATTTGCCGACACGCCAATAATTCGGGTCAATTCACGCATACTGAACTCCGTGCCCTGCGAAGACTCCAATAAAATCAAGCCCTGCGTCAATAAAGTTTCACGCAGATTGCCATGATGATACGTCGTGACCGAATCGTGGATTTTTTTATTCAATGTTGACACCGTAAACATTAATATTATAAATTAAATGTGACTACTGTACACATTGCACAAATTATACGAAACAAGCAATAAAAACTCAAAAAGGATGCAGAATTATGTCAAGTTTCATGAATAACTTAGCCAATAATCGCTTGGCTATGGGAACACTGAATTTCTTTGCCGAACTTGCGAAAAAGCGCATCCCCTATGTGGATGATAACCCTTTTCTCAAAGGTCCTTTTGCACCTGTCGCTGAATCCGTTCATCACGATTTCAACGTCATTGGCACGATTCCAAAACAGCTTGATGGTCTCTTTTTACGCATGGGACCGAACCCATTAGAAGTGAAAAATCCTACACTTTATAATTGGTTTATTGGCGATGGTATGGTGCATGGACTACGCCTCAAAGATGGACAAGCCTTATGGTGTAAAAGTCGCTATGTCGGCACACATCAGGTTCATGACAAATTAAAACGTCCTCGCATTGAAGGCAATCCTCGTGGTGTGGCAGACATTACCAATACCAATATTATTGGTCATGCAGGAAAAATCTGGACGATTGTAGAAGCAGGGCCGCTTCCTGTTGAAATGGATGCCGAGCTGAATAGTGTCCGTTATCGTTTATTTAATGATGATGAAAAATTTGCATTTTCAGCACATCCACACAAAGACCATGAAACAGGTGAATTACATGCGATTTGCTACGATGCTTTGGTGATGAATCAAATTCATTATCACGTGATTGATCAAGATGGAAAACTGAAAAACCGTGTCAGTATTCCTGTACAGCATGGTCCAATGATGCATGACTGTAATATGACTGCAAGTAAAATGGTGATATTCGATTTGCCGATTACATTCTCAATTTCCAATATCATGCGTGGTGCCGATTTCCCTTATCAATGGAATGAAAAACATCAAGCAAGAATTGGTTTATTACCTAAAAATGGCAACGCCGAAGACATTCGTTGGTTCAAAGTCGATCCATGTTTTATTTTCCATAGTTGTAATGCTTATGATCTGGAAAATGGCGATGTGATTTTAGATGCTGCCGTGCATGATGAAACCTTTAAAAACACCATTCAGGGTCCATCGGATGGTCAAGTGGTACGTTTTGAACGTTGGCATCTGCAATATGCAACAGGTGAAATTAAGCGTACAGTCATTTCTGCAACACCTCAGGAATTCCCTCGTTTTGATGAGCGTTTGGCAGGTAAATCTTATCGTTATGCTTATACGATTACTTTAGGCGAAGAAGGTATACCGGGCAATCCAACCGATATTCAAGCGAATTATTTGTTGAAACATGATTTAGAATCGAATGAAACCACACAACATTTTTATGGTGAGGGTTATGTGACAGGTGAAGTGATTTTTATTCCAAATCCTGATACTCATGGTGAAGATGAAGGTTGGTTAATCTCTTATGTACATTCAATCGACTGCAAAAACAGTAAAGTGGTGATTTTGGATGCCAAAGATATTACCCAAGAACCTGTGGCGATCATTGAACTGCCGACACATATTCCTTTAGGTTTTCATTCCAATTGGGTGAATCAAGCGGACTTAGATGTAAATTAGGAGAATAAAAAATATGGAAAATACACCAATCATTCAACAGGGGCGTTGTACATGTGGGCAATCCTCTTTTAATGTCGATGGTACGCCACTGATTCGATTTATTTGCCACTGTCGTATTTGCCAAGACCTTTATCAAAAGCCTTTTGCCGATGTTGTGATTTTCCCTGAAAAAGCAGTCAAATTGCAAACCACAGAATCAGTTGAATTTAAGAAGTTTCGTGCACCACCTGCGGTCAATCGTGGCATTTGTAAGTCCTGTGCAAAACCTGTGTTTGGTGTGATGTGGGTTGCGCCATTTACACGATTTGCATTTGTTCCTGCGATGAATTTAGCGGATTCAACACAACTGCCTGAGCCTGTAGGACATGTGTTTTATCATCGCCATGTTGAAGAAATGTATGATGGTATGCCAAAAATCAGTGGCTATGTGGCGAGTCAATTGTTTCTATCGCAGAAGATTTGTATGAGCATGGTATTACAGAAATTTTCATCATAATGATCAATAAAAAAGCCTGACATCCTGTCAGGCTTTTTTACGTATTTGATGCTTTGGTCTGACTCCTGTCGAACCTGCACTTCCTTTGCTGTCTTTTATTATTTTTTCTGGAGCATCCTGCTCTCTATGTCCCCATAATAAGAAATTGATGTTGATCTGTATATGCGACAAATCCCTAAATCTTTGTACGCTTAAACTTACACCGACATGACTCCTTGCATCATAAAATTATTTCGATGGAGGTGATAAATCAACCACCAAAGCAGTAAAACGACGTACCGAAGGTAAGAAAATCATCACGGTAGGAAATGCAACCAACCATGAAAATAGCCATATTCCCAACCATTGACTAAAAAAGCCATCAAACCATCCGATATTTTTCCATAAATTAAGCATGGAAATTGTGCCACTCATCAGCCCAGAAAGGAGCAATGGCATAATGACACCTGCATACTTGGCAGGAAGTTTTGGGATTCGCCCGATCATCATTGCAGATTTATCTCGCATTCAACTCAGCTCTTTGCTTTACCTGTTGCTTCATATTTTTCATAAACTGTAAAATGGCAGGCTCTAGGTCTTTGAATAGAATATGATCTCTATGCATAAGCATTACTTCTAAAAACAATTTCAAACCAATCGCAAAAGCTTTGGTGGTTTCCTCATCAAAAAACTCAGCTGCAGTTAAACGTTCTACAATTTTAAAAATATCATCATGATTGCCAACATCGAATTCAATGTTTTCATCATAAGTTGATGGATTGCCTTTAGCGTCGGCAAGATGCTGAACGGTCACATGGTATTGATGTTGCTTCATATTTATACTCTTTTCATTTCAATGGGATGTATGACCAAATTCAATATCAACCACATCGACATTGAATGACTGAAATACATGTACGAGAGATTCAATCAACGATTCTTTATTCACTTGCGCTAAGGCAGAACATTGAATATTCAAAGCACCCATATCAGACAATTCTGGAACTGCATATTTGGTATCACTTCGACCCTGCTGTTTTTGAATGATTAATCCTGATTTTTCTAAGTCACACACCACACGGTAAATCGTTGAAAGACTCACTTTTTGCTGTGTTAAATAAAGTTGCTGATAGATTTGCTTTGCTGTTAGCTGTTCATTTCTGTCTAAAAGTACTTTTAAAACTGCAACCCGCGCTTGAGTGACTTTTAAATGTACCTGATGCAATTTCTGTTGGATCTGAATGCTCATATTCACCTCGGTTCGTTAAAACATCGTGCTCAACACTATGTTATAAACGCCCGATTTCCACCGCAGCTTGATCTATTTTTTCAGCGATTTGTCGTACCTGTTCAGAGTCAAAATCATTATTTTTCAGCTTTAATCGTAATGCTGTTTTTAAATTTTCCATTGCTCGGTGAATATCAAGAAGTTGATCATTTTCATGAATTTCTCGACGTGTTTCTAAGCGCTCTAATAAATGTTTAACTTGATCATTTTGTGATTGAAGATGTGTATTTCCTGCTTCAGTAATGTGATATTGCTTACGATCACCCTCCGTCATGTGTGCTTGAACAAAGCCCATATCTTCTAACCAACTTAATGTTGGATAAATTGTGCCCGCACTTGGGCTATAACCACCACCGACTAAATCACTAATCTCCTTAATAATTTCATAGCCATGTTTCGGCTGCTGTGCAATCAAATGAAGCACCAAAAGCTTCATTTTTCCAGACTCAAATAATCGACCACGACGTCCACCATGTTCTCGTTCTGCATGTTCATGACGTTCAAAGTCATGCGATGAAAACTGGTCTGATTTCATAAGAACTCCACAGCAATTTGATTAATTAATAATAATCAAGATATATCTTAATATATCTTTAAGCAATAAATTTTTTACAATGCGACTTTAATATAATGATAAATAATGAATTTTTAATTAAATCTTACGATATATCTTAATTCATAAAGATATAAAAAAAGGACGCTTAACGTCCTCATTATTCAACATCAACTTGTTTGAATTATGAATCTAAATACAACATTTTAAGTTGTAAACTCACTCTGCCATTAAATTGATTCTTATCCAATTCATACACAATATGCACAGTACTTTGAGTTGGATCAAAATTAAATTTATTCAAAGCATTAAAGGCAATTGCATCGACCATTTGACCATTGCCCAAAGCCAACCGTAACTTCAAATGCACATCTTTCAGCCAACGATGTTCAGCCACCTTAAATCGCCCTTCAAACACAGGTGCAGGGAATTTTTGCCCCCAAGGGCCCAATGCTTCAAGTGTATCTACTGTTTCAATCTGAAAAGCTTCAGTAGGCAATTCACCATCTGTCCATAAAGTCGCTTGAAACAATTCATCATCCGACTGCGCGATTAATTCAGTGAACAAGGTTTTAAATTCTTCAAAATGTTGTTTTTGAATGGTTAAACCTGCAGCAGCAGCATGACCACCAAAATGACTGATCAAATGCGGATGTTGTTCAGCGACTTTTTCAATGCTGTCACGGATGTGAATCCCATCAATTGAACGCGCCGAACCTTTGATATGAATCCCGTCTTCATCGGCAGCAAAAACGATACTCGGACGATGAAACTGTTCTTTTAAACGCCCAGCAACAATTCCAATCACCCCTTGATGCCAATGCTGTTCAAACATGACCAACGCAGCGGGAAGATTTTCTTGATCAAGCTGTAAATTTTCCAGCTCAGTCAATGCTTCCTGTTTAATTTGGGTTTCAACCTGACGACGTTCTAAATTCAAATCATTCAGTTGCCGTGCAAAAGCATAAGCAGTTTGCATATCAGAAGCCAATAGACATTCAATCCCGATGTCCATCGTATCCATACGCCCTGCGGCATTGATTCGAGGACCTAAAACAAAACCTAAATCAGAGGCTTTTAACTCAGCTGGATCACGTCCCGCAATATCAAGTAATGCGCTAATCCCTGCACGGCATTGATTCTGCTGAATACGTTTCACCCCTGCATCAACCAAAATGCGATTGTTATAGTCCAGACTTGCCACATCGGCATAAGTGCCCAATGCAACCAAATCTAAATATTGAGGCATTTTGGCAGCAGATTTACCCAATTTGGCACGATAACTACTTAAATTCGCCAAAAGGTAAAATGCAACCCCCACCCCTGCCAAAGCCTTACTCGGAAACTCACAACCCAATTGGTTTGGATTGACTACAGCTTCTGCTTTAGGCGTTTCTTTGGTGGTTAAATGGTGATCTGTAATAATGACTTGCATGCCATGCGACTGCGCCTGTTCCACACCGGCATGACTGGAAATACCATTGTCCACCGTGATCAATAAATCAGGCTGATACGTTTCAAAGGCTAAGTCTGCAATTTTAGGCGTTAAACCATAACCATATTTAAAACGATCAGGAACGAGATATTGAACATTTGCGCCCATTTCACGCAATGCGAGTATCATCAAAGCGGTACTGGTTGCCCCATCAGCATCATAATCACCGACAATGACGATTTTTTGTTGCTGATCAATTGCTTGATCAATATTATGAATCGCTTGATCTAAGCCTTTCATTTTCGGTGCAAGCAGATATTTTAGCTTTAAATCGAGTTCTTGTTCAGACTGTACACCGCGTCGCGCCAATATTTCGGCAATAAAAGATGACACCCCCTGAAAGGTTTCAGGGCGTGATAATAATGGGCGCTGTTTAATTTGAAGTTTTGACATTTTAAATGAATGCTTAGGAATATTTTTAAGGCATTAAACGCTGTAACTTCCAAAAACCATCTGTTTTTTCATAAGTTAGACGATCATGCAAACGGTTTGGACGACCTTGCCAAAATTCATAATAATCAGGCTCTAGACGATAACCACCCCAGAATTCAGGTTTCGCCAATTCAGTTTTATCAGCAACTCGGTCATGTAATTCTTGGAAGCGTTGTTGTAATAACTCACGACTTTCAATCACACCACTTTGCGGAGTACTGATATGCGCAGCGATTTGGCTATCACGTGGGCGTTTGTGATAATAGTCTGTCGATTCTTCTAAAGAAATTTTCGTCACTTGCCCACTAACACGCACTTGTCGTTCCAGTTCCGGCCAATAAAATAAGAGTTCTGCATAAGGATTAGCGGCTAAATCCAAACCTTTTTGACTGTCATAATTGGTATAAAAGTCATAACCTGCTTCGGTCGCACCACGCAGTAATACAGTACGAACATGCGGACGTCCTTGTGCATTGGCAGTCGCCAAAGACATCGCATAGGGTTCATGAAGTTTTGCTTCTAAAGCCAAATTAAACCAATTCAGGAACTGCTCATGTGGTTGCGTATCCACCTGTTCCTCACGTAGTTCACCTTTTTGATAAGTCAGACGAAGCTCACTTAAATCTTTAATCACATCACTCATGAACCTAAACCTTGCATTCTGCTCTTTCATCCAAAGAGGCTAAGGGAAATTGATCAAACAACTTACAATTTAAAAAGATTAGGGTCTGTTATCAGACCCTAATTTTATTCTTTATTGAAAATAATAAAGGTCAAAATCATCAAACTGCATTTTTACGTACAGCATCTGCTAAATGATTTGCTAAATCAGTTACTTCTTGCAAATCATCGCCTTCTACCATAACACGGATAATCGGTTCAGTCCCTGATTTACGAATCAAAATTCGTCCACGACCTTTCAATTTTGCTTCGACTTGATCAAATTCAGCGACCAATGCAGGAATCGAATAAGGGTCAAACATTTCTTCCAAACGTACATTCACCAAGACATTCGGTAGTACTTTAAAGTCTGCAACCAACTCGTCTAAAGCTTTATTTTGCTCAACCATCACTGTCAGTACTTGCAATGCTGCAATAATGGCGTCACCTGTGGTGCTCTTGTCTAAAGTCAAAATATGCCCTGATGGTTCGCCACCCGTCACCCAGTTATTGTCTTCAAGATTCTGTAATACATAGCGGTCACCCACTTTGGCACGGACAAAAGGCACCCCTGCTTTTTCAAGTGCCAATTCGAGCGCCATATTACTCATCACTGTACCGACAATCCCTGCAGGCTTTTGAGAAGCTTGAGTCGCAAGAATATACAGAATATGGTCACCATCGACCAACTTACCATGACGATCAACTAAAACAACACGATCTGCATCACCATCAAAAGCCACACCAAGATCAGCCTGATGTTCAATCACTGCTTTTTGTAAATTTTCAGGATGGGTTGAACCACAATCTTTATTGATATTTAAACCATCTGGCTCATTATAAAGTGCAATCACTTTTGCACCCAACTCACGGAATACCGCAGGACCGACGCTATAAGCCGCACCATTGGCACAATCCACCACAATTTTTAAATGGCGTAAATTGAAATGGTACGGGAAAGTTGATTTACAAAATTCAATATAACGACCATTGGCATCTTTAACACGAACACTTTTACCCAAGTTCGCGGTGTCTTCGATTACAATGTCATTTTCAAGCTCTTTGTTAATGGCTTCTTGAATCGAATCTGGCAGTTTTTTACCTTCATCTGAGAAGAATTTAATCCCATTATCAAAATATGGATTATGTGAAGCTGAAATCACGATACCTAAGTTGGCATGTAATGCACGGGTTAGATGCGCAATCGCAGGCGTTGGCAATGGACCAAGCAAATGTACATAAACACCTGCGGCATTTAAACCTGCTTGTAATGCTGCTTCTAAAATATACCCTGATAAACGTGTATCTTTACCTAAAACCACAATCGGTTTTGATTTTGGACTAATTTGTTTTAAAACTTTCCCTGCTGCAAACCCTAACTTAAGTGCAAATTCTGGGGTAATTGGGAGTTCACCAAATTTTCCACGAATCCCGTCTGTTCCAAAATAACTCATCTTTTACCCACTTATTATGTGTTACATAACGATTAATTTTTCAATTCGATTACTTTACACCAAAATAAAAAAGCCGTCATAAACTGACGGCTTTTTTCAATAAAAACACTACAAAAGGCTAAGCCATTCGATCATTTAACTAAACACTAAATGAAGCGAAAAGCGTGTAATATTAGCCTACACGGTAGTTTGGCGCTTCTTTGGTAATCGTTACATCATGCACATGTGATTCTTGCATACCCGCAGAGGTAATTTTCACAAATTTCGCATTTTGACGAAGATCTTCGATCGTAGAAGAACCTGTATAACCCATAGATGAACGTAAACCACCCATCATTTGATGCACGATATTGCCCATTGGACCTTTATAAGGCACACGACCTTCAATCCCTTCTGGAACAAGTTTCTCGGCACCTGCTTTTGAGTCTTGGAAATAACGATCTGCAGAACCAGTCGCACCCGCCATCGCACCCAATGAACCCATACCACGATATGCTTTGTAGTAACGACCTTGGAAGAATTCAACTTCACCAGGTGCTTCTTCAGTACCTGCCATGAGTGAACCAACCATAATCGTGCTTGCACCTGCACCAATCGCTTTCGCCATATCGCCAGAGAAACGAATACCACCATCCGCGATTAAAGGAATTTGATCTTTTAATGCATTGGCAACACTATCAATCGCAGAGATTTGTGGCATACCAATACCAGCTACAATACGTGTTGTACAGATCGAACCAGGACCGATACCTACTTTAACCGCATCTGCGCCCGCATCTAATAATGCCAATGCAGCATCACCTGTTGCAATGTTTCCGCCGATCACTTGTACTTGTGGGAAGTTGGCTTTTACCCAACGTACACGTTCAATCACACCTGCAGAATGACCATGCGCTGTATCAACCACAATCGCATCTACACCTGCTTCAACCAATGCTTCCACACGGCTTGGAGTTTCCGCACCAGTACCGACTGCAGCACCAACACGTAAACGACCTAATTCATCTTTACAGCTATTTGGATACAATTCAGCTTTACGGAAATCAGTCACCGTAATTAAGCCTTTAAGCTCATTGCTTTCACCAACTACGATCACTTTTTCAATACGATTTTTTTGAAGAAGTGCTTGGATATTTTCTTTAGATTCATTTTCACGAACAGTCACAAGGCGATCTTGCCCTGTCATGATATTGCTGACAGGTTGTTCAAGATTGGTTTCAAAACGTGTATCACGTCCTGTCACAATACCGACAACTTTGCCATCTTTAACAACAGGTACACCACTGATATTGTTTGCTTGAGTAATTGCAATCAATTCACGTACCGTAGTTTCAGGGGTTACAGTGATTGGATCTTTCACCATGCCCGCTTCGAATTTTTTAACACGGCGTACTTCTGCAGCTTGAGCAGCAATATCCATGTTTTTATGTAGAATACCGATACCACCATTTTGCGCCATCGCAATCGCCATACGTGACTCAGTCACAGTATCCATTGCTGCTGAAACCATAGGAATATTCAGTTGAATGTCGCGGGTAAGGCGTGTCTTTAGAGAGACATCTTTTGGAAGGACTGTTGAATAGGCAGGGAGTAATAAGACATCATCAAAGGTTAGGGCTTCTTGAACGATGGTCAACATAACAGGCTCGCTGGTAATTTCCGTGAGCTATTATATACAAATTTCAGTTTAAATTTCATTTTTTATTATCAGGAATTCTTTGATTCTTTATTTTACTTAAATTTTCAGGCGCTTATTCAAAATAATAAATGAATTATAAATACGTTTTGATAGTATCAAGCTAGATTTATAATTCATCTGAGAGCCTAAATACGTCAACATTTCTTGACAATAACCCAAAAAAGAGCATGTTGATGAGGCTCATCTATTCAAATCAACAGACTTGATCAAAATCTTCATCATTACTCGGCAATACAGGTTCAATTTCGATCAAAGGAATTAAATTATGTGCAGCACGCGCTTTATTACACTGGGCATCGCCTGCTTGGACTTCTTTACATGAAGAACTCCGTTGTTCATACATAGTGCAACTGACCTGTTGCCCGATCTCACCAGATAGCATGACACAACGTGGATTTTTTTGATTGGTTCCTTTCATACATGAATAAACAGGGGTTAATTCTTCGACGACTTCATCAGGCATGATCTCTCCCTCAGCCCAATAAAAAGACACTCGAAAAAAGGCGCAACACGCCCCACAGCTTAAGCACGCATCCTGTGCAGGGATTTGAGACAACATATTTTTAAAATTCTCGTGGTCAAAAAAACCTCTTTCACTTTAATTCAGTAAAAGAGGTTTAAAATAGATTTTGGCGACTTAAATCCTAAAAAAAAATATTCCCAAACACAATATTTTTTAGTGAACTTTTTGTATATTTTATCGCGGATAAGTAAATACGGATTCGTCCATTAAATCTACGCCACATTGTAAATTTTCAATCCAGTCGAGGAATTGATTGATCATATCTTTGCCCACAAATGGCTTACCATGCTGTGGCACAATCATTTCAATATCCATTTGACGAACCATTTTCACCCAAAGGCGAATTACACGGTTAGTACACATATAACGTTGGTGGAAACCACGCATCGTCGGAATATGGGCATTAAAATCATCAATAGGCGTTGAAGCGTCATCTACAATTGATGCCCCCATATCCCCAGAGAATAAAATTTTAGAAATTGGGTCATAAAATTGGAAATTACCCACTGAATGTAAGAAATGTGCAGGAATTACTTTAATTTCAGTTTTCCCCAATGGAATAGAACCGCCTTGGTCTGGAAGCTCAATCAAACGCTCCAACCAACCACCTTTCATACGATCACTCATAAATGCTGAGTTTAAATGCGGTAAGAAACGTGCCCACAACTTAGATGCAACCACTTTAGCATCGGTATAGACCAACCAACGTGGCATTGACGTGATAATGTCAGGGTCTTGGTGAGATGCCATCACATAATCTAGGTTTTGTAGACGAGTATATTTATTCAGTTCCATAGTTAAAGGAACATAAGTTAAATCACCACCTGGATCTAAAACAGCAGCACGCTCATTATTTAAGATCAAAAACTGGTTGGCTTGTACGCCTTCTCCTTTAACCAAACTGGTAAAACTGATGCATTTATGTATGCCATCATCATACAAAACCTGCGACGTGGTGCGATCTAAAGCCATTGTGAAAACCCCAAAACCTTTTTTAAAATAAATCTTTACTTATCACTTACAACATATAAGGTTTTCTTTAAAGTTACAATAAATATACAACAGAAGTTGAATAATAATTTGTGTGATTATTCTCAAAAAATAAAAAAACCTTACATTAGGTAAGGTTTTTTTAAAGATAATGAAAGGATGGAATGAGTTTTTAGAAAAAATAATGTTGTACCAGTGCAGCTACACCAATGATCAAGAAAATCGCAGCGCCAATTTTATGAATCAGGGAAATCGGTAGCTTATCTGCCAATTTATTGCCAATGAATACTGCTGGAGCATTCACCAACATGATCCCAAGCGTAGTTCCTAAAGTCACCCAACCGATACTGTCAAAGCGTGCAGCTAAAGCGACTGTGGCAATTTGGGTTTTATCGCCAATTTCCGCAAGGAAAAATAGTACAAAAGTTGCGCCAAAAACTCCATATTTTTGCCATTTATTGATACTTTCAGATTCATCATCTAATTCATCTGGAATCAACATCCATCCAGCCATAGCAATAAAACCAAGCGATACAATCCATAACAAAATAGTAGGGCTCAACACCGTGGTAATCCACTGTCCAAGTACAGCAGAAACACCATGATTGACAACTGTTGCTAAAAAAATAGCAATGAGAATAGGAACAGGTTTACGAAAACGTGCAGCAAGAAGTAATGCGAGTAATTGTGTTTTATCGCCCATTTCGGATAAAGCAACAACCACTAAAGAGATGAGGAAGGCATGTAACATGTCGGAGTCTCTGGCTAGCAATATTTACCGATGACTTATCCCTCCTGCTAGCCAATATGAATAGTCACCTATCCAACGCGGAGTGATAAATCAAAGGTCTTGCCAACAAAACTTTGCCGAAATATTTGAAAATTCAGCAAAATTGGTTCTTTGCTATGATGACCATGTTCTGTTGAACAATTATGTTGATCATCACCTATTCATTTTAAAAATGAATAGCGGCTACTCCCCAATGAAGTGTGAGTTTATTTTAAAGAGCATTTGACTTATTTTCAATGACATTTATCCAAAGCACATCAATAAATTCCTTACTACAAAAAAAACCCCGCCGTAGCGAGGTTTCATTTCAAACTCAATTTTAACTTAGAGCAAAATATTACGAATATCTGCTAATAGCTTAGTTAATTTATTGGTAAAACGTGCAGCATCCGCACCATTGATCACACGGTGATCGTATGACAATGACAATGGCAACATCAGCTTCGGATCAAAGCCTTCACCATTCCACACAGGTTGCATGGTTGCAGGTGAAATACCCAAAATCGCTACTTGTGGCCAATTCACTAAAGGCGTAAATGCGGTTCCACCAATCGAACCTAGACTGGTAATGGTAAAGTTTGCACCTTGTAAGTCTTTCGGAGAAAGTTTTTTATCACGGGCTTTTTTACTCAGCTCACCGAGTTCAATCGCAATTTGCTTAATTGATTTTTGATCAGGATTACGCAATACAGGTACGGTCAAACCATCAGGCGTAGCAACTGCAATACCCATGTGAATTTCATTGCGGAGTACGACAGACTTTTGATCATCCGCCAAGTGCCCTGCAAAATACGGCTCTTCTTTCAGTAAGAAAGCCACAGCTTTAGCAATGAACGCAAGAATCGTTAAGCTAATACCATCTTGTTTAAATTTACCTTTGAGTTCACCACGCCAAGCTTCAAGCTCGGTAATGTCTGCCAAATCAAACTGTGTCACTTGCGGGATGAAATTATTTAATGACAATTGCGGTACAGACACTTGCTGTAAGCGTGTCATTGGCGCAATTTCACTACCGCCAAATGCACTAAAGTCTGGTAATGCCGGTAAACCTGAAGCCACTGGTGCAGCGGCTGTTTGTACAGGTTGCGGTGCAGTTAAGCGTTGTTTCACATAAGCAAAAACATCTTCTTTCACCACACGATCATGCGGACCTGAAGACTCAACTTGTGCCAATAATACGCCGAGTTCACGAGCGAGTTTACGTACCGCAGGGCCTGCATAGACTTTGGCATTTTCAGCTTGTTGCGCTTTGCTGAGTTTATCCGAACCATCCGCTACAGGCGCGTGTGACTCAACAGCTTTTTCAGCTTTAGGTGCAGTTTTCGTTTCAGCAACTGGTGCTACCACTTTTTCTTGAGCAACTTCCGATGGCTGTACATCAGCAACACCTTCAATCGTGACCAAAGGCATACCTTGTTTGACGCTTTGATTTTCGCTGACATGAATCGCTTTGATCGTACCAGAGACAGTACTTGGTACTTCAACTGAAGCTTTGTCAGACTCAACCACAACAAGGCTTTGATCTTTTTCAACACGATCACCAACACTGACCAAAATTTCAGACACTGAAGCCTTGTCCACACCTAGATCAGGTACAGCAATGTCTACAGGTCCTGATTGTGCAGGCTTCGCTTCCACTTTCGGTGCTTCAGTAGGTGTCGATGCCACAACTGCAACTTGTTTTGTTTCGATAACAGGTGCTGTAGTTTGAGCAGAAGTTGTTTTAACCGTGATTAAAACCACACCTTCTTTGACGCTATCGCCTTCTTTGACGATCACGCTTTCAACTGTACCTGCCACTGTACTTGGAACTTCTACAGTCGCTTTGTCAGACTCAACCACCACGATGCTATCGTCTACTGCAATTTCATCGCCGACTTTAACAAGGATTTCACCGACAAGGGCTTTTTCCACACCAATATCAGGGACTTTCACTTCAACTGTCTGTGATGTTGTTGCTGTAGGTGCAGTCGTAGTTTTAGGCTGTTCTGTCACTGTTTCAGTTTGTGCAGGGACTGCTTCAGCTTTTTCTTCAACTTGTGCAGGCTCTGATTGTGTTGTTTCCGCTTCAGCAGCTTCAACTTCGATCAGCACTTCACCTTCTGAAACTTGATCGCCCTCAGCAACAGCAATACTTTTCACCACACCTGCCGAAGTGCTTGGCACTTCAACAGAGGCTTTATCTGACTCAAGCAACACAATGCTATCGTCGACTGCAATTGTGTCACCCACTTTCACTAAAATTTCAGCGACAGTGGCTTTATCTACACCAATATCAGGAGTTTTAATTTGCATTATTATTTCTCCTCAGTTGGTTCAGCATAGGCTGCAACTTCTTGTACAGATGGATGAGCTTGCGGTAACCAAGCGACTGGACGATCTACATCCAACTCAAATGAAGAAATTGCATCTTTTACTAAGCGTGCATCCACTTCACCTTCATCCGCTAATTTTTTCAATGTCGCAACAACGATATGTGCAGCATCTACACCAAAATAGCTACGTAAATTACCACGCGTATCAGAACGACCATAACCATCAGTACCTAATGCGACAAATGGACGACCATCTGGAAGATAAGCACGGATTTGTTCGCTATATGCGCGCATATGATCTGTTGCAGAAACCACAATACCGTCAGTATCACGCAACTGCTTAGACACCCAAGATTCCTGACCATCTTCAAGTGGATGTAAGCGGTTATATTCTTCAACAGCCATACCATCACGTGCCAATTCGTTAAAGCTGGTCACGCTCCACACGTTAGAATGGATTTGATATTCATCACGTAGGATTTTCGCGGCTTTGATCACTTCACGCAGAATCACACCAGAACCGAGTAATTGAACAGTGGCTTTTTCGTCTTTTTCAAACTGATACATACCACGTTTAATCCCCTCTTCCACGCCTTCAGGCATTTCTGGGTGTTCGTAGTTTTCATTCATCACTGTTAAGTAATAGAACACACGTTCTTGATTGACATACATGCGTTTTAAACCATCATGCACAATCACAGCCAACTCATAACCAAAACAAGGGTCGTAAGACACACAATTTGGAATGGTATTTGCCAAGATATGAGAATGACCATCTTGGTGCTGTAAACCTTCACCGTTCAAGGTTGTACGACCTGCTGTCGCACCGAGTAAGAAACCTTGAGCCTGTGAATCACCAGCTGCCCATGCAATATCACCAATACGTTGGAAACCAAACATCGAGTAATACATATACATCGGAATCATTGGCAAGTTATTGGTTGAATAACTAGTACCCAATGCAGACCAAGCACTCATCGCACCGGCTTCATTGATCCCTTCTTGAAGCATGTGACCATCTTTAGCTTCACGGTAGTTCATCAACTGTTCTTGGTCTTCTGGCGTATATTTTTGACCATGAGCAGCGTAGATCCCTAACTGACGGAACATCCCTTCCAAACCGAAAGTACGTGCTTCATCAGGTACGATAGGCACAACACGGTCTTTAATCGCCTTGTCTTTCAACAATGCAGCAATCAAACGCACCATTAACATCGTAGTCGATTGTTCTTTATCACCACTGCCTTTCAACACACCATCAAATGCTGAAAGTTCAGGAATTTGTAATACTTCACTTTCTTTACGACGTGCAGGTAAATAACCACCTAAACTTTCACGGCGCGCTTTCATGTATTTTATTTCAGGTGAATTTTCACTTGGACGATATAGTGGAACGTCTTGAAGTTGATCATCGGTAAATGGCAAGTTGAAACGATCACGCACATACTTCAAAGAATCAATTTGCATTTTCTTGATTTGATGCGTTTTATTGACTGCTTCAATCTCATCCGACAAGCCATAACCTTTCACCGTTTTCGCAAGAATTACGGTAGGTTGACCATTACTGGTCATCGCTGCTGCATACGCTGCATAAACTTTGTATGGGTCATGTCCACCACGATTTAGATTATCAATATCTTCATCGCTGAGGTTTTTAACTAATTCAGCAGCTTCTGGATATTTACCGAAGAATTTCTCACGTGTATATGCACCACCTTTTACTTGATAACGTTGATAATCACCATCAACAGCTTCTTCCATACGTGCTTTTAATGCACCAGAAGTATCTTTATCAAGTAAGGAGTCCCAATGACGACCCCAAACAACTTTTATCACGCGCCAGCCAGCACCACGGAAAACCGACTCAAGTTCTTGAATGATTTTACCATTACCACGCACTGGACCATCTAGGCGCTGTAAATTACAGTTCACCACCCAAATCAAGTTATCTAGCTTCTCACGACCAGCCAGCGAAATTGCGCCTAGACTTTCAGGCTCATCCATTTCACCATCACCGAGATAAGCCCACACTTTACGATCTTCTTCTTTGATCAAACCACGGTTCATCAAATACTTTTGAATGTGCGCTTGATAGATCGACATAATCGGACCTAGACCCATCGATACCGTTGGGAACTGCCAATAATCAGGCATCAAATATGGATGCGGATAGCTTGAAAGACCTTGACCACTGACTTCACGACGGAAATTATTTAATTGATCTTCAGTTAAACGACCTTCCAAGAAAGAACGTGCATAAATCCCTGGCGCACAATGACCTTGGTAATAAATCATGTCACCGCCAAAGCTGTCACTATTGGCACGGAAGAAATGGTTAAAACCCACATCATAAAGCGTTGCAGAAGATGCAAAGCTTGCCAAGTGACCACCAAGATCATCACCTGTTTTATTGGCACGTAGTACCATCGCCAACGCATTCCAACGAATCAATGCACGAATACGACGTTCCATATCTGGATCGCCAGGCATAGCTGGAGATTCCGCAACTGGAATGGTATTTAAATAGGGAGTATTTAAACGTTGAATAGGAACATGCTTAGAAATTGCTTGTTGATATAACTTTTCCAATAAGAAAGCAGCACGTTCTGTACCCATATGTTGTAACACAGAATCAAAGGCATCTTGCCATTCTTGAGTTTCCTGCGCGTCAGTATCACCGTAATACGCCATTTCTCGCCTACTCCTTGAATAATTTTCTATATGTTATATGTATCATGTTTTAGGCTTGTTAAGTTATCGTTACAGATGAATGCAGATTGTTGCTATTATTTAGGAACTAAATAGTCATTGACCAAATAACACTTAAAATAACAAAAAACCGCCAATATAGGCGGTTTTTTTATACAAACTAAATTTTATTCAGTGATAGTCTGAATACTCGACGCTTCAACGCGACTTTATTAATCAAGGACTCAGCAAAATATCACTTTATGTTTGCAAATAGACTGAATGAATTATGGCAGCATCGCTAAGTAAGTAGATGGATTTTTACGTTGACCATCTTTTACTACTTCATAATGTAAATGCGGACCCGTACAACGGCCTGTACAACCCACATTTGCAATATGTTCACCAGCCTTCACTTGATCGCCGACACGAGCAATGAGACGTGAAGCATGCGCATAACGCGTGATATAACCATTGCCATGGTTAATTTCAACATATTGACCATAGCCTGTACCCCAACCTGATTTGGTTACGATTCCAGGACCTGTTGCATAAATCGGTGTACCGCTTGGCGCAGACATATCTAAACCAGAATGGTTTTCCGCACGTCCACCCATCGTACGACCACCAAAGTCAGAGCTGACACGTTTCAAATCTGGTAATGGATGCGTGACTAACCAAGAATAAGGAGAATTTGCAGAATAGCGAGAAGAAGAACTTGCTGTAGAACTTGAACCGTATTTTTTAGCAATACTGGCGTTGTTTAATTCAATTGGTTTGTCCTGATTGCGTAAAGATACATTCATTTTTGCTGAAGCAGGTAAATCCAAATCATCTGGATTATAAGCACCTTGAGCTAAAGTTCTTGATAAATGTTCTAAACGATCTGTAGATTGAACCATATCTGCTGATGCAGAAGTCACGGCAGCAGTTGCCAAAGTGAATGCTAAAAGAATACGTCGCGTGTACATAAAAACCTCTTGAACTGTTCTTCGTCCATTTCTTGTGTGATCTCATCCTTGATATCCGCTGAAATGAGCGCTTAAGATAGGACATCACTATGTAGGAATAATGTATGTCTGAACCAAAAAACGTCTTTCAACCAACAAGACAACACGTAAAAACAGGAAACTTATCGTTTCTTACAAAGCAAGTTGCCGAATGGCAAAAACTTACTAAATTAATTCAACCGCACTTACCTCAGCCTGAGGATTGGCAAGTTGTATGTTATCAATACGGTATTTTGACTATTACCGGTGAAAATCAAGCCATGATTAGTCAACTCGGTTACCTTCAAAAACAGTATATTTCTCAATTATCACAAATCAATGAATTACATGATTTACAAAAATTACAAGTCCGCTTGCGTATTCAAAATAACAATACTGAAACAAACCCGCAACTCACAAAAATGGTTCGTAACATTCCACCTGAAACATCAGAAATGTTAGAAAATGCTGCTAGTTTTGTGAGCGACCCTAAGCTTAGCCAAGCTTTACTACGTTTGGCAAGCAAAAAAAAGTAAACAGAATAGATAAAAAACCGAATTTGAATGGATAAAATGTGATCTATATCGCTTTAAATTTCGTTATACTATAACACAGACCACTAAAGACAATGACTTATGTCACATTGACAAAATGAATTGGACACAACTTCTCGTCATCAAATGTTACAATTTCGTAGCTAGTTGGATCACTTTTCACATTGCGTAAAAGTTGATTATTCAGTGCATGTCCAGATTTATAACCATCAAATTTGGCAATAATCTGATGCCCTAACAAATATAAGTCGCCAACAGCATCTAAAATTTTATGACGAACAAACTCATCAGCAAAGCGTAAGCCTTCCTCATTGACGACACCTGTATCATCCAAGCCAACCGCATTGTCCAAACTTGCACCCAATGCCAAATTATTGGCTTTTAGATAGTCCAAGTCTTTCATAAAACCGAAAGTACGTGCACCACTCACTTCATAGACAAAGGTTTCGGTTGAAAAGTCGATAGTTGCAGACTGGTATTCTTTGGCAAAAGCAGGATGATCAAAATCAATGGTGAAGTTAATCTGGAATCCATCATGTGGTGTGAACACTGCACGCTTATCATCGATCAAAGCTTCTACTGGCTTTAAAATACGAATGAATTTCTTAGGTGCATCCTGTTCAACCAAGTCGCCTTGCATTAACAAGTAAATAAATGGGCCTGCACTACCATCCATAATTGGCAGTTCTGAAGCAGAAACCTCAATAATCAGATTATCAATACCTAAACCAGCAATCGCACTGGTGACATGTTCAATCGTACCCACTTTAGTATCTTGATTGACCAAGTTTGAGCACATGAATGCTTCTTGAATCAGCATCGCATCTGCTGGAATATCCACAGGTGGATCGAGATCAATTCGACGAAATACAATACCCCCATCCGCCACATGTGGCAAAAAGTTAATCATGACTTTTTGTCCGCTATGTAGACCGATGCCACTCGCTTTAACGACTCGCTTCAGGGTACGTTGTTTCAACATGCTTACTCGATATTCATTCTCAAATCCGCTATACGTTAGCACATTTAGCCATTGATAAAAAACAAAAAAGGTAATGAATCTCACTACCTTTTTCGATGATCTTAATGATTTTTAAGAATAATCAATTATTTACGCTGTTGATTCTTCAAATAATCTTGAATACTCATTGGTGTAGAACGACCACTTGGGCTTGGGGCAACAACAGGCGCGCCTTCTTCTTGACGCTTACTGATCGCAGGAACATCATCTTCATCAACAACCGCATTGTGTTGAGTTTGTTGCGCATAGGTATTTGCAACATTTACATGTGTTCTACGTTTTGCTTCAGTCGCATCACTGGCATTACGCGTTAGACCCGTTGCAATCACAGTCACACGGATTTCATCACGTGCATCTGGGTCAAATACCGTACCAAAGAATACTTCACCTTCTTCAAGGTCGACGATTTGGTTAACCACATCTGTAATCACTTCAGTTTCACGTAATGTCACATCAGCACCACCAGTGATGTTAATTAACACACCCTTGGCATTCATGATATTTACATTATCAAGTAAAGGACTGCGGATCGCCAAACGTGCAGCTTCTTCCGCACGATCTGGACCACTACTCTTCCCTTCACCCATCATGGCATAACCACGGGTACTCATCGCAGTTTTTAAATCGGCAAAGTCAAGGTTGATATGACCAGGACGAACTACAAGATCAAAGATACTACGCACCGCATTTAACAATACATCATCTGCTTTACGGTAAGCATCTTGCATAGAGATGTCACCATAAACACTGAGTAAGCGTTGGTTTGGGATAATAATTAAAGAATCTACATGTTGCTCTAAAGCTTCAATGCCTTTTTCCGCTGAACGTTGACGGCGACGACCTTCAAAATTGAATGGTGTAGTCACCACACCAACTGTCAAAATACCCATTTCTTGTGCAATTTCAGCAACAACAGGGGCAGCGCCCGTACCCGTACCACCACCCATGCCTGCGGTTACAAACACCATGTCTGCACCTTCAAGGTGTTGACGAATTTGTTCACGGCTTTCTTCAGCAGCAATTTGACCTACATCAGGGTTTGCACCAGCACCCAAACCACGTGTGCTTTGTTCACCTAACTGCATTTTGAAAGGCGCATTCATACGATCTAATGCTTGTTTATCTGTATTTGCACAAACAAATTTCACACCTTTGATGTCAGATTGCACCATGTGTTGTACAGCATTACCACCGCCACCACCAACACCAAACACAGTAAAACGGGCTTGACCGTTGTTATCGGTTTGTTCATCGTCTAAAAATTCAAATGAGGCCATGACCTTTAAATTTCCTAATATATTTGGCAGTCACTTAAGCCCGTATACTGCCTTGATCTTCAATAATAAAAATTGTTTTTAGGATGCTGTTCATTAAAGAGCTTGTCAAGTATTGGTTCGCTTACTTACAACTTCCTAACAATATTCCCCAGAAAATTACACCTAAAAAATACCCTTTAATTTGTTATTTAAAGCATTCCATCCATTCACAACTCTGTCAAAAAACGGACGACTGCCTTGAACTTCTGGCTCTTCAATCGCTTCTTGCATATCACTTTGGCTAAATAAGAGCAGTCCAGCTGCTGTAGCATACATTGAACGACGTAGTGATGGTAAGTGCTGATCATCCGTTACAACTTGTAATGGTGGATTACCTAAATGCGCTGAGACACCTAACATGCGACGCGCTAAATTCACCATACCTTCAATTTGACAAACATCACCTGTCAAAACCACGCCATGATATAAGCTTTGTAAAGCACCACGTTGCTCTAATTCATAACGCACTTTACTGAGGATGTCCTCATAACGCGCGATAATGATTTCAGCCAATTCAATACGACTAATGGTTTGTGGTCCATCGATCGCTTCAAACTGAATCATATGGTCTGGCTTTACTTGGTGAATGTCCACACAACCATGTAATAGCTTGATACGTTCAGCTTCTTCAGTGGTGGTTTGTAAAACGGTTGCAATATCACGTGTCACATTTTCACCACCACACTGAATGGTATGAGCAAGAACCAAGTGTCCTTCTATATAAACTGCAATATTGGTCGTTCCCGCACCAATATCCAGTAAACACACACCATATTCTTTTTCATCTTTCAACAAACTACCTTCTGCTGTTGCCAAGCAAGAGACCACCATTTTTTCTACAGAAATATTGGCACCTTTCATGGCACGATCTAAATTCTGCATGGTGCTAATTGGCATCATCATCAGTTGATAATGTGCAGTCATACTATTTGCTGATAAGTTGATCGGGTTTTGTACCCACTCACTTGAATCATCAAGTTCAAAACCAAGTGGTACAGCACTTGCCAAGTAATGATCCGCAGTCATATGGCTCGCTTTTGCCAATTCCAAAGCACGCACCATTTCAGTTGTGGTAATGGTGTGTTCAGCATTCGAAATCGGTGTACGCCCAATTGCATAATGGCTTTGTAATTCAGTACTTGGGATAGAGACCCATGCTGAATGTATGCGACATTCAGCCATATCTTCAGCTTCTTGAACGGCTTGTTTAATTGCATTTGTGACTTTATCAAGGCTAACGATTTTGCCTTTATTCATTCCCTTATTGCGTGCGCTCGCCATACCAATAACCTGAATATTATCAGGGGCATGTACTTTTCCAATCAGTACTGAAACTTTATGTGTCCCAATGTCAATTGCAACAACTGAGGGAACAGCTTCATTCATCACTTTGCTACCATTATCTTCATTGTTTATCTTTGGCGTTACGCCTCTTTTTCAAGCCACGTATTATGGCTGTGCAACGACCCCACCTGCAACGGCTGTGTCATTACTGGTTACAACAAACTGACCATTCATAATTTTGGGTGCAACTGAATTACGCCATTGGATCGACAATCCATTCCGATAACGCAAATCAATAGCAGCAATATTTGGCCAAACTTGCTTAAGGTCTGTTTGTGCTAAATGACTCAAACGTTGCAGTTTACTCATGGTTTGATCTTGATCAACAATAATGCGCAGACCTGAATCAAACTGCATAAACCAAGTCATACGTTCAGTCAGATAAAGCTCTTTTAAACGTAAATTCACTGGATGAAATAATTGATTAATTTCATTATAACGACGCATCATCACTTTGGATTGGCTGAGTGGCCCATGAAGCAATGGCAAATTTGAATGGTTTTTCGCCACAGCCTCTGTATAAACATCTCCAGCATCGCTCAACAACCGCCCCGTTCCCCAACGTGCGATTGCATGACGTGGCATAACACGCACTCGAATACCATTTGGCCATGCACGAGAGACCACAACGCGATCTACCCAAGACACTTCAAGCGCTTTATCTCGAATTTGCTCCAAATCCGAAGTGAAATAATTATTTTTAACCACAGGTGCCAAATGCTGAGTCATCGCAGCAGATTCTACAGATGAAGTTGTACCCACAACTTCTAAAGTGGCAACACGCGCATCAGTCACCACCTTATATAAACCATATATTCCTGCAAGTAATACAACAATTGCAACAAACATCAAAACCCAACTACCGAGGTCTAAGAGCTTATCCTGACGTGTCGGTGGTTTATCATGTATTGATGTAATTGCTGCCTTTTTACGGCGCATCGAAGCAGGAAGTTGAGCCATAAATTAGTGTGCTTGTTCCGTTAGCGTTTGCGCTAAAATTTCAACACATAATTCATCAAAACTATACCCTACAGCTTTGGCTGCTTTAGGCACAAGCGAATGACTCGTCATCCCTGGTACAGTATTCACTTCCAATAACCAGAAGTTACCTTGCTCATCCAACATCGCATCAATACGCCCCCAGCCACTTGCACCCACAGCTTGAAAGGCACGTAGACAAAGCGCTTGTAGGTTTTTCTCTTCAGTTTCACTCAAACCACATGGAATACCATATTCCACATCATTACGGTTGTATTTTGCTTCATAGTCATAGAAAGCAACATCCGCAGGTGGTTGTAAGCGAATTACTGGCAAAGGCTGACCATTAAGGAATGAAATCGTATACTCACGACCTGTAATCCATTTTTCAGCCATCACAATCGCGTCATGCTTTGTTGCTTTTTCAATTGCAGCAATCAAATCTTCAGCTTTTTCAACCTTACTCATCCCAACACTTGAACCTTCATGTACAGGTTTGATAATGAGTGGTAGACCAAGATTTTCAATGACTTCTTTTAAATCAGAATCTTTTGAAATAATGCGATATGGTGCAGTTGGTAAGTCAGAACCTTGCCAAATTTGCTTGGTTTTAACCTTATCCATGCCAATCGCAGAACCCTGAACGCCTGTACCTGTATAAGGTACATTCATCCATTCTAAAGCGCCTTGGATTTGACCATCTTCACCACCACGACCATGCAATACGATGAATGCACGATCATAGTTTACAAGTTCCGTCACGCTACGTTCTTGTGGATCGAAGCCTTCAGCATTCACACCTGAACGTAATAATGCTTCTAAAACAGCTTTACCACTATCTAATGACACCTCACGCTCAGCAGATTTACCACCAAGCAATACCGCTACTTTGCCGAATTTAGAAGCATTTGACACGTTTAAATCCTTAAACTTATAAGTTAGTCAATTTTAAAATTTCAGAGTTTTATTCAACTTTTCTGAATAAAGCTTACTCAATTATTTTAAATAAAGTTGGTTTTGAGCCAATTCTACCGAAATTGCTCCCACGTTACCCGCACCTTGTGTTAATAACAAGTCATTTGCTTGTAACACTTTTTGTATCGCGTTCTGCAAATTGCCTTCCACTGGGTCAATTAAGATCGGCTCAACTTCACCACGTAAACGAATACTACGTGCCAAAGAACGACTATCCGCCCCCACAATTGGCTTTTCACCTGCAGGATATACCTCTAATAGCAACAATTGATCAACTTGTGACAACACGTCAACAAAATCATCAAAACAGTCACGCGTACGACTAAAACGGTGTGGTTGGAACATCATCACCAAGCGACGATCAGGGTGACTCGCACGTGCAGCTTTAATTGTAGCTTCAACTTCTTTCGGATGGTGACCATAGTCATCCACCAACTTCACAGTTCCTTCACCCAGCTCATATTCACCTTGAACTTGGAAGCGACGACCTACACCACTGAAGCTCTCTAAAGCACGTGCAATCGCAGCATCAGAAACACCCTCATCCGTTGCAATACCAATTGCAGCGAGTGCGTTTAAGATATTGTGCAAACCAGGTAGGTTAATGGTTAAACGTAACGGTTCACGACCTTTGCGCAATACCGTGAAGCTCGATTGCATGCCTGTTTGTTCAATATCAATCGCACGAATATCATTGTCTTCGTTAAAACCATAAGTCACTACTGGACGACCGATACGCGGCATGATTTCACGAATATTGGCGTCATCACCACACACCACCGCCAAACCATAGAACGGCATTTTTTGTAGGAATTTGACAAAGGTATCTTTCAATACATCAAAACTACCACCGTACGTGTCCATATGATCTGCATCGATATTGGTCACAATCGCAGCCATTGGTTCTAAGTGTAAGAATGATGCATCAGACTCATCCGCTTCTGCCACAATAAAACGGCTCGCACCGAGTGCAGCATTCACACCAGTACGATTCAGCAAACCACCGATCACATAAGTTGGATCCATATTTTCTTCTGCCAACATACACGTCACTAGACTTGTCGTTGTGGTTTTACCGTGTGTACCTGCAACAGCAATCCCATGACGGTAACGCATCAACTCACCGAGCATTTCAGCACGACGCACTACAGGCGTACGTGTTTCTATCGCAGCTTTCACTTCTAAATTTTCAGGATCAATCGCTGTAGATACAACGATGACATTGGCGCCTTTAATATTTTCAGCACTATGTCCGATATAAACTTTGATTCCGTTTTCTTCAAGTTGAGCAGTGGTTTTTGATGCTTTAATGTCAGAACCAGAAACCTTGTAGCCTTGGTTTTTCAACACTTCTGCAATACCGCACATTCCAGCGCCACCGATCCCCACAAAGTGGATATGTTTGATACGGCGCATCTCTGGAACTTTAATCAGGTTTTTTGCTTTATCAGCTGGGCTTGTTGGAGACATAATCAACTCTAACTTACAAATCTTGAATTAAACCAACCACACGTAGTGTTGCATCTGGTTGAGCTTGTTGACGAGCTTTCACCGCCATTTCCATTAACAATTGGCGGTTCATCAACGGAGTCAGTAAATCCTTTAACGAATCTGGAGTCATGGTACTTTGCGGACAAATCTTCGCAGCACCCGTTTTCTCCAAAAATTTTGCATTGGCAGTCTGATGATCATCAACTGCACTTGGCAATGGTACAAAAACAGCTGCTACACCCGCTGTTGCCACCTCTGTTACAGTCAACGCACCTGCACGGCAGATGATTAAATCAGCATTGCTATAAGCTTGCGCCATATCGTCAATAAACTGCTGTACTTCAACCTGCATATTTTCAGGCGCATCTGCATACAATGCTTGAGTGGTCTCTTGCTTATTTTGACCACATTGATGAAATACTTTTAATGGCACATTGAGCTGTTTTAAAGCCTGTGGTACACATTCATTCAACGCTTGCGCACCCAAAGAACCACCGACGATGAGAATATGTAAAGGCTCAACATGGGTTTCACGTTCTTTATAGCGAAATGATGGATTATAAATCGCTGTAATTTCTGCACGCACAGGATTTCCTGTGGTCACAATTTTTTCACGTTGAGGAAATGTATTTGGAAATGCTTCGCAGACTGTTTTGGCAATACGTGACAATTGCGTATTGGTAAAACCTGCCACCGCATTTTGCTCATGAATAATCACAGGAATACCCAATAAGCGAGCAGCAAGCCCACCAGGACCTGCAACATAACCACCAAAACCTGCAACAGCATCGACTTTAAGCTGTTTCATATAGCGCATTGCGCTCAGTGTCGCTTTTAAAATTTTAAAAGGTGCTACAACTTTTCGGACAATCCCATTGCCACGTACACCCTGAATATCAATTTGATAAATAGGAATATTATGTTGTTTTAATAATCGATTTTCCATACCTGTCGGTGTTGCGAGCCAAGATACTTGACTGCCTTGTTGTTGCAACTCTTTTGCAACTGCCAATGCAGGAAATACATGTCCACCCGTACCCGCCGCCATCATCATGACGTGTTTTGGTGTGCTTTGCTGAGGTTTGGTCACGGTCTAATTCTTCAATACAAAAAAAATAAAAGTTTAACGAATATTTTAAACAACCAATTGTAATCACAATCCGCTATGGGGAAAAGTTTATTTACTTTTTTTCACCAAGCATTTCATTGTTTTTTTCTACTGATTTGAAAGTTTAAACTACTTTTATCATTAATCAGCAAGAATTTGTTGAATTAATCGTTATTTTTAATATGTATCGTGTTTATCTTTATTTTCAGCGCAAAAAATAGAGCCGTTTTAGACTCTATTTTAGTTAAAATTTAAAATAAGTTAATCATTCAAACTCAGCTTAAAGTTATACCTGCTTCCAATACCGCAAATAAATCATCAGCAATTGACGTTCCAAATTGAGTATCAATTTCACGAATACAGGTTGGACTGGTCACATTAATTTCAGTGACATAATTTCCAATCACATCCAAACCAACAAAAACCAAGCCTTTTTCTTTTAAGAATGGACCTACTTTTGCTGCAATCGCTTTATCATTTTCAGTCAATGGGCGCGCTTCACCTAAACCACCTGCTGCCAAGTTTCCACGCACTTCACCATTTTGTGGAATACGTGCCAAGCAATAGGGTACAGGCTCACCATTGATCATGAGAATACGTTTATCCCCATCAACAATTTCAGGGATGTAACGTTGTGCCATGATCGGTTGTGTGCCATTTTCAGTGAGAATTTCAATGGTTGAACCAATATTTACACCATCTTGATATAAACGGAAAATCCCCATACCCCCCATACCATCGAGCGGTTTCACAATCACATCACCATGTTCTTTCAAGAACTCACGAATCAGGCTCTGCTGTGAGGTCACTAAAGTCGGCACTTGCAACTCTGGAAACTGTGTTGCAAATAGCTTTTCATTACAATCACGTAAGCTTTGTGGTTTGTTAATAATCCACGCGCCTTCACGTTCTGCTTGCTCTAAAATATACGTCGTATAAACAAAGTTCATGTCAAATGGTGGATCTTTACGCATCAACACCACATCATAATCTGCAAGTGATTCTTTTTTCTTTTCACCGAGTTCGTAATAGTGGTTGTAATCTTCAAATACTTTTAATGGTGAAATCAGACCAAATGCTTTACCTTGATCGATATATAAATCTTGCTGTAATGCATAGCCAAGTTCGTGTCCACGACGTGATGCAGCCCATAGCATTGCCATAGTTGAATCTTTTTTCAGGTTTACATTTTCGATGGGATCCATCACAACAAGTACGCGCATAGTTTCACTCTTATCAAATTTTGGATTGCATGCAGTATAGCGGAGAAAGATATGTTCTTTTTCTAAATTTCGCTAAACTCTATGCAATTATTGTGAATAGACTTTTAGGATATGTTGCAAAAGATTATTGGTTTTCATTTGGATGAAGAACAGCATTGGGTGGCTGATCTTGAGTGTGGTCATACTCAACATGTGCGTCATACACCACCTTGGCAAAACCGCCCATGGGTCATGACTGAACAAGGGCGTCAGGAAAAGTTAGGGATGGCGTTGGAGTGTAAAAAATGTGAGGAAAATAATCAGCCTAGCTTTTAAATAACACCTCTTGGATTAAAGTTACAAGTCACAGTTCGGTGTTACTCACATATTTCTTGATCGAAATTTAAATGCCTTTAACGAATACAATAACCATAAATAAACTCAACAATTCCAAAACAGAAAATTATAAAGAAAACGTTAACTATCCTGTTGCTCAATTTTAATAATACTTTTTAACAAAGGATAAAAAATGCAACAATTATGGCAACGCTTAGAGACAATTTTAAAAGATTCTCATCCATCTCTATTAGCAGACCTAGCTCCACCTGCTACAGATAGCGAAATTGCAGATTTAGAAAACCAAATTGGAGCTAAACTTCCTGATGATTTTATCGCTTGCTTAAAAATACACAACGGACAACATGGTAAAGCAGACGGATTATTTGATGGCTCAGAGTTTTTATCCATTTCACGCATTCTACAAGAATGGTCTACTCTAAAAAGTGTACTTGATAGTGGTATATTTGATGAACTTGGTATAGATGAAGACGCTTCAAATAATGGAATTAAAAGTTCTATGTGGAATTTAAAATGGATTCCTTTTATTAGTTATGGCAATGGTGACATTTGGTGTTTAGACCTTGACCCTGCTGAAGATGGAGAATTTGGGCAAGTATTTCAATATTGGTATGAAGATTGTGAAACCACTAAAGAAGCCAATAATTTTACAGAATGGTTTACAAATTTTATTGATCAATTAAAATAAAAAACCATCAAAATAAGGAGCTCTTGCTCCTTATTGATCATTCTAATATTTTCAAAAAATACACCTAATCATTATTTATTATCAATTTTATTATTACTTATTCATTTATTATTTATCTATCCTTAATTCTGATGCTCAGGCTTTACACTCTCCACCAAATACTTATCTGCCGACCGTGGATCACGCGGTAAATTTAATTTCACACGACAACCAAACTCCACATCATCCTTTTCAAACACAATAATTTCTGCATTTAACTCAATCGGACGACCCGTTTCAAAATCCGTCTGTTGTAAAGTTTCACCAAATAATTCTGCATATTTCTTTTCAAGATGAGCAATGCTTAAATCATTGATCATTACCTTGATTGCGTATTTTTGATGGGCACACTCTGGCTCACGCTGAATCCGTGATTTACGAATATAGCTCATTTCTGACGGTCGAAGCATCAGTTCATTGATTAGCTTTTTTTGCGCATTGGCATTGATATTTAGAACCAGATCAAACTGTTCTAAACCTTTCCATTGAAATGGGTTCTGTCTAAAAAACATATCCCGTTCAAACTGGTAACGCTGCCAACGTCGCTGGTCTACTTTTTTTGCAAAGATAATACCAAGTACCAGTACAACGACAATGATTAGTAAAATCAACATTGAAGACGCTATCCGACCCTATTCATAGATTATAAAAATAAGGAGCTTCCGCTCCTTACTTATCTTATCGATTTTTTTAACTTATACACCATATTTAACGCGATAAGCTTCCATTTTTGCTAAAGCGTCTTTTTCACCTTTAGCATCTAGATAGTCCATCAAATCTTTCATGGTAATCAAAGCATGTACTGGAATTTCTAACTCTTTTTGAACTTCTTGAATTGCAGACAATTGACCTTGACCTTTTTCTTGACGATCTAGGGCAACCAATACACCTGCAATAGTTGCACCTGCATTTTTCAGAATAGTCACCACTTCACGAATCGCTGTGCCCGCAGTAATTACATCATCAATAATCCAAACTTTTTTACCCTCAACAGAAGCACCGACCAACACACCACCTTCACCATGATCTTTGGCTTCTTTACGGTTAAATCCCCATGGCACACTTACACTGTGTACTTGAGACAAAGCCACAGCTGTAGCAGCAACAAAAGGAATCCCTTTATACGCAGGGCCAAAAATCACTTCCACATTGTTACATTGTGTTAATTTATCAGCATAGCCTTGAGCTAAAAGTGATAATGCTTCACCATCGTTGAGTAAACCTGCATTAAAAAAATAAGGGCTCACACGACCTGATTTTAAAGTAAACTCACCAAATTTAAGCACACCGCGTGATAATGCAAGTTCGATAAAAGCTTGAGGGTTAAACTGAGCTGGCGTTGACATGAGGTGCTCCAAAATTCATACATTGAGGTTATGACTGCGCATGATACCAAAGAGTAGCTATCCAAGTGATCAAAAAATTTTAAGAGTTGTTTCAATTAACGTAAATGGCTTACGTTCTTCCGTCACAAAAGGTATACTTGAATGGATGGAAAAATCAGATGCAGATGTCATCTGTATGCAAGAAAGTCGTATTACCCATGAACAATGGACGGATAAATTTAAACCCGAAGGTTGGCATACCCATTTATTTCCTGCTGAAAAATCAGGCTATGCAGGCACGGCGATCTACAGTCGCTTACCGTTCAAATCTGTACAGAATGGTTTAGGTTTTGAACTCGCCGATAGTCAGGGACGCTTTATCACAGCTGAGTTTGACTTGGGTTTAGACAAACCTGTTCATATTTGCTCTTTATATTTACCTTCAGGTTCATCAGGTGATGAAGCACAAGCACGTAAAGATCACTTTTTAGATGAATATACAAAAATCCTCAAACAATGGCGTGATGAAGATAGATCCATCATCGTTTGCGGTGATTACAACATCGTACATAAGCGCATTGATATTAAAAACTGGTCAGGTAACCAAAAATCTTCTGGCTGTTTACCGCATGAACGCGCATGGCTTGATCACATTTATGATGACTTAGGTTATGTCGATACTTTCCGCGAAGTACGTAAAGAAGCCGAAGTATATTCTTGGTGGTCGAATCGTGGACAAGCACGTGCTAAAAACGTCGGTTGGCGGATTGATTACCAAGCTTGTTCACCAGACTGGAAACAACGCACACTCAATGCTTGGGTCTATAAAGATGAATGGTATAGCGACCACGCCCCTGTCATTATTGATTATCAAATTTAATCAAATTCTTAGCGGAGTTTTCAGTTTTAAAAACAATATATTCAGTGAACAATTGTTCGCTGAATATAAGTTAAAAACCTACAAATTTTGTCGCGTTATCGTATGTTTTCCTCACCCGAAAAGGCGCATTATATTTCCACGGCACAGGGACATGTCAGGATGACAGCAAAAGGATTGGACGCCGTAGGATGAAAAGAAAATAAATATTTTATATTTATTTTTCAGGGATGTGACAATGGACGTTGTATTGAGACCCGCATAATCAGGATGATTAGATGCGGGTTTTCTCTTATTCTAGGGCGCCATTTTAGAATCTAAACTTTTAGAATTAAAATAAAAATTGATCGCCTTATTTTTCATATTCGCAAACCTTTTTATCTTCCATTACAATAAGCAGATTCTAAATTTCAACCCAGCCCATCATTCATATTGCTGATTTAAATTTAGCGCTCAAATGTTAAATTTTTATGACATACATCACATATTTAAAATTATTCTACCGTTTCTGATACGGTTTACATTGACAATTTTGCTAATCTTTATGGGCAAATCAGACAATTTTTAAGTTACTTATTAGGACAACACATGCTAAAAGTTTACGGAATCAAAAACTGTAATTCAATGAAAAAGGCTTTTGATTTACTCACCGACCTTGGGCTGAACTATGAATTTCATGACTATAAAAAACAAGGGATTGATGCTGATACTGTAAAAGTATGGCTCGACAACATTGGACAAGATATTGTTTTAAATAAAAAAGGGACAACTTGGAAAAAATTGACTGAGCAAGAACAGCAACTTGCTTTATCGAGTGAAGCTGAATTGATCAAAGCGTTAACTACGCATACCAGTTTAATCAAACGCCCTATCATTAATCTAGATGAAAAATATATTGTCGGTTTTAATGAAGATGAAATTCGAGCATTGAAATAAACATTCTCTTCAAACAATAAAAAACCGATCAATTGATCGGTTTTTTTGTAGTTGATGCTCTTAGTTCGCACGAACCCAAACTTGGTTACGACCAAGTGCTGAAATACCAACGTAACCACGTAATTTCAACTGATTACCAGCTAACTCAGCTTTTAGCTTATAGGTCTTACCATTTTTAGGATCTAAAATAGAACCATTGTCATAGTTTTTGCCACCTACATTTTTTAACCCATGTACAATCGTTACGCCCTTTAACGATTTATTATGGTATGCCCCATCACATTTAGTACAGGCATTTTCTTCACCAGGTGTCAAAATGCTTTGAATCGTTGCACTCAAAGTTCCATTTTTTTGTTCAGTGAATTTTACGACAGCTTTAGGTTTCTTCGTCGCATCATCAATCGTCGTCCACGTTGTCCCGTTCAGTGGATCTGCGGCATGTGCAAAGATGGCTGTTGATAATAAACCTAATGCAAGTACAATTTTTTTCATTGTTTTGTTTTCCCTAGTCTAATTGACACTATATAGTATCGAAAACTCACATCGAATTAGCAATTTTTCTCTGTGACTATATAGTGTAGCCTTGTAACAATTGTTGGTAAACCCACAAAAATAATGTCTAAAGATGAATAATATGGAACAAACATGAAGATCAATCCTGCGTTGAAACAATATTTTACAGAATCAATTCTTAAATCAAGCTTCAAATTCCCGAGTCGTTTTAACCTCCCCCCAGCAACCGCACGTTTTGGTATCGAACAACTCTCTCGTTTTATTCCACAACGAAAAGATGTTCACATTCGTTCATTACGCGTAGCAGGTATCCGCGCAGAAGAAATCAAACCTCAAGCACATTCGACCCAGTTAATTTTCCATATTCATGGTGGTGCTTTTTTTGTTGGTTCATTAAAAACTCATCGTGCTTTTTTATCTGAAGTTGCTGCACGAACCCAAATGCAAGTGTTTCATTTAGACTACCCTTTAGCACCAGAGAATAAGTTTCCAGAAGCTGGCGATGCAATTTATGATGTTTATCAACAACTTTTAGATCAAGGCATATTACCTAAAGATATTATTATTTCAGGGGACTCGTGTGGTGCGAACTTAGCATTGGCTTTAGCGCTGCGCCTAAAAGAAGAAGACCCTAAACAGCTTCCAAGTGCATTAATCCTCATGTGTCCATTCTTGGATTTAACCCTGACTGGAGAATCTTTGCGTTATAACCAAAATTTGGATGCCTTGCTCTCTATTGAAGCACTCGAAGCAGGAATTGACTTTTATGTACCTAAACATTTAGATCCATCACTTCCACCGCTATCACCTATTTTTGGAGATTTGGAAGGGCTTCCACCAACACTGGTACAAATTGGATCAAAGGAAATTTTACTGTCAGATGCACAACGCTTTGAACAAAAAGCAACAGAGGCAGGGGTTAAAGTCACTTATAAGCTTTATACAGGTATGTGGCATAACTTCCAAATGTTTAGCCCTTGGTTTGATGAAGCGAAAAGGTCATTAGCAGATATTGCTGAGTTTGCACATCGTATTGATCGCAGCTAAAGATTAATCGTCGCAAAATATAATAATTGAGTGGAAAATAGCCCAAAACAATGAGCAACAATTTAAAAGACAAGCATTGTTGTTCATTCTATAAATAAAAAGTCAATGAATTCTCTTTTAATACTCATAAATTCATTTTGAATCTATAAATACGTTTCAATCATTAAAACTACTCAAATAATACTATTAAATTTAGTTTCATTATTAAGTTTAACTGCAAAATAAATCACATTATTATAAATATAAATAGACTCCCATCATCTTTAATTTTATTTTTTTATTTGAATTCAATCAAATAAACTGCTACATTTGTCGAATGAAACAATAAAAAAATCAAATGCGGATGGGCAAAGAAATGCGTAATAAAATTTATTCTGAAAGACGACGTAAAATACATTCACTCTTCAATCAAATATTGAAGCGTACTTTTATTGCCAAAATCATGCAGAAAAACCAGATCAGCAATAACATTAAAATCGACCCAGATACGGGTATTTATAACCAATTTGCAATTAACTCATATTTGAAAGAATTACACCCTCAAGTTGAATCAAACTTTGGAATTATTTTATTAAGCATCGATAATTTAAACAAAATAAAAGAAAATTTCAGCTCCCAGATAGCCCGTAAAGTTTTAGCATCCATTGCCCAAGCTCTATTAAAAAATCTTCGCGATACAGATCTTGTTGGCCGCTACAGCGAATCAGAATTCATTTTAATTCTCAGTGATGTCAATCTAGAACAAGCCAATCATATTGCTGAACGTCTGACTAACTTAATCAATCAAAGCCCGTTAAAAATCATCGGAAAAATAATTCCGATTCAGGCAAGTCATGGAGTTTCAATTTCTCAATATAACAGTTTAAGCAATACTGTATTGGCACAAGCAGATCTTGCATTGCATAACACAAAAATTAACCACGAACAGTTTTATACCAGTACTGGGCTAAATTCATAAATATTTAACTTTATAAAAAGTGCAATCATTAGCCCTGAAAGTTAAATATTTTTAATATTTTCATAGATTTAATTTTCAATAGTTAAACGTGGGGTAAAAATGAAGGCATCTTTCATAGATGATTAGTCACTATATAAAGTCATTAAAAAACCAATTTAATTCAGATATTATTATGAATTGGAATAATATTCATAAAAGTATTCTAGTATTAGTCTTGGCTTTTGGAATCCAATTATTGTGGATTTTTTGGAAATTATGGATCATCAACACACCAAGTATTTGGCCATGGGTTAATCTACCTCTTATTCATACTCAAATTTACATCAATAGCATTTCAGCCTTTTTTTTCATTGGTTTAGTTTGTATTTGTTATAAATTCCAAAAAAAACATTGGGCACATCTTTTTTTCCCCCACTTAGTGATTAGCATTTTTACGCTCATGTTTATTAGTGATGGTTTTTTGGTCGGCATATATAGCCCTGCAACCATCTTTGCCTTTGTATCTATTTCAGGTATCGGAATTATTTTATTTAACCGAAAATTTATTTATATCCATTTATTTAATGCTTTTAGCATTGCAATCATACTCATGTATTGCACTTACAAAAATTTAGTGCCCTACGCTCCCATATTTAGTCAAACATTATTAGAACATGATCCCCAGAAAAATCTATTCTGGGTTTTAAGTATGGCGTACTTTATTATCCCTATCCTGATTGCATGCCTAGTTTTGTGTGAAGTATTGCTCTCTCAATGGCGCCATCGTGAATCATTAATTCAAATTTTGAGCCAAACTGACCCCTTAACCAATCTATATAATCGTCGATCTTTCAATGAAAAATTAAGCCTAATTCAGAATACTCACACACAATATGCAATTATTCTCATTGATATTGATCATTTTAAAATGATCAACGATGATTTTGGTCATCATATTGGTGATGAAGCACTTAAAGCTATTGCCCAACTTCTGTCAACCCTCGTACGAAGTTCAGACATTGTAGCCCGCTATGGCGGCGAAGAATTTATCATTGCCATGCCTGAAACATCACTTACAATCGCACGTGAAGTTGCAGAGCGTTGTCGCCTTGCCATCCAAAATCAGACATTAGAGACACTCACTCAGAAAAAAATCAATCTAACAGCAAGTTTTGGAGTCGCAACCTCAGAGGATGAAACGCAAATCAATAAAATCATTCATCATGCTGATCAAGCTCTATATCGTGCCAAAGCCTATGGACGAAACCAAGTTCATTTTCATGGTGAAACAAACCACAGTTAAATCAATTTAACTGGAAAATAATCACTATCACACTGCATTTATTCAGTTCGATAAGGCTCTTCACATTCTACAAATCTAAATTCAGCTTTTGCTTCCTGAATCCATTGCTGCACTGCTGGAACTGCCAAGATTTTCTGTACATATTGCTGACTGAATGATGATATTGGAATGCCATAGCATACGAATCGCATCACAACTGGCGCATAGAATGCATCGACAATACTAAATTGATCGCTACACAAAAAACTGTCTGCACTTGGTCGTTCTGACCATAATTGCTCAATACGTTGCACATCTTGCTGTAGTTTTAGATTATCTTGCCAAAGTTTTGCGCCAATGTTTGTTAAATCTGCATCGATATTCATTCCACATAAACTACGTAAAGCCATAAAGCTACTATGCATCTCTGCACACATTGAACGAGCGCGTGCTCTTTGTCGGAAGTCATTTGGCCATAGATATTTTTCAGGAAACCTTTCAGCCAAATATTCACAAATCGCCAAAGTATCCCAGATTAAAAATCCATCATCGACTAACGCAGGGACTTTTCCTGTCGGGTTAATTTTGAGGATACTGTGTTTGAATTGACTGTCTAATTCAAAGTGATCAAAAGGAATCAGATGTTCTTTGAATGGTATAGCAAAGTGCTGCAATACCAACCATGGACGCATTGACCATGTGGAATAATTTTTATCACCAATAAATAATTCTAACATGCGACCATCCTCCTAATTTTTTCTTATCATTGATCTTTGACGTGTATTTTCTTCAATTTATAGACAAAAAAAGAGTAGATCAACTACTCTTTTTTAGTTCTTCCATGCAACTTAGAATAGGAATGAAATGCCTAAACCAGCAGTATAACTACGATCCTGACCGCTTAAATCCACACCAATGCTTCCATCGATCTGTGTGCGATCATTCAGTGCATAAATCAAACCTGAACCTAAACCGTATTCATAATCTTGGCTTTCTGTTTTGGAGTAAATAAATTCAGAAAAACCAGAAAGATTACCTGCGATTTTATAACCTACAGTCGGTATGGCCGTGACTGACCAGTGACCATCTTGTACCGCATAGTTCATGGTAATGCCAGTATTCACTAAATCATTATATTTATAATCAAGTGAAGTCCCAATACTATAAATATCATCTTCCTCAGTGAAGCCTTCATTGCCTGTTGCAATAACAGCTTGTGCAAGGACTGCCATAGATAATTTATCATCCTTTAAATCAATGGCTTTTTTGATCCCGATAGATACATCACCAAGACCTGAGTCGTCATGTTTCTCACCCTTGTATTTGGTCTGTGTCCAAGCAGGACCCGCCCAACCCAATTGCAATTCCATACTAGAAGTTAAACCTGTACGGAAAAGCATGTCACCATTGAGCGTAACTGTTTTTTCTTTCGCACCATCGACGGTGGTTTCAGTATAGCTTGCACTTGGTAAGCCTTGTTCCCAAGCCAATTGACCTACAGGAGTGATGCCCGTCCCAAAACCTGCTCCAGGACGATCGAAGGAAAATTCTGCTGCCATTGCGTTTATACTTAGACTAGAAGCCAGAACCAAAGTGATTTTATTTAATATTGCCATATCAGGACTCAAACTTACGTTTATTCGTTGGACATTTTCGCACCGCGACTACGTAGTAACTCTAAAGTTTCTTTCTCTTCAGGTAAAGCCTGTGACCAATCTATTTGATCAAATTCACAATCAAAAAATAGATCACTAATTGAAGACAAGATGGTTTTTCCTTCTTCATCACGGGTATTTGAGTCAACTTTATGATCTAACAATTTTTGTACCGCAGGTACACATGCTGCACTTGCTGCATCCCAAAGAGGACCATAGCACTCTTCTGCATCCCATAGATAAAAGTTTGCTTTGGCTTGAATCAATGCATCTAAAATATCTAAATGTGGTTGTAAATCCTGAGCTTTTTGCTCAGCACTCAGAGGCTTCCCAGCTTCATAAGCATCACAGATTTTTTCCCACCATTTAAATAATCCATCTGACCAGATCGAAACAGCAGGACCTTTTTCAGGTTCCATAAAGTTGGGATCAAATCCATCTGCAAGCAAACGCTGAATTTGGGCAAGGTCTAAATCTTCTAAAGCCTGTACAAAGACTTGTTGTTGTGCTGATAACATATTGATCTCACAATTATATTCTTATATTCATTATGACTATTTTTTTTTAAATAGCTCATAAAATTTTAAATACTTCTCATTTTTAAATCCGTACAGCATTTATTGTTAGTTTCTGACAAAGTACATAACATTTATTTTACAGCCACAAAAAAAGCCCCGAAGGGCTTTTTAGCATTTATGCTTCATCAGCATCTGCGAGTTCTAATTTCCCACCACGTGGGTTTTCTGTTTTCTCTAGGGTATGTTCTAGACTACGTTTCACTCGCTCAATCGCGCCATGTAGTGATAGATCAATATTTTTTGCTCTATGCTTAACAACGACTGGCTTTAAGCCTGCTGCTTTTAATTCGATCATGCATTGAATATCATCATCCCCACCTTTATCTCCATTTTCATCGCTGATATGCACTGAAAATTGAGTAATTCGCTCACTATGGCGTTGAAATTCTTGATTTAGCTCATCTCGCACGTAGGTAATTAAGCGATCACTATTTTTAATATTTTTGTCTGTACGGATTTCAATATTCATAAAAAAACTTCCTCTTTCTAATCTAAAACTGAGTGCAAAATAATATTTTTGGCACACTTAAAGCTCATTGTATAAGTCGCTTTTTCACCTTCAATAAACTGGAACCGTAACTCCTCTATTACCAAGATGAACACTTTTGATGATCTGCAGATTGGTGTTCTTATACATTCAATATCAGGCTATATTGAAAAATATGCAAGTAGATTTTTAACTTTTTTATGAAAACAATATGAAAAATGACAACTTGTTACGTATTTTTATAATTTAATGATTTATTTAAATTTTTATTCGACAATTCCATGTGAATGACTCGACATTATTCAATTCCAAATATTTTTTTGCGATTCAAAATTTCTTTTCTCGTCCGTCATCCATTTTCACGTTTTAAAACATTTTACGACTTGATGTTTACATATTTATTTACATTTTATCTGGTTTTGGCTTTATTTTTGCTAAAGAATCTGTATCCTTGTAGCGCTTTCTTGGGGGAGAGATTTTTTCATGAAATTTACACAAATTGCTGCTCTTTGCGCAATCGCTTCAACTGCAACTTTGGCTCAAGCTGCTCCTGTTTGGCAGGATTTCAGTTTAACAGGACTTTATGGTGAAAATTATGAAGTTGTTGATGAAAAGCAAACTACACTGACAGTTGAGTATGCTGCCAAAGTAAAATACGCAGATGTATTCTTCTTTATGGATCGTATGCGTGGTAGTGATGATCACAAAAGCACATATTTCGAATTAGCTCCTCGCCTAAGCCTTGGTGAAGTTACTGGGAAAAAGCTTGCTGTTGGCCCAATCAAAGACGTTTTGATTTCGACAACGTGGGAAAGTAGTAGTGATGACTTCAACAATAGTTTTGACAATTTCTTGTATGGTGTTGGTTTTGATTTAGCCATTCCTTATACAAGTTTTGCTAGCATCAATTTTTATCGTGCGAACAACGAAAAGCAAAGTGATGACTATCAAATGACGCTTACTTACGGCGTTCCTGTAAAATTAGGTTCAGAAGACTTTTTGGTTGATGGTTTCTTAGATTGGTCAACTGCTGAAAAAGATTCAGGCGCTGCGCATGCAAGCGAATTAAACTGGACCACTCAATATAAATGGAATGCGGGTAAACATATTTCTCCAAATACACGTTTATATCTTGGTATTGAACATTCTGTATGGAATAACAAATACGGGATCAAAGGTAAAGATGAAAACAATGTCAGTGCTTTAGTGAAATATCATTTCTAAGTGATCGCTAAGACATAATTTGAAAGGCAAGACTTCGGTCTTGCTTTTTTTATTGGTGTGATAGATTGCATCGCCAAATGATAATTTCTACAATAAAAACTCAATTACTTTAAATCGACCTCGTCCATGAATTTTCAAATTCGCCCTGCTCAAAGTTCTGACATTCCTCATATCATGCGGATTTATAATCGTGAAATTGAAAATGGTTTGGCGACATGGAATAACATCCCAAAAAGTTTAGAAGAATATCAACAATGGTTTACCGATTTAGAAGAGAATAATTTTCCACTTTTTGTCGCTGAAGATATTGAAAGTAAAAGCATTGCAGGTTATTCAGAATATTCAAGTTTTCGTAATTTTAATGGTTATAACCATACTGTTGAGCATGCAGTTTATATTGACCCACAGTTTGCACGTCAAGGTTTAGGCAAGGCATTAATGGTGAAACTGATTGAGCATGCGAAACAGCATGATATTCATGTTATGGTCGCTGCGATTGATCATGAGAATACTGGCTCGATTCGTTTGCATGAGCAACTAGGTTTTAAACAAACAGGTTATAGCCTCAAGTGGGTCAAAAGTTTGGTATGTGGCGAGATTTGGTATTGATGCAGTTAAATTTTGGGTAAATCCTAAAATATATAAAAACAATAGGGTAACTATGAAGCTACAACTGATTCCAGTATTCGAATTAGAATATTCACATCCAAAAATTAAATTTCCTGAATTCCCTTTTACAGATGAAGAATATGAAAATTATTTTGACCAGGTCTATAAATTAAATGGTTTTGTAGATAAATTTCAGCCTATTGCACAAGGTTTTAACCTTTATTCTGTCTTACAAACGACTGAAAGAAATTTACTTAAGATTTTAAAGGATGCAATTCAAAAGAATAAAAATAGCTTAGAGGGTGGATTTGCCTTATGCGACATGTCAAATGGAATAAATCCGATCCTGACCCAGCGTTGTTGTTCTGATTTTAATGATGTAGATAGCTGGATTAATCTTGCTGAACAAAAATTAAAGGGATTTTGGATTGGTCATCCTATGCTGTGTTGCAAAATTGAAAATGATCAAATTCAATTTATTGAAGAAGAGGAAGAAGAACTTGAGGATATTTATGTTTCTTTTTCTGAGTTCCAAAAAGCAGTATTACAGTTAAAACAAGAACTTCCAAAAATCCGAGAATATATTTTAATAGTTGCAAATAAATATCAGCTTGATTTATCGGTAGTTAATCAATTTTTAAAATTTACTCAGATAGATCAAAACAATGCTTAGATTGTTTTGATCATTTGAAAATTTATCAAACACCCAAATCTGCTAAATTACCCTTCTGCTCTAACCACTCTTTACGGTCACCAGAACGTTTCTTAGCCAATAATTTATCCAACAAATTCGCAGTCAATTGCGTATCGTCCAAATCCAACTGTACCAAACGACGTGTGTTAGGGTCTAAAGTCGTTTCACGCAACTGACTTGCATTCATCTCGCCTAAACCTTTAAATCGAGTAATTTGAGGATTTTTGGTTTTTACTTTCTTTAAGATAGCTTCTAACTCTTGCTCATCCAACGCATAATGAACATCTTTGGCATCATCAATACGGAACAACGGTGGCATAGCGACATAAAGATGTCCTGCATCCACCATCGCAGGGAAATGCTTGACGAATAAAGCACACAATAAAGTCGCAATATGTAAACCATCTGAGTCCGCATCGGCAAGGATACAAATTTTGCCATAACGCAACTCAGACAAATCATCACTGCCTGGATCAACACCGATCGCAATCGCAATATTATGAACTTCCTGAGAAGCCAAAACTTCATCCGAAGACACTTCCCAAGTATTTAAAATTTTCCCACGAATCGGCATGATTGCTTGGAAGTTTTTATCACGAGCTTGTTTCGCAGAACCACCTGCGGAGTCACCTTCCACGATAAATAATTCAGATTCTTCTAATGTATGTCCTACACAGTCTGACAATTTACCGGGTAAAGTTGGACCAGCAACGATTTTCTTACGTTCAACTTTTTTCGCAGCTTTTAAACGACGACCCGCTTTAGCAATCACCATTTCTGCAAGTTGCATCGCCACTTCAGAATTTTGATTGAGCCATAAAGCAAATGCATCTTTGGCAATATTCAACACAATATTCGATGCTTCACGACTCGAAAGACGCTCTTTGGTCTGTCCTGAAAACTGAGGTTCTTGGAATTTTAAAGACAGAATGTAATTCACCCCATCCCAGACATCTTCCGCTGACAATTTCATGTTACGTGGCAATAAGTTACGTAACTCACAAAACTCACGCATCGCATCCGTCACACCTGAGCGCAAGCCGTTTACATGCGTACCGCCTTGTGCAGTCGGGATCAGGTTGACATAGCTTTCTTGAATTTGCTCGCCACCTTCAACATTCCAGCAAATCGCAAATTCAGCACTGGCACGTTCCGCCTCACCTGTCGCAACAAAAGCTGGTTCGGGAACAATTTCACGGTCTTGCAATTCATCCATCAAATAGTCGACCAGACCATTTTCAAATTGCCACTCTATTTTTTCATCATTAATTTGGTCGATATAAATAATTTGTAAACCCGCAGCAAGCACAGCTTTGGCTTTTAAATTATGCTTTAACGCTTTTAAAGCAAATTTAGGCGAATCAAAATACTTGGCTTCTGGCCAAAAATGGACGCTTGTTCCTGAAGCTCTTTTTGGTGCTTTGCCTTCTAATACTTCTAATGGTGCAACAGGCTCACCACGTTCGAACGCCATTTTATACAGATTACCCTGACGTTGAACTTCAACCTCTACACGGTCAGATAAAGCATTGACGACAGAAATACCCACACCATGCAAACCACCTGAAAATTGGTAATTGTCTGTGCTAAATTTACCACCTGCATGTAGTTTGGTGAGGATAATTTCAATCCCACTTTGTCCATATTCAGGGTGAATATCAACAGGCATACCACGACCATTGTCTTCAACGGATAATGAGCCGTCTTTATACACCGTGACCGTAATTTTATTGGCATGCCCTGCAAGTGCCTCATCGACAGCATTATCAATAACTTCTTGCGCCAAATGGTTTGGACGAGTGGTATCGGTGTACATGCCTGGACGACGACGTACAGGATCTAAACCAGATAAAACCTCAAGAGATTGGGCTGTATATGACACGTTAATGTTTTTCCTTTTATTTTACGGAGTTGGATAAAAATTCCAAAATCATCGGGATTTTATCTGCAAAATTTTCCATCGCATGATTACCATGCATTTCAGTCATGATCAATGATGAATGTGGCGCTGCACTATAATAGCGTTCAGCTTCACGATAATCCAAAATTTCATCGCCTTGTTGCAGTAAAACCATGATTTTGTCTGCATCTTGCACAAATGGCACAGCAATCGCTTCTAAGTGATCAAGTTGTGCATGGTCTAATGTCCATTGTTCAGTCACTTTGAGCGGAATATGCTCCATTCCAAATAGTTCGCGAAACAAAGCCCATGGTCGCATAGCGGGATTAATTAAAACAGCAGGCACACCGTATTTGGCGACCAATTGTGTCGCATAAAAACCACCAAGACTACTCCCCACTAGACCAACATCTGGTAGTTCTTCAATCAATTGAGAGATTTGATCTAAAACCATTTGAGGATGTTGATTTAAATCGGGTAAATAAACATTATTCGATGAATGGTTTCGACAATATTCATCTAATTGTTGCCCTTTGATCGATAAAGGGCTACTTTTAAAACCATGTAAATAGATAATATTCATTGGAAATAAATTGCTTTTTCATCGCTCATGTTTTAGTTTTTAATGTGATATTCGTCACAATATGTTTTAATTTGTATATGGTCGTGTTTTGTCCGACAAAAAATTAAAACAAAATTGCAAACATCTGTATTTTAATTAAATGTTCAGGATGAACAAGATAAGATGATTGCTTAGGAATTTATACATTGATCTTCGACAAAAATAAAGTCTTTGTTATGGATCAATTAGGATGAGGAAATAACAATGCCAAGTTTAACCCCTTTACACGAAACATATTGTAAGTGGGATCGTTCGCCTCCAAGTCAGGCGGACGTACTTGAAGGTTTAGCACAATTGGTGAGTACACCATTGAGCGGTGTTGTTCAGGACTTTATCCAGTCGATTCAACGTGAAATGTTACTGAGTATTTTTGGTTTAAGTAAAACCAAAGCCAAACGCTTTCAGTCACGTCCAATTGTCGATAAATTCTATCAATTCGGCTATAACGCACTACAAAATTACGGTAGCCACTTACTTGCTCCTGTTTTACGAAAAACCATTGAACGCTTTCCAAATTTGCATGAAAAGTCACTCACATCATATATGACCTTTTTGGTCAGTGCTTTGAATGGTGTACTTGGCGATTACTTATTGGCAACCCATAATCCACTTGCACTTTCTCCAGTACTCTATGATCGCTATGGCGCATTACAACAAGGTGATTTAGCGGGGCGTGTGGTGATTTTTTCACACGGTTTATGCATGAATTATCAAGATTGGAGTAATCGTGGTAATGGTGGAATCGGTGAAAAATTACTGGCTCAGCGTGATAACAATACCATGTTGTATTTGCACTACAACACAGGACGTCGTATTTCAGCCAATGGACGTTCACTTGCCAATATCTTAGAAGATTTAGTCAAACGTAATCCACGTATCACCAGTATTGACCTGATTGGTCATAGTATGGGCGGTTTAGTTTCTCGCAGTGCTTTGTTTTATGGTAAACAGAATATGCATCAATGGTTGCATATGGTTGAAAATCTTGTATGTATTGGCTCACCACATCACGGTGCAGTATTGGAACGTTTCGGTTTCGCAATCCAAGATAAAATTGGCAACTTCCCAATTGTTAAAATCATCAGCCATGTGGTCAACATTCGCAGTAACGGTATTTTAGACCTGCGTTTTGGTAGTGTCCGTGATGATGACTGGGAACATAATAATGCACGTATCGGCTTAATGGACGATAACCGTAAACCAGCACCACTCCCATCACACATCAATACCTTTTTAATCGCAGGAACTTTAGAGTTTGAAAATCGTAAGAACCGTACTTTAAAAGTCATTGGTGACTATCTCGTCAGTGTAAAAAGTGCTTTGGGTGAACACCCAAATCCACGTTTTCAATTGAAATTACCTGAATCACATAAGGCTGTTTTCTATGGCTTAAACCATTTTGATATTCAGTATCATCCATTGGTCGCAGAACAGATTGCCAAATGGTTTTATCCGCATCATGATGAGCTTGCAGAAGAACAAATCCGTAAGTATTTAATTAAATTAGAAAGTATGCAAGGTATTGTAGAAACCTAATCGAGAATCTACTGATCACAAATGCCAACTTCGAGTTGGCTTTTTATTATTCAGACCATGCTTGAATGGGTTTTACTAGACCATTTTGAATATGGATTACCATATTATATTGAGCTGCACCACCTATAGTTAAAGTATTAATTACATATAAATCATTACCTTTGCTATAAACCTCAGCTTGTTCAAAATCGTACAGATTTCCGTAGCGATCTAATGGAAAGAAATACTGCTCCAATTTTTGTGCAGGAATAACAATATTTTCACCATTAAAATTAATAAGAATTTGCTTAAACTGCCCCATTCCTTTTTCAGGAATATCTCCATCAGTTCCAAAAAATTCTTTATTTTTATAATATGTATAAAATGCCATTTTTAAGCCTTTAGGAATTGTTTTTTTAAAATCTTTTTCAGTGAATTGTGCTATTTTTACCTGTAGTTCAACAAAATTATCTGCAAATTGATAAATTGCTTTATCTGAGTAATGATCTTTAAGCTTCCAACGTTGATAGCCACCGAATGGATTGATACGGCTTTTATGAATAAAACCTTCTTCATTTAGACCATCTGCTTTAATCAAATAAAAAACCGTTGAATTACCTCCTGAATCAAGCGATACAACTGTTTGATTATTTAAACGCCCAATTACTTTAGCTTTTAGAGATGCTTGATCTCGAACATTGACATAACCATCTTTATCCTGAATCAAACCGAAATTATTCGACTGCGCAAAGCTAAAGGATGGTATAAAAAGACTAGCAACTAAAAGGATTCTTTTCATTTTAAGATACTGATTATTTTTAAATTTAAATATAAAAAGAGCCAGTTTTCACCAGCTCCATTATGCATTTTAATATTTACGGAATAGTTGCCATAGACTGATCAAAGCTAATACACTAAAGAACAACAATGACCATGTCGGTAAAGACTGCCCCAAGAATGTCCAATCCACCATGGCACACTCACCAGAGCCTTTGAGGACATTTTCAAACACAGATTTGAGCGGTAATGTATCTACCCAATAATCCAAACCCGGACCACAACTCGGCACTTGGTCTTTTGGCAAATGTTGTAGCCACACATGACGTGCAGCAACACCGGCTGACCATGAAATCGCGACTAAACCTAAGAAACTATAAAGACGCTTAAACACATTGGTTTTAGGGTTATGCAAAAACGCAATGAGGGAAATGAATCCTAAACCAATCAGACCAATCCGTTGAAATACGCAAAGCGGGCAAGGATCAAGTCCTTGCACATGCTCTAAAAACAACGCAAATGACATTCCAATGACACTTGCCAAAAACAAAAAACCACTTACGAAGCGATAACTACGCCATTGCATGGAATTTCCCCATTATTGCATGAGTATATGAATCAATACTTTATTCAAAATTTATCTAAATTTACTCAAGTAATCTTCAAAACTTATACTTGTATCTTGTTCAAGTTGCTGTTGTTCTGCGAGAGAACTTTGAGTAAGTTCCTCAAAATACGCTAAAGTTTCTGGACTTAATACATGTTGTTCGTAACTTTCAATATGTTGGTTTGCCATATAGCTACCAAAACCCCAAGTCCCGCCTTGTTTCATGGTATCTTCAATCACATGCGCAGATAGAGTCTGATCCACATCATCAACACGGGTTTGCATTACAGCTAGGGCTTGACGATACAAATCCGTTGCATAGCTTTGATTTAGGACATCGGCAAGTGGTTGCATTGCAGTGATATGTTGTTGAATCCATACTAATAATGGAGTTTCTTGACCCGCTTCGATAATTTTGGCATTTGGCGCACGACCACGATTGACCACTTCAGCTTGGTTCTGCTCGATAATGTCTTGTTCAGCATCTAACAAATCTGGACTGTCTTTGAGTAAGCAATATAGCGCCACAACCTCTAAGAAACCTGCGGTATCTTCATCGATCCCGATTGCACTATACGGGTTCACGTCAACTGCACGTAATTCCACATAGCCAATGCCACGATTTGCCAAAGCTTGAGATGGTGTTTCACCTGCTTTCGGCACTTGTTTCGGACGAACTAAACTGTAATATTCATTTTCAATTTGTAGCACGTGATCATTGATTTGATTCGGCTCACCATTGGCATCACTCAATCCTAAACGACTGAATTGCGCATACGGCGTATTTACCGCTTTTTGTAACTCAGCGACATAGCATTCTAAATTGTTGTAATGAATGCCCAATTGTTTCTGCGCAGAATTTTGATAACCAAAACGCCCCATTCGCAATGCTGTTGCATAAGGTAAGAATAGCGTTCCTTTGATCAACGGTAATAAATGATGCTCACGTCCTGTCATAAAACATTTACATACTGACGGACTTGCGCCAACAAGGTACATGACTAATGGTGTAAGGCGAATAAAATTACGAATTAAGCCCAAATAACGATGACTACGGTAATCTTGCAGACTGAGTGCTTTCAGTGCTTCATCAGTTTCATGCTGTTGTAATTGTTCAAATAACGCATCAGGGAAAGAAACGTTGTAATGCACACCTGAAATGGTCTGCATACGGCGACCATAGCGAATGCCTAAACCATGACGATATAAAGTTTTGAATTTACCAATATTTGAAGTGCCATATTGTGCCAAACGAATATTTTCTTCTTGATCGTCCAACATACATGGCATAGACAATGTCCACAATTTTTCATCATTTTCTAAATGACGATTCACCACTGCATGCACATCTGCCAAAAATGACAATGCTTCAGGAATGCTTTCTTTCGGTGGGGTAATAAACTCCATCAAGGCTTCAGAATAATCTGTGGTGATATGCGGATGCGTCAGCGCAGAACCGAGTGATTTTGGATGATCTGCTTGTGATAAAAAGCCGTTGCTTTGCATACGCAAACTTTCACGCTCAATCCCACGTAACATCCCTTTGAATAAGGCAGAATCCACCCAACTTGGTAAAATAGATTGGGAAATCGCTTCGGGTTGACTCATACTGACTCGCTTATCTTAAAGGCTTCTCTTAAGAATTTATTCAAATAAAATGTTTTGGATGCTCGCAGTATAACGTGATTTATCGATATACACGTATATTCATCGATTTTTGCATTCAATATTCATTTTATTTTCGGCAATTTTTTATCACAAATGAAGACTACAAGATATCTAAAATATATGTTTTTATTACTAAATACCCACTAACAATCTGTAAAAATTAAGGTTTTATAAAAGTTATGAATTATCAAACTGTTCTCGATTTTTGGTTTAGCGCTGAAACTCAACCCTACTGGTTTGCAAAGAGTGATGCATTCGATCAACAACTTCGCAATCAATTTTTAGACACTCTAGAGCAAGCACGCCAAGCTGAACTTTGGTCATGGCGAGAAAATGCCGAAGGTCGTTTGGCTGAAATTATTGTTTTGGATCAATTTTCACGAAATTTATATCGTGATCGCCCTGCCTCTTTTGCGCAAGACCCAATGGCTTTGGCTTTAGCACAGGAAACGATCCAACTGGGATTGGATCAAAATTTAAGACCTGAGCAACGTTCATTTTTATATATGCCTTTTATGCACAGTGAATCCAAGATCATTCATGAACAAGCATTAAAATTATTTGAAGGTTTAGGCAATCCAATCAATTTAGATTTTGAGAAAAAGCATAAAGTTATTATTGATCGTTTTGGACGCTATCCACATCGTAATGAAATCTTAGGACGTGAATCGACTGTGGAAGAAATTGAGTTTTTAACACAGCCGAATAGTAGTTTTTGAGCATAATACTCATGTATCCCCCCTACATGAGCACTGAATCACTCAGACTTTAGATTCGTGAACCAATCCAAATATAGGTTAAAAGCCATTTTTTATTTTCAAATTTAAAATCAAAAATTATTGCGTCTGAAGGTGCCATTTTAAATTGTCCATACCATACACGAATATGTTCTGGCGAGAGGGTTTGCCAAAATGTAACAGCAGGAATACTACTGTTAGGATTCAAACCTGTTAGGTTGATCTTCATTTGATTTTTATGAATAGGGGCAAAAGCAACTGAAAATTCATTATTATCTAGCAACCATCGACCTAATTCTTGTTGACGAGAATACAACACCATCTCAACAGGTATAGATTCATATAAGTTGGCAGAGAAAGGGGTTAAATCGATGTCTAATTGATCGTTTCTTGGGGCGCATAAGATTTGCTGAAATAATCCGATCAAAGCTTGATCTTGTTGAATCTTCAGTCGATCTTTAAGTTGTACGGTTAGAGGACTTGGCGAATTTTTACAGACCTTAGAATCAACATAAACTCCATCTGTTTCAACTTGAACAGGACTATTTTCAGAGCCCCCTCCAAGCATAGATACAATATCTTGACGAACAGATGCTTCTACGCCCTCTGCAAAACAGTTTTGCATTTGAAAAATACTGACTACGATCATAATACTTTTTATAAGGTCTTTCATTTTTATTCCTACTTTTTAAATTTTTCATCTTCAATAATATTAATGGATTGAAAATTTATTCCCAATTCTTTACAACCAATAAAATATAAGCTGTTGCAAATACCTTGCGATTTGCAACAGCATTCATCATCAATTGAAAAACATTATTTTTAAGTGATCATTAGAAAATATAAGTTGTTTTAATGATCGTATTTTCAATCATTTCAGCCTGTATAGATTTCAACGGTTGAACATTGGATTTAAAACTTGGAAACAGCGGAATGCCCTCACCAAGCAGCACAGGCATCACAAAAATTTCCAGACTATTCAGCAAATTGTGCTCAAGAAAATAGTTCTGTAACTGTGTTCCCCCGACAACCCAGACATTCCCCTCAAAGTTTTGTCTAAGATGTTCAACCAATTCATGAACACCTTGATTCCATAGAGAAAGTGATGAATGTATTAAATCCAATGAAAGATCAGAAGTGACGATAAATCCTTTTTGATCAGGATATGGCCATTCTCCACCAAAAGAACAGATCACTTCATAGGTTTTACGTCCCATAACGACAATATCAATCTCTTGAATAAAGTCGTTATAGCCACAGTCAATTGCTTGATAAGGTGTTAAAAATTCAACTGAGCCATCTTTTGTTGCAATATAGCCATCTGCACTTGTCGCAATATAACCTTTTATTTCAATACTCATTCAATTCCCTATAAACCATCCCATTTGCCTCAAGTATATCAAATCCTTTTAGTATTGATATTCACTACAATCGCTTGGCTATTTCTATTTAGCTCATCAATAGTGAAGTCATATTTTGAATAAAAGATGGCTATGCAAACTCATCATCTCTACCGATCAAGTAACAAAATTCTGCTTGAAATTCATGCTTAATCCATCAATTTATAACAATATAATGGGCATATAAATGAATTTCAGAATCTGCTGAAAAAAGGAGCGTTAAATGAAAAAACAACTCATCGGTCTGTCTATGGTTGTCGCGCTCGCAATCTCGGGTTGTGCGACCACACCGAGCAAACCACGCACTTTTGACCAACTTGGGCAATACACCACAGTTCCGCTGAATGAACACAGCTATCGCATTAGTTTTCAAGGCAATAGCAACATGAGTTTTGGTACTGCCGAAGAAATTACACTGGTCAAAGCAGCACAAACAACCTTATTGAATGGTTTTACTTATTTTAAAGTCTTAGATGATCCAAGTAATCGCACCCAACAGCCACCTCGTAAAGCTGTCGTTTATCCGTCACAGAGTTACTATCCTTATGGTTGGGGCTACAGACGTCATCCAGGGTTCTGGAATGATCCATTCTATGATATGCCACAAGTCGTGACACTTGACCCTGTTCAAGTTTCCTATACGATTGAATGTTATAAGGATAAAAAATCATCGCCAAATGATGCCTTTGACGCTCGTCTGATTTTGCAATCTTTAGGGCAGAAATATGGCGTTAGTCCGACAGGACAGGTACTGCAACCACAACCTGTTACTGTACCATCAGCTAAATAATTATTTTTAGGACAATGCATGAGTGGAATTGAACAACGTGAATCAACCCATGAGGTTCCAAGCCTAGATCGCAGTAAACGCTTTGCAACGATTGCCTTAGTTGTCGCTGTGGTGGCTTGGTTTGCATTGATTATTTCCGCAAAACTATTGCCTGAATATGCATGGTTTATTCATATACTCATGCTCGGTGCGGAGGCTGGTGTAGTCGGTGGTTTGGCAGACTGGTATGCCATTACAGTATTGTTTCGCAACCCTTTCGGGAAAATTCCAATTCCCAAGTTTTTACGTGATCACACTGAAATTATTCCACGTAATAAAGCCCGTATTGCCGAGTCGATGGGAAAATTTGTTCAAGAGAATTTTCTTTCTCCGCAAGTGGTTGAAAATAGTTTACAGAAAACTGACCTCAGTTTAGCAATCGGACAATGGCTTGCAAATCCAAAGAATAATGGTCAAGTGGTTGAAGTGATTCAGCAAACAGTGCCGAAGATTTTTGAATTTGTGGGGCAGGAACAGATTGGACGCTTTATTCAAAATAACAGTGTGCAATGGGTTCGTAATACCCGTATGAACCAGCTTGCCAGTGAAATGCTTCGCGCTGTGTTGGAAAATGATTTCCATCAAGATGTATTACAACGTGGTTTGGATTTGGCACATGAATGGATGATGAATCATCCTGAAAAAACTCGTGAATTAACCCAACGTTTATTTAAAGAGCTTGGTGTTTCTCGACTTGCCAAAGGTGCAAGTTGGATTGGGATTGATGTTGAAAAGCGCACGATTGATTCAATTATTGAAAAAGTTGAATCGATGTTGGCCGATGAAGATCATCCGATTCGTCAAAAAATTGAAGAAGGTGCAAATCAGCTGATGCTTCAATTGGCGGATAATAATAGCAATGCAAGTCTCCGTTTAAATGAAACCAAGAATGCCTTACTTGACAGCGAACCTGTACTGAATTTTATCAGTGGTGCGGTGGTGATTTTATGTGATGCAGTGAAGTCTGATTTGATGAAGCCTGACTCGGGTATTGCGATGAATTTACGTGTTGCGATTCAGCAAGTCGGTGAAAATTTAATTCAAAATCAGTCTGTTCGTGATCTGTTAAATGATCGTATCAGTGGTATTGCGGTAAATTTGAGTGATCAATATAGCGAGAAAGTAATTAAGTTTATTAGTCAACGTATTCATGAATGGGATTCAACTGAAATGATCGCCAAGATTGAAAATGAAGTTGGTGGCGACTTACACATGATCCGCGTCAATGGTGTTGTTGTCGGTGCTTTTATTGGTCTGACTTTAGGTGTGATTCGTGCGGTGATTGATTTTGTGATTTAAAAAATGTCATTCATTGTCAAAAAAGTTGCTTTGAAATAAATCGGCTCTTTTTATTATCACTATAATAAAAAACTCAAAGCGACAACCTGTGTCGCTCAAATATTGATCTATATTTTATTTAAGCTATGCTCATTGGATTAATTTAATTTCGTGAGTTTTAAAATGTCAAAAAATTCAAAACAAACCTCTAAAGCTATTGGTTCTCTAGCATCAGAAGTTTTACGTAATCCGTCATCTTCCGCTATTCAAAAAGAATTAGCTGGATCTGCTTTATCTCAATCACACTCTAGTAAGCAAACGGGAGCAAATATGGAATCTAAAGCATCTCACGTTCTACAAAGTGAAAAATACAACGATACAACTAAAACTTTAGCTGCATCGGTTCTTTCACAGTCAAATAAAGAAAGATAAACATTTAACAGTGGACCTGGGATTATATTTTTAGTATGATCCCACTATTGTTTTTATGGGATGTTGATGTGAATTATCTCAGTTTTTTTAGTGGTGCTTTAGGCTTAGATCTTGGATTAGAAAAAGCTGGATTTAAGCCATTGCTGTACTGTGAGTTTGACAAAAAATGTCAAGAAACAATCACCTTAAATAAACCTGATATTCCATTAATAGGTGATATTAATGATTATTCTATTGATCAGATTCGAGAAATAGCTGGTTTAACTCCTGACAGCATAATTGATGTAGTCGTTGGAGGTCCACCTTGCCAAGCTTTTTCTACAGCAGGTGCTAGAAAGTCCTTTGAAGATGAACGAGGCAATACCTTCATTAAGTATTTAGACATAGCAACGGATTTAAATGCAAAATACATCGTTATTGAAAATGTAAGAGGACTTTTATCAGCTGTTTATAAACCATCAGAGCATGATGAAGATTCTCTAAAAGAAGCAAAAGGTTCTGCTTTACGATTTGTTGTTGATTATTTGGAAGCAAAGGGTTATGGAGTTTCTTTTAATCTCTATAATTCTGCAAATTATGGGGCACCACAAATTCGTGAACGTGTTGTTATTATTGCTTCAAGGGATGGTAGTAAACTTCGTTATTTGAACCCAACTCATTCAGAGAATGGTGAATTTGGATTATTACCTTGGAAAACACTAAAAGAAGCGATTTTTGACTTACCATCAGAAGTAAATCTATTATGTGCCACTTTTCCTGAAAAACGTTTGAAATATTATAGATTATTAAAATCTGGACAAAACTGGCGAAACTTACCCGAGGAACTTCAAAAAGAAGCTATGGGAAAATCTTACTACTTAGGTGGTGGAAAAACTGGGTTTCTACGTCGTTTAAACTGGGATAGACCAAGCCCGACTTTAGTCACAAGCCCAACAATGCCTGCTACCGACTTAGCCCATCCTAAAGAGGATAGGCCTTTAAGTGTAGCAGAATATGCTCGTATTCAACAATTCCCTGATGAATGGAAATTTGCAGGAAAAACAATAGATAAATATAAGCAAATTGGTAATGCTGTTCCATGTGGATTAGGGCAAGCTATAGCAAAGACTATTTTAGATCATGCAAAAGGACAAGAGCATATTCCGCCTAATGGATTCCCATTTTCTCGTTACAAATTCACCAATGAAAGTAACTGGTATCTAAGCTTTAAGAAATAACTATATATCAAAACATTAGACGTGTTTGTTTCCCAGCTTCTTCAAATACGTCTAATAATTCTTCATAAAAACCTATTCCGCCTAAATGATCCCAATAATCTTTTCCAATTAAGACACATGCATCTTTTTTAAAGTCGAAAATATTAGCAGGTGCTTTGTGAGCATAGTCAGATCTATCTTCTCCATAAGGATTATAATAAAGACAAAAGAAAGTATTACATGTTGGATCAGCAACTTTTAAAGATAATAAATCTTTTTTTGCTTGGGCTGTTTGATCAATATTTGGCTTTACTGTTTTGATACTTGCATAGTTATGAGCTCCATCCCTAAACCAATAAAGATCACTAATGATGCGTAAATTTTCAAAAGGATGGGATTGTGTCACATGAAGACTTGATAAAGCAGATACTTCATTATTCCAATTTGGAGTAGCTAAAGAGGTTTTAGGATCTCTTAGATTATCAATAAGCTTTGATATTGATTGTGATTTTATTGAAGGAATACTTACATTACTAACAAATTGATTTCTAACATTACTTGCACCATTGTATTTAAGCACTTCTGCAGAAATTTTTTCAATAGCACCTTGTCCAAAAGACGTACTGAATGACCTTTCAAAGCGACTACTAGTAAGTAAATTTTCAGATAAAAGAGCTGCATGAAAAGGTCTATGTGTATCTTCACTATCCATTCGTTGAACTGTTCTTTGAACTGTATCAATTAGAATATCTGAGATAAATTTTTTTAAGTCAGTATGCATTGCGCTTGGAACTCATTGTTAAAAGTTCTGTAATACTACTGAAACCCTAATAAAAAATGCATATTAACAAACAACTAATTTGAAAAAAGTTTAAACAACTACAATAATTATTTAACATAAAATCTCTTATGCGAAGTCATTATGTTAGAACCCATTTAAAGTGTCTATATTCTCACCAATAAAAATGTCTGGTTTATGATGATTTTTATCACCATGGACTGGATATAAAATATAGATGCTGATCACTATGTCTGACAAAGAAATTCAACGTCTTGCAGTTCTGCAAGACGTTCGAGATCATCGTATTACCCAAGTCCGTGCTGCTGAAATCCTGAATCTTTCCACCCGTCAAATTACCCGGTTATTGCAGAAGCTCAATCAAGATGGTGTTTCAGGCATGACGCATGCCAGTCGTGGTCAACCGGGCCATCATCGCCATGACGATTTATTAAAATCGCAATGTCTTTCCATTATTTCTGAACATCTGCTGGGCTTTGGACCTACCTTGGCGCATGAGAAGCTCAGCAGCATGTTTGACCTGAATATCCCGGTAGAAACGGTTCGGCGCTGGATGACTGCAAATGACCTTTGGATTCCGCGATCCAAACGTCTAAAACGCCCATACCAGCCACGCTATAACCGTGATTGCTTCGGTGAGCTGATCCAGATTGATGGCTCATATCATGACTGGTTTGAAGGAAGAGCCACCAAATGCTGTTTGCTGGTTTATATCGATGATGCTACCGGCAAGCTGTTGCATCTGCGCTTTTGTGAGGCTGAAACGACCTTTGACTATATGCTTTCAACCCGAGCCTACATTGAGCAATACGGCAAGCCCTTGGCCTTTTACAGCGATAAACACTCGGTATTCAGAGTGAATCAGAAATCCAGCCAAGACAGCAAGATCACGCAATTTGGGCGGATTCTGAATGAGTTAAACATTGATATTATCTTCGCCAACTCCCCACAGGCGAAGGGTCGCGTAGAGCGAGCGAATAGAACCCTTCAGGACCGTTTGATCAAGGAGATGCGCCTGGAAGGCATCTGTTCGATTGCAGAAGCAAATGCCTGGTTGCCCTGCTTTATTGAGCAGTTCAATCAGAAGTTCGCCAAATGTGCGCGAAACTCAAAGAACCTGCATCGTCCATTAACCGAATCTGATCTTGAACTGGATGATATTTTTACCTGGCAGGAACCGCGTAAGGTCACCAAGAACCTGACGATTACCTATGACAAATGTATTTATCTGCTTGAACCGACAGAGCTGAATCATAAGCTTGCTGGGCAATACATTGCATTTCTGGAGTATCCGGATGGCACTGTGGCCCTCATGCATGAAGGACGAAAGCTCAACTACAGCATCTTCAATAAATTGGCTGGGCTACAGCAAAATGAGATTGTTGAGAATAAACGGTTAGGTTCAGTCCTGGCGCATATTCAACAGCAGCATGAAGAACTAGAAAAACAGAATAAACGTTCCCGGGCCAAGAAAAGTATGCCAAGTCGTAAAGCTCAGAAAGCTGTTGTTGAACAAAGAAACTTAAATCCTGTGCTTGACTCTTGTGGTTAAAAACAGGACATTTTAAATGGTTTATCGCATAGACATTTTAATTGGTGAATAACACATTATCCATACTATACAACTCATAATAGATAAGAAAAATTAGACTTGGAAATAGGAAAAGTATCTCCAAAAATTAAATGTAACAAAATTTTACTATTCCAAAAACATAAAACCAAAACCAATTCACCCAGTTTCACTGACCTGCTACACTTTCCTCCAACACATAAACAATATCAGACGAGTCATGATCGAAATCCACTCTAAACTCCCTGCACAAGGCGTGACTATTTTCAGCATCATGACCGCGATGGCACAACGCCTCAACGCACTGAATCTATCACAAGGCTTTCCCGACTTCCCTGCACCCCCCGATTTACTTCAAGCACTCAGCCAAGCAACCCTCGATGGCTATAACCAATATGCAGCTGGAGATGGCTTACTCTCACTCAGAGAACAAGTCACACAACTTTTTTTAAATCGCGATCAATTACAACTTGATCCTGTCACAGAAATTACCATCACACCTGGGGCAACCATTGGACTGTTCAGTGCCATTCAGGCGATCGTCCATGCAGGTGATGAAGTCATCATTTTCGACCCAAGTTATGAAAGCTATGCGCCTAGCATACAGTTGGTTGGAGCTAAACCAATTCATATAGCCCTAAATGCACCTGACTTTTCTGTGGATTGGAATCAAGTTAAATCTGCTATCACAGACAAAACCCGCATGGTGATTGTGAATACACCACACAATCCAACAGGGGCAATTTGGTCAAAACAGGATTGGCTCAATTTAATTGAACTCATTCAAGATAAAAATATCGTTGTGCTGTCTGATGAAGTCTATGAACACCTCATTTATGATGGCGAAAAACATTATTCAGCACTGTCATTTCCAGAACTACGAGAACGTAGTTTTGTCGTTGGCTCGTTTGGTAAAACTTTTCATGTGACAGGCTGGAAAACAGGTTATTGTGTGGCTGCACCTGAGCTGATGAAAGTCTTCCGCCAAATTTATCAATTTGCCAATTTCTGCGGGGTTACACCTGTACAAATGGCACTTGCCAACTATATGCAACAACATCCTGAACATATTTCAGGGCTTTCTAGCTTTTATCAGCAAAAACGTGATCTATTTAATTCAGGCATTGCGGACTCAAAATTCAGCCTCATTCCATCAAAAGGGACATTTTTCCAAAATGTCGATTACAGCAATATTCGCCCAGATTTAAACGATGTTGAGATGTGCAAATTCCTTGCCGAAGAACATAAAATCGTGGCAATTCCTGTATCGGTTTTCTATAAACAAGCACCTGAAAATTTACGTTTGATTCGTTTTTGTTTTGCAAAAAAAGAGGAGACTTTAGTTCAAGCCTGTAAAATTTTAAATCAAGTTTAACTTTAGAAACGTACTAAAAACCAGAATAAATTATCAAAATAAGATATTTATGAATAATTTATGGAGCCTGAGTTACTCAAATACTTAGGCTTTTTTACGCATGTTGTTATATGATCAAGGAGATAAAGACAGACGAAATTGACAGTAGAATAAAAGATGCCAGCTCGCCCCGACATGCTTCACCAGCCCAAGTTTTGGAAGGTTTTTTTAATCTTTCTAGGTCCACTCATTTTAACCAATATTTTGCAAAATCTGTCGGGCACGATTAATACCATTTTTGTTGGGCAAATGCTTGGTGTTGATGCGATTGCCGCCATCGCTGTCTTTTTTCCTATTTTATTTTTACTACTTGCTTTCGTGATCGGTTTATCCACAGGCGCAACTGTTTTAGTGGGTCAGGCGTGGGGCGCCAAAAACACTGAAAAAGTCCGTACCATTGTCGGTACTCTGCTCTTTATGACCATCATTGGTGGAACGATCATTGCAATTTTGGGTGTGGTTTTTGCCAAACAAATTCTTATGCTGTTAGGCATTGATCAAAGCATCATGCATCTTGCCTTGCCCTATGTGCAATGGATGCTAATGAGTAGCCCATTTCTGTTTATTTATATTACCTATACCTCGATTCTCCGTGGCGTGGGTGACAGTACAACACCTTTACTCGCTTCGGGTTTAACCATTTTAATCGGTGTGATTATTACGCCATTGCTGATCGGTGGCTATTTCGGTTTTCCAAAACTCGGCATCATCGCCCCTGCGATCGCTAGTGGTTTAGGATTTCTTGGAACATTGGTTTTTCTTTATATTTATTTAAATAAAAAAGATCATGTACTTAAACCTGATTTTGCGATGATCCAACATCTACGTTTTCACCCTGAGTTAAGCAAAACCATTTTAAAACTAGGGATTCCGACAGGTATTCAGATGATCACTAATTCTGTCGCAGGATTGGTTGTCATTGGTTTGGTCAATAAACACGGCGCACATGCAACCGCAGCTTATGGCGCAGTCAATCAGGTATTGAATTATATTCAATTCCCTGCGCTATCTATTGCTATCGCGGGTTCTATTTTTGCAGCGCAAGCCATTGGTGCAGGCAAATCCGAATTGTTATCTAAAGTCACCAAAACAGCATTAGTCAGCAATATTGTGATCACTGGCTCATTGGTTATTTTGGCTTATATCTGTTCAAAATACTTGATGGCCCTGTTTATTACCGATCCTTCTGTAATTGAACTAGGGCAACAGCTTTTATTTATTGTGTTGTGGTCAATTTTATTCTTTGGTGCGAGTGCCATTTTTGCCTCAATCATGCGTGCGAGTGGTACGGTCACTGTCCCGATGATTTTCAATATCTTGGCAATCGTCTTAATCGAAGTCCCATGTGCTTACTTATTTAGCCAATGGTTCGGTTTAAAAGGCATTTGGTATGCGCTTGCACTGACTTTCTTTAGTTTGTGTCTCATGCAAGGTTTGTATTATCAATTTGTATGGAAGAAAAAGACAATTAAGGCTTTGATCTAAATGTGGATTCACATACATTTAGATCAATAAATAGCATTATTCTTTTGAATAAAGATCAATGACATCAAGTTTAGAATGACTTAAAAGCTTGCTTTTATTGCTTTCCAAGATTTGTTGCGTATTTGATTCTTTTAGATCAATTATCATCACTTGAGCAGGAACAGATGCGTCATCGATATACCCTCTCTCCAAGAGAATCAGAATTTTTCCATTTTCAAGTAATTCAACTTTTGCAGGTTTGCTTGGTAATTTGAGTGTTACTTTCTCGCTATCTTGTTGTCTTTGATCTACAAGATTGAGCAGATAAAGATCCAAATTTTCCGCTTTAAAAGCAGTGTTTAAGTCATCAAATCGGCTAAAGTTTGCCTGTTCAACATAATATAAATAATCATCTCCCAAATATCCCATCAATACTGGTTGAGTCTTAGACGCAAGATCCTGATAACGATGATAAATAGATGTATCTGAATCAGGATCTTTTTCTTTAAATGCATCTTCCTCAACCAGAATTAAATTGACCGCCTGAGCCACACGGATGTCATAAATTCCAATCTGTATTGTGGAATCATGATAAAACTCGACCACAGAACGATAGGGATCGACTTGATATAGCACTTTTTCAGGAATGTCATAATTGAGTTCGTAAAAGCTAAAATCATCCGTATTCATATAAATATAAGGATGATCTGACCAATCGCCCAAAATACGAATCGCTTTCTGATCAGGCTCAAAGCTCATGCCGATTTCACGGCAAAAATGCTCTTGATAATTATCAGGCAATGCCACAGTTTTGACGTTGCCTGATTTTAATTGAATGCGTGAAATACTATTACCCACACCATTGTATACATATAAATTTGACCCTTTCGCATCCAATAAAATTTTTCGTGGATAACGTCCAACTGCAAACTTTTGTACGACTTGTTGAGTTGCCAAATCGATTGCAAAAACTTGGTCATAATCTAAAGAAGTTACATAAGCGGTTTTTCCATCATGACTCAATACCAGATCTGTCGCACCTACGCCACGACACATATTGTGATCACAACCATCTTCCTCTCGTGGCAGTCGATGCTCATAAATCAATTCTTCTTTTAAAGACTTCAGATTGAAACGGTAGACCGCATTTTTCTCCGTTTCGGTATAGTACAGATCATCACCATAACGCTTAAAATCTGCCATCGAATTCATATTTTGAATCGGTGCAATTTGTGAGGGAACTGGCGCGACAAAAACATGCTGATCATAAAATTTTCTTACCTCTGTTTTACGTTCAGCACATTCATTTAAAAATTGTTGTTTTGGTTTTTCGACATAATAAGCAATTTCACTAAAGTCATCACCTCTCCAAAGATAAGAACAATAAGAAGTTGCTCCTTTTAATTGATCCATCTCTTGCTCTAATGCCGAAGATTTTTGCTGCGCTTCTTGTTCAGAAGGAATTACCGCCAATAATGCTTTTACTTTCTTTATATTTGCTTCAGTCTGAGCTGCTCGTTGGTATTGTTTTGCATAGCTTGAAGCATGTTCAGCATCATAATTATCTAGTTCATGATAAGTTGCGATGAAAGCATCATAGGCTTTTATGTTGGCAGTTAAATAATGCCCAATCGCCAATGCCTGTTGATTTAAATAATTAATATTTTCTTGATGTTGCTTTCTTACCCGCTTCGACACAATTGAACCAAATTCATCCAATTTTTCTTGGTACTGATCAATGTGTTTGGTTAACTGCAACAATTTTTCCTGTTGTTTCTCTTGCACTTCTTTCATATCGTTTAATGCATAACGATAATTACTTCCCTGCTCATCATTAAACAATGGATATGGCTGATCAATCTGAATGTTATTTAAAATCACCTGATTGAATTCAACATAAGGGCTAAGTGCCTTTTGAATCTGTGCAAATTCAAGATTAATTTGAGTTAAATCTGAATACAACATCGCATCAAGTTTAGATAAGCTTGGATCAATTTTACGTGCTTGCGTGTTCGACAATGTCGTTTTGTATAAATCTAAATATTGTGCCGATCGGGTAAAATATTTCGTCCAAAATTGTCTATTTTTATAGTCTTCTATAAATCCTGAATATAGTGAATCATCCGCATCTATTTTAAAATATTGCGGATATAAGCGTTCTACATCAGCTCTAAATGATTCCCTAGATTCCTCAGCGTCTGGTTCTGAATGTACATGCTCGCCCATACTTGCAGCAGCATAAGCAGATGCCGATACATCTTCTGATGCTGCATAACTAAACTGACCAATAGATAAAATAATGCCTAAACTGAGGGCTAAATATGTTTTTTTCATGTCTTACTCGATTCAAATTATCTTTCTAATAAAAATAAATATTTAATTTTTCGAGCACATCATAACAAACTATTTTATGAATCCCAAATTTTAACCACAGATCAAAAAAATTAATTTTTGCTGCTATTTAAAAAAAAAGTGAATTTTAAGCAAAAAAAAATCGCCCAAATATGGCGATTTTTTCTAAAATTTAATTATTTTGGTTCAAAACGCTTGGTTAATTTAGTTAAACCAGTCGCCAGTTTTTGATAACCTGTTGGTAATAAACGCTGCGCTAAATCAACAATAACCGCATCACCACCAATCAATAAACGACGTTTATCTGCAATCACGGCATCCAAGATTTCTTGAGCCGCTTCAACTGCTGGCTTACGCAATAATTTATTAAATGCTTTTGCAGATTTATCAGGATTCATGCCCAATGATTTTAAACTGTCATTCATACGAGCATCATTGGCGATGTTGGTACGAATACCACCTGGATGGACACAAAGCGCACTCACACCGCACTTCTCAATATCAAGCTCTTGGCGTAATGATTCCGTAAAACCACGTACCGCAAACTTCGTTGCATTATAACCAGACTGCGTTGGTTGCGCGGTTAAGCCAAAAATACTTGAGGTATTAATGATATGACCATCACCTGTTTTCTTAATATAAGGTAAAAATTCTTTGGTACCGTAAACCACACCCCAGAAGTTGATCCCAACGATCCACTCAAGTTCTTCATAGCTTTCACCTTCAACGGTAGCGCCGAGTGCAACACCAGCATTGTTGAAGATCATATTAACAGAACCATGATTTTGAACAGTTTCTTCTGCCCAAGCTTTCATTTCTTCTTGTTTTGCAACGTTTACTTTTTTCGTTGTTACACGAACATTATAAGGCTTTACCAACTCAACAGTTTCAGCCAAGCCCTTTTCATTCACATCACTAATCGATAAATGGCAACCTGCTTTTGCAAGTAAAACAGCAAGTTGTTGTCCCATACCAGAGCCAGCACCAGTAATTGCAGCGACTTTGTTTTTAAAATTTTTCATTGTCTATCCTTTTTTAAATTCCGCACACAAAAATACAAATATGTGCAGCTCTCATGCACAATATAATTTTGACAATTCATATTGTCAATATTATATTATCAATTATCCGATGTTTTTTTATACAAAAATAACAGAATAGGTTTCAATGGCTTTTATTGCTAAAATAGCCGCTTCTTTGTGACAATCGATCATGACACGAGTATTTTTTTAAGATGACTGAGCAAACTTTAACTGAAAAGAAAACCATAAAAACAACAAAAGAACGTCAATTTAAAGGCATGTCTCTGTCTGAGCGTAAACTTGCACGTCGAGAAAAATTAATCGAAGCGGGGATTGAAGCCTATGGAAATCATGGTTTTTTTTCTGTGACGGTCAAAGACATTTGTAATGAAGCAAAACTGACTGAACGCTATTTCTATGAATCATTCAAGAAAAGCGAAGATCTTTTTCAAACCATTTTTTTACAACTCATTGAACAATTACAACAAACTGTTATGACAGGTGTTATGCAAGCTGCACCTGATCCAAAAAATATGATTCGAAGTGGTCTCACTGCAATTTTTACCATGTTAAAAGATGATCCACGCGTTGCTCGTATTATTTATGTGGATGCCATGTTGGTTCAAGAACTGCATAATCACGCCACCATCCATGAAACCATGGGACGTTTCGATCGTTTAATCCATTCCTTTGTCACGTTGATGTTGCCTCATATTGAGCGCAGTGAACAAGAAATATCCCTTGTTGCGACTGGACTGAATGGTTATGTTACTCAAATCGCCATTCGTTGGGTGATGGGTGGCTTTAAACAATCCCTCGATGAAATTGTTTCAGCCTGTGAAACCGTATTTGTCTCATTAATAGATTCATTTTCCACAAAATAGTTTTTACTTTTAATCATTTGAGTTAAATTAGCTTTGTCATCAAACTGTCAAATTTTAATTATTTTCAAATCATTAAAGACACTTTTACTGAAAAATAAAAGTGACTTATTGTTCAAATGTCATAGTTCATTCATCAGAATGGCATTTTTTTGTCACATTTTTTTGCAAAAAAGCACCAACATCTCCTTTTTGCAATGATACTGTCATAATTAATCTTTGTAATAAGCCTGTCATAAATAAAAAACGGTACACCGTTCATACATAGGATATTGCGTTGTGAAAGATGACTATATATTAATCGTCGATGACGAACTTCCGATTCGAGAAATGATTCACACTTCATTGGATATGGCTGGTTTCCAATGTTTACAAGCTGAAGATGCAAAACAAGCCCACCAAATGATCGTTGACCAACGACCAGCTTTGATTCTACTCGACTGGATGATGCCTGGTGGTGTCAGTGGTGTAGACTTATGTCGTCGCTTAAAGCGTGATGAAAATTTGTCTGAAATTCCTGTCATCATGTTGACTGCCCGTGGTGAAGAAGACCATAAAGTTCAAGGTCTAGATGCGGGTGCAGATGACTATATGACCAAACCATTCTCAACACGTGAATTGGTTTCTCGTATTAAAGCAGTATTACGTCGTGCCAATGCACTCAGTGGTGAAAAAACCATTGATGCCAATGGCTTAGTCCTAGATCCTGTTAGCCAACGTGTTAGTTTTGGCAACAGCATTTTAGATATGGGACCAACGGAATATCGCTTATTGGCATTCTTCATGACCCATCCAGAACGTGCTTATACGCGTGCTCAATTACTTGATCAAGTTTGGGGTGGCAATGTCTATATCGAAGACCGTACCATTGATGTACACATCCGTCGTTTGCGCAAAGTACTTGAACCTTATGGTGCTGACCGCTATGTACAAACTGTCCGCGGAACAGGCTATCGCTTCTCTACACGTGCAGATGTTGCTTTAGGCTAAATATTTTCAAAGCAATGATTCTCTAGGTAAAAAATTTTCTATGTATGAACCCTACCCCGTCCCAGACCTTGCACGTGAACATAAAAAATTCCGCTATAGCAGTCTGTGGGAGTTTGCTAAACAAGATTTACGTCTACTGGCTTTCTTAATCGTTATCGGTGGATTTATTGGTTTAGGGATCGGGTACTTTTGGATTTGCATCTCCATTGCCTTTGCTATTTTTTTTATGTTTCAGTTGCGCTCTTTATACCTTGTGAATGAGTGGATTTCTAATCGACCTTACGATTCACCACCCAACTTAGAAGGGATTTGGGGCGCACTGCTTTTCAATGTCTATCGTGCTCAACGCCAAGAACGTGTTGTTCAAGCCGAAATGGTTGGGCTCATTGATCGTGCACAATCTTCACTGGTTGCCTTAGCTGAAGCCGTTATTCTTACGGATGAATTACACCAAATTGAATGGTGGAATCCTGCAGCAGAAAGACTACTCGGGATTCAACCTTTGGATCGTGGACGCAATATTCTCACGATTATTCGTCAACCCAGTTTTATTGAATATTTTAATAATATTGACCAATCACCTGATGGAATCAAAATCAAATCATCGGTTTATGAAGAGCACTATGTTCAAATTAAATTGACCAGATTTGGTAGTGAGAGTCGTTTACTCGTCGCTTATGACGTTACACGTGTGCATAACTTAGAACAAATGCGTAAAGATTTCGTCGATAACATTTCGCATGAATTACGTACACCACTGACTGTACTCAGTGGTTATATCGAAACCTTTACCGACCAAGAAGACTTAAATCCACGTTGGAAACGTGCCTTTGAGCAGATGCAATCGCAAACCCGTCGCATGAATGCTTTGGTGAATGATTTATTGCTCTTATCGCGTTTGGAAGGCAATAAGCAAATTGCGAAGAATCAAATCATTGATATGCCAAATTTAATGAATCAATTATTTGATGATGCGCAAGCCTACAATGTCGATTATGGACATACTTTAAACCTCGACATTGACAGTCATTGTGACTTGATTGGTTCCGATGCTGAACTGGCGAGTGCATTTAGTAATTTAATTACCAATGCCATTAAATACACTCCTAAAGGCGGTACAGTGACCATCGGATGGCATGATGATGCTGAGCATGGTTATTTTACTGTTGAAGATACGGGCATCGGCATTGATCCGAAACATATCCCTCGTTTAACCGAACGTTTTTACCGTGTGGATAGTGCGCGTAGCCGTCAAACGGGTGGAACAGGCTTAGGATTGGCGATTGTTAAACACGTACTTATGCAACATGGCGCTTACTTAGAAATTGATTCTAAAGAAAATCAGGGGTCAATATTTAGAGTGGTTTTCCCGAAAGAACGTCTTGATTTTGCAGGATAATGTTCATTAAATTTTCAATATTCAATCCATACTGAATCGGAATATATGCAACTATTCTTAGACTGTGAATTGAATGGTTTTGGCAGTGAAGCTCGTTTATAAGTTCGAGTCGATTCTAAAAATCCACACAATGCTGACGCTCATGTCTTAAAAGCATTTGATGAGAATGCGCTCCATTATAATTTAATGTGATTTTTAAAAATTCAACGAAAAAACACCTTCATTGAGAAGGTGTTTTTAAATTCACTCATTAATATATTTTGAGGAAAATTAAAGCGTATGACCCAAAGCCTCGCCCATCACGACTTCAGAATTTGCCTTAAATTGTGCATCCCAATTCATTTTATCTTGTTCAAATAAAACAATCGCCGTAGAACCTAAATAGAAACGACCGAGTTCAGCACCTTTTTCTAACTTTAATTCGTGATGATTGAGTTCAACACGACCTGTAGGTTTGACCTTACCAGTCGCGACTGTTTCAATGCCCGCAACAATCATCGCGCCGACCAAAACCACTGCCATACGACCCAATTCAGTGTCAAATAAACAGACCATACGCTCATTACGTGCAAACAAACCTGGGATATTTTCAGCAGTGGTTTGATTCACTGAGAACAACTCACCCGGAATATACAAAGTTTCTGTCAAAGTCCCTGCAAATGGGGCATGCACACGATGGTAATCACGTGGTGATAAATAGACTGTCGCAAACTCACCATTGATAAATGGTGCAGCCAATTGTGGATCACCAATTAACTTATCAACTGAAAAGCTTTGACCCTTGGCTTGAAACACATCACCGTTTTCAATTTTACCGAGTTGTGAAATTGCGCCATCTGCGGGTGATACGATACTGGTTGGATCAGCATCAATTTCACGAGTCCCTTCTTTTAACGCGCGGGTAAAAAACTCATTAAATGATTTATATTTTAAAGCATCGGTTTGCTCTGCAATCGAAAGATCAATACCGTATTGCGCTTTAAATGCTTGAATTACGACATTTTTAATGATTGGGTTTTCACTGGCTGCAACTTTACCGACAACACGGCTCAATTGCTGTTGTGGAACGACTTTTTGCGCTTGAATAAAAATTTGTTTTTTTAACTTAGATGTAAGACTCACGCAGGTGATTCTCCAGTAATAATTGGACTGTCAAGGCGATTGCCCCATTCGCTCCACGCGCCATCGTAGGCTTGAATTTTCCAATTCAATAAACGACCTAGAATATAAGCTAAACCTGAACGATGATGTGATTGACAATATACCACTACAGGTTGATCAAATCGAAAGCCCAATTGTTCTAAACGTTGTTGCGTGCGTTCTAATGGATGCAATTTTAAATGATTTTGACGATTAATTGCAGTACTCCACTCAAAATGTCGTGCACTTGGAATGTGACCGCCGCGTCTAGCTGCCAAGCGTTGCCCTGTATATTCTTCTAAAGTCCGACAATCCCAAACTTGAATCGCCTGTTGCTCAATTTTTTCGAGTAATTGATTATATTCAATACGATACTGATCAATATCGGTTAAATTTACCTGTACCAATGGGGTCACTTTCTCAAAAGTTTCTATGTCTGATGAGGTTGGATAGGCTTCTGCCAACCATGCGTGAATGCCACCATTTAGTAGACTGGTATTATAAAAACCTAAACTATGCAGGTTCCAAATGAGACGCCCAGCCCAAGCACCACCTTCATCATCATAGACCACCACATGATGATCTGGGGTGATATTTAGATATTCAACTAAAGCCTTTAAGCCCTCTTCATCAGGCAACAAACCCGAAGCTTGTTCTTCTTGTCGAACCAACAACTGCGGTTTTACATGCAATGCATGCGGAATATGTAACTGTTCATAAACTGAAGTTCGACTTAAATCGATAATACGGATTTTGTCGTGCCCTAAAAACGGCACAAGTTGTTCTGCTTCAATGAGTAATCCGAAGTTAAAGCTTGTAGTTGTCATACAATTTTTCTATTTTAAGACCTTGGACAGTCATGATCTTAGCACAGTGTATTTCAGCAATATGCTGATTTTTCGCATTCTTTTAGCAAAAAATCAGCTATCAATTTTCCATTATTCAACAACTTCTGGTATTTCAAACACCTGACGTAGATATGCCAAGAAAGTGTCATTATCGGTCATGGTTTTACCAGGACTATCTGAAATTTTAGCCACAGACTGTCCATTACATTCTACCAATTTCAACACAATATTAAGCGGTTTTTGCCCCATATCATTGGTGAGATTTGTTCCAATACCAAAACTGACTTGAAAACGATCTTTGAAATATTGATATAACGCCCAAGCTCGTTCGATATCCAAACCATCACTAAAGGTCAGCATTTTAGTTTTTGTATCAATTTTAAGCTTACGATAGTGCTGATACGCTTTATCGCCCCATTCAAATGGGTCACCACTATCATGACGCAAACCATCAAATAACTTGGCAAAATATAAGTCAAAATCACGTAAAAATGCATCCATACCGACCACGTCAGTCAGTGCAATTCCTAAATCACCACGATATTCCTGTACCCAAGTTTCAAGTGCCGATTTTTGGAAATCTCGTAAGCGCACATCTAGCGCTTGAAAAGCTTGTAAAAATTCATGCGCCATTGTCCCAATCGGGAAAATATTTAACTCTTTGGCGATCAATACATTACTAGTACCACGAAATACGTTGGGCACAGCTTTATGGAAAGTCTCTATCACATGACGTTGCCAATCTAAGCTATAACGACGACGCGTCCCAAAATCAGAAACCAAAAGTGGCGGATCATTCGGATTTTGTTCTTTTTCATATTGCTTGAGCAAAGCCACTTTTGCCTGCAGTCGGCATTCACCTTCTGCCAGAACTTCATCGGAACGAATGCGTTGGAAATATAGTTCATTCACAATAGCGAGAACAAAAATTTCAAACATCATCGCTTGAACCATCGGGCCTTCAACCCAAATATCCAGACGACCTTCGCTGTCGACCCCAGCTTTAATAAAGCGGCGTTTTAGTTGGAATAATTCTAAATAATCAACAAAATCACTTTTGATAAAACGCAAACTGCGCAAATAGACCAATTCATCTTCTTTGAATTTTAAGGTACAGAGCAAGTCTAATTGTTCGTTCAAATCATCCAAAATATCCGTCAATGGATATACCGTGTCATCTAAATTTCGACAACGAAAGTGATACACACTATGCGTTTGAGGGAATTTGTGTAAAACCACTTGTAGCATGGTGAATTTATATAAGTCCGTGTCCAACAAAGACTGAATTATTGGTTGCATAGCAAACTCTTTAGATAATCTTGTTCCACTATAAAAAGTAAATCCTTTCTTGCAAATCTAAAATTACGATTTTCAGAAATATTTCACACATTGTTCCATATTTCTATCAATAACGTTTAATTTTCTACTGTTCAAGATAAATAACAGAAAAGAGATTGTTACTAAAATAAAAACATTAACATACTATTATCATATAATATTATTCAATATTTTTTTATTCACTGTGATTGTAATCACATTAGTTTTTAATTATGATTCATCTTAACAAAAATTGTACTTTAATGTTCATAAAAACTATTTACTACCTCGCCTAAAAGGAAACTCAAATGGCAAAATTTAGTTTAAATGCGTTAGTTGATATTGATGGGTTTATTGCTGCTGCATTAGTTGACAGTTCAAGTGGTTTAGCACTTGCAACTGCAGGTTCTGGACTTGATTTGGAGCTTGCTGCTGCTGGTAATACCGAAGTGATTCGGGCAAAGCGCAAAGTTGCTAATGCATTAAATCTACAAGATAAAATCGAAGATGTTTTAATCACTTTGGGCAAGCAATATCACATCTTGCGCCCACTCGATAACAACGATGAATTATTTTTATATTTGGTTTTAGATCGTCAAAAATCAAATCTTGCAATGGCACGCCATGAATTAAAAGCGTTTGAAAAAGGTTTGGATTTCTCTTAATTCATTTATTTGCTTACATAAAATAGCCCTATGCAATAGGGCTACTTTATTTTCACAATCACATGATTTTTTAAACCTAATTTATTGTTAATTTGACATTATTTATCTTGTATTGTCATTCTGAATATTTTGTACTTTCGTTGCATACTCAACCCCATGAGTATTGAGATAATCACGAATTAATTGACGCACAACCTGTGACGGTGTCAAATCCTGACGATGACATAATTCTTCAAATGCTTGCTTTTTAATAGGATCGATTAAGATCGTCAACCTTGCTGTTTTATTTTCCATGTCTTAATCCAATTTTAATTACCATCAAATGATAATATGATTATCATCTTATTTTTTCAAGCAATAGCCTTAACCGCAAAGTATCTGAACAAAATTAAAGCATTACTAGCGTAGCTGAAACTGATTTAAATAACCATATTTTTATTATGGTTTTATTCGTAAATTATCTAATATTCTTAATAATTATTTTTAATATTTTAAACCTCTAATTTTTATAAAATTAATCGCTAAGTATCTAAACTATTCAAACTTAGTTATTTGTAATATCTCTTGATTTTAATTTTATAGAAAATACAAAATGAATGGGATTTGTTAAACTTTAAAAATATATCAACTTTTAACTGTATTTACGAAATGCGCGCATTATTACAAAGAGTTCTTGAAGCCAAAGTGGTTGTCGATGGTGAAACAACGGGTGAAATTCAAAAGGGAATTTTAGTTTTTTTAGGATTGGGCAAAGAAGACAATCTTGAGAAGGGCAAAAAGCTGATTGATAAAATCTTAAAATATCGTTTTTTTGATGATGATCAAGGCAAAATGGGCTGGAATGTCAGCCAAGCCAATGGTGGTTTATTATTGGTTTCTCAATTTACCCTGATGGCACAAACACAGAAAGGCTTACGTCCAGATTTTGGTCCAGCAATGCCCCCTGCTGAAGCGAAAGCACTGTATGAGCAACTCATTGAGTATGCGCAATCACAATTTGAGCATGTACAAACAGGTATTTTTGCCGCAGATATGAAAGTGCACTTGGTCAATGATGGGCCTGTGACCTTTAATTTAGAAGTGGAATAAGCTCATTACTTTATAAAGAGTCGTAAACAAAAAAAGCCCTTATGAGATAGTACTGATCAATAAGAAAAATGATTGGATAAATTCTTAAAATTTTCCCCCCCTCTTTGAAAAAGAGGGGGGGCTTCTTGTTACTAAAATAATTTTTAGTATTGAAAAGCTCCCTCCTTTGGAAAAGGAGGGTTGGGGTGGATTCAAGAATTCTTAATTGACTAGCATTACGTATGAAAGGCTTTTTTTAGAACTAAACTCTAAATCAAATTATTAAAACGATTTACCTGTCTTTTCTTTTAAGAACTGACGCGCCAATTTAATTTTATCTTTGACTGGCTTTGGTACTTTAGGTGGAATCAATTTCGCCACTTGGTTAAACCATACCAATAAACTGAAATCACCTTCCATCTTGATCGTGCCATTCTGCATACCCGTCATAAATGCAGTTGGGTCACCTTTAACCAAAGTTTTTACACCTTGCTCACTATCAGCAAATTGCAAAACAAAATCCGCTTTTTCTTCAGCACCAGAAACTGTTTCAATTTGACCATTGTTGACAATAATCTGGCGAGCCACACCCAAGTCTGTACCAATTTGAATACGGAACTGACGATCATGGGTTAATTCAATAAATTTTGGACTAGTACGTGCCAATTGCTTCATACGAAGAGATAAACCCAATACAAGTAAATCCAGCGGATCTGTACTTGCATCAACGATTGGTAGCTTCACAACTGGAATTGCAGAGAGTTTCATGACATTAAAGCCTGTTGTATTTTAAATTAGATTTGAATTTGTTCATCCTAGCATAACTTGTCATTTATTCGACATGGCTTTTGGAACAAAGTATAAGCTGAAAAAAAGGTATACCATTTTGATATACCTTTAAATGTCTAAATTGAATTTTTTCGTGTAATTAAAGTCATTGTGATTGTTTATAAATTTTCAGAAAACTTAGAACACAACTCATTCATCATCATACACTGGAGTATGTTCAATATATTGGCGATTTGCCAATGCTTTTTGCGCGCGATTATCTTCACGTAACAACAACACAATCAAAGCAGACATCGCTAACATGATCGCAGTTAAATAACTATATGCCATCGAAATGTCGAAAACATTTTGTACGCTATAACGAATCGCTTCGAGCGTCGCCCAAAACAGCATTCCAGCAAACATAAAACCTAACCAATGACGGTAAGGGGAAAAGAAAACAGTAGCCAACGCTGCAGCAATCAGACCGAATCCAATAAGAGTTGCAAATGTCGCTGATACCATAAGAACCTCCGTCACAATAATGTCTTTCAAAAACCGTCTAAATGGTGTTTCACAACACAACAAGCTTTATAATTTTTCTTTAATCATCTTAGAAAGCTTATGTTTTGCATTATGTCGTGTTTTTAACAGAAGAAAAGCGCTGTTTTCACTCCAAACGACATACTTTGTCGCAACATTCATTTGTCATTACATTTTTTAAGAATCATGTTTTTCGTAGAATCTAATCACCATCAATCTTGGCGTGTCATTACAAAAAAATACACACAGTTTTTAAACATAAAAAAACTTTTTTAAGTTCGAAATGAATATTTTTACTGGTCTGTTTAAAAGTGATACAACCACCATGATGTGTTTAATTTACATACAAAAATAGCGGCTGATTCGCCGCTATTTTGTCATCGTTTTGCAATATATCGTTTACAGATTATGCACGACTTAAATCTTTATCATGTACGCCGAGCAGATACAAAACACCATCTAAACCGACGCTCGAAATCGCTTGATTGGCATTTTGACGAACCAAAGGTTTAGCACGGAAAGCAACACCTAAACCTGCGATCGAAAGCATAGGTAAATCGTTTGCACCATCCCCTACTGCAATCGCTTGTTCAGGTGAAATACCCATTTTTTCAGCCAATTGAGTCAATAGGAACGCTTTACGCGCACCATCCACAATATGACCTTGAACTTCACCCGTCACCACACCATTTTCAACATCGAGAATATTGGCATGCACTTCGTCAATGCCCAATTTCTCTTGCAGATACTCAGCGAAGTATTGGAAGCCACCAGATAAAATCGCAGTTTTATAACCCAAAGATTTCAGTGTTGAAATTAAACGTTCAGCACCTTCTGTAATGGTTAAGCGTTCTGCAATTTTCGGTAATACCGCAGCATCTAAGCCTTTTAACAATGCAACACGGGCACGGAAGCTTTGTTGGAAATCCAACTCACCTTGCATGGCACGTTCAGTAATTTCAGCAACTTGATCACCAACGCCAGCTTCTTTAGCGAGCTCGTCAATCACTTCTTGCTCAATCAATGTGGAATCCATATCAAAGCAAACAAGGCGACGGTTACGACGGTAAGCATTATCCTCTTGAACCGCAACATCAATACTAGATTCAGCTGAAAGGCGTAAACATGCTGCACGCATCGCTTGGGCATCAAGCATCTGCCCTTTCAAACCGAACTGAACACAAGAACGTTTAGGTCCTTCATTTTGCCCATCACGTTCTGGACGACCTGATAACCGAGTAACGGTTTCGATATTGAAACCTTGACTCGATACAATATTGGTCACTGCTTGTAAATGCGCAGCGGTTAATTCGGGTGCTAAAGCCGTCACGATATAACGGGTTTGCCCACCTTCACTCACCCACTGATCATATTCTGCCCCTGAAATCGGTTTAAAACGAACTGTTAAACCAATATCATGTGCTAAAATAAGGATGTCTTTCATTGCTAAAGCTGTTGCAGTTTGATCGTTTGACGAAACTACAATACCTAAAGTCAATTGATTATGGATAACCGCCTGCCCTACATCTAATATTTGCAAAGAATGTACGGACAACACTTGCATTAATCGAGTAAACTGATTGGGTTGGTCAGGTCCTAAAAATGAAATAAGAATGATTTCTCGCATGAATTGACTCGGGTCTGAGCTACAACAATTGTTAGAATCATAATCGAAATCGAAAATTTTTGCTTTGGAAGTTTACGTTGAATGCGCCAAGACAAGGGCTATTTGCTAGCCTACTCATTGTAAGTTTTGCATTTCATACCTTTTTATTGGTAGTTGCAACAACACATCAGTTAAATGAAAACCGTGCCAGTCAAGGTCAACTCATGACCAGTCAGCTGGTGACAGACAGCTTATCTGAACTTGAACCTGCCAATACAGTTTCATTGGCATTGCTTGCAAATCGCTATGCGACCAATCCAAGTGTGGCATCGATTCGTATTCTTGATTCAAAAAAACAGGTACTTGCGACCAGTGGCATGGCAAAAACCCGCCAAGGTGAGATTTTTGTCCGTGATGCATTACAGAATGAAAAGAATGTCGGTACAGTTGAAATTACTCTGATTAAGCCAAGTATTGGTGAAATTCTGCGTACTCAATGGCTCGCTATTTTGGTGTCATTCCTCATTCATGCTTTCTTATGGTTAGCTTATCGTGCCATTGCTCGTCCGACGCGTAGCGAATTTTTAGCGCGTATGAATCATGAAGCTCGTTTAAAACATGAGATTCAGCAACTCACCGAAGCCCTAGAAGCTGAAAAAGCTAATCACACCATTGCGATGGCACAAGCTCAGCAACAGGCTCAAGTGAAAGCAAAACCTGAACCTAAAGTTTTGGTCACTACACCAACAGAAAACGATCGTGAAGTGATTGCACTGAACATTCAATATTACGATCCAAAACAATTGATGAATACGGTCAATCAATCTGTGTCATTGCCCTATTTTAATTTATGTCAGATTTTCTTAAATAAAAGCATTGAATTATGTGCGCAACATTTCAAATTAAATTCTAAAGATTTCACTGTGCACCAAGAATTTAATCAAAATGGTGCTTTGGTTAGCATCGACGCTGAAAAGCCCAATGCAGCTCAATCCATTTTAATGATTGGCTCGGTCTTTCAACTTTTATCTGAAGTGCTGTATAAACGTTATCGTGAAGATAAGCGTTTCGTTCTTCAAACCCGTTGTGCTGTGACCAATTCGGTTGAAGCAATGCAATTGGATGCTTTAGAAGCTGCAGATCGTTTGGTGAATCATCTGATTGCCAAAGAAATGGCATTGTATTTAAGCAACGATCAACTCAAACATATCGATGAATGTTATCAATTGGTTGCATTACCAAATCCAACCAATGTACTGACACGTCATTCATTTATGATCAATGGGATGAACAATGATTGCGCTGAACTTGCACAGTCTATTCGTACTGAGATTTTAAAAGGTAAAAAGAATTCAACAGCGTCTGAATCTACCTCATAAAATAAATCGATCGTGCCAAAGCCCTCAACATTTTAATTGCTTGAGGGCTTTTTTATTGTGAGAAATATCTATTACGAGAAATTTCTCATAAGTTAATCTTAAATTTATCGCTATGAATGTTGAAACTTTATACAAAATTAACTCAAATCAATTTTTCTTCTCTTTTCATACCCCTACAAGCTTGTGTATAACTATGTAGCGCAAAGGAAGATGATTAACATAGGCAAAATACGTAAAAACACGTAAACTATGTGCCGAATCAATTAAACGAAAATGTCATACGACAGAACAAAAAGGTGAAGGTTGATGCCGCTCAATACCGTTGAAGAGCTTGTAGCAGACATCCGTGCAGGGAAAATGGTTATCCTGATGGATGATGAAGATCGTGAAAATGAAGGCGATTTAGTCATTGCTGCAACACACGTACGTCCTGAAGACATCAACTTTATGATCACCCATGCTCGTGGTCTAGTTTGTTTAACTTTAAGCCGTGAACGCTGTAAACAACTCGATTTGCCATTAATGGTAGATAGCAATGGTGCACAACACGGTACAAATTTCACGCTTTCAATTGAAGCAGCAAACGGTATTTCTACGGGTATTTCACCGGCAGAACGTGCACATACCATTCAAACAGCAGTCGCTGCGCATGCAAAACCTGCTGACATCGTGCAACCCGGTCATATTTTCCCATTGATGGCTCAACCTGGTGGTGTATTACATCGCGCAGGTCATACTGAAGCTGGCTGTGATTTATCACGTTTGGCGGGTCTAGAACCTGCTTCTGTCATTTGCGAAATTATCAATGAAGATGGTTCGATGGCACGTCGTCCAGACCTTGAAGTATTTGCAGAAAAGCATGGTTTAAAAATTGGTACGATTGCGGATTTGATTCATTATCGTATGACCAATGAGCAAACTGTTGAACGCATTGATCAACAAAGCATCGACACAGAATACGGTACTTTTGAACTATACCGTTATCGCGAAATTGGTAATCCAGATATTCATTTGGCCTTAGTCAAAGGCGAGCCTAAAGAAGGCGTGACCACTGTTCGTGTACATGGTTTTAATCCTGCACGTGACTTGCTCAAATTGAATAAGCAAGATGGTGAAGCAGCTTGGAACTTGGACAAAGCACTTAAGACGGTTGCTGAAAGTGATCGTGGTGTTTTAGTCTGGATTGGTCAACGTCATCTGACAGACCTCGGTCCTGCACTTGAAAACCTAGGCAAGCCAAAACCAACCAAATCAAATGCTGCACTTTCACAACAATATCAAACCATTGGTGTGGGTGCACAAATTTTACGTGATCTTGGTGTAGAGAAAATGAAGCTTCTCAGCTCACCATTACGTTTTAATGCATTATCAGGCTTTAATTTAGAAGTGGTGGAATACATCACTGCTGACAACAAAACAGCGCAATAATTTTTTGATCGCCCCTACTTCTTTTTTATGAAATAAGTAGCGGTGAATAAATAACTTCACTATTAAATACATCGAGGTTGCTATGGCGATTCGCCGAATTGAAGGTTTATTACATCTCGCAAGCGAAGACCGTTACGCGATTTTAGTTGGTCGTTTTAACAGCTTTGTTGTTGAACATTTATTAGAAGGTGCAATTGATACATTGCATCGCCATGGTGTAAGCGACGATAATATCACTGTCGTTCATGCACCAGGTGCATGGGAACTACCTGTAGTCGCTAAAAAATTAGCTGCCTCTGGTAAATTCGATGCAGTCATCGCACTTGGCGCAGTGATTCGTGGTAGTACACCACATTTCGACTTCGTTGCAGGTGAATGTGCTAAAGGTTTAGGTGTAGTTGGTTTAGACACTGGCTTACCTGTAATCAATGGCGTATTGACGACTGACAGTATTGAACAGGCGATTGAACGCTCTGGTACAAAAGCAGGTAATAAAGGTGGTGAAGCTGCCCTTACTGCTATTGAAATGGTTAACCTGTTAAAGGCAATTTAAAGCATGTCGCAAACACTCCAAGCTACTTATGCAGCAAAACGTAAAGCTCGTCGTTTTGCTGTACAAGGGATTTATGAATGGCAAATGAGCCACAACCCAGTGCATGAAATCGAAGCACGTACACGTGCTGACAATGCGATGCATAAAGTGGATCTCGGCTATTATCATGAGTTGCTCACTGCTGTGATTGCAAATCATGAAGCATTGGATGCTTTACTGATTCCAGTTCTAGATCGTGAGATCGAAGCATTGGATGGTGTCGAACTTGCTACATTACGTTTAGGCGCGTATGAACTCAAGGATCATCTTGAAATCCCATACCGTGTCGTACTTGATGAAGCCATTGAACTGGCAAAACACTTCGGTGGTGCAGACAGTCACAAATACATCAATGGTGTATTAGACCGTTTAGCAACGAGCCTCCGTGATGCAGAAAAGCAACAAGCGAAATAAGTTGTTTTTACATGGCTGAGTTTTCAATTATTGAAACCTATTTCAATCGTCGAAATAATACTGACGTAGATTTGGGGGTCGGCGATGACTCAGCCCTGCTCACCCCTCCGCGAAATCATCAGCTGGTGATTTGTGCAGATACTTTGGTCGCTGGACGACATTTCCCGCTCGATACATCCCCACATGCCATTGGCTGGAAATCTGTTGCTGTCAATTTATCTGACATTGCTGCAATGGGAGCCAAACCACACAGTATTCTTCTGGCATTGAGCCTACCCCAAATTGATCATGACTGGCTGAAAGATTTTAGTCAGGGTTTATATGATTGTTGCGATCAATTTGGGGTACGTTTAATTGGTGGCGATACCACGCAAAGTCCACATTTGACCCTCAGTGTGACAGCACTCGGTTGGATTGAAACAGGCAAAGCTGTGACACGTTCAGGTGCACAAGTTGGTGATCTGATTGTGGTCAGTGGTTCAGTTGGCGATGCAGCTTTTGCTTTGCAACATTTAGGTCATCCATTACAACAACGCTTAGACTACCCAACTCCACGCTGTGAATTAGGCAACATGCTTAAGGGTTTAGCCTCAAGTATGATTGACGTTTCAGATGGTTTAGCTCAAGATTTAGGCCATATATTAAATGCATCTGATGTCGGTGCAAAAATTCAGCTAGATCAACTCCCTATTAATAATGCTTTAAGGGATTTAGATAACAATCAGCGATGGAAATATGCCTTAGCGGGTGGTGATGATTATGAGTTATGCTTTACAATAACAATGCAAAACTACCAAAAACTTTTGCAATTACAGCCGAATGTAAAAACTACAATCATCGGTGAAATTACTCAACAACGCGGATTAGTCTTTGAAAAAGATGGCTTAGATCATCCTCTTCATTTAAATGGATATCAACATTTTGCATAAACCTCCAATCGTCTTTAAAAATATGACTTGGGCTGAACGTTGCATCGTCTTTTGTGGTGTAGGTTTTGGTTCTGGTTTAGCACCTAAAGCGCCAGGTACGTTTGGTTCAGCATTCGCCTTATTATTCGTTCCCATTTGGCTTGCAATTGGTTTTTATGCCTCCATTTTAGCGATATTGATCATGTCACTGGTCGGAATTTGGATTTGTGGCAAAACAGCTGACATCATCCATGTACATGATGATGGGCGTATTGTTTGGGATGAATTTGCAGGACAATCAATCACCCTTCTTCCTCTGATTTATTTTGGACAAATGAGCTGGATTTGGGTATTGGCCGGTTTTGCATTGTTCCGTTTATTTGATGTTTGGAAACCTTGGCCAATTCGTGTCATTGATCAAAAAGTCGATGGTGGCTTTGGCATCATGTTCGATGACATTATTGCAGGCTTCTGGGCAGCGATTTGTATACTGATTTATTTATATTTTAATATGGCTTAAGCCAAACTCTAGGGTGTGTTATGTCAACGACGGTGATCATTCTTGCTGCAGGTAAAGGTACGCGTATGCGTTCTAGCTTACCGAAGGTACTTCAACCTTTAGCAGGTCGTCCTTTACTTGGTCATGTGATTGAAACAGCAAAACAATTACAAGCAAAAAATATTATAACAATCTTTGGTCACGGCGGTGATCTAGTTCAAAATGCCTTTGCCAACGAAAATGTAGAATGGGTTGAACAAACAGAACAACTCGGTACAGGCCATGCCGTTAAAGTGACTTTGCCTGTATTACCACAAGATGGAATTTCCCTGATTCTGTCAGGTGATGTACCTTGTGTACAGCAAAGCACCTTGCAAAAATTAGTCGATGCCTCTACTGCAACAGGTATTGGTCTAGTCACTTTAACCTTGGATGATTCAACAGGTTACGGTCGTATTGTACGCAAAGACGGTAAAATTCAAGCCATTGTTGAACATAAAGATGCTTCAGAAGAACAGCGTCAAATCAAAGAAATTAACACAGGAATCTACTGTGTCAGCAATGCCAAATTGCATGAATGGTTGCCTAAACTCAGCAATGATAATGCGCAAGGTGAATATTACCTGACCGATATCGTGGCAATGGCTTTGGCAGATGGGATGGAAATCGCTTCGATTCAACCTGAACTTGCTTTTGAAGTTGAAGGTGTCAATGACCGCATTCAACTTGCTGCTTTAGAACGCGAATTTCAAAATTATCAAGCAAAGAAATTAATGCAACAAGGAGTGCATTTAATAGACCCTTCTCGTTTTGACTTACGTGGTCAACTCAATGTCGGTCAAGATGTACGAATCGACATCAATGTCATCATCGAAGGTGTTTGTGAATTTGGTGACAATGTTGAAATTGGTGCAGGCTGTGTGATTAAAAATACCAAAATTGCTGCAGGTACTAAAGTTCAACCGTATAGCGTGTTTGACAATGCTGTTGTCGGTGAAAATGTACAAATTGGTCCATTTGCCCGCTTACGTCCTGGTGCAAAACTGGCGAATGAAGTACATATCGGTAACTTTGTAGAAGTGAAAAATACTTCGATTGGTCATGCATCGAAAGCCAACCATTTTGCCTACTTAGGTGATGCAGAAATCGGTGCTGAGTCGAATATTGGTGCAGGTACCATTACCTGTAACTATGATGGTGCCAATAAACACAAAACGATCATTGGTGACAATGCTTTTGTCGGCACTAATAACTCATTGGTTGCCCCTGTAAAAATTGGCAATGGTGCAACAACAGGTGCAGGCTCAGTAATTACGCATGATGTTGCTGACAATAGCCTTGCATTTGAACGTGCAAAACAAATTTCTAAAGAAAATTATCAACGTCCCCAAAAGACTACGAAATAAGAGGATATAACGATGTGCGGAATTGTTGGTGGCGTTGCTGAACGTAGCATTACAAATATTTTAATCGAAGGCTTAAAACGCCTTGAATACCGTGGTTATGACTCTGCTGGTGTTGCATTGGTCGATCATGGTCAAATTTTACGTGAACGTCGTGTCGGTAAAGTTGCAAACCTTGAACAAGCGGTTTCTGAGTCTAATATTTTAGGTTCTTTGGGGATCGCACATACCCGTTGGGCGACCCATGGTAAACCAACTGAAAATAATGCGCACCCGCATATTTCAAGTAATGTAGCTGTAGTTCATAATGGTATTATCGAAAATTATCAAGAGCTTAAAGACGATCTCGAAGCCCTTGGTTATGTGTTTACCTCACAGACTGATACAGAAGTGGTTGCACATTTAGTGCATGAAGCTTTGAAATCTACACCTGATCTACTCAAAGCAGTTGAACAAGTGGTTCCACAACTCAAAGGTGCGTATGCCTTAGGTATCGTACATACTGATCATCCAGATGAATTGATCGCGGTGCGTGAAGGATCGCCATTGGTCATTGGTTTGGGCATTGGTGAAAACTTCATCAGTTCTGATCAACTCGCACTATTACCTGTGACGAATCGCTTTATGTACCTTGAAGAAGGCGATATTGCACGTTTAACCCGTAGTTCAATTGAAGTATTTGTAAATGGTCAAGCTGTAGAACGCCCAGTCAAAGAGCTAGATGCAACTATAAGTAATGCGTCTAAAGGCGAATATAAGCACTACATGCTTAAAGAAATTTACGAGCAACCAGAAGCCATTCAGCAAACCATTTCCCAAGCTTTAAATGGCAATGCTTTACGTGATGACTTCTTAAAAAATGCAGAGTTAGATTTTAAAAATATTCAGCAAGTACAAGTTCTTGCATGTGGTACCAGTTACCATGCTGGGATGATTGCTAAATATTGGTTAGAGCAGCTGATCGACTTACCTTGCCAAGTCGAAATTGCTAGCGAGTTCCGTTATCGCTCACCAGTGATTGTTGGTAATACGCTTTACGTTTGTATTTCACAATCTGGGGAAACTGCGGATACTTTAGCTGCACTACGTGATACTCAAAAGCGTGCTAAAGCAAAAGGCTTAAATATCAGTACGATGACCATTTGTAATGTTGCAACATCATCAATGGTACGTGAAACTAATCACCATTTATTGACGCTTGCAGGTCCTGAAATTGGTGTGGCTTCTACTAAAGCATTTACCACCCAACTTGCAGCATTAATGTTGCTGACTCTAAAATTAGGTCAAGTGAAGCAAACAATTTCTGAAGAACGAATTACAGAAATCACCTCAGCTTTATGGCACTTGCCAAAAGTCATTTTGGATACATTGCAAGGTGATAAAGCTATTTTACGTCTTTCTGAACTGTTTAAAGAAAAGCAACATTGCCTATTCTTAGGTCGTGGCACAGAGTTCCCGATTGCACTTGAAGGTGCATTGAAATTAAAAGAGATTTCATATATCCATGCAGAAGGTTATGCTGCGGGTGAACTGAAGCATGGTCCACTTGCATTAGTAGACAATGACATGCCTGTAGTAATTCTTGCACCGAAAGATGACATGTTAGATAAACTCAAATCAAACATGGAAGAAGTACAAGCACGTGGTGGCGAATTATTTGTTTTCGCGGATGAAAACAGTGGAATCAAAAACCAAGACCGTCAACATGTCGTGCATGTACCGACTGTAAATACTTGGTTAGCACCAATTGTTTATAGTGTTCCAGTTCAGTTGCTTTCTTATCATGTTGCAGTACTTCGTGGTACAGATGTTGACCAACCACGAAATCTCGCAAAATCCGTAACTGTAGAATAATCAATAACTTATACCAATTTATTTGTATAGGAGAGCACTTTTAAGTGCTCTCCTTGCTATTTTAAATCACATACAAACCAACTGTATCTCTTCTATTTCACCGTAACTTTCACAGGTGTAGAAAAAATTTGATAATAATTCTGTGCATCCATTTGATATTTATAACCCGCCAAAATATAAGCAGTTCCTTTCTCTAGAAAATACAACTGACCATTTTTAAACTCATATTGTGGCGAACCCGCTAAAACAACAAAATGATCCGTCACTTCATTCAATTCTTGACCATCCTGTTGTTTTAATTCTACATTCATAGATACAGGGTTCCCCCTTTGAACTTGAGCACTTTTCGGTGCTTGAATATCAACGATGTATTTAGAATAAAGCTGTGATGAATTAGTGGTAATCCCATAAGTCCCTGCAATATAGAGTTTCTTAAAGGTTTCCGCATCTAAAGCCCAAGGCCAAAAACTAATACCACGATGTTTAGTATTTTCCAAAAGAGCAACTAAATCTGCACGATACGCTGGATTATAGGTCGAATTATATTTTTGAACATCTGCATTAATCTGTTTGGCATTGGCTAAAACACTGCGGCTATTTGGCATATTTCCAACCAATAAACCTCGAGAAATCTCTGGAATTTGAGACTGAGCTCGCGCAACTTGAGCCGTATTAAATGAAGTCGTTACCACCTGATTTTCAACTTGGTATTTTTTAATTTCTTCCTGCATTTTAGGAACTAAAGCAGGGTTAGCACTTTTCATTTCAATCATTAATACAAAGTTAGGATTTTTTTTAAATGCTGAAAAATATTCGGCTAAGGTTGGGATTTGATAGCCTTTATTTTTGGTTTTTAGTTGTTTTACTTGAGCAAGTGTCATCTCCTCAATCTTGCCCGTTGCAGTTGTCGTACGATCAACCGTCGCATCATGCATCACTACAAGTTGTTGATCTTTAGTCAAATAAATATCATTTTCAACAATATCAGCTCCCAATACTACCGCATGTTTGGTACTTTCTAAGGTATTTTCATCTTCTAAATCAGGAACCCCACGATGCCCAATAATAAAAGGTTTGCGTAATAACGTATTTTTTGGAAATTGCTGTAAAACTTGCGTGAACAAAGGACTCTGCGTCGTGATCACACCATTCACGCCAGACGTTAAAATATAAGCTACATCCTGTACTTGGCTGGTGGAAGACTTCATCCACACGGTCATCAAATGCCGTTGAATAAAACTGATACTGGATTTATTGGCTAGGTTTTCTGGCAATATCACGATTCGTGCATAGGCTTGATTGGTACGTCGTAAAATATTAGATAATGTTTGCTGATTATCTTTTAATTTTTCGGCACTTAGATCTAAAGTGGTACGGACTTGAGGGACCAGTTGATGAGCCGATTTCAAAATCTCTTCATTCTTTGACAATAAGGTAATGTCGCTAATGTCTTGTGTTTTTGAGAATAATTTTAAAGCCTCTAGAACCTGAATATCTTTGACTTCTAATACAGCAATAGTTTGACGTTTTGGATTGTTGAGATAGTGTTGCAAATGTTCTACAAGCTGTCCCGCTTGATCAATTAAGTTTAAATTGGCATCAAGTTGATAATACTGTTGATTGGCAATATTCATTGCACTATTTGCACTAACAATCGTCTGAATAATGGTCGGGGCTAAACCGACATTGCTCGGAATATCTTGAACTTGTGATGCTTTATTTTTTAATTCTGGCAAGGCACTTACTTGTTCAGAAACGTGTAGTTTTTTAATTTTAAGAATTAAGCCCGTCGCTGAAAAACCGATTCCACCTTTGGCAGATAATTTCTCAATTTCAGTGTCTTGCATGAGTTGATTATTTAAATAATGTTGTACACGTTGTCCAGAAACCACAATACTTGCTTTATACCACTGATTTGGATGTATATTTTCAGAATAGCCTTTGGTTTCAATCACATCCCATGAACCATTACTTTTACGGCGACCAAATTCAGTCCCATTTTTTGCAGACGTATCAGCACGTAGTGTAAATTGATAATAACTGTTCGGAATCACACCCTGCGTTTCTGTCACATCATAGATCACACTGCCCCAACGTGAACGATTCACAGGTTGGTCTAAAGTGAATTCAAAATCAATGCGATAATTTTGTTGTTTTTCTAAATTTTGTGGCAATAGAATTGTGGTTGGTGCTGAGGCATTGGCACGACCATCGATGTTTAATGTGCCATTTTCCACATGAACAGTGCCTGGATTATTACCAGGAATCCGCCAACCCGTCGGAATGGATTGTTGCTGTGCAAAGTTTTGTTGATATAACGTTTTGAACGGTGCTGTGGTTTGACTCGTTTGAACGCGTGAAGTTATGTTTGTAGATACTTCAGCATGGCTGATCATCGGTAGCGTAAATAATACAGCCAAAGTTAAAGCAGATAATTTCATAACATGTCTATTCATTTAAAATGCCCATTAATCCCAATGAACTGTTTTTAGATGAAATCAGCCTAATTCAAATTTTAGCCATATTTTAAACCTTTCTGTGACCTTCGACAAAGAATCCTGCTTAGAAATTTTAGAATATACCTCAGCAGTAACAAAACAAAATTACTGTTGTTGCTGTTGTTGCTGTTCCTGTTGCCAACGACGTTGTTGTAAGCGTTCACCCTCAACCTCACGTTTATTACGTGCAGATTCGTACAATTTTGTGCCCTTTAACTCTGGCGGCAAATATTCCTGAAGTACAAAATGTTCTGGATAATTATGCGGATAGAGATAATCCACACCATAACCTTGTTCTTTCATTAACTTAGTTGGCGCATTTCTTAAGTGTAATGGCACAGGTAAGTTTGAAGTGCGTTCAGCTAATTCTAAAGCTTTGTTAATGGCTAAATAGGTACTATTACTCTTAGCACTGGTTGCCAAATACACAGCACATTGTCCAAGAATGATTCGGCATTCTGGCATTCCAACCGCCTGTACCGAACGGAAACATTCTCCTGCCAGTAATAAAGCATTCGGATTCGAGTTTCCAATATCTTCTGAAGCAGCAATCAGCATACGACGCGCAATAAATACGGGATCTTCCCCACCTTTTAACATGCGCGCCATCCAATACAAAGCCGCATCTGGGTCACTACCCCGAATTGATTTGATAAATGCCGAAACAAGGTCGTAATGTTGCTCGCCTGATTTGTCATAACGTGCAATATTTTGCTGTGCGACTTTGACCACTATCGCATTGGTGACAATATTTTCAATTTCAGGTTCAAAGGTACTGGCAACCAAATCGATCAAATTTAAGGCTTTACGTGCATCACCCGCAGCGAACTGAACCAGTGCATCAAACTCTTCAATTTGAATATGACGTTCTTGCAAAAATTGATCTTGTTGAATAGCACGACGAATCAATTCTTCAATCGCTTCATTGTCCAATGCTTTTAAGGTGTAGACCTGACAACGTGACAATAATGCGCTATTCACTTCAAAAGATGGGTTTTCAGTGGTCGCACCAATTAAAGTAATTTTGCCTTTTTCGACAGCATTCAATAAAGCATCTTGTTGTGACTTATTAAAACGATGAATTTCATCAATAAAAACCACAGGTGTCAGCAAATCACCACTTTCAGCAATCACTTCACGGAGTTCCTTAACCCCTGTGTTGAGTGCAGACAAACTCACAAATGGACGATCGACTGCTTGTGCAAGCAATAGCGCAATCGTGGTTTTTCCCACACCTGGTGGCCCCCAAAAAATAATTGAAGGTAAATGTCCTTGATCAATCATTTGGCGTAAAGGTGCATCTGTACCAAGCAAATGATCTTGCCCAATAATTTCAGACAAATCACGAGGGCGTAGGCGTTCAGGAAGTGGAATATTGGTGTCTGACATGCTGCTTTTTTAATTGGTGAATGCTTTCCCTAGTCTACTATGGAAAGCATTAAATAGGATATTTTCACAGTTAAAATTCAGTGAATAAAATGAATCAGCACAAACTTAGTAATAGCGATAAAATTAAAATAAACGATTGTTTAAAACATCCATCAATGACGCTTGGAATACCTGCCCATGACTCAAATGTGGGTACAACATCAATTTTGCCTCAACACCTTTATCGGCAAGATCGCGCACCGTCTGACGATTATTTTCAATCATTAAACTGTCTGCATTTGGACTCATACGCTCACCTTTAGACTGAATAAGATCTCCTTCCATCACCAGCAATTTTTGCCCTTTCACCCAATTAATCTGAGCATTTTGAATCGCTTTTAACATTCGAGAATCTGCCCAAGTTAATGATGGGCTCGCGGCAAAATAATGAGAGAACCTTTGCTCATTTTGGTGTGCATTCAAGACTGTATCTAAAACAAATAACCCACCATACGAATGTCCCCAGAGCGCCGTTCGTTGCACATCCAATTTCACTTGAGTATTCACCCAAGGCATGATCTGCTCAAAAATGACCTGCCTAAACGGATGACTACCGCCCGCCATCCGTTCAGGATTGCGTGGATCAGGCGTGATTTTTCCTGATTCATCAGGCGGAGTGTAATCCACTGAACGTGAGGCCGATTCAAAAGGTAAATTACTTTGATAACCAATGGCAATAAGTGCTGGACGATCATGCTCAGATAGATTTTTCAGCAGTTGCTCATCTAAACGTGACATGACTGAATTACCATCCAGCAGATAGAGTGCTGGTAATGATTGATTTTTATTGTGATGCTTAGGGATCGCTAACCATACTTTATAATTGCGTAAACGATCAGCTGATTGGAAATTTTGAACTTTAAATTGGTAATACTGCGAACCTTGATCAGCGATATTTTCACCCAATGGCTTTAAGTCAGGCTTTGCAGACACATTCAAAGCAGCGCTTAAACAAAGGCTTATCATCAATAGATGAAAGCCAAATTTTTTCCACAATAAGTTTACAACAATCATTTTCGATTATAGCTAAAATTTGAAATTGATTGATCATATTACCATTTGATAATGATTATCAATTATTATTTTAAATATTGTATAACCAATTTAACGTACCCAACGTACAATATATTCATCAATTTCGTCTTCATCGACATCTGTTTCCGAAATACAACGCCCTGCGACTGACTTTCTTGCCTTAATCACATTATGTCGAGAACCTGTAATTAAATGATGCCAATTGGGTAGGTTCTTGGCTTCATACACACGTCGATAAGCACATGTTGAAGGTAACCAATGAATGTGTTCTAATTTTTCAGGTGTGAGTTGTACACAGTCTGGTACATGCTGGAAACGGTTTGCATAATCTGAACAATGTCCTGTTTGGCAATCCAATAACTTACACGCCACTTTGGTATAGGCAATTTCATGCGTTTCATCATCTTCAAGTTTGATTAAACAACACAAACCACAACCATCACACAATGCTTCCCACTCAGCTTGATTTAACTCGGTGAGAGTATATTTTTTCCAAAATTGCGGACGAATTTCGAGTGCCATAAAGCCATTCAATTACATGAAATAATGGATATATTATACTGCTATAACAATATAAACGAGAAAATATAAAACATCACAAATGGATTACATATCAAGACATTCATCACATTTTTACACAGAACGCAACAACAGCGAGATCGAAGAAAATTTATACTCAACTTGTCAATCAGAGATGGAGGTAAAACAATGTTTCGATGGGCAATTTTTGCAATGATCCTTGCTTTAATCATCAGTTTATTAGGGTTCTACGATCTTGCGGGTATCTCTAAAAAATTTGGAATTTTATTTTTAATTCTCGCTGCCATTTTAGCCGCTTTTGGGTTTATTTTTAGAGGTAGAGCTTAATTTTTAAGTTATCATCTCTCGATCATTGAGCCTTTATTTTAGTTGAATTAACACATAATAAAATCAGTAAAAATTTCATAAATAAGCTCTATCTCATCATGTGTAGATATCAAATGTTTTTTCACATGAATTAAACACAACATCACAAACCCAGTTGCCATTTATACCTATAGTAAAACGACATAAAAACAAAACGGAGATTAGAATATGTTTCGTTGGGCTATTATCTTTGCTGTAATCGCCTTAGTTGCAAGTTTATTTGGTTTCGGTGGTGTCGCAGGATTATCAAAAGAATTTGCAATTATTCTACTGGTGATTGCAGTGATTCTTGCAATTGTTGGATTTCTTTCCAGAGGGAAAGTTTAACAAGCTTCTAATTCTCACTAAATAAAAAAGAAGGTTTAAAACACCTTCTTTTTTTATGCCTTTTCTACTTTTATAAGATTCATAATTTCTCACATTTCTATCGTAAGTATTCGTAAATTAGTCATTTGAATTCTTATTATTTATGCTTTAATCAAGATCATTCTCACTGATATACAAGGATTTAACAGATGGCTCATGCAATAACAACCCGTGAAATTCAATATCAAGCAAAAGATGGCACAACGCTCATCGGTTATTTTGCTGCACCTGAATCTACACAAGCTGTTGCAGGTGTCATTGTTTCACCCGAATGGTGGGGACGTAACGAATATACAGAACAACGTGCTCGTGAACTTGCTGAACATGGTTTTGCTGCATTGGCAATTGATATGTATGGCAATAAAAACGTGACTACAACTGCATCACAAGCCAATGAATGGATGATGCAAACCTTTCAAACAGCTGGAACCATTATAGATCGTGCATCCGCAGGTTTAGCCACACTTGCTGCACAACCTGAAGTAGATGCAACACGCCTTGCTGCGATTGGTTTTTGTTATGGCGGTAAAGTCATTTTAGATTTAGCACGCTCAGGCGCAGATTTAAAAGCTGTGGTCACGTTCCATGCCAATTTATCTGCCCAACAAGCTGCTGAACAAGATACTTTTAAAGCTGAGGTTCTCGTTCTACATGGTGAAAAAGACAGTATGGTGTCTTTAGCAGATGTTGAATCATTTAAACAAGAAATGAGTAATGCTCAAGTTAAATCTGAAGTCATCGTACTCAAAGATGCAAAACATGGCTTTAGTAACCCACAAGCCGATGAACGTGCCAAAGCCAATGGTGTCGATTTAGGTTATAACCAAGAGGCTGAAAAAAATGGATTGGCTGCAATGTACAGCCTTTTAGATCGTACATTGGCATAATAAAAATGCTGAATAAGTCGATTTAAAATAGACAAAGAGGACTTAAAAATGACTGAAAAAAAATGCCCTTATTGTGAATTTGATGAATTCGATATCATTGATAAAAATGAATTTGGCGTCATTCTTCCAGAACTGAATCCTTTAACCAAGGGACATTCTGTCATTATCCCTTTACGTCATGTTGAATCATTTTTTGATGTGACTGAAAAAGAGCGTAAGAGTTTATCGACACTTCTTGAGTTGGCGCGTAATGAATTAAAACTTCGTTATCAACCTGAAGGTTTTCATATCGCATTTAATGATGGTAATGTTTTTGGCGAAGAACAAGCGGAACATTTCCATATTCACATTATTCCACGTTATCCAAATCAAGCTTTGAAATTGGATAAACGTTGGGGTGTAGTGGCTGAAAATTAATCTTTTCTCTAGATAAATCAATTCAGATACTCAAAGGAAGACGCATTGTCGTCTTTCTTTGCTTTTAGCTTTAAAATAAATCCATCTCATCCAACAGTACATTTCGCTATACTAAAGCTCAAGTTTTTCCTCCCTCGTTCATGATCAATATGTCGCAATTTTCATTTTCAGATGCACTCCTTACTTGGTTCGATCAACATGGTCGTCATGATCTGCCGTGGCAAGTCGCGGATGATCCGTACAAAGTTTGGGTTTCTGAAATCATGTTGCAACAGACACAAGTGAAAACCGTTCTGCAATACTTTGATCGTTTTATAGAACGCTTTCCGACCGTGGATGACTTAGGCAAAGCCTCATGGGATGAAGTTGCACCCTATTGGGCAGGCTTGGGCTATTACGCACGGGCACGTAATCTACATAAAGCTGCGGGTGTGGTCAGCCAACAAGGACATTTTCCTGAAAATCTAGAGCAGTGGATGGAACTTTCAGGCATTGGACGCTCTACAGGTGGTGCACTGATGTCACTCGGTTTACGTCAATACGGCGTAATTATGGATGGCAATGTAAAGCGAGTTTTGGCACGTTTTTTTGCCATTGAAGATGATCTCAGCAAACCGATTCATGAACGGGAAATGTGGCAACGTGCAGAAGACTTATGCCCGACTGAACGCAATCATGACTATACCCAAGCGATTATGGACTTAGGTGCGACCATTTGCACCCCGAAAAAACCACTGTGCCTATACTGCCCGATGCAACAACATTGCCAAGCACATGCGCAAGGTTTAGAAACAGAACTGCCCTATAAGAAGCCGAAAAAAGCTGTCCCTGTAAAAACAGCAAAAGTTCTGTTAATCGAATCTGAGGGACAATGGCTGTGGCAACAACGTCCTCACTCAGGTCTATGGGGTGGTTTATGGAGTCTGCCGATTATTGAAAATGACATTGAATTTGATCAGCTTTGTCAGCGTTTAAAATTAGTTTCCAAAACTGAAGTTGTGCAAATTTCACATAGCTTTACCCATTTTACTTGGATTCTAAATGCGCACATTTTCCATGTTGAGAATGATCAAAAGGAGTATCTCTTGGCTGAACTTGGCGGTGAATGGCTTTCGCCACAAAAAGCTACACAAATGGGCATTCCTACAGCCATGAAAAAATTGATCTCAGCAAGCAATCTATGACATAGTCAGACACGGGTTTTCGGCTTAAATTTTCAATTTTAATATGTTCATTTTACAACTCATCCATTTTAAAAATTGAAGAATTACAAATAAGGATTTCTCGTGTCCCGTAGCATTCAACTTTGCATTCTTGCTTTTATTGCCATTCTTTTAAGTGCATGTACCACTGCTCCTAAAAAAACAACACCAAGCAAACCACAGTTACCGATTGAACAAATCAATCGCTTAAAAGCCATGCCGATGCCCAATCGCTTACCCATACCCGTTGATGGTGTAAAACCCCAAAAACTAACAGATACTTGGTATGCATCACGTAGCTCAGGGCGAGTTCATGAGGGAATTGACATCATGGCTTCACGTGGAACAAAAGTGTACAGTAGTACCGAAGGTGTGATCATGAGCCTAAGAAATAATAACTTGGGTGGTAAAGTGATTTGGTTACTCGGTCCAAGCGGTGCCTATCACTACTATGCGCATTTAAATGACCATCGACGTGGTTTAAAAGAAGGTGACTATGTCAAACGTGGCGAATTAATTGGCTACGTTGGCAATACAGGAAATGCACGACACACTGCCCCTCACTTGCACTATGGATTATACTTAAATGGTAAAGGACGTGGCGCAGTCAATCCTTACCCGTATTTACGTTAATATGTTGTAAAGTTTTTAGTTGAAAATAGACTTAGGAAAATTTCATGTCAGAAGCGTTGATTGAACGTTTGGTTAAATTTGCAGAATCAGGCAATCAGCAAAAAATTGTCTTAAATGGACTAAGCCATCAAGGTTGGATCATGGAAATTACCGAGGAAGCCTTACTGATCAGTACAGGTTTTGCTGATAAAGCAGGCAAAGATATTTGGGTAAAATTCACAGATTTACCACAGGCAGAACTGTCATATTGGGATAATAAAAATGACCAATGGACGAGCTTTAGCTTATAGCATACACTTTCAATTTATCTCTTTGATTCAAATAAAATACAGTAGCAGGAGCAACAACGATGACAATTAAACGCTGTGGTTGGTGCTCCGATGACCCACTTTATATCGACTACCACGATCATGAGTGGGGCAAAGTCAATCGAGATGAACAGCATCTTTTTGAAATGCTCTGCCTCGAAGGACAGCAAGCAGGGCTATCATGGATTACTGTGTTAAAAAAACGTGAATCTTATCGAGAACATTTCTTCCAACACTCCATCGAACACATTGCCAATCTGACCGATCAACATCTCGAATATAAATTACAAGATGCGGGAATCATTCGTCATATTGGTAAACTCAAAGCCATTCGTGACAATGCGATTGCATGGCAAAACATGAAAGCGCAAGGCATCGACATGGTGCAATGGTTATGGGATTTTGTAGAACAACAACCGCAAATCAATGATGTGCCTGATTACAAACAAGCCCCTGCACAGACTGAAATCAGCCAAAAAATGTCAAAAAGCTTAAAGAAAAATGGTTTTAAATTTGTAGGACCGACCACCATGTATGCCTTTATGCAGGCTGTTGGCATGGTCAATGATCACGAAAATGATTGTATATCACGCTAATTTTCAACATTAAGCAGATAGTTTTCAAAGTTAAAAATACTGTTTTCAACATTAAAAAAATAGGAAGGATTCAAATGACAGATAATACCATTCACGCTTATGCAGCCTTGGAAGCAGGTGCGGCACTTGTACCTTATGATTTTGATGCAGGTGAGTTACAAGCGCATCAAGTCGAAGTGAAAGTTGAATATTGCGGGCTGTGCCACTCTGATGTTTCAGTGATTAATAATGAATGGCGCAATGCAGTTTATCCTGTGGTGGCAGGTCATGAAATTATTGGAACAATCACCCAACTTGGTTCTGAAGCCAAAGGCTTAAAAGTTGGTCAACGTGTCGGAATTGGTTGGACTGCGGAAAGCTGTCAACACTGTGACCCGTGTGTCAGTGGTCAACAAGTGCTATGTACAGGTGACAAAACAGCGACAATTGTCGGTCATGCAGGTGGATTTGCAGATAAAGTTCGTGCAGGTTGGCAATGGATTATTCCTCTTCCTGAAGACTTAGACCCTGAAAGTGCGGGTCCGCTGCTTTGTGGTGGGATTACTGTTTTTGACCCGATTTTAAAACATCAAATCCAAGCGATTCACCATGTTGGTGTGATTGGCATCGGTGGTTTAGGACATATGGCAATCAAACTGCTCAAAGCATGGGGCTGTGAAATTACCGCATTTACCTCAAGTTTGGACAAGACTGAAGAACTCAAAGCGATGGGTGCAGATCATGTGGTGAATAGCCGTGATGCGGATGCACTGAAAAGCCAACGTGGTAAATTTGATTTATTACTGTGCACGGTCAATGTCAGTTTGGATTGGAAATCTTATCTGAATACCCTTGCCCCAAATGGCACGATTCACATGCTTGGTATGGTACTTGAGCCGATGCCAATTCCTGCGGGTACACTGATCAGTGGTGCAAAATCGGTGACAGGCTCTCCGACAGGTTCACCTTTTGCTTTACGTCAATTGTTGCAATTCGCAGCACGTAAAAACATTGCCCCACAGATTGAATTGTATCCAATGTCACAAATTAACGAGGCTTTGGAGCGACTGCATTCAGGTCAGGCACGTTATCGAATTGTGTTGAAAGCGGATTTTTAGTCCATTTCCCTCATCCTAACCTTCTCCCAAAGGGAGAAGGGACTTCTATTACTAACTGAAGTTACGTAGTAAGATAAAAACAGCTTTTGTTTCTCAATAAAAATGGATACGCGATAGCGTCATCCACAAGTGTTTGAGGCAAGACTACTTTTAATCAAATATGTTTCTGCGATGTATTTAGTATTTTGACGGAAGTGGACGAGTTTTGTGGATGACAATGGTTTTGCCTACTTTTCCCGAAAGAAAAGTAGGTCGAGCCGGAGGCAAATCCCTAAATTAAAACTTTTGATGTAGGACTCCGCCGAGAAGTATTAATAAACTTTGAAAATAGAATACTTCATTTTTCAAATGCATAACATCAATTGCTGATTTAATCCCAACGAATAATCCTAGGCCACTTTATTCTCAGACAATTGCACTCTGACCCAATCTGCCAACAACACAATCGCATCCTGAATCTCTTGCGATAACTCATGCCCTGCATTTAAACGAATACAATTGTTATAGCGCTTATCCTCACCAAAAATTAAGCCGGGGACGATATTGATACTGTGCTGTTGCGCATAATAATACATGGCTAAACTGTCGATCTGTTTTGGCAGTTGCAACCACAACGCATAACTGCCATGTGGCTGATTCAGTCGAATATCAACCCCATAAAAAGCCTGAGAAATAAACTGTCGATATTGCTCAACCTGCGCCATGAGTTTAGGACGCAATTCACTTAAATGCTGACGATATGCCCGACTGAAAATCAAATCGGCAAGCCCTAACTGTAAGGGCATATTGACCGAATCATTTTGCAAAATCAGCGTGGCATGTAAATGTTTCAAACGCTGAGGCAAACAAAACCACCCTACCCGATAAGATGGTGATAAAGACTTAGAAATCGAACTACAATAAATCACATAACCTGCCCGATCCCAATATTTAATCGGTAAAGGGCGTTTAGCATCAAAACTACACTCCGCATAAATATCATCTTCGATCACATAACATTGATATTTTTCAGCCAATTGAGCTATTTTTTCTTTCTCTTCATTGCTTAAACAAAAACCCAAAGGATTTTGAAAATTAGCTGTCAGTAAACATACTTTTGCCCCTGAGTTTTGCATCACCTGTTCAAGACGCTCGATATCAAAACCTTCAGTATTGGCAGGAATTTCGATGATTTTTCTTTTTAATAATGCCAACAATTGCAACTGACCATTATAGTTAGGCGTTGGAACAATGATGCTATCTCCTTCATTACTAAAGCTTTGTATCATCACTGACAATGCAGGCATACAGCCATTGCTGATGTAAATATCATCCTTGTCGATATAAAAACCATCCTCTGCCCAATGCGCTGACAACGCTTCACGCAAACGTGGATGACCTTGTCGATTGTTATATAAAAAATCCTCAGGCTTACAATGCTTTAATGCACGTTGAATCGAACGTCGAAGTGCTTCAATCGGAATAAAATTCGGTGATAATTGAATTGATCCGAGATGAATCAGACGATTATTGGCAGAGGCTTCATGAATTTGAATTTGCAACTCTAAGTTAGAAACTTCACGGGATTTGGACTTAAAATCGGGATGATCAGGCAGTGCAATATTTGGTGTTTTTTGCTGCGTTTGGACAAAATAACCTGACTTTTCTTTGACATAAATCAAGCCTTGCGCTTCAAGCAATTCATAACAACTTTTTGCCGTATTCAAGCTAATGTTTTGTAAAGTTGCAAATTGGCGCAATGAACTTAAACGCTGCCCCGTTGCCAATTCACCACTATAAATTTTCTGTGCTATCTGTTGCGCTAAAGCCTGATATTGAAAAGCCATATCTGTACCCAAATTTTAATATTTGTTGTATCTGTATCTATAAACTTAACAGATTTATGCTTCTTTCACAGCCAATTTTTATCACTGGATACATTTGAAAGGAGAAAATAATGAAAATAATCACCCTCATCGGTACAGCTTTGATTTTGAGTGCATGCCAACCACAGCAAGTCAACCAAGCTGCTCAGCAACAACATTTTATTTGTAAATCTTTGATCGAAGGCTTTTTAAAAACACAGCGTTTGGGTGAATATCAACTTGATCATTTACAACCGACTTTGCATCACACAGCGGCAAACAGAGCCTACAGCTATCGTGTGAGCAGTGATGTGAACATGCGTATTAACATGCCAATACAACAGAATTTAGACTTTGAATGTCAGCAAAATTCAGCACAACATTTTGAGATCAAACTACTGAATAAAGCGCAAGGAAACAGCCAAAGCTTGCTCAGTTTGGACTTACCTCCACAAAAAACTATCGATACTTTGACAGCTTTTGCGCTAAAAACTCAATAAATAAACGGACACGTTTTGGCAAGTGCTCTTGCTGATAATACACCGCATGGATGCGCTGTTCATACAGCTCAATTTGATCTTCAAAGAGCGCGATCAAATGACCTTGTTTTAAATCTTTCGAAATTTCAAACTCAGATAATCGTGCGATTCCATGCCCACGCAAACACAATTGGCGCACCGTCTCTCCACTGGAAGCTTTAATTTTAGGTCTCACAACAAGCTTTTCACCCTTATTGACACGAATCGGCCATGTATTCAGATGACCGCCTTTACTAAAGCCAATTTGTGCATGCTTTAAAATGTCTAAAGGCTTTTCGGGATAACCATTCCGTTCTAAATATTCAGGGCTTGCAACAATATATAAGCGACTTTTACATAATAATCTGGCATGTAAACTTGAATCATTCAATTCACCAAAACGAATTGCCACATCAGTTTTATGCTCTAATAAATCAATAATTTGCTCATTGGTATTTAACTCAATTTCAATATCTGGATAAAGTTGAACAAATTCAGACATCAAGGGTGCAACCACGTGTAACACAAAAGGAGTGGCTGAATCCACTCGGATCAAACCCGATGTATCACTATCTGATTTGAGTAAAGCATCTTCTGCTTCATTCAGATCATGGATAATTTTTCGGGCTTTTTCTAAAAATAACTGCCCTTCTTGGGTCAATTTTAACTTACGTGTAGTACGCTCTAATAAAGTCACATTGAGTTTAGATTCAAGGCGTTGTAAAGCTCGACTGACACCTGATGTGGTTTGTTGCAAATGCTCAGCTGCACCGACAATCGAACCACTATCGACAATGTGAATAAATGCCTGTAATTCTTCTAAGGTGGATTTCATGGCAATGCACCAATTATTGCTTTTTAGTCAACAATATTTTGCATATTCACCTATTTTTTAGCAACAATAAAAACTACAAAATAGCCGTAACTAAAAATGAAGCATCTCCCATGAATAAAATCGTCCCCCAATTTGGTGTTGGTACATTTCGCCTGACAGGACAAACTGTGATTGATTCTGTCAAAACAGCACTTGAGGTTGGCTATCGTGCGATTGATACCGCACAAATCTATGGCAATGAAGCAGAAGTCCGACAAGCCATTGCTGAAAGCTCTGTGAATCGAAATGACTTATTTATCACCACGAAAATTTGGACAGATAACTACGCAGCCGACAAGCTTATTCCAAGTTTAAAAGACAGCTTACAAAAGCTCAGAACGGATGCAGTCAATCTCACTCTGATTCATTGGCCTGCACCGAGTTTAGGAATTTCTGTCGCAGAAATGATGCACAATCTGCTCGAAGCTAAACAACAAGGTTTAACTAAACATATTGGGATTTCAAATTTCAATATTGATTTAACTCAACAAGCCATTGACGCTGTGGGTATTGAAAATATTGCCACCAATCAAATTGAACTCAGTCCATATTTGCAGAATCATCAATTGGTGAATTTTTTACAATCACAAAATATTGGTGTGACTTCATATATGACTTTGGCGTATGGCAAAGTGTTAAACGACCCTGTGTTGAATGAGATCGCCAAAAACCATCAGGCATCAACTGCACAAATTGCCTTAGCTTGGGCATTACAACGTGGCTTTTCTGTGATTCCATCATCGACCAAACGTGAAAATTTGATTGCGAATTTAAAAGCACAAGATATTCAATTAAGCCTTGAAGAAATGCAGATGATTGAAGCCTTAGAGCGAAATGGGCGTGAAGTAAATCCCGAAAATCTAGCGCCTGCATGGGATTAAGAGAATCAATTCATGAAAATTAACTTTCCTCTCCTCGCCTTAGCCATCGGTGCATTTGCGATTGGTACAACCGAATTTTCACCAATGGGCTTTTTGCCACAAATCGCTGAAAATCTGAATATTTCCATTCCCACCGCAGGCATGCTGATCACTGCATACGCTTTGGGTGTCATGATTGGCGCACCGATCATGACCTTATGGTTTGGACACTTTTCACGGCGTAAAGCACTGATGATTGCCATGAGTATTTTTACGATTGGCAATATTTTAGCCGCGATTGCACCAAGCTATTGGGGCTTGATGGGCGCACGGATTCTCACCAGTTTAAATCATGGCGTATTCTTTGGTATCGGTTCAATCGTCGCGACCAGTGTCGTGCCGAAAGATAAACAAGCCAGTGCAGTTGCAATGATGTTTATGGGCTTAACCATTGCCAATATTGGTGGTGTACCGTTGGCAACATGGGTCGGGCAAAACATCGGTTGGCGTATGGCATTTGCCGCAATTGCGGGATTAGGTGTCATCACCATGTTGGCATTGTGGAAAGCATTACCTGAGGGTGCAGTTGGACAACGTCCCAATGTCAAAGCTGAACTACAAGTGTTAACCCGTAAACCTGTCGTCCTTGCCTTGCTCACCACTGTCATGAGCGCAGGTGCGATGTTTACCCTATACACCTATATCGCTCCGACACTGCAAAATATTACCCATGCCAGTCCAAGTTTTATCACCATGATGTTGGTTTTGATTGGGGTTGGTTTCTCGGTCGGTAATCATTTCGGGGGCAAATTTGCAGACTTGTCTTTGACCAAAACACTTACAGGCTTCTTATTGTTGTTAATGACAACGATGTTGCTATTTCCGATTCTTGCACAAACCAAGATGGGTGCGGCATTGGCATTGGTTGTATGGGGCGCAGCAGCCTTTGCGGTTGTCCCTCCTTTGCAAATGCGCGTTATGGCTGTGGCACATGAAGCACCAGGTTTGGCATCTTCAGTAAATATCGGAGCGTTTAACCTAGGTAATGCGGTTGGTGCTGCCGCAGGTGGTGCAGTTCTCAGTATGGGAATGAGCTATGCGGCTGTGTCCATTACAGGCGCTGTCCTCACAGCATTGGCATTGGTTTTGGTTTTGATCCAAATGAAAATGTCGAGACCAGCCATGACTGAAACTGCTTGCTAATAGACATAAAAATCCCACAATCATTGATATTGTGGGATTTTTTATTGCGCTTTTTAGGCTATGCCTTGTAATCCAAATTTTTTGATTTGTCTTAGAAATTCTGGCTTAGAACATTATTTTAAAACAGCAGGTAAAGCAGGCAATGCTTTATTTTTTGCCAATTCTGCTTTCATCTTTTGCAACATCTGATAAGGCTGTTGCTCAACCAACATATTGGTCACACTTTGTGGAATCGAACCTTCAGGATCAGCAAAGCCTGTGGTACTGACTTTGACTTTATTAGCCGAAACTTTTTGGAACGTCCAATCACCTTCATAATTTTTTAAACGGATAAAATTGGCATCAATTGCTTTGCCTTGTGTAACCGCTTTATTTTTAATGCTAATCGCACCATTACTGTCTTTGGCAATTTTGCCTTTGATGACCATATCTCGATCTTTAAGTGGAAATGGAAAATCCAAAACCATATATAAAGTGAACTCACCTTTGGCATCATCACGACTCAGTACTTCGGCTTTTGCCACATTCGGTGCCCATTTTGGCGTGTTATTGACATCTAAAACCAATGCGACAGCACTTTCAATCGGTGCATCCAACGTAGTTTCCGCTTTATACGACATCACCGTATTTTTCGGATCTTTAAATGTCCATACTTTGATATTGTTTTTGTCGAGGCTAAGTTTTGCATCACTTGGCGCAGCAGCTTGTGCAGTCAGGCACATGGCACTGACTACACCTGCAAGAAACATCACTGTTTTTTTCATTTTTTTATTCAAATCGCTATCGTTGTTTTAAATCATAGCGGATTGTGTTTTAAGCTTGAATATCATTTAAGCCTAAAACATCCTTCATATCGTATTTTTTTGCATCTTTGCCCACAACCCAAGCTGCTGCACGCACTGCACCTGACGCAAAGTTCATACGACTGGTCGCTTTATGTGTCACTTCTACACGCTCACCTTCACCAATAAACATCACCGTATGTTCACCCACGATGTCACCACCACGAATGGTTTCAAAACCAATGGTTTCGCGCTCACGTGGACCTGTATGTCCTTCACGACCATAGACAGCCACTTTTTTCAAATCACGACCCAAAGTATCAGCAACTGCTTCACCCATCATCAATGCTGTACCTGATGGCGCATCCACTTTGTGACGGTGATGTGCTTCAATGATTTCAATATCCACCGTATCACCAAACACTTTTGCAGCCAGCTCAAGTAATTTGATCGAAACATTCACACCCACTGAATAGTTTGCAGCATAGACCACAGGTGTTTGCGTCGCAGACTCATTTAAAACTTGTTTTTGCTCTTCTGAAAAACCAGTCGTACCAATCACCATGGCTACGCCCGCTTCACGACATAACTTTAAGTTATTTTCAGTTGCCGCAGGTGCAGTAAAATCAATCACTACATCCACATCTTTCAATACTTCTTCTAAGCTACCAACAACTTTGATACCGACAGCACCAATCCCAGCAAGCTCACCAGCATCTGCACCAATGAGCGAACTTTCTGGGCGTTCAACGGCTGCTGCCAATTGATAACCTGCTTGTTGTACCGCTTGGATCAATGTACGACCCATACGACCACCTGCACCCAAAATACCAATGCGTGGAGTTGCTGACATGTTGATCTTCCTAAATCTAAATTTAAACATTGTGCCTACTATAGCAAAACTCTGAACCGAGGCTAAGTTAGATCGTTAAAAATACTATGAAGTTTTTTCAGCCCCTTGAAAATTTGGAGTAAAAAATTACTGATCTACAATCAAAGTAATTGATTTAAAAAACAAGCATTGATAAAAGGCTAAAAATTTAAGACCTGATTAAGCCATTTTCATCAAAGTGCAAAAATCACACAGCAGACTACATGCCACGAATGAAAATAAAATGATTTATAAGGAGATCTATATGCATTCGAATAAAATCGCTTTCGCACTTATCATGGGAATGATGGCTACAACAACTTGGGCAGCATCTGCACCTGAAGTACAACCGACCACGGCGACTCAACCCGCAGCAACGCCGACATCGACATCTGAACCACAACCTGAAGTCCGCGTTGAAGACATTGATGCACCGATTTTAGAATAATGACATTTTAAGCAGAATCTTTAGAGGATATACCCGTATCCTCTTACTTTTTTAAATCAAGTAACAACCTAACAGAATCCATAAAATTAAATAAAAACACCACGATTTATTTACATCAAAAATATAAAATATTTTAAAAATTTAATTAGAATAAGCCTTGTTTGAAAACACTGAAAATTGAGTATTAAGGATAATGTAATGCAACTTAAAAAAATAATACTAGGTCTAATTTTATCAATAAGTTATGTACATGTATGGGCAGATGATACCACAACACCCGATTCGCAAAATACTGAAACACAAACCACCACGACAAAACCTGCTGTTATCCTCCCTCAAGATGAGGATGAAATTGATGCAGCCCCCGATGATCATGAATTTGAAGTTACACCTGAAAAATAGTTTTAGACATTTAAAATAAAAAATGAACATAAAAAAACGGAGCGATTTAAGCTCCGTTTTTATTGTATCGAATATTAAAATTAATCAAATAAACGATCGAAGAATGATTTTTTCTTCGGTGAAGATTTATTGTCATCACTTTCCATCGTCGCTTGAAGCTCTTTCAATAACTCACGTTGACGACTGGTCAAGTTAACAGGGGTTTCAACCACGATACGGCACAGTAAATCACCTTGCATACTGGTACGAACAGGTTTTACACCTTTACCACGTAGACGGAACATTTTACCTGTTTGAGTACCCTCAGGTACTTTCAAACTGACACGACCATCTAAAGTTGGAATTTCAAGCTCTTTACCCAAAGCAGCATCGGCAATGCTGACAGGTACATCCATATAGAGATCTGCGCCATCACGTTGGAAAATCTCGTGTTCACGAACAACCACTTCAACGTATAAGTCACCAGACTGACCATCACGAATTGCTTCACCTTTACCAGATAAACGAACGCGATCGCCATTGTCCACACCCGCAGGAATGGTCACTTCTAAAGTTTGTTGACGGTCTTTTACACCCGAACCATGACAAGTGTTACAAGGGTTTTTAATGATCTTGCCTTGACCACGGCATGTGCTACAGGTTTGTTGTACTGAGAAGAAACCTTGTTGCATACGCACTTGACCTGCGCCATGACAAGTCTTACACGTTTCAACATCATTTGGATTTTTAGAACCTTTACCATCACACACATCACATGGTGCTGGTGCAGTAAAAGTAATGGTTTTCTTCACGCCTTTGACCGCTTCTTCAAGCGTCAATTCCATCACATAGCGTAAATCTGAGCCACGGCGCGCACGTTGCTGACCACGACCGCCACCACCAAAAGCGCCACCGAAAATGTCACCAAACTGGCTGAAAATGTCTTCGGCACTGAAACCACCGCCAAAGCCACCACCGCCCATACCGCCTTCAAATGCACTATGTCCCATACGGTCATAAGCACTACGCTTATCGCTATCCGAAAGAATTTCATATGCTTCTGCACATTCTTTGAATTTTTCTTCAGCTTCAGCGTTGTCTGGATTACGGTCTGGATGATACTTCATCGCCATCTTACGGTAGGCTTTTTTAATTTCATCATCACTAGCGGTTTTAGCAACACCTAAAACCTCATAATAATCACGTTTAGCCATGATTGGCGATGCTCCACAAAATTTGATAATACTTCTATGCAGAGTAAATTGGGGGCGATGTTATTTTTTACAAGTTTGAATATTGAATTTTTTTAAAAAACAGCTTTTTTCTGCATATATTTACTAAATCCCTGAAACCAAACATTCAGTAAAAATAACCATGCAATTGCGCTAAAGACTACACCTGCAACGGTACAGGCTTTCACCCAAATCATACTATCCCAATAAAAGAAGATGAGCGGAATAAACCACAGTCCAGCAAAAGCAGCAAGGATCAAAAAAATGACAGCATTACGCATAATCCACAATGCTTGTGCATGAATCCAAACCTCAGCATCATCCACCACCGCTACTTTACGTGCCAACCAGTAGGCGAGCACCGCTGTAATTACCGTAAATAATGCGAGGAACATCAACAAATAAGCACTCGTGATATATCTACGATGCTGTTCTAAATTTGTTTGCCCCATGTGCGCTTTTGACCTCAAACTCATTGCATAGCGACTCTTGTTATATAGCGTTATTATGCAACGAAATTTCCTGTGTTATTTTCTATAAAAGATTAAGTGCTACTATATTGAAATTTTCAATATTTCGCACCTAATATTCACAAAAATTTATGTATTTTCGACAGGTTTTTTCACTTTAAACCATGTTGCATAAAGCGCAGGTAAGAAAAATAACGTTAAAAGCGTCGCAATAATTAAGCCTCCCATAATTGCAACCGCCATCGGTCCAAAGAAAATACTCCGAGAAAGTGGAATCATTGCCAGTACAGCTGCCAGAGCAGTAAGAATAATCGGGCGTGCTCGACGTACAGTTGCATCTAAAATCGCATCCCATTGATTGTGCCCTGCGCGAATATCTTGCTCAATCTGATCAATCAGAATTAAAGAGTTACGCATGATCATCCCTGACAGTGCAATCGTGCCCAGCATCGCCACAAAGCCAAATGGTTTGTTAAATAAGAGTAGAAATAACACCACACCGATTAAACCTAAAGGTGCTGTTAAAAACACGATAAATGAACGTGAAATACTTTTCAGCTGAATCATTAACAAGGTAAAGACCACAGCAAGGAATAATGGCATCCCTGCATTGACAGACGTTTGCCCTTTGGCAGATTCCTCAACGGTTCCTCCGACTTCAACCAAATAACCACTTGGTAAGGTTGCACGGAGTTGATCTATTTTTTCAGTCAACTCATTCACCACCGTTGCAGGCTGTAACTTGGTTCGAATATCTGCACGCACCGTAATAGTTGGTAAGCGGTTACGATGCCAAATCAGACCATCTTCGAACTTGTATTCAAGTTTGGCGATCTGCGCCAAAGGAACTGTTGTTCCTAGACTGGTCGGTACAGCTAGGCTTGCCAAGGCCTCTACACTAACTCGTTCAGCTTGATCACCACGCAAACGCACATCAATCAATTCACGTTTTTCACGATATTGGTTAATGATCGCCCCTGAAATTGAACTATTTAAGAAATTGGCTAAATCTTCCGAAGTGACCCCCATTTGGCGTGCACGATCTTGATCAATATTGAGTGAGATAATCTTGCTTTGCTCACCCCAATCCAGATGCACATTGGTGGTATTTGGATTTTCACTGATCAATTTCGCGACTTTTTGTGCTTCTTGGCGCACGGTTGGAATATCTTCACCAGACACACGGAACTGCAATGGATAACCCACAGGTGGGCCATTTTCCAACAAAGACACACGAGTACGTACTTGTGGCAGTAATTGACGAATTTGCGTATCTAAGGATTTACGGATTTCATCACGATCATCCAAAGAAGATGCCAAGACCACAAACTGTGCAAAACTGGCTTGTGGCATTTGCTGATCTAATGGCAAATAGAAACGTGGTGTGCCTGTCCCCACATAAGCCACATAATTATCAATGCCTTTTTGCTTGGCTAAGAATGCTTCCACTTTTTTCACGGCATTTTCAGTTGCTGTGAGCGAAGCCCCTTCTTCCAGTTTTAAATCCACCAAAATTTCAGCACGATTCGATGGCGGGAAAAACTGCTGCGGTACAAATTTAAACATGACAACTGACAGTACAAAGATACCCACAGTAATTGCAATCACTGTTTTACGGTAGCTCACACACCAATTCACCACCTTTCTAAAACCTTGATAAAAATTCGACTGGTATGGATCGAAATGCTCACCTGTATGATGAATCACAGGTTGGGGTTCAGGCTGTTTGCGTAAGCGTGCTAAGAGGCGCTGATACCACGGCGCTTTTTGTGCCTCTTTAGTAAAATCCGGCAGTAATTTATCACCCAAATACGGGACAAAAATTACCGCTGCAAACCATGAAACAACCAGTGCAATAGTCACCACTTGGAAAATCGAACGAGTATATTCCCCTGTACTTGATGCTGCTGTAGCAATTGGTAAAAAGCCTGCTGCGGTAATTAGAGTTCCTGTCAGCATTGGAAATGCAGTACTGGTCCATGCAAATCCTGCCGCTTTCATTCGGCTATAACCTTGCTCCATTTTAATCGCCATCATTTCAACGGCGATAATGGCGTCATCGACCAATAGCCCTAAAGCGAGGATCAATGCCCCCAGCGAAATTTTATGCAGTCCAACATCAAATAAATTCATTCCTGCAAAGGTCATTGCCAAGACCAGTGGAATAGAAAATGCCACCACCAGACCTGTTCTAAAGCCTAGGGAAAAGAAACTCACCAGAAGAACAATAATGACAGCTTCGGCTAAAACTTTGACGAATTCATGGATACTACGTTGCACAGCAACAGGCTGATCAGAAACTTTTTTCAGTTCCATCCCAAGCGGTAAAGTATTTTGTAAAGTTTGGAATTCTGTTTCTAAGTTTTTCCCTAAGGCAATGATGTCACCACCTTTACGCATCGACACGGCGAGCCCGATACCATTTTCACCATTAAAGCGCATACGCGGTTGCGCAGGATCACTAAAACCACGATAGACTTCTGCTACATCGCCCAATTGAATGGTTTTATCACCAACCAATAACGGCATCTTTTTCAGATCATCAACGCTATGTAAGGCACCACTGACACGGACTTGAATACGATCAGTTCCCGTTTCAAAAAAACCTGCATTATTGACACTATTTTGTTTTGCCAAAGCAGCTTGAATCGTCGTAACAGGAATGCCCATTTGCGCAGCCTTGGTATTAGACAATTCAATCCAGATTTTTTGATCTTGCAAACCAACCAAATTCACTTTGCTGACATCTTTAACCCGTTGTAAACGAAGCTGTAAGCGGTCTGCATATTCTTTCAAAGTGGCATAATCATAATCTTTGCCTGTGAGTACATAGATATTGCCGAAGGTATCGCCAAATTCGTCATTAAAAAATGGGCCTTGAACGCCTGAGGGAAGCTGAGTTTTGATGTCACCAACTTTTTTACGGACTTGATACCAAACATCAGGAATCTGACTTGATTTTAATGAATCTTTTGCCATAAACATGACCATCGACTCACCTGGACGTGAGTACGCCATGATCTTGTCGTACATGCCTGTACTCATCAATTCTTTTTCAATCTTATCGGTGACTTGTAAAGACACTTCTTGCGCTGTCGCACCTGGCCAATAGGTCTGTACCACCATCACTTTAAAGGTAAACGGTGGGTCTTCACTTTGAGAGAGTTTTGAATAGGAAAATAGCCCGACGATACCGAGTAAGATCATAAAATAAAGCACCAAACCTTTATTTTTGAGTGCCCATTCAGACAAATTAAAGGAGTGAAATAGACTCATGCTCATGCTCCTTTTTGAATAGTTACAGCACGATTTTCACGATCTATCGGTTTAATTTTTTGCTTTTCACGTAATAAATGCACGCCACCAACAACCACCCATTGCCCTGCATTTAAACCGCTCAAAACAGGAACACTGTCACGACCATACGCACCCAAGCTCACATTCACTTTATGAATGGTTTGATCTGAATTTACCACCCAAACATAAGGCTGATCAGTATTTGAAGATACACTTGAAAGTGGAACACTTAACACATTTTGAATATTTTGATTAAAGAATACCCGCGCACTTTGCCCCAATTGAATCGCTGACTGCCCTTCTTTCAAAGCCACTTTGACACTAAAAGTACGTGATTGATCTGCTGCAGGCGAAATTTCTCGAACATAGGCAGCAAACTTATCTTGCGGTTTAGACCACAAAGTAATCCATGCATTTTGCCCCACTTTAATCTCTGAAATCGCTTGCTCAGGTACACCGATGACCACTTCACGGTCACCATCAATTGCCAATTGATACGCTGCTTGCCCTGCTGAAATCACTTGCCCTACTTCAATATTGCGTTGCGTAATTACCCCATTTTTATTGGCGATCAATTGGTTATAGCCAGTTTGATTGGCGGATACATCATAGTTAGACTGTGCTTGCTTTAAGCTTGCCTGTGCCGAATCATATTGATTTTTAACTGCATCATATTGTGAGCGACTCACAGCATTGATCGGAAGCAATTGTTGAAAGCGTTTAAATTCATCCGCTGCAACTTTGGCTGCCGATTGCGCACTTTCAAGCTGTGCTTTGGCTGAGTTCAATTGTAACTGTGCATCTTTGACATCGAGTTTTGCCAAAACTTGTCCAACTTTGACACGATCACCGACATCGATATAACGTTCAGTAATTTGCCCACCGACTCGGAATGCCAATGCCGTTTGTTGTCTTGCTTGCACCTCACCTGCATAACTTTTTTGATCTTCATGTGAAGTTGCAGGTTGAGCAACCATCACCAATGGAATTTGTTCTGCTTCAGGTGCAGGTTTGCTACACCCCACTACGGTGACACTACACAAGATCAACAAGCTTGTGACCATCAAATTTAGACTACGCATAGGCAAGGCTCTTATTCAAATGCATTTTTTAGGGCAAAATAGAATGACGAGTGAAGCTCGAATGGCATTTCATCTGTAAAATGCAACAAAACTTCAATTGTTCATTTTTTAATTAATATACTGCATGGTACAATAATTGTGAATACGGTATCTTGTAATTGACCACTTTTGTTTTTTTGGAAATTATTGTGCAAACAACTGTTGGACGTCCAAAGGACTTAGAAAAACGCAAACATATTGTAGAAGCAGCAAAAATGCTGTTTTTAAAATTGGGCTATCACGGTTCCAGTATGAATCGTATTGCTCAAGAAGCAGGCGTGACCAAACTTACGGTATATAACCATTTTCAAGACAAAGAGACTTTATTTACCTGCGCCATTGAACAAACCTGTGAAGAATCGATCAGCGCTCGCCCATTGCGTTTAACTGAAAATAGTGACTTTCAAGCATCGTTTTACCAAGCTTGTGAATTGACAATGAATGTGATCAACTTGCCTGAAGCCATCAAACTTGAACATTTACTTTTAGAATTGGCGAGTGAAAACAACCCTTTAGCCATGCGTTTTTATACTGCATCTCACAAAAGAATGTCCGATGTCTGGCTCGATTTTTTTGAACAAGCAACGACACTAAAATTTATCAAAGCAGATGTACTCGAAAAACAAATGAATTTAATGCTGTCCTTACTACTTGGTGTACGCCATCATGAAGTGCTACTCGGTATTCGCCCATCGCCAACACCCGAAGAAGCCCAGCAGATTATTCGTGAAAGTATTGATTTATTTATGTTGAAATATAAAGCCTGATCGAACTATTAAAAAACTAAATAATCTCTAATTCTTGTTTCAGGCATACTCGAAGCATATATCAATCTATTGACCTATGTTTAATGAAGAAAATCAATTTAAAAATAGGCAATGAAATACCTGTAATTTAGACATTAGCTCCGAGCTGAAATATATCACTGCTGACTTCTTATACAGTCCTTTACATACTTTTGTAGGGAGTCACTTGGAATGTGAACAAATCGAGTTATAGTCGAAAGAACAAGAACTGGAGAGTGACAGATGATTCAACAAATTGATGCTCCACTGCGTGAAGATGTACGCTTACTCGGAAACCTTTTAGGCGAAACATTAAAGGAACATGCAGGACAAGATTTGTTTAATCAAATTGAACAAATTCGTGCATTAGCCAAAGGCGCACGAGATGGTCAAATTGAGGCAGAAAAACAACTTGAACAACTGTTTCTCAATCTAAAAGATGATGAAATCTTGCCACTGACCCGTGCATTTTCACACTTCTTAAACTTTGCCAATATCGCAGAACAATATCACGTGGTACGTAGCCGTCGCCAAAGTGAGTTTGAAGAAGCTCAACCTTCGCCGAACGTATTAATTCCACTGTTTGAACAATTTAAAAATAAGAACATCAGCACAACACAACTGTATCAACAAATTTGTGAACTTAAAATTGAACTGGTACTGACTGCACATCCGACAGAAGTGAGTCGTCGTACCCTGATTCAAAAATATGATGGCATTAACAATTGCCTATCGACTTTTGATCAGCAAAAACTGACACCTAAACAACGTGTAGCAGTACTGGAAGATTTAAAACAGCTGATCGTTTCTGCATGGCAAACCGATGAAATTCGTCAGCACCGTCCGACGCCTGTCGATGAAGCAAAATGGGGCTTCACCACAATTGAGCAAACCCTGTGGAATGCAGTACCGAAATTCATTCGTGAGTTAGATGGTCTGGTACAAGACAACTGTGAAAAACCACTTCCTTTAGATATTTCCCCAATTCGTTTTGCCTCTTGGATGGGCGGTGACCGTGATGGTAACCCGAATGTAAAACATCACATTACCCAAGAAGTACTATGGTTATCGCGTTGGAAAGCCGCTGACTTATATGTCCGTGACATTGAAGACCTACGTTGGGAATTGTCGATTGAAGCCTGTTCAAATGAACTCACTCAAGCTTTAGGTAAAACCCACCCAGAACCGTATCGTGAATATTTGCGCTCAACTCGCGAACGCTTAAAAGCAACACGTCAATGGCTTGCAGATAAATTGCGTGGACTGCATTCAGATGTGGATCGCAGTTTAATCATTCGTCATAAAGATGAGTTATTACAACCATTATTACTTTGCTATCGCTCATTGATGGCATGTAATTTACCCGAAATTGCCAATGGTAAATTGCTCGACTTTATCTACCGTGTAAATTGTTTCGGTATTGAATTACTGAAATTGGATATTCGTCAAGAATCGGGGCGTCATCGTCAAGCGATCTCAGCAATTACCGAATATCTGGGACTCGGCAATTTTGAAACGTGGACTGAACAAGCCCGTCAAAACTTCTTGATTCAAGAATTACAAAGCAAGCGTCCATTGTTACCGAAACATTTAAATGAACCTGCGGGTAGCTTGATTCAGCATCCAGATGTACAAGAAGTCTTTGCTACGATGCGTACCTTGGCAGAACAGCCAAAAGAAAGTTTAGGCGCATACATCATTTCGATGGCAGAATATGCCAGTGATGTGTTGGCGGTTTTATTGCTACAAAAAGAAGCAGGCATCGAGCATCCTTTACGTGTTGTGCCATTATTTGAAACACTCAAAGACTTGGATGGTGCTGCCGACACCATGAATACCTTATTCAATATGCATTGGTATAAACAGCATATTCAAGGTAAACATGAAGTGATGATTGGTTACTCGGATTCTGCCAAAGATGCAGGCTTCATGTCAGCCAACTGGGCACAGTATCGCGCACAGGAAGAATTAACAGCTGTTGCCAAACAACACGGCGTTCAATTGACCTTATTCCATGGACGTGGCGGCTCAATCAGTCGTGGTGGTGCACCGACACAACAAGCTTTATTCTCGCAACCACCGGGTTCAATTTCAGGGGCGATTCGTGTCACTGAACAAGGTGAGATGATCCGCTTTAAATTCGGTCTAGAAGAAATTGCCTTACAGAATTTAGAAATTTACGCCGCTGCGACACTTGAGGCGACATTATTACCACCGCCTGAACCAAAGCAAGAATGGCGTGATTTGATGCATACCATGACTGATTTATCGGTACAGGTTTATCGTCAAACGGTGCGTGAAAATCCGCATTTTGTGAAATATCTCCGTACTGTCACACCAGAACTTGAACTACAAATGTTACCACTTGGTTCACGCCCTGCAAAACGTAAAGTCAGTGGTGGCATTGAATCGCTACGTGCTATTCCGTGGGTATTTGCATGGACTCAAATCCGTTTAATGCTCCCTGCTTGGCTCGGAACAGGTGCAGCAATTAACCAAGTGATTGGTCAAGGTCAAAAAGCAGTTTTAGATGAAATGTTGGCAGAGTGGCCATATTTCCAAACCTTGATCGACATGTTGGAAATGGTACTATCTAAAGCAGATTCTAATATTGCCTTATATTATGAAGCACATCTGACTGATGACGAAGACTTAAAAGTACTCGGTGCTGAATTACGCCAACGCTTACATGATGCCGTACAAACTTTATTGGCAATGAAAGGCGAATCTAAACTTCTTAGTTCAAATGAAGTATTAGACCAAGCCATGCGTGTGCGTAAACCGTACTTATTACCGCTACATTTATTGCAAGCTGAATTAATGAAACGTCGTCGTGCCTATTTGGCTGAAAAGCAAGCTGAACATACGCCTGTCGATCATGCACTCATGGTCAGTATTGCAGGGATCGCGGCAGGTCTACGTAATACAGGTTGATCTAATTGTTCTAAATTTAAACGAGAAATATCCAGTATATTTCTCGTTTTTACTTATAAAGTTAAAAAAATGTCGACTGCATCAATAAAAATAAAATCACCAAACATTTGGATGAAAAAAAATTAAGCAATTGCAAAATATTCAATTCGAGTATGTTTTCACATTTACAATTTTTAATACTTTGATTTTACTTATTAACACATTTTAATTATTTGACCACTTGGTATAAAACACCAATTTTCCCTAATAAATGCAAGCCCTTAGTTTGACTAAAATGATTAAAACTGACTTCAAACAAGCGTATGATGTGTCCAATTTGTCTTTCGAGTGCTCATTTTATGTCCAACTGGTTTCCCAAATGGCGTCCTTATACTGGCAGCATCGATGCAAGACCTGTAGGAACCAATGAATATTTACCCCCTGCGCAAAGTGTAGTCTTGGGGATTCAACATGCATTTGCCATGTTTGGTGCCACTGTACTCGCACCATTTTTAATGGGTTTTGATCCGAACCTTGCGATTTTAATGTCAGGGATTTGTACCATCTTGTTCTTCATCATGACCGGTGGACGAGTTCCAAGTTATTTAGGGTCTAGTTTTGCTTTTATTGGTGTGGTGATTGCAGCAACAGGTTATGCAGCTTCTGGTACAGGCGCAGCCAATCTGAATATTGCACATGCTGCGGGCGGGATCATGGCATGCGGTATTTTGTATGCGATTTTCGGCTTTATTGTCATGGCAACAGGAACCAAATGGATTGAAAAGCTCATGCCGCCTGTGGTTACAGGTGCTGTGGTCATGATCATCGGTTTAAACCTTGCACCCGTCACCGTCAAAGGTGTTGCTGGCAATAACTTTAATATGTGGATGGCATTGGTCACCGTACTATGTATGGGTTCAATTGCTGTTTTCACCAAAGGTTTATTGCAACGTCTATTATTATTGGTCGGTTTATTATTGGCTTATTTGATCTATTTCATTGTGTCTAATGTCATGGGAAATGGTACACCGATTAACTTTACCCCGATTCAAGAAGCAGCTTGGTTTGGTACGCCAACTTTCCACGCACCTGTTTTTGATGTCAATGCCATGTTGATTATTGCCCCGATTGCCTTGATTTTAGTGGCTGAAAACTTAGGTCACATCAAAGCTGTCAGTGCCATGACAGGTGAAAACCTAGATCCACACATTGGTAAAGCCTTTGTTGCTGATGGTATTGCAACAACGCTTTCTGGTGGTGTCGGTGCGCCTGGTATGACCACCTATGGTGAGAACATTGGTGTCATGGCAGTAACCCGTGTCTACTCAACGATAGTCTTTGTGATTGCAGGTGTTTTTGCCATTTTCTTAGGTTTTTCTCCGAAGTTTGGTGCAGTGATTCATACTATTCCTACGGCGATTTTGACGGGTGCTTCCATCGTGGTCTTTGGTTTGATTACCATTGCAGGGGCGAAAATCTGGATCGAAAACAAAGTTGATTTTTCCAAAAATAAGAACTTGATGGTTGCAGCCGTTACGATCATTTTAGGTACAGGTGACTTTGCCCTTCAGTTCGGCGATTTCAACTTAGGTGGGATTGGTACTGCAACGTTTGCAGCCTTGATCTTGAACTGGTTCTTTAGCTTAAAAGACAAATCAGAATAATAAATTTAAACTATTTTAAGCAGCTGAAAGGCTGCTTTTTTATTTCACAATTCATACTTAGATCAAAGAATTAAGAATTTAAAAATAAGAATAATTGCTTCAAACTCAAATGAATTACAATCAAAAAAGCCCTTAACATAAAATGACTAAGGGCTTTGATGTTTTTAAATCATCTAAATAACTTTTGGATTGCTTTTAAATAACTTGCTAATCAACCACTAAGCCTGCTCTCTCTCCAACAATGCCTTTAAACATGGAGAAAAGAATAAATGACCTTGGTATATTCCTTTCAACGTTTTCGCCATCACCATAATCCAAAGCAACATCAATATTGCAGCAAATGCCAAGCCACTATTGATAATGAAATCAACATGGATTTGATGACCTAGATTTAACACTGCCAAAGTAAACACACCCAATGGGAATGTTAAACCCCACCAACCGAGGTTAAATGGTAAATCTTTGGCAGCATGTTTCAGTGTGGTTAAAATCGCGATGGCAAACCACCAAATCCCAAAACCAAGTAAGATAAAGCTTGCCACGATGCCTGCATTTTGGAAGAACACACCCAATTGTTGCATCTGAATAAAGGCTAAAACCTGTGGTGCTTGTGCTCCTAAAACCAACAATGCCAAAGCCCCTGTACCAATCGGTCCTAAAGCCAACCAACCTGTGATCGCCAACTCTTTACTTGGTAATTGATGCAATGCCAAACGCAACATTAAAATGCTCAAAATTCCAAAAGCGGGTAATACAGACATGCCCCACAATACATAACTGGCAAATAGAATCCCAACCGCTTCCTGTCCTGCAGGTAAATGTGCCAATAATAAACCACCTGAAGTTGCAGCAACCTCACATGCTACAATTGGCAATAACCACATCGCAGTCATAGTCTGTAACTCATGCTTTTGTTGACTGAACATGAAAAATGGCACAATGATTCCGATCAGTACAGCCAAAATTGCATCGAGATACCACAAGCTTTGCGCAATTTGCACCGCAACATCACCATAAAGCGCAATACCATATTTTAAAAAACCATTGATCACTGTCGCGAGTCCCATCGGTATCGCCCCTAAAAACAGTGCCATACTTGAATGAGAAAAAATCTGCCGTGCTTCATGAGGATAAATCAGCCAACGTAAAATATAGAGCATACTAAATGCACAAAATAATAAAGTATTGAATTGCCATAAGCCTGTACCTAATGCCCAAAATAACTCATGTGCAAAAGGAAATTCAGATATGATCAAGGCAACCACACCAGTACCCATAGTCATGGTGAACCAATTTGGGGTAAACTGACGAATCACGTCTCGCGTTTGATTCAATTGATAAAATGGCTTTTGCATCGCTTCATCCTCATTTCAGCAGATAAATTGATTATAAAAGCCACTATTAATAAATAAAATTGATTTGTTTTTATAAAATGAATCAATTTTTCTGATATAAAATAAATTATCAATAATTTTTTCTGGATAAAAACACAACAACAAAGACGAAACTGTGAGAATATGGCAATATATACCTTTCAAATTTTAAGCTTATTTTGAAATCATGCAGCTGTTACGTCTAAATGCCTTAGCACCGAATTTTCAATTGCCTCCGACCGCAGTGACGATCGGCAATTTTGATGGTGTCCATTTGGGACATCAAGCCATGGTTTCACAACTGAAAGACGTTGCCAAAACACAAAATTTAAAAACCTTGGTGATGATTTTTGAGCCTCAACCTTTAGAGTTCTTTAAAGGCTATGAAGCACCGCCACGTATTACGTCACTCAGAGAAAAAGTAGAATATTTAACTGAGCTGGGTGTGGACTATATTGCGATTGCTAAATTTGACAATCAATTCCGTAGTTTAAGCGCTGAAGAATTTGCTGATTTACTGAAAAATCAACTGAATGCACAAAGCTTGGTATTGGGTGATGATTTTCATTTTGGAAAAAACCGTCAGGGCAACAGCGAATTTTTAAAACAATATGGCTTTGCTGTCACCAACTTAAATACAGTTGATTTTAATGGTGAACGTGTCAGTTCGACCCGTATTCGCCAAGTCTTACAAGCAGGTGATTTATCACTGGCTGCAAAATTGTTGGGTCGTCCTTATAGCATGACCGGTCGTGTGCAATATGGCGATCAAATTGGGCGCACGCTGAATTTCCCAACCATTAATGTGCGCATGGGACGCCATCGTCCATGTCTTAATGGTATTTATGGCGTGGATGTGGTGTGTGAAACCCTGTCATTGACCGACAAAGTTAAAGCAGACAATCCTGCTAAATTGGGCGTTCAGGGTTACCAAGAAAATGCACTGTATGGTGCAGGTCATGTCGGTACGCGCCCAGCGATTAAACAGGAACATCCAGAATGGCGATTAGAAGTACATTTTCCTGATGTTTCTGCTAATCTGTATGGTCTGTTGATGCGGGTCACTTTCCTCGACTATTTACATGGTGAATTAAATTACCCATCTCTTGAAGCGCTACAAGCGGGAATTGATGATGATGTCGAGCGACTGCTTGAGTTTCGTAAAAACACCCCCAAATTTCCTTTTTAAACCCGATTTTTTATTGTAAAAACGCGTCAGCAATGGTGCTGATAATATTGGAAGACAACTTGCATGAGCGATAAGCAAACTCCTGAAAATGCTGTGGATTATAAATCTACGCTGAATCTACCAGGTACTGAATTTGCGATGAAAGCAAATCTCGCAGTACGTGAAGCGAAATGGTTGGAAGAGTGGTATGCCGACAACATTTATCAGCAGATTCGTGCATCGCGTATTGGCAAGAAAAAATATGTGCTTCATGACGGCCCTCCGTATGCAAACGGTCAGATCCATTTAGGTCATGCGGTCAATAAAGTCCTGAAAGATATCATCATTAAAAGCCGTGTCATGGATGGTTTTGATGCGCCATACGTACCAGGTTGGGACTGTCACGGTCTACCAATCGAACTGAAAGTTGAAGAAAAAGTCGGTAAAGTGGGCGTTAAAGTTGATGCATCAACTTTCCGTAAAGCCTGCCGTGAATATGCCAATACACAAATCGAATTACAGAAAAAAGATTTCGTACGTATGGGCGTGTTTGGTGATTGGGACAAACCTTATTTGACCATGAACTTCAAACAAGAAGCGGACATCGTTCGCTCATTGGGTGAAATTGCCAAAGCAGGTCATATCGAACCTGGTCTTAAACCAGTCAACTGGTGTCTGGACTGTGGTTCTTCACTGGCTGAAGCTGAAGTTGACTATAAAGATAAAAAATCTGATGCAATTGATGTCGGTTTCGGTGTGGTTGATCTTGCTGATCTATCTGCAAAAGTTGGTGTGACTGTATCCAATCCTACAGACATCGTGATCTGGACAACTACGCCTTGGACGCTTCCTGCGAACCAGGCGGTTGCTCTGCATGCTGAAATTGAATATCAATTGGTTGAAGTCCAAACTGAACGTGGTACACAAAACTTAATCTTGGCTAAAGATCTGGTTGAGTCTGCATGTGAACGTTACAAACTTGAAAATCCAAAAGTATTGGCGGACTTTGTCGGTGCAAAACTTGAGAATTTAAAACTGCAACATCCATTGCTTGCAGAGCGTCAAGTGCCTGTGATTTTGGGTGAACACGTGATCGCGACCAGTGGTACAGGTGCGGTACATACAGCCCCTGGTCATGGTGTGGACGATTATAAAGTTGGCTTACAATACAACTTAAAAGTGGACAATCCAGTTGGCGGTAATGGTGTGTATTTACCGACTGCACCGATTTTTGCAGGCGAGCACATTTACAAAGCCAATCCACAAATCATTGCAGCATTGAGCGAAAGCAACAAGCTTTGGGCGCATGTGCCAATCATGCACAGCTACCCACACTGCTGGCGTCATAAAACACCAATTATTTTCCGTGCAACACCACAATGGTTTATCAGCATGGACAATAAAGGCTTACGTCAAGACGCTTTGAATGCGATTGAAAATGAGATCGGCTTTGTCCCTGACTGGGGTAAAAACCGTATCCAATCAATGATCGAAGGTCGTCCAGACTGGTGTATTTCACGTCAACGTACTTGGGGTGTGCCAATCCCATTCTTCGTGCATAAAGACACCAATGAGTTGCATCCACGCACCCCTGAATTGATCGAAGAAGTTGCGAAACTGATCGAGCAAGAAGGTATTGACGGTTGGTATAACCGTGATGCTGCTGAATTTATCGGTGCAGATGCGGAACAGTACAATGCAGTACGTGACACCTTAGACGTATGGTTCGACTCAGGTACAACGCATTATGCAGTACTTCGTGAACGTGAAGAATTGCAAGATCCTGCGGATTTGTATCTTGAAGGTTCTGACCAGCATCGTGGTTGGTTCCAATCGTCATTGTTAACATCAATTGCGATCAACAAACGTGCACCATATAAAGCCCTTCTTACTCACGGTTTCGTTGTAGATGAGAAAGGTCGCAAGATGTCTAAATCAATCGGGAATATCATTACCCCGCAAGACATCATCAAAGATATGGGCGCAGATGGTTTACGTTTCTGGATTGCTTCTGCGGATTACCGTTATGAAATGACGGCAGGTAAAGAAATCTTCAGCCGTGCGTCTGATGGTTACCGTCGTATCCGTAATACTTTACGTTTCCTGTTGGCGAACTTAAATGGTTTCAAACCTTCGACAGACTGCTTGCCTGTAGATCAATTGATCGCGCTTGATCAATACATCCTGCAACGTGCGGCTGATGTACAGAAAACCATTCAGCAAGCTTATGAAGATATGAACTTCCATATCGTCACCAATGCTTTGACCAATTTCTGTATCAATGACTTAGGTGGTTTCTACTTAGACATCATCAAAGACCGTCAGTACACCACTAAAGCGGATTCACAAGCACGTCATTCTGCACAAACTGCCTTGTATCATTTGGTTCAAGCCTTTGTACGTTGGATGTCACCAATCTTGAGCTTCACAGCACAGGAAGCATGGCCGTTGATTCCAGAACAGTCTGAAAAGTATGTGTTTACTGCGGAATGGTATGATATTCCAGTGGCATCAACTGCGAACTTGATCTCAGAAGCAGATTGGCAAACCTTGATCACGGTTAAATCAGCCGTGAACAAACAAATCGAAGCAGCACGTAATGCCAAATTGATCGGTTCTAACCTGTCTGCCAAAGTAGAACTTTGGGCAAATCCTGAGTTAAAAGCAGTATTGGATCAACTCGGTGATGAATTGCGCTTTGTCTTGATCACTTCAACTGTGATTGTAAAAGACTTTGATGCTGCACAAGGTGAAGCCACTGATCTTGAAGGTTTACGTGTTCAAGTGTCGGCGGCTGAAGGTGAAAAATGTGCGCGTTGCTGGCATGTGCTTCCAGATGTAAATACACATCTTGAACATCCAGGACTGTGTGCTCGTTGTATTATCAACCTTCCTACAGGTCAAGGCGAAGAGAGAAAATATGCCTAATCCACAGAATAAAAAGGGTTTATTCCAGTTTTATCCACACAATTTAATGTGGCTTGGACTTTCTGTCCTCGCCATCATTATTGATCAGTGGACAAAAAACATTGCAAGTACACATCTGACTTATGCAGATCCTGTACCTGTATTGCCCTTTTTAAATTGGACATTGCTACACAATTACGGCGCAGCCTTTAGCTTTTTGTCCGATGCAGGTGGATGGCAACATTATTTATTTACGGGTCTAGCAGGCATTGTGTCGATCATCTTTATTTTTTGGCTGATGCGTATGCCAAAAAGTACGGTGGTTTTACCGATGGCCATTGCTTTGATTCTTGGTGGTGCGATCGGTAATTTGATTGATCGTATCAGCTTAGGTTATGTGGTCGATTTCATTCATGTGTTTTACCAAAACCATCACTTTCCTGCATTCAATATTGCAGATAGTGCGATCACCTTAGGCACCATTTTATTGTTAATTGATACTTTCTTTTTAGAAAAGAAACGTATTCAAAATGCGGAAAGCGCAAAATGACTGACGAAATTATTAATCCGAATGAAGAAACCCGCGTTGCGGATGGTTCAAAAGTAGATCTTCATTTTTCTGTTGCGATCGAAAATGGCGTTGAAATTGACAATACCCGTAGCCGTGAAGAGCCTGTGAGCTTAGTCATGGGCGATGGCAGTTTATTGCCAGGTTTTGAAAAAGCCTTATTTGGTCTTCGTGCAGGCGACCGTCGTACCGTAAGTCTTCCTCCTGAAGATGCTTTCGGCCCTTGGAATCCTGAGAATGTGCAAAAATTTGACACTGTAAAATTCGAACAGCGTCCTGTTGAAGGTCACATGATGGAGTTTGAAGATAAAGCCAAACAAAGCTTATTTGGTGTGATCAAAACTGTGGGCGAAGACATTACTGAAGTGGATTTCAACCATCCATTGGCAGGTAAAAATATTACTTTTGAAGTGGAAATTTTCAAAGTTACCCCTGCGGGTCAGCAAGGCGTGAAATTGATGTAATCGCATCAACAAATGTTAAAAAAGCTCCTGAGGGAGCTTTTTTGTTGAGGTTTTGAATAAAATATCACATGAATTTATCGGTTTATATTTTGAACCTTGTCAGAATAACTCACTAAGACAGCTCGCTTATTTTTCATTGTTTTGTTCGAGCTCATTGAACAACTCTTCTACAGTTTCAAAACGTGCTTTTTTCTTTTTAATCAACTCATCTGCTTCATTCATTGCCGCGACAGTTTGAGTATTCGGTACACGTACATCGAATGGAATGGCTTGTTCAGCAACAACACGAGTTAAAAAAATTCGGACAGCGTCAGAAACAGATAATCCCATTGCTTTCAAAGCTTGCTGTGCTTGTAGTTTAGTTTCATCATCAATTCGTACATGCAACATAGAAGTTTGTGAAGTCATAATATTACTCACACTTTTGTATCTCATTTGAGACTTATGATAACATATAATAAATAAAACAGATGCTTTTTTAATCACAAAACAGCAGATAGATATGAGTAACAACACCATTATCTGTGAATTAACTCAGCTATAATGATAAAAATCACTCGCCCAATGACCACCATGCGCCTAGACTTTTTTGATCTACAACTCTTCCTCAATATTGTGGATACAGGTAGCCTAACCAAAGGTGCAGAGCGTTCATTTATCTCATTACAAGCAGCCAGTGAACGCATTAAAAAACTCGAACAACAATACTCAACACAACTTTTTACGCGCCATGCTTCGGGTGTCAAACTGACACTTGCAGGACAGACATTTGCGGAACAATCATTATTGCTAATCCAACAAGGTAACAAGCTTGAACAAGCCATGTCAGCCTTTGCTAAGGGTCAAACCACGCAAATGACCTTGTGGTGTAATTCTTCCGCACAGAGTGAATATCTTCCCCTACTCCTGCCCCAGTATTTAGTCGAAAATCCGCATATTCAGATCGACCTACAAGAAGCTGAAAGTAGTGATATTATCCAAAATATCGAAAAAGGCGTTGCTAAACTTGGTTTAATTTCGAGCTTCTTTAATCATCATCAATTACAAACTTTAGAATTTTCTGATGATCCCTTGGTGCTGATTTGCCCACCGAATCATCAGCTTAAAGAAACCAAACAATTGCAATTGGCTGACATTCTCAGCTATCCATTTGTAGGTTTGATGCAGTATCACTCGTTGCAACAATCTATTGAAAATCAAGCGAAATTACTCAATTGTGCGATTCAATATCGTCTTAGACTACCCAACTTCGCTGCGATTGCTCAAGTGGTTGCCAGTGGCGTTGGTGTAGCTGTTATGCCAAAACGCGCAGCACAACGTTTAAATCACCTCTATGATTTTTATCAAATTGAATTGGTTGGAGAATGGGCAAAACGTGAATTACTGTTGGCAGCTCAAAATTTTGATCAACTACCAACAGCATATCAACACTTCGCCCAATTTTTAATTTCACAGAAAGCAAAATTGATTTTGGATTAAACTTTTGACATCAGTCAGAAATTTTAGATGCAAAACATATTTAAAAGCGTATTTGGAGTCCCTTCTCCCTTTGGGAGAAGGTTAGGATGAGGGGCTTTTAAAATAAAAAACCTCCCCCCTTTCAAATCCTCAAGTTTAAATCACACAAAACTGATGAAACACTGAATACAAACCAAAAATCACCAAGCCACAAAAGAATACTTTACGAAATTTTTGCTCTGGAATGCGATAACGAATCTTGGTTCCCACCCACATTCCAATCAATGCAGGAACGAGTGCAATAAGAGATAATTTATAATCAATAGGCGTATTTTCCACTGGATTTAAATGAAGAAATACCGCCAAACAAATTGTTGAAACCGTAAAAGCCAAACCCAAAGATTGAACTAAATCATCACGTTTGAGTTGTAAGGATTGCAAATAAGGTACAACGGGAATCACCACCACACCTGTTGCAACGGTCAAAGCACCACCTAGATAACCCATGATCGGAGAAAGCCATTTTTCATGTGGTGCAAGATTGGGCATGCTTTTGGAAAATAGCCCATACAATCCATAGAGCGCTAACATCCCCCCCAATAAAGCTTCACTCTGAAAACCACTCTGTGAATGTCCTAAGGTTGGAAAAATACTCCAAATTGAACCAATGATAATTCCGAGTAATAAGGGATAAAAACGGCGCACTAAACGCCAAACATTGCCTTCGGCAAAGAGTTGCCAAAAATTGGTCACCATTGAGGGAATAATCAATAAAGTCGCTGCTTGGAAAGGACTAATCACTAAGCTTAATAAACCCATCGACACAGCAGGTAAACCTAAACCAATCGTCCCTTTAATCATTCCTGCAATGCCAAATACAGCAATTACAAAACCCATCATAACGTCATCACCTCAATATTCTGAAGCAATGCTACGTCAAAGTGAAAAGCTGAAAAATCACTGTTTTTAGGAGAGAACCTCAATAAAAAGTTGAGGCTAAATTTATATGACTATAAAACATGAATCGAAAAGCAATTACACCCACAATGAAAACGAACAACTTGTGCAGGTTTTGGAATTTTCCCACGGCGTTTTGCTTTTGAATTTTCGATTTCTATTGCACGTTTAATTTCATTCAATTCTGCACGTGACAATCTTTTATTATTTCCTGTAGCGCTACGTTCTCTTTCACCTGCAATGCGAATGCCAGACATGGCTATTTTCCTGTTTATACTTCTGATCAATGTGAGCGATTTGCTCAATCAAAAACAATACGCTCAATATTAAGGACGAATCTCTTTTAATTCTCGTTGAATAAAATGCTGAATCATTTCGCGATACAACATCTCAACTAAATCAGGATTTGTCCCGACATCAAGCGCCTTTTGACGAACTTTATTAATCACTTGTTGTACACGTTCAGGAGATTGTACATCTTCAGCTGTACGCTTAAATCGAACAGCTTGATCGACATAATATTGACGTGTTGCTATTAACTCTATCAATTCTTGATCTAAATGATCAATGCGATCACGGACTTGCTCTAAAGATTCACATTTCTCTTTTTTCATCATTGGTTTCTTCTATATCCTGATCTTGCGTGATGTGTTGAGCTCTTTCTTGCTCATTTTCTGCTTTATACTTCTGTTCTAACACATTACTGAAAATACTTTCAATCATCCAAACACGATATAAACTATTAAATACGTAACGTTTTCCTTCAATACGCAATTCTAAAACAGGAAAATCAGGTTGATGCTTCTCAGCACACAATTGATCATTAGTTTTTAATAAGGCTTCCACATCCTCATCAGTCAGTTTTTCGATCCCCAAATCCTGCTGAATTTGCTGCACATGCGCTTTAAAGGATAAATCACGTCCTTTGGTCCACACTGCTTGTAAAATGTCGTACATCGCATCAATACGTTGTTCTTCAGGCACACTATAATAAAGTCGTGCCATATTGAGTGTACTGTCCGCAGTTGGACGACAGAATGGCGTGAATTTGACTTCTGTCCGTTTAGAAAGACGCGTCGCTAAACTCCAATCAAAAAAGTCCCGACCGTGATAACTTAAAGGGTGCAAATTCAATTGAATATTATAATAATTTGCCAATTCTTCTTTGATATAAGCCAATAACAACCAACTAATCGGGTCTTCTAAAGCAATATATAAATCCAACTCTGGGTGCATCGCTTGAATTTCAGCAAGCTCTTCGGCATCACTCATCAAATGCTCACGCCATTCAATGTGATTGATCAGGAAAATAGGATTATCAATCAATAGTTTTTGCTGTTTTAAACGACGGGTTAAACGTAATAAATCATCAACCGCATGATATTTACGCCCACCAAACTCAAAATAACTTTCTAAAACTGGGGTCTGATCAAAAATTCGTTCTGGAAAACTTTGTAGTTTTTGATGCTTACTCGCCATCACGTACAATGTACGCAATTTGCCATATTGCTGTTGCCACAACATATGAAACACATCTTCGAGTAAATAAAGAAAGTTCTGACCTGTCAGCGGTGTATTTCTAAGAATTATTTCCGCTTGTTGTAATGCTTCTGCGCTAGGTTGTTCTGGTTTTTCATCATCATAACTAAAACGATGTTGGTTGGCTAATATTCTGGCATCTTCTAAACTATAATTGCGCCATTCTTCTATGGACATGCCATTGGGGGGTTCTGCTGAAGTATTGGAAATAATGACTTTCAATGGTTTCAAATCATCATTCAAAATTTCTTCTAATTGCGGCAATTGCTGAACCGCAAGATAACTATAAACATCATCCAAACGCAAATAAATACTCAGCCCTTGCTCCGTAGATAACACCTCTTGTCGAACAGGTTTCTGGTAAAACCAACTCGATCGGATTGGATCAAACCAACGGCGTAACAGTGACATGTGAGGGCCTCTAAAAAGCACTGAATAAATAAAAAGATAATGTGAGTGAAACTCGTTCAAGCATACCATTCATTGACTGGAGATGCTGAAAAAAATAATCTAAATCAGATCACGAAAAATTTATAACAATTCCTTTAACAATGATCAATATCCCAAAATCTAATAAAATTGAATCAATTCAGTCAATATAATAAAAAAGCACCCAGCTTGTGAGTGCTTTAATGATGTAAATAAAGTTTAAAACTTAGATTTCGCGTACAGCACCTTTCGATGCACTTGTGGTATGCATCGCATAGGCTTTTAATGCTTTAGAAATCTTACGAGGACGTGGTTCAGCAGGATGCCAACCTTTTTCCTCTTGTGCAGTACGACGAGCAGCCAAAGTTGCATCATCTACAGCTAAATTAATCGTACGATTTGGAATATCGATTTCGATCAAATCACCATCTTCAACCAAACCAATTGCACCACCTTCAGCAGCTTCAGGAGAAACGTGACCAATCGAAAGACCTGACGAACCACCTGAGAAACGACCATCTGTTAATAGTGCACAGTCTTTACCTAAACCTTTTGATTTTAAATAACTGGTTGGATACAACATTTCTTGCATCCCAGGACCACCACGTGGGCCTTCGTAACGAATTACAACCACATCACCCGCTTTGATACCACCACCTAAAATACTTTCTACCGCAGCATCTTGGCTTTCAAATACACGAGCTGTACCGTTGAATTTAAGAATTGAATCATCAACGCCCGCAGTTTTCACAATACAACCTTCTAGAGCAATGTTGCCGTAAAGTACAGCCAAACCACCATCTTGTGAGAATGCATGTGCAACATTACGGATCACGCCACCTTCACGGTCACCATCTAAGCGAGAATAATAGCGGTCTTGTGAGAATGCAGTTTGCGTCGGTACACCACCCGGTGCGGATTTAAAGAAGTTGTAAACATCTTCATCTTCAGTACGGATAATATCCCACTTGTCCAAAGCATCTTTTAAGGTTTTTTCATGTACTGTAGGCACAGACGTGTCTAACAATCCTGCACGGTCTAATTCACCTAAGATCGACATGATACCGCCTGCACGGTGAACATCTTCCATATGCACATCTTGTTTTGCTGGTGCAACTTTACACAGTACAGGTACTTTACGTGATAAACGATCAATATCCGTCATGGTGAAATCAACTTCTGCTTCATTAGCCGCAGCCAATAAGTGAAGTACAGTATTGGTTGAACCACCCATTGAGATATCTAAAGTCATCGCATTTTCAAACGCTGCTTTAGTGGCAATTGAACGTGGTAGCAAGCTGTAGTCATTTTGCTCATAGTGACGTTTCGTGATCTCTACGATTAATTGACCGGCCTTTTCAAATAATTTTTTACGGTTGGCATGGGTTGCAAGTGTTGAACCATTACCTGGTAAAGATAAACCTAATGCTTCAGTTAAGCAGTTCATCGAGTTGGCAGTAAACATGCCTGAACATGAACCACAGGTTGGGCATGCAGAGCGTTCGTATTCTTTGACTTCTTCATCAGTAAAACTATCATCTGCCGCAACGATCATCGCATCAACCAAGTCAATCGCGTGTTCATTCCCACGAATTTTGACTTTACCCGCTTCCATTGGGCCGCCTGAAACGAATACCACTGGAATGTTCAAACGCATAGACGCCATGAGCATGCCTGGGGTGATTTTGTCACAGTTCGAGATACACACCATCGCATCTGCACAGTGTGCATTGACCATGTATTCGACAGAGTCTGCGATCAAATCACGTGAAGGCAGTGAATAGAGCATGCCGTCATGCCCCATAGCAATACCATCATCGACTGCAATGGTGTTGAATTCCTTTGCCACACCGCCTGCTTGCTCGATCTGACGAGCAACCAATTGACCTAGATCTTTAAGGTGAACATGACCTGGTACAAATTGGGTAAATGAGTTGACCACTGCAATAATCGGCTTACCAAAATCTTCATCTTTCATTCCTGTTGCGCGCCATAAGCCACGCGCACCAGCCATATTTCTTCCATGTGTCGATGTTTTTGAACGATAATCTGGCATTATAATTTCCAACAATATTTGAGCTGAAATGAATGATTGAATTCATTTTGGCAGAATAAAACTGATAATCAGTCGAAATATTTTTACATCATACTACAATTCTGAGCAAGCTGATGATTTGATGGTCGTTGTTTTGCAAATGTGGCTCATACTAAAAATAAGGCTTCCAAAGAAGCCCTATTTATCACAATTGAACTTGCGATAGATATTTACCACTGAACATTGACTCGACGATTCGGTGCTAAACAGTCTACAGTTTGCACTGTAGCACGTGTTCCTGTACATTGTCGGTATAAATCAGTTTGACTATTTGCCACAATCTGAATCCTATTGGGATTAATTCCTGTACCCACCAACAGTTTAGCAACCGTATTGGCTCGTAGTGATGACAATTGCTGATTGTGGGCAAACTTGCCTAAAGGATCAGCAAAGCCTGATACTACGATTGAGCCCGTGCTTGGACTTTGTTGAATACGTTGAGCAATCTCTGTAATAATTCCTGTACCTTGTTCAATTGCATTGGCATTGTAACTATCAAAGGCAAAAAATACGCTGGCTGAACGATCTGTGATTTGTGTATCTTTAGATGCTTGGTTATTTGCACCAAAAGCCATCAAACCCTCACAAGCCTCACCTTTCCAGTACAAGTTTTGTGCGGTGGCTTTTCGATTACTAAATTTGTCAAAGTCAACCCGTAATTGGCAACGCAAATAATCCTGACTATTTGGTTGGCGAATATCTAACACATAATTCCACGTTTTATTGATAAATAAACCTTCATTGAACTGTGGATTACCCAATAAATGACGGAATTGGTCTTTATTTAGTCCAACATCTAAACGCGCCACGTCATCATATTCATAACGCTTGATTTGTTTTAAGTAACTATCCTTGACCTCTGGAAAATGAATTTCCTGTTCTTGTGCAGTTGTTGTTTCAATCTCAGTAGCATGACTCAATGACATCGACATCACTAGACCACTGAATGCACCTAACAGTATGATTTTGTTCAATGCTTTCATTTTTTTATCTCTCTCAAAATTAAGGAAAACTGAAGAAGATGAGCGATTCTCATCTTCCTCGTCTAGTGAATTAGTCAATCACACCACTGATACCGATACGTACACTTGGGTCGCCTTGGGAAGCAGCTGCCACACCACCTGTCAATGACCAGCGACCATTGTCCGCTGTTTTACGCAAAGTCACACCAATTGCATTTTCACCACCATGATAAGCTGCGCCTGCGGCGTAGGTATATTTACCTGGAATATAAGGTGCAGATTCAAGTGCCATTGCAGCTGCAATACCGGCATTGGCTTTTTTCTCAACATCATCAATACGATCATTGGTTACGCGGAATGCGTTATCCAATTTTTGATCGACATTATCAATTTTATTGTTGAGGGCTTGATCTGCCTGATTCAATGCATCAATAGCACTACCAACATTGTTGTATTTTTTATCACCTACATTATAGCTTGGTGCTGTGAAACTACCTGTAATGTTGTCATAGCCTGCGCCCCCCCCCAAGTAATCCACGATTGCCTGATTGGTGGTGTTCAATTGACTGCCATTAATGGCTTCTTTTGAGTCTTTATTAACTGCACCATTGGCAACACCACTGATAACTTTATTGCCCGCATTGATGCCCTTATCTTTGTTAATGCTTACATCACCCACATTAACATTGTCAAAGCTGACATCTTTCTTGGTTGCAACATTATAGGTGGTTGAACCATCAGCATTTTTAGATTCGCTTACAGAAATGTTGTCACCTGCTTCCACTTTACTGGTTGCCGCCGCAGTCGCATTTGCAATATCAGTGTTAATGTTGCTCACTATATCCGCAATTTGACCACCATTGACCGCATCTTTGGAGCCTGTCTCAATCTTACCATCCCCCACGTTGGTAACTTTATTGCCTGCTGCATCAATACCGTCTTTGGTGACACTTGGGCCACCCGCAATGGTCAGACCATCGCTATTGAGTGTGCTGTCACCAATATTAACCTTACCGTTTTTACCATCAATATTTACAGCATTCACACCTGAACCGATAGTGACATTGTCTGCCAAGCTAGCGGTAACCTTGTTGCCATCGTTACTAATAACCACATTGCCATCACCGCTAAAGTCAACAGTGTCTTTAGGAGCCACATTGCTGGAATTTTTACCATTGGTGGTTAAATTCCAACCAGCATTGGCATTAGCAGTGTCTTTAGCCACTTGTTTGATGGCATCGTCTATGTTGTTTTTGCCTGTGCCACCTATGTTATTGGCAGTCAGTGAACCGTCAGGGTTCACAACGGTATTTCCGCCGACAACCGAAGCAATCGAATCACCCATTGTCCACAACTGGCTGCCGTTAACCGCATCAGTTGACGTGCTGTTCACATCGCCTTTGGCAACATTGATGATTTTGTTACCACCGTTATCCAAACCAGCATTGGTCAGATATACCGTACCATTGTTGCCACCTGTTAAGGTAATACCGCTGTTATCCAAAACAGTATTGCCTGCAGTCACACTGCCAGTGTTGGTTAAGTCAAGGTCTTTGTCGATATCAACCGTGTAGATGGTATGACCATCAGCCGATGTTGTATCTGCATTAACTGATACATTGCCGCTTGCACCTGCTTTAACTTCAGTTTTTGCCGCTGCACTAGATGCTTGCAATTGGCTGACATTGACTGCATCAGTACTGTCTGTTCCAGCTGTAACACCAGTGATTTTGCCTGTAGCTGCATCCAGTTTGATTGCACCAGATTGAACACCGCTGTTGTCTATTTTGCTGTTACCTACAGTCAAGCTACCTGTATTGGACAATGCTATATTGTCATTCAGGTTGTATTTGTAGGTGTTGCTTGCAGCATCATACGTTGCTGTGGTGTTGGTGCCGTTGGCAAAGTTGACGGTATCGCCCAATGCCAGTTTGTCTGCCGTACCGCCGTTCACTGCAAAGCCTAAGCCTTTATCAGCTGTCGCTTGAGCGGCATCTGCTGCATTTTTGGCAATAGTGACATTGCTGTTGGTCGTATTCAACTGACCACCATTGACTACGTCTTTCGAACCTGCAGCGACAATGCCATCCTCAACGCCTGTGATTTTGTTGGTCGTGCTGTCAATGTTCACATTACCGACAGTGACCTTATCAAATGCAACATCTTTCTTGGTTGCAATGGTGATTTTGCCACCTGCTTGTTCAACCGCAACATTGTCACCAGCGACAAAGGTCACTGTTTCATCAGGGCTGATTTGCTCAACAGATGTACCAGCAGCAGTACCACTACCCACTTTGTCGGTAGTCAGTTTCCAGCCTTTATTGGCAACATCGCTAACGGCTTGCAATTGGCTACCATTCACTGCATCTTTCGATGTCGCACTGACTTCGCCAGCTGTAACACCAGTGATTTTTCCTGTAGCTGCATCCAGTTTGATTGCACCAGATTGAACACCGCTGTTGTCTATTTTGCTGTTACCTACAGTCAAGCTACCTGTATTGGACAATGCTATATTGTCATTCAGGTTGTATTTGTAGGTGTTGCTTGCAGCATCATACGTTGCTGTGGTGTTGGTGCCGTTGGCAAAGTTGACGGTATCGCCCAATGCCAGTTTGTCTGCCGTACCGCCGTTCACTGCAAAGCCTAAGCCTTTATCAGCTGTCGCTTGAGCGGCATCTGCTGCATTTTTGGCAATAGTGACATTGCTGTTGGTCGTATTCAACTGACCACCATTGACTACGTCTTTCGAACCTGCAGCGACAATGCCATCCTCAACGCCTGTGATTTTGTTGGTCGTGCTGTCAATGTTCACATTACCGACAGTGACCTTATCAAATGCAACATCTTTCTTGGTTGCAATGGTGATTTTGCCACCTGCTTGTTCAACCGCAACATTGTCACCAGCGACAAAGGTCACTGTTTCATCAGGGCTGATTTGCTCAACAGATGTACCAGCAGCAGTACCACTACCCACTTTGTCGGTAGTCAGTTTCCAGCCTTTATTGGCAACATCGCTAACGGCTTGCAATTGGCTACCATTCACTGCATCTTTCGATGTCGCACTGACTTCGCCAGCTGTAACACCAGTGATTTTTCCTGTAGCTGCATCCAGTTTGATTGCACCAGATTGAACACCGCTGTTGTCTATTTTGCTGTTACCTACAGTCAAGCTACCTGTATTGGACAATGCTATATTGTCATTCAGGTTGTATTTGTAGGTGTTGCTTGCAGCATCATACGTTGCTGTGGTGTTGGTGCCGTTGGCAAAGTTGACGGTATCGCCCAATGCCAGTTTATCTGCCGTACCGCCGTTCACTGCAAAGCCTAAGCCTTTATCAGCTGTCGCTTGAGCGGCATCTGCTGCATTTTTAGCAATAGTGACATTGCTGTTGGTCGTATTCAACTGACCACCATTGACTACGTCTTTCGAACCTGCAGCGACAATGCCATCCTCAACGCCTGTGATTTTGTTGGTCGTGCTGTCAATGTTCACATTACCGACAGTGACCTTATCAAATGCAACATCTTTCTTGGTTGCAATGGTGATTTTGCCACCTGCTTGTTCAACCGCAACATTGTCACCAGCGACAAAGGTCACTGTTTCATCAGGGCTGATTTGCTCAACAGATGTACCAGCAGCAGTACCACTACCCACTTTGTCGGTAGTCAGTTTCCAGCCTTTATTGGCAACATCGCTAACGGCTTGCAATTGGCTACCATTCACTGCATCTTTCGATGTCGCACTGACTTCGCCAGCTGTAACACCAGTGATTTTTCCTGTAGCTGCATCCAGTTTGATTGCACCAGATTGAACACCGCTGTTGTCTATTTTGCTGTTACCTACAGTCAAGCTACCTGTATTGGACAATGCTATATTGTCATTCAGGTTGTATTTGTAGGTGTTGCTTGCAGCATCATACGTTGCTGTGGTGTTGGTGCCGTTGGCAAAGTTGACGGTATCGCCCAATGCCAGTTTGTCTGCCGTACCGCCGTTCACTGCAAAGCCTAAGCCTTTATCAGCTGTCGCTTGAGCGGCATCTGCTGCATTTTTGGCAATAGTGACATTGCTGTTGGTCGTATTCAACTGACCACCATTGACTACGTCTTTCGAACCTGCAGCGACAATGCCATCCTCAACGCCTGTGATTTTGTTGGTCGTGCTGTCAATGTTCACATTACCGACAGTGACCTTATCAAATGCAACATCTTTCTTGGTTGCAATGGTGATTTTGCCACCTGCTTGTTCAACCGCAACATTGTCACCAGCGACAAAGGTCACTGTTTCATCAGGGCTGATTTGCTCAACAGATGTACCAGCAGCAGTACCACTACCCACTTTGTCGGTAGTCAGTTTCCAGCCTTTATTGGCAACATCGCTAACGGCTTGCAATTGGCTACCATTCACTGCATCTTTCGATGTCGCACTGACTTCGCCAGCTGTAACACCAGTGATTTTTCCTGTAGCTGCATCCAGTTTGATTGCACCAGATTGAACACCGCTGTTGTCTATTTTGCTGTTACCTACAGTCAAGCTACCTGTATTGGACAATGCTATATTGTCATTCAGGTTGTATTTGTAGGTGTTGCTTGCAGCATCATACGTTGCTGTGGTGTTGGTGCCGTTGGCAAAGTTGACGGTATCGCCCAATGCCAGTTTATCTGCCGTACCGCCGTTCACTGCAAAGCCTAAACCTTTATCGGTAGCAGTTTTGGCATCTACACCTTTTTGAATATCTGCTTTGGTTGCTGTGCTTAAGTCAATCACGTAGTCGGTAACATTTGAAGCATCTTTACTGCCTTTTGTTACGTTTAATCCACCGCCTGCTGCGGCAGATACCGATGTTCCATCGGCATTGACGGTATAGGTTGTGCCATTTGCATCACTGGTTGAAGTGACACTGGCGACATTCGTACCCTTCGTCACTTTCGATGATGCTTGTTTCACATCGGCGATGTTGGCTGCATTGGTGCCAACTGTACCGCCACTGGCAACGTTGCTGATGACATTGCCACCTGCATTAATGCCGCCACTGGTGATGCTGACTGTTTTGCTGGTATCGGCTGGATTTGAGATAACCACACCATTGGTATCTAATTTAGTATTACCTGTAGTCACACTACCTGTTGTACCCAAATCAATTTTTTCAGCCAGTTTCACCGTTAAAGTATCGTTGCCATTGGCAACCACGCCGATATTATTATCGGTCAATGCACCGTTTGCACCACCTTTGACGTTGACGGTTGAACCCAGTTTACGAGTCACATTGCTACCAGAATCACCAGCAAAAGTCAGCGGCTGGTTAACGGCAGTATTAAGTCCAGTCAATGCTGCACCAACATTATTCACTGTAGTAGTTACCCCAGTGGACGGATTGGTGGTCATGGTATAGCTTGGTGCGGTTAATATACCGTCAGCAGCAAGGCTTGCTCCACCACCTAATGCATCTACTGTGTATTTGGTGACACGGTTCAGTTCTTCGTTGGTTTGGAACAACTGACTACCGTTAATCGCATCGGTGCTGGTGGCAGTCACACGACCTGCAGCAAGGTTGATGATTTGACGTTCTTGACCTTCACTGCCTACGCTGACAGTTGATGTCGGAGTTTTACCGGCATAGTCATAAGTTTTACCGTTGATAGTTGAACTGGCGGTTGCATGCGCAATACCCGATGTAGAGCCTGCACCCAATGCAACTGCACCTTCATGCGTTACTGTAGCACTGTTCCCCAGTGCGACTGCATTGGTACTGCTTGCCAAAGCATTATTACCCAAAGCGGTGGCGGCTACCCCCTGCGCTCTTGCATAGTTACCCAACGCGACGGCATTGGTTTTGTCTGCTGTTGCAGTATTGCCCAATGCGACAGCGTATTCATCTGAAGCTGTTGCACTATTACCCAACGCAACCGCGCTATTTGCTTTTGCTGTCGCGCTATTACCCAATGCGGTTGCACCCTTAGCAGAAGCTGTTGCACCTGTACCGTTTGCCAAAGCATTTTCGGCACTGGCTAATGCGCCAGTACCTATCGCAGTGGCATTGACATCTAATGCTTTGGCATTTGTACCAATGGCGTTGGCATCTTGCACCAATGCATTGGCATTGTTACCTAGCGCATTCGCACCGACAGCATAGGCATGTGCCAATGTACCGATTGCAGTTGCATTGGCATATGTTGCCTCAGCCCTATCACCGATGGCATTGGAGCTTGCGCCGCTGGCTAGAGCATAATTACCAATGGCATTGGTATTGGTTAAAAGTGCTTGAGCGTGATTACCCAATGCGGTGGCTTGTGCTTCTGCTGCTAATGCTTCATTACCAATGGCATTGCCATTGTCACCCTGTACAATGGATTTACGACCAATGGCAATGGCTTGGTCTGCATTTTGTACTTCTGATTCACTACCTAAGCCTACCGCATAGTTAGAAGTAGCTGTGGTGTAATCAATCTGGACATTTTGACCGATGGCAATGCTATCCGTACCATTACTACTGGCATTCGTTCCCATCGCAATATTATTAATACTTTTTGCTTTGGTATTTTGACCCATAGCAATTGATGAAACACCATTGGCTTGTGTTTCGCTATTACCAATTGCGACACTGTTTTGAGCATTGGCTGATGTATGAAAACCCATGGCGATGCTGTTGGTTGCAGCATTGCTAGTACTTACCCCTCCGCCGATTGCCAAAGATTCTGCTGCTGCCGCACCTGTATTATTTTTATTCGCTGTCTCTGCACTGTTAATAGAAATATGATGCAAACCATTGTCAGCAATAGCCTGTTGCAACTGCCCGAGATTAACTGCATCTTTTGCACTGGTTCCTGCTTCGATATTACTAATACGCCCATCTGTCGTATAAGTTACAGCATTAGCCGGCAATGTTGATATTGTGCCATTGGTAATGCTACCAAGCGCATCAACTACGGAATCAAATTCATATGTATTATTATTGGTGTCTGTTATTTTAATTTTGCTTAAAGTACCATCGGCTGCCACAGTAATACCGCCAATACGATTGGCAAGATTACTCTGTGCTGTTGTTAACTGACTGACATTGACCGCATCAGTTGCAGCTGCACCAGCAGCCAGATTGGTAATACGGCGTTCCTGTCCTGACTGTCCAACTGATACTACATTATAGCCACCAGTTCTAGTATTGCCTGTTATATAGGCAGCTGCACTAGATGTTCCATTTGCTATGCTGGATGCGCCCAGTGCAACATTATTGGTGCTTGCATGAGTATCTCGCCCCAGTGCTGTGCCTGACTCACCTGTAACTTCTGCACCATAACCGACTACAGTCGCATATTGACCATCGGTTACTGTCGCTTTATTTCCCAATACGGTAGAACCCGTAGTTGCATTTACATTTGAGCCGATTGCCACGGATTCAGTAATTTGGCTTACATTGGCATTGGCATTTTTACCGATGGCAATATTATCATCACCATTAATATTACTGCCTGCATTGTCCCCGATGGCAATATTATAATCCGAACTACTAGTGCCACCAGCAGACAGATTTGAACCTGCGCCTGCGCCCAACGCAATATTACGATTGCCAACGACATTTTGTCCGCTATCGCGACCAATCGCAATCAAATCGGTACGGTCATTGGTTGTACCTTGTACGCTGTTTACACCGGCATTCTCACCAATCGAAATACCGCCTGTTGTTGCCGCAGTTGCATTGCGACCTAATGCCACTGTAGCAACCCGACTGGCACTTGCAGTTGCGCCCAATGCCACTGCGTCTGTTGCTGTTGCATTGGCATTCGCACCCATTGCAATCGCTTGGCTGGCAGAGGCAATGCCATTTGCACCGATTGCAATCGCTTTTTCTGCAACTGCTTTAGACGAATCGCCTAATGCCATGCTGGAAGCACCTGTTGCCAAATTAGACGTACCCAAAGCCAGACTGTTTGTTCCCAGTGCCAGATTTGCACCGCTGCTCAACAAATCAAGCAATGTATTTACTTGCGCGGTGGTGACTGTAGTGCCGTTAATCACCGTAATATGGTTAGTGCTTGTACCGTCTGTATTAGGATCTGTCGTTACCGCCAAACCATCAATAGCAGTAATTCTACCATTAGCATTTTTTGTTAGTTCAGGTGTGCGTGTTGTACCTGTTGTTGAACCAATTGCGGTACTGTTTAGTCCAATGGCAGCCGACTCTGTACCAATGGCAACATTATTTGCTTGGTAGGCTTGTGCTTTATCGCCCATAGCAATAGAGCTTACGCCGTTGGCAGTTGCTTCTGGACCTACCGCAATAGAGTCCGTACCTTTTGCCTGTGAATCACCTTTTATTGAATTGGTATGAAAATATTTAATACCGACACCTGCACCCGCACCCGCACCTGTATCAACGCCAGTGATGTAAGCAATTGCATCTTTAACATTGCCAAAGCTTTCTGTACCACCTTGACCATTACTAACTGTATAAGTCGGTGCGGTAAGAGCACCATTAGCATCCAGTGTTGTACCTAATGCATTGGCAATATTTTGATTAACGGTATAAAGTTGACCACCTGTCACAGCTTCTTTGTTGCCAGCGGCAAGTGTAGCACCAGCTAAGTTAGTAATTTTTTGATTGTTCAGGTCGGCTCCACCATTGAGTGTAGCTGCGCCAGTAACAGTTAAAGCACCACCTACTTTGGTATTACCTGTGGACTCTAAAGTTGCGCCTTTGATTGCACCCGATGCCGTAACGCTAGTTACAGAAATATTATCATCTAAAGCAACAGTTAATGTATCACCAGACACTGATGTAGTAATGTTATTACCGCCTGCAACGGTCAATTTTTCACCAAGTTTTTTATCGGTACTCCCTGTGTCACCAGCAAAGGTTATTGGGTTATTACCTAAACCATTTACAGTGTTTTGCAAAGCAGTAATATTCGTTTCAGCTGTATTAACACGAGTGTCTAAGCCATCAACAAATGCCTGTGATGCTTTGCTTCCTAAGCCTGTGCTTGCATCATTTACTGTACTTTCTAATGTACCAATTTTACCTTCGGTAGTTGTAACACGAGTACCTAAACCATCAACAGATGCCTGTGATGCTTTGCTTCCCAAGCCTGCGCTTGCATCATTCACTATACTTTCTAATGTACCAATTTTACTTTCGGTAGCTGTAACACGAGTACCTAAACCATCAACAGATGCCTGTGATGCTTTGCTTCCTAAGCCTGTGCTTGCATCATTTACTGTATTTTGCAAAGCAGTAATATCAACACCATTGACTGTACCGGTAACACTAAGATTACCAGTTACATTCAAATCTTCAGTAATATCCTGAGAAAAAGCAAAAGATGGTACAAATAGGGTAAATACAGTAGTTGTAGCAAGAGCTAAATTAAGTTTATTTCTATGAGCATTAAGTAAATGTTTTTCAACTAAAATTGTTGTATTGTTGTATTGTTGTATTGTATCAAATACTACAGTTTGACTCTTGCTTTTTGTGTTACTTTTTGCAAGTTCCGAAACAGCCATCCAAATGCCCAAAGAGGTATTCCATATTACACGGTAAATTTTATTCACAATAAGCACCCAACGCACAATGATAATGTAAAAAACATTTCTTATTTGTTTATTTAAAAATAAAAAATGTTGGTTTATTGTTCTATTTTAGCAAAAATACATCACATTTTAAACATAGCCTCTTATTTATTGATAATAAATAAATTGCAAAAAAATAATGAATTAACCTAACCATAAAATTTATATCTAATAAAAATGTCACAAAGTGACAAAAAGATGAAAACTTTTAAACTATAGCCATAGAGTAAATAACATGCTTGACATTCAAGTCTTAGACTATTGAAAATATATAAGGGGCTTAGGAAGCTAAAGTGGGTTTTTACGGAGTAGTTTAAGCAAATTGAGGTACAAATTACTGTGCCTATGATTGAAACGACACTGGGTTTCGTTAAGATGCAGATAAAACATTTTCTTGTCAATTCCATTGAATTTAATGAAGCATTTTTTAGAATAGTCCCAGAACAATTCGATTCCATTTATATGCTAGTCTCTACATGCGAACTTATTATCGCCATGATTAACACGTAGATGCTTATTAAAACCTAAACCTACTAACCCATTATAACCACGCCACCCGTCCGTATTAATCACTGATTCTAGTTCAACATGACCCCTGATAATCTCTTATAGTGTGGCTTTAGAGCGATCAGGGATAATTCCTGTATAGACATTACCTTCTCGTTTTAGCAGTCCACGCCAATACTTGCCACGAATACGACGTACGCCAAAGTAGGACTCATCAAGTTCAACGATGCCGTTAAAAGGAGAAACTTCTTCATAGACTTAGGCAATTTTTTGACGAATTTCGATGAAGATTGAGTCAATAGAACGAACAGAAATATTGGTTAATTCAATGGTGTCTGTAGCGGTAAAATCCATAGCAAAAAAGCGCATAGTCTGTTTGAATTTCGCTTCTGTGATTTTAGAATGCAAATAGTATCTAATTTTATATTAGGAAGTTATCATATAATTTAGATATGTTTGTTTCCTCCCCCCTAAACAAATATTCAGTTTAGACATGCCATTTTTACTTCTCAATAAACTACACCTAAACTTAGCATTGAAATATTAAGTAATAAATGATACCACAAAACATCATACACCACTTCGATAAACTTACCCATTTTCATCCAAGACATATCCGTCATAGAATTAGCTTTGCTATAATTTAGCTCAAATCCAATCTGACTGAGCCAAACTTTTGAATATCATTTTTGCAGGTACCCCTGAATTTGCAGCATCTGCTTTGGCAGCTTTGATCCAAACAGATCATGAAATTGTTGCTGTATATACCCAACCTGATCGTAAAGCAGGCCGTGGACAAAAATTAACAGCCTCTGCGGTAAAACAACTTGCTTTGGAAAATAATCTTCCTGTTTACCAACCTTTGCATTTCAAGGCTTCAACTGAAGAAGGTTTGGCGGCACAAAAAGAATTGGCAGATTTAAAAGCAGATGTCATGGTCGTTGCGGCTTATGGCTTAATTTTGCCTCAAGCAGTTTTAGATACACCGAAGTATGGTTGTTTAAATATTCATGGTTCTTTACTCCCTCGTTGGCGTGGTGCAGCTCCGATTCAACGTGCCATCGCAACGGGAGATGTTGAAACAGGTGTGACCATTATGAAAATGGCTGCGGGTTTGGATACAGGTGATATGATGTATAAAACCATCTGCCCAATCACAGCGACTGATACCTCTGCAACATTGCATGACAAACTTGCCATTCAAGGTGCGAAAGCGATTTGCGCGGTTTTAGAAACAGAACAAAAATTACAACACTACTTGGATACGCGTGAAGTGCAAGATGAGCAATTCACGGTTTATGCACATAAACTCACAAAGGCTGAAGCTCAAGTGGATTGGTCAAAATCTGCCATTGAGATTGACCGTAACATTCGCGCATTTAATCCTTGGCCAGTGGCTTTTACCCCGATTGATGAAAATAACAATTTACGGATTTGGAATTCTCAAATTTCAGACCTAATTGCCAATGGTGAATCTGTCGGTACAATTCTTGAAATCAATAAACACGGCGTGCATGTCGTATGTGGTGAAGGTGTGATTTGCCTTTCAAGCTTACAATGGCCAGGGGGCAAAGCTATCAACGCAGTACAAATTTTGCAAAGTCATAAACTTTCTGTAGGACATATATTCTCATGAGCCAAATTCAATCATCAGCAAAAAACTTGAATTTGCGTGCTCAAGTGGTGAAAACTTTATTGGCTGTCCAAAATGGTCAATCTTTAAATTCAGTTTTAAACCAACATTTAAATATTGTGTCTGAACGAGATCGTGGCTTATATCATGAGCTCACCTTGGGTTGTCTACGTCAATGGTATGGATTAAAAGCCATTACTTTGCCATTACTGACTAAACCTTTGGACAATGAAGCACTGGAAAGCTGTTTATATCTCGGTTTATATCAGCTTTTATGTACGCGTATTCCTGCACATGCTGCGATTTCGGAAACGGTGAATGCCGTTAAGCAACTTGGTTTTGAGCCGATGAGTGGTTTGGTCAATGCAGTTCTGCGTCGTGTTTCACGTGAAACAGAAGAATTCCAAACAGCCTTAAATGAAGCGCATGGTTTACCAAGTTGGTTATTCAAACGTCTGAAAAAAGATTGGGCTGAACAACTGCCTGAACTGTGCCACAACCTCAAACAAGTAGCACCACTGACGCTCCGTGTGAATGAGCGTCAGATCAGCCGTGATGAATATCTTGAAATTTTAGAAGAAGAAAACATCAGTGCCCATCCATGTGACTTGTCTGAAGTCGGAATTGTTCTCGAACAAACAGGAAATATCACCAACTTACCCGGCTTTGAAGAAGGTGGTTTCTCAGTTCAAGATGAACATGCCCAACTTTGTGCGACTTTACTTCCAGACTTAAATGATAAAGTCGTGGTCGATGCCTGTGCTGCACCAGGTGGTAAGACAGCGCATATTTTAGAGCGTTTTAATCCCAAAAAACTGATTGCACTTGATCATGATGAAAAGCGTTTATTGCGTGTTTCTGAAAACTTAGAACGTCTTGAATTAAATGCCTATGCTGATGTGGAAATTATTGCTGCGGATGCAACCACATGGACAGCCGAGCAAGCTGTAGATTGTATCGTCCTAGATGCGCCATGTTCTGCCATCGGCGTGATGCGTCGTCATCCTGATATTCGTTTACTGCGTCAGTCTACTGATATTCAAAAAACGGTGGATTTACAAAAACAGATTTTGAACCAGATGTGGCAACAGCTTAAAGTTGGTGGCACATTGCTTTACATCACTTGTTCGATTTTAAAAGCTGAAAATGAACAGCAAATGGTAAATTTCTTTGCTGAACATGCGGATGCTGAAGAAGTAAAAATTGATGCAAAATGGGGTTTAACTCAGATTCATGGTCGTCAGTTATTGCCTGAAACGGGTTTTGGTGATGGTTTTTATTATTGCCGAATCAAGAAAACAGGATAAGCCTTTACTGCTCTAAAGCAAAAAAATCCCGATCATGCGATCGGGATTTTTATATTTAAAATACTGAAATCAATCTTCAGCTTCATCTGGATTTTTAACGAGATGGATGGTTGCAAGAATCAAACCACCCCACAGTAAAACAATCGACAAAATCATCATGATAATCGCGGATGTATTCATCTTAGTTGTCTCCCGAAGTTTTGTCTTTCATAATGCTGAGTAACACTGAGCCCAGTACAAAGAATACCAATACAGCACCACCAATCAACCACAAGGTTGATGAAGGATAACCACCATAACCTTCAGTAAGCACTGCTTTAATGGTTAATCCCAACGCAACGAGTAATGATAATGGTGTGATGACGCTCAGTAAAAAATTCCAACCTGCACCCAGTTTAATACTTGAGTATTGATTGACATGATCTTGAAGTTGTTTCATCAATGGACGACGGAACCATGACACTAAAATAATCGACAATAGACCACCACCCACAATACCAATGTTATTGGCAAAGTAGTCAATGATATCAACGAATGTGATGGCACTGTGTGTTGAGAATAAAATCGTAGAAATAATTGCAGAAACACCACCAATAATCGTCACAGCTTTATTTTTAGACCAACCAAACTTATCCTGAAACGCTGCAATTGGCACTTGTAAAATACTGACCATTGAGGTGATCCCTGCGACAACAAGTGAAGCAAAGAACAAGAATCCAAATAAATCACCACCCGCACCCATACTTGAAATAATCTTCGGGAATGCGATAAATGCCAAGCCAATTCCGCCTGAAACCACTTCCTTTACAGGTACACCCGAACTTTGTGCCATGAAACCGAGTACAGCGAAAACCCCGATCCCTGCCAAGATTTCAAAAGATGAGTTCGCTAAAGCCACAACCACACCCGAACCAGTCATATTGGCTTTTTTGTTCAAGTACGATGCATAGGTCAACATGATCCCGAAACCAACAGAGAGTGAGAAGAAGATATGACCGAACGCTGCCAACCACACTTTATAATTGGTCATTGCATCCCAATTCGGTGTAAAGAATGCATTTAAACCTTCTGCTGCACCTGGTAAGCGGATTGCTTGAATCACGAGAATCGAGAATAAAATGACCAATAAAGGCATAAAGATTTTATTGGCAAGTTCTACTCCACGACGAACACCGCCATAGAGAATAAACATCACCACTGCCCATACAATGACTAAGCCAAAGAATAGAGTGGGTACAAAGCCCATCGCCAAACCTTCACCATTTGCCAAGTAGCTTTTAAAGAAAAAGTCTTCGGTATTTGCGCCCCATTGTTGACCAATGGAGTAGTACATATAACTGCCTGCCCATGACAAGACACTAGCATAGTAGATCCCGATGACCAAGGTCACCATCACTTGCCACCAACCCAATGCTTCACTGTTCATTAACTTTTTATAAGCCGTTGGAGGTGCTTTACGGAACTTATGCCCCACGGCATAGTCTAAAAATAATAGTGGGAGACCTGCTGCAAAAATTGCAATCAAATACGGTACTAAAAATGCACCACCACCATTTTCATAAGCAACATAAGGGAACCGCCAAATGTTACCCAAACCCACGGCTGAACCAATCGCCGCTAAAATAAAGCCTGATCGTGCCGACCAGCTTTCACGATTATCTGACATAGAAAATACCTAAAATGTGTGGGCTCTCCATTGCCGCATATTGTGTTTATCTTTGACGTGCAAAAAAGAGTCCAATTCCTAAATTCTTTGTTGTTTGAATAAAACAGCACCTTTTGAGCACTTTGTTGTTATTGCAAACCAACACTTTGTCCTGATTTCTTGCTTAAAGAAAATCTTAAAAAATGTTGTTTAATGGCGCAACAATACCTGTTTTCCTTGCCTTTTACTGTAGTTTCTACACTAAATTCGACTTTAGAATGAAGTTTTTCCAATTAATTGATTATTTTTTTATCCGTTTTGCTCCTTCTGCACATTTTTATTTAGAGCACTTAAGTTTTACTTTACATTGTTCGGAATCCGATAATGCCCTGTAATTTTATATTCATACAAAATATCATTTTCCCGAGTGCCATAACCAATATTATGAATAATTAACGGGGTTTTGGAAATTAGTGCTGTTTTATCTGAAACAATCCCAATATGCACCAATCCTTTGCCCAAATCCCAAGTCACAATATCACCCACTTGATATTTCTGATCATTTGCTTGATAACCTTGGCGTTGGAAATAGGTCATGATATTCGGCACACGACGGTGATCAATATTTTTATCCGTGCCTTTTAAGCCCCATTTCTGCGGGTAGCGTTTAAAATTGGCTTTCATATCTTCATGAATGCGCTGTTGCAAATCAATGCCTTGATGACGCAAAGCCCGAATCACCACATCGGTACATACTCCTTTGACCAAAGGCACATCACCCATTGGATACTTCAGTTGGGTATAAGCAGGATCGTAATATAGTGTTTTCCAAATTTGCGAACGTGCATCTGTCACTAACTTTTCAGATTGAAATGCCCAAACAGGTAAACTGCTTAGCATCAATAAAAATAGTGCAAAAAACTGATTTAAATTTTTTATTCTCATCATCAACGCTCAAATTATTCAAAATATCTAATGATTAAAAAAGGAGCCGAAGCTCCTTGTTAATATGACTTATTGTTTAATCACAAGCAATCGTTCTTCTTGCATATCTCGAATCGCAGACTGAATCCCCTCACGACCTAAGCCTGAATCTTTCACACCACCGTACGGCATATTATCGACACGGAAGGTTGGAATATCATTGATAATCACACCACCGACATGTAAGTGATCCCATGCATAGAGCATCTTATTCAGGTTCTGTGTATAAACTCCTGCTTGTAGACCAAAACGGCTCTTATTAATGATCTCTATACCTTTTTCAAAGCCTTTATATTTTTCCAGAATCGCGACAGGACCAAAGACTTCATCTTGATATACTTCAAGTGACTCATCGACATTTTCGAGTAGGGTTGGTTCAAACAACACACCTTTCAAAGTGCCACCTGTAAGTATTTTTGCACCTTTCTTCTCTGCTTTATCCACCCATTTTTTCAAACGTAGCGCTTCTGATTCTTTGATCATCGGTCCAACCAAAGTCGTGTCTGAGTGTGGATCTGCGGCTTTAATTTTTTTCAATTTTGCGACAAGTTTTTTCTTAAATTCAGCATAAATATCTGCATGAACTAAAATACGTTGCACACTAATACATACCTGCCCTGCATGACTATATGCTCCGCCAATCACACGATCAATCAGAGCATCTGTGACTTCTGTATCAGGCTCAATCAAGACCGCGGCATTTCCTCCCAATTCTAAAGTCACTTTTTTACGACCTGAACGGGCTTTCATATCCCAACCCACTTGATCAGAACCTGTAAAGCTGAGTAATTTAAAACGATCATCCGTGACCAACACATCTGCGTGTTCACGTGGGCAAGGTAATACCGAAAAAGCACCTTTAGGCAAATCCGTTTCAGCCAAGACTTCGGCAATTTTGAGTGCTGAGATCGGCGTTAAACTGGCAGGTTTCAGTACAAATGGGCAACCAGCTGCAATCGCAGGGGCAATTTTATGTGCGGTTAAATTCAGTGGGAAATTAAATGGACTAATCAAGGATACTGCACCGATCGGCACATGTTGCACCATGCCACGATATGCCCCTGCAGCAGCTGTGACTGCCAAAGGCATCAACCGTCCATCATCAATAGTCGAAACAGCATCTGCAGCGATTTGAAAGGTATTAATCAAACGCTCAACTTCCGCTGCTGCTGCAAGCTTCGGTTTCCCACCTTCGATAATTAAAAGATCAGTGAGTTCTGCGCGCAACTCATTAAAACGCTTCACACAATGCAATAATATTTTTTGCTTTTGAAATGGTTTTAATGCCGCCATTTCCTGTTCAGCTTTGACTGCTGAACTGATCGCTTTCTCTAAAACCTTAGCATCTGCCAAAGCCACTTTGGCATACACTTTCCCTGAAAATTTATCATGCACTTCAAGCCATTGCCCTGTTTTTACAGGCTTAGATGCAACATATAGTGGAAGCTCAATTACGGTCTGATCAATAGAATCTTTCATTGTGTCCTCTAATTGTATTTTAATAATGCAAACTGAAATAAACCTCTATATCATGCGCTCAGTTGGTACAATATTGAAATGTATTTAAGTAACAAAATCAGATGAAAAAAGATCATTTCATCAAGAGGGAAATATGAAAACGTTACAACTACCATTATTTATTGCAACATTAGGTTTGTGTTCATTTGCACAAGCAGATTTTATTGGCTTAAAAGGCGACATTAGCTATTGGAATATTGAAGGCGAATCAAATATTGATCGCAAACACTTAAATGACCAAGACTTAGACCGTAAGGGAACAGTACAAGCCTCTGTTGCTTTTGAACATCCGATTCCAGTGATTCCAAATGTAAAATTAAAATATACCCAATTGGACACTGAAACCGAGTCAAATAATACTATTGAAGGATTAGCAAAAACTGAGATCAACTTAGATCACACCGACCTTATTCTCTATTATGAAATTTTAGACAATATCATCAAAGCAGATATTGGTGTTGGTGCAACTCGCTTAAATGGTGATGTTAAACAATTTGGTACATCTGTAGATATTGATGAATACTCTCCTATTATCTATGCAGAAGTCGGCGCTAAACTTCCATTTACAGGTTTAAGTGCCAAGGCTGAAGCAACCTACACCAATGTCAATGATGTAAAAATCACGGATGCGCAAGCTGAATTCCAATACGACTTTGTCAAATCAATTGCTTTAGATTTGGGTGCAAAAGTCGGTTATCGTGTTTTAAATATTGAACTCAATGATCTTGATAAACGTGACATGAAGTTTAACTTCAAAGGTCCCTATATCGGCTTAAATGCGCATTTCTAAAATAGAAGTTGCGGTAGAATAAGAGCAGGTCAATGGATCTGCTTTTTTTATCATTTTAAAATTGATCCCTTTAAAATGTACGAAATTGCTTACAACAATTCATGCTTTTATCTGCTATTCGAGTACATCAGATTTTTATATTCTATGGTTATAGGGAACAGGAAGTTTCCCAGACATAAAACAACAATAAAGCGTCTGAGCATCAGGAACGTGAGATTCGACAGGAGTCAGATCTAACTCACCAATACGAAAGAAACCCCATCAGGACGATGGGGTTTCTTTTTTTATATGTGTTTTGAATTTCTGATTTATAGACTTTTTAAATAAGCAATGATTTCAGCATTCTCAGCCATTTCAGCAAGCTCAAGTACAGTATATTCAGATTTAAAACTGAGATCAGCACCTTTTGCGACTAACAGTTTTACAATGTCTAAATGATCATTCTCTGCCGCAGCATGCAATGCACTATAGCCTTCATCGTCTGCAGTATTTACATCAGCACCCTCAGCAAGACATCTTTCGACTTGTTCCAAATCACCTAAAGATGACCAATATACAAGTTCAGGAAGATGCAGTTCTTCATCATCTTCGGGGATTGGGGAAAATGAATTTAATTTCATCATAACAACTCAATGTTCAGAATCTTTATATTATGGATTCATTTCAAGTAAAGCAACGTTCAACTTTTGTTATACATTAAACATTGCAGATAAAAGAAAGCCCCCTTACGGAGGCTTTGATTTTCAAAAAATCAGAACTTAAGCTTTAGCTGCCGAAGCTTCGCGAAGCTCAATTTTATCAGTGTCGTTATCATGCATAATCAAAGCAACAGCGATTGCAGTGATTAACACAGGCAGACCGACTGCCATGAAATTAAAATGAGCCGGTAAATTCATACCCAATAAGCCACCGATTAAGATTGGACCTACAATCGCGCCCATACGTCCAATCGCAGAAGACCAACCAATCCCTGTCGAACGAATTGCAAGTGGGTAATACTGCGCCACATAGCTATAAAGCAACATTTGCGAACCGATTGATGCTGCACCTGCTAAGAATACTAAAATGTATAACAGGAACTGATTCGATTGGAAGCCCATCAAGCTCATCACAACTGCACCGACAATGCCTAAGCACATCAAAACTGGTTTTAAATGGAAACGATCTGCAAGAATACCACCACCCACGATACCAACCACAGCACCCACATTCATCACCATCATAAACATTAAACTGTTATCCATTGAATAACCCGCTGCCATCATTAACTTCGGCAACCAACTGCTCAATGCATACATAGTTAATAGACATGTGAAAAATGCCAGCCAAAATAAAAGCGTATTGGTTGCACGTCCACGACGGAACAAACTCACCACGTTTGCAGCTTCAGGCACTTCAACTTTAGGTAAAGTAAATGTCGTATTTTCTGTCACCGTTAGATTTGGCGCCAAACGACGTACAATACTTCTCGCCTTGTCTTGTTTATTTTCTTTCACAATAAATGCTAAAGATTCAGGTAAAAACTTCCAAATCACAGGCAATAAAAATAATGGAATCCCTGCAATAAAGAACATGATCTGCCAACCAAAACTTGGAGTAAACCATGAACCTAATAATGCAGCCATTACACCACCAACAGCATAACCACTGAACATCGTTGTTACTAAGGTACTACGCATTTTTTGCGGTGCATATTCAGAAGTCAATGCCACCAAATTTGGCATTACCCCACCAATACCTAAACCTGCTAAAAAGCGTAAAATTGCAAATTCAGTTGGATTTGAGGCAAAACCACCTGCAAAAGTCAAACCGCTGAATAGCACAATACAAATCATGATGACTTTTTTACGGCCAATCTTATCCGCCAAAGAGCCGAAGAACATTGCACCAAACATCATCCCTGCGAGCGCAGTACTGGCAAGCATACCCGCTTGCATCGCAGTTAAGCCCCAGTCCTGCATTAACAGTGGAAGTACCACACCATTAATCGCTAAATCATAACCATCAAATAAAATAATCAATAAGCACCAAGCCACTACATTGAAGTGAAACGGGGTGAATTTCGCCTTATCGACTACAGAATTAATATCTATGTTTTCCATTGTCATCGTTCTCATCTCCCATGAGTACTTGTCCGATATTTCAATTGAATTTTTAAGTAAAATTCAAGGTTGCGAAATATACGCATCTCATATTTCATCAGCAATTAGACAAATGGATAATACAAATTTATAGTAGTATAAATATTGTAAATACATGATTTTATTATTTAATTAATTTAAATATTTTCTCATAATGCGATTATTCTATAGTAGTTTTCAAGATATATTCAGGGATTATTATCATTATAAAATCGAAATTTCATTGAGTTATTCTAAATAATTTTATCCTCTCTTTTTGCTCTTGTTATTGCCTTCATATATTTTTCACCCAATAAAAAACACCCCGATCTCGCTAGAGACTGGGGTGTTTTAAATTTAAAAGCTGGCGATGACTTACTCTCACATGGGTAACCCCACACTACCATCAGCGCTAAGAGGTTTCACTTCTGAGTTCGGGAAGGGATCAGGTGGTTCACTCTTGCTATTGTCGCCAGCAAACTGTTTATGGATACTTGCTTAGTCTTACGTGTATGCTAAGGTTTTTTCCAAATGAGTTATTAACAGGATAATTTGAGTTGGTAATTGTATCTAGCTTTTGAACTAAATCAAGGTCAATCATTACTGATTGTTTGGTTTTGAATCGATTGATGCATACAACACAACTGTTTGGGTGTTGTATAGTCAAGCCTCACGAGCAATTAGTATTGGTCAGCTTCACATGTCACCATGCTTCCACATCCAACCTATCAACGTCGTAGTCTTCAACGGCTCTTTAGAGGACATAAAGTCCTAGGGAAATCTTATCTTGAGGTAGGCTTCCCGCTTAGATGCTTTCAGCGGTTATCCCTTCCGAACATAGCTACCCGGCGATGCGACTGGCGTCACAACCGGTACACCAGAGGTTCGTCCACTCTGGTCCTCTCGTACTAGGAGCAGATCCTCTCAAATTTCCAACGCCCACGGTAGATAGGGACCGAACTGTCTCACGACGTTCTAAACCCAGCTCGCGTACCTCTTTAAATGGCGAACAGCCATACCCTTGGGACCTGCTTCAGCCCCAGGATGAGATGAGCCGACATCGAGGTGCCAAACACCGCCGTCGATATGAACTCTTGGGCGGTATCAGCCTGTTATCCCCAGAGTACCTTTTATCCGTTGAGCGATGGCCCTTCCATACAGAACCACCGGATCACTAAGACCTACTTTCGTACCTGCTCGACTTGTGGGTCTCGCAGTTAAGCGCGCTTTTGCCTTTATACTCTACGCGTGATTTCCGACCACGCTGAGCGCACCTTCGTACTCCTCCGTTACTCTTTAGGAGGAGACCGCCCCAGTCAAACTACCCACCAGACATGGTCCTCGTCCCGGATAACGGGACAGAGTTAGAACCTCAATATTACCAGGGTGGTATTTCAAGGACGGCTCCATGGCAACTAGCGTCGCCACTTCAAAGCCTCCCACCTATCCTACACAAGTAAGATCAAAGTTCAATGTCAAGCTGCAGTAAAGGTTCACGGGGTCTTTCCGTCTAGCCGCGGGTACACCGCATCTTCACGGCGATTTCGATTTCACTGAGCCTCTGCTGGAGACAGCGCCCCCATCATTATGCCATTCGTGCAGGTCGGAACTTACCCGACAAGGAATTTCGCTACCTTAGGACCGTTATAGTTACGGCCGCCGTTTACTGGGGCTTCGATCAAGAGCTTCGCTTACGCTAACCCCATCAATTAACCTTCCAGCACCGGGCAGGCATCACACCCTATACGTCCACTTTCGTGTTTGCAGAGTGCTATGTTTTTAATAAACAGTTGCAGGGGCCTGGTTTCTGTGGCTGTCGTCAGCTCAGGAAGCAAGTTCCATCACCAACAACAGCGTACCTTCTCCCGAAGTTACGGTACCATTTTGCCTAGTTCCTTCAGCAGAGTTCTCTCAAGCGCTTTGGTCTACTCGACCTGACCACCTGTGTCGGTTTCGGGTACGATTCCTGTGTAACTGAAGCTTAGAGACTTTTCTTGGAAGTATGGTATCAGCCACTTCGCTAGTAAACTAGCTTGCTATCAGTTCTCAGCATAGAGCACCCCGGATTTGCCTAAGATGCATGCCTACTACCTTTCACCTGGACAACCAACGCCAGGCTGACTTAACCTTCTCCGTCCTCTCATCGCATTACACAGAAGTATTGGAATATTAACCAATTTCCCATCGACTACGCCTCTCGGCCTCGCCTTAGGGGTCGACTCACCCAGCCCCGATTAACGTTGGACTGGAACCCTTGGTCTTTCAGCGAACGGGTTTTTCACCCGTTTTGTCGTTACTCACGTCAGCATTCGCACTTCTGATACCTCCAGCATGCTTCTCAACACACCTTCATCGGCTTACAGAACGCTCCCCTACCACTTACACTTACGTGTAAATCCGCAGCTTCGGTACTATATTTTAGCCCCGTTACATCTTCCGCGCAGGCCGACTCGACTAGTGAGCTATTACGCTTTCTTTAAAGGGTGGCTGCTTCTAAGCCAACCTCCTAGCTGTCTATGCCTTCCCACATCGTTTCCCACTTAATATAGATTTTGGGACCTTAGCTGGCGGTCTGGATTGTTTTCCTCTTGACTACGGACGTTAGCACCCGCAGTCTGTCTCCCGGATAGTACTCATTGGTATTCGGAGTTTGCATCGGTTTGGTAAGTCGGGATGACCCCCTAGCCGAAACAGTGCTCTACCCCCAATGGTATTCGTCCGAGGCGCTACCTAAATAGCTTTCGGGGAGAACCAGCTATCACCGAGTTTGATTAGCCTTTCACCCCTATCCACAAGTCATCCCCTGGCTTTTCAACGACAGTGGGTTCGGTCCTCCAGTTAGTGTTACCCAACCTTCAACCTGCTCATGGATAGATCACCCGGTTTCGGGTCTATACCCAGCAACTATGCGCCCTATTAAGACTCGATTTCTCTACGGCTCCCCTATACGGTTAACCTTGCTACTGAATATAAGTCGCTGACCCATTATACAAAAGGTACGCAGTCACCGAACAAGTCGGCTCCCACTGCTTGTATGCATGCGGTTTCAGGATCTATTTCACTCCCCTCACAGGGGTTCTTTTCGCCTTTCCCTCACGGTACTGGTTCACTATCGGTCAGTCAGGAGTATTTAGCCTTGGAGGATGGTCCCCCCATATTCAGACAAGGTTTCACGTGCCTCGCCCTACTCGTCATCATTATATGTGCCCTTTCGTGTACGGGACTATCACCCTCTACGGTAGCACTTCCCAGAGCTTTCCGCTAAAACACATATAACTTAATGGGCTGATCCCCGTTCGCTCGCCGCTACTGAGGGAATCTCAATTGATTTCTTTTCCTAAGGGTACTGAGATGTTTCACTTCCCCTCGTTTGCCTCGTAACACTATGTATTCATGTTACGATACCTATCTTATGATAAGTGGGTTCCCCCATTCAGAAATCTCCGGATCACAGGATATTTGCCGCCTCCCCGAAGCTTATCGCAGGCTATTACGTCTTTCATCGCCTCTGACTGCCAAGGCATCCACCACATGCACTTAATTACTTGACTATACAACCCCAAACAGTCGTTAACCCTTACAAGTAAGGTTAAGACAGATCGTGATTCTCACCACGCTCCACAGTTCGTTGTCCGTGCACCTAAGCACCGTACAGCTTCAATCTAAATTCATATACCAAAACGCTTGATTCAGTTTAATCGCTAGTAACTCAATCTCTCTTATTCATTCAAACATGTCACTTGCGTGTCATATTCTTATGTTTAATTGAAATGAGTATGAACAATTTATTTCAACTCAAATATATTCTGTTAATGATTAACTGCGTCTTCGTCAGATCGCAGCAAACTGTGATAAATCACAGAACTTAATAAGCTTATACTTACTAAATTCTATAATCTATTTAGCCCGTACTCTTTAAAGTACGTGGTGGAGACTAGGAGAGTCGAACTCCTGACCTCCTGCGTGCAAAGCAGGCGCTCTACCAACTAAGCTAAGTCCCCAGCTTAAGACCAATATATCTAATTTTCTGTATTCTATATTTAAACTCTCATTCAAATATTTCGTTAGTCAGAATGGTGGGTCTGACAAGACTTGAACTTGTGACCCCACGCTTATCAAGCGTGTGCTCTAACCAACTGAGCTACAGACCCTCAGATACATCAATGAAGAACAACTTGTTGTGGATTCTTACCAATCGTCAATCTTTCGTTAAGGAGGTGATCCAGCCGCAGGTTCCCCTACGGCTACCTTGTTACGACTTCACCCCAGTCATCGGCCACACCGTGGTAAGCGTCCTCCTTACGGTTAGACTACCTACTTCTGGTGCAACAAACTCCCATGGTGTGACGGGCGGTGTGTACAAGGCCCGGGAACGTATTCACCGCGGCATTCTGATCCGCGATTACTAGCGATTCCGACTTCATGGAGTCGAGTTGCAGACTCCAATCCGGACTACGATCGGCTTTTTGAGATTAGCATCACATCGCTGTGTAGCAACCCTTTGTACCGACCATTGTAGCACGTGTGTAGCCCTGGTCGTAAGGGCCATGATGACTTGACGTCGTCCCCGCCTTCCTCCAGTTTGTCACTGGCAGTATCCTTAAAGTTCCCACCCGAAGTGCTGGCAAATAAGGAAAAGGGTTGCGCTCGTTGCGGGACTTAACCCAACATCTCACGACACGAGCTGACGACAGCCATGCAGCACCTGTATGTAGATTCCCGAAGGCACCAATCCATCTCTGGAAAGTTTCTACTATGTCAAGACCAGGTAAGGTTCTTCGCGTTGCATCGAATTAAACCACATGCTCCACCGCTTGTGCGGGCCCCCGTCAATTCATTTGAGTTTTAGTCTTGCGACCGTACTCCCCAGGCGGTCTACTTATCGCGTTAGCTGCGCCACTAAAGCCTCAAAGGCCCCAACGGCTAGTAGACATCGTTTACGGCATGGACTACCAGGGTATCTAATCCTGTTTGCTCCCCATGCTTTCGTACCTCAGCGTCAGTATTAGGCCAGATGGCTGCCTTCGCCATCGGTATTCCTCCAGATCTCTACGCATTTCACCGCTACACCTGGAATTCTACCATCCTCTCCCATACTCTAGCTTCCCAGTATCGAATGCAATTCCCAAGTTAAGCTCGGGGATTTCACATCCGACTTAAAAAGCCGCCTACGCACGCTTTACGCCCAGTAAATCCGATTAACGCTCGCACCCTCTGTATTACCGCGGCTGCTGGCACAGAGTTAGCCGGTGCTTATTCTGCGAGTAACGTCCAAGCATCTTGGGTATTAACCAAGAGCTCCTCCTCCTCGCTTAAAGTGCTTTACAACCATAAGGCCTTCTTCACACACGCGGCATGGCTGGATCAGGGTTCCCCCCATTGTCCAATATTCCCCACTGCTGCCTCCCGTAGGAGTCTGGGCCGTGTCTCAGTCCCAGTGTGGCGGATCATCCTCTCAGACCCGCTACAGATCGTCGCCTTGGTAGGCCTTTACCCCACCAACTAGCTAATCCGACTTAGGCTCATCTATTAGCGCAAGGTCACAAGTGATCCCCTGCTTTCTCCCGTAGGACGTATGCGGTATTAGCGTTCCTTTCGAAACGTTGTCCCCCACTAATAGGCAGATTCCTAAGTATTACTCACCCGTCCGCCGCTAGGTCAGTTACCGAAGCAACTCCCCCCGCTCGACTTGCATGTGTTAAGCCTGCCGCCAGCGTTCAATCTGAGCCATGATCAAACTCTTCAGTTAAAATCATTAGTGACTTAAGGTCACAATTCTGGCTCATCAATTTTCTGACAAATTCTCTCAAATAAACTTCGAGTAATTTAAACCAATCAATCAATGATAATATTTCGATCAATCAATCAGTAAAAATCCACACAAGTTGTTCTTCATATTCTCTTAATGAATTATTTATCACCTCGTCAGTGATAAATAAGACGCAACAAACATTCAACAACTTAACCCTGTGAGCTAAGTTCGCTTCGTGTATCGCGTCGGGATGAGCTCATTATAGGGCAATTTCTTACACGCGCAAGTGCTTTTAACTGATTGTTTTATTGAGTGTTGTATTTTTGTGCACCATTTTGGTTCAAAAACACACTTTTTGACGCATAAGTTTTTAATTATAAAGCAGAAATATGTAAAAAATATTTCTGCTTTATATTTTCATTATTTTTTTTATTTATTGTCGATCGTTTGAATACTGATGATTTTTACAGCTTGTTTAGGTACATCTTGGTACATACCGACGGTTCCTGTCGGAGTATTTACAATTTTATCGACAACATCTAAACCTTGTGTAACTTTACCAAACACAGCGTAGCCTGGATTTCCTACCGATTTATTTAAAAAGTCATTATTGGCAACATTAATAAAGAACTGACTGGTTGCAGAGTTCGGATTATTGGTTCTCGCCATTGCTAATGTGCCACGTGTATTCTTCAAACCATTATTTGCTTCATTTTGGATTGGTGCTTGGGTTGCTTTTTCTTTCATATTGCTATCAAAACCGCCACCTTGGATCATGAAGCCAGGAATTACGCGATGGAAGATCGTTCCATTATAGAATTGACTATTTACATAACTCTTAAAGTTTTTAACTGAGGTCGGTGCTTGTTCATCATATAGTTCAATATTGATATTGCCTAAATTGGTTTTGATTTGCATATTTGTATTTGCAAATGCTGAATTAACTATAAATACCAATCCTAAACTTAAACCTATCTTTTTGATCATTCTCTTTCGTCCTGAGCCGTTTTAAACTAATTGTTGCTTATATCAATGACTTCAGTAAATGAATCACTGAAGGAATTAAACTTGAGTAGGCTAATCTATGTGACTATACAAGCTTAATCAATATTACGTTTGCCTTTACTCTGTATCTTGAATGTTGCGAATAAAATGAAAATAGAAGAATCCATTCCACATACTGCTTTACCTTGGGAACTTTCTGGCGAAGGCTATATTTTAAATTATTGGTTAAGCCCAGCATTTACACGGCGCTTTCAAAACTTCGGCTTAGTAGAAGCTAAATTTGGGCGAATCGTTCAGGTTATCCTTGTACGCTATTATTCTTCGCCTGTCGGTCCTTATGATGAGTTATTAGTTTTAGATCATACTACTCAAAATTTTAAAATAAGTTCTAACATCCCCAAAATATATGTTTCTAGCCAAGCATCTGTAAATGAAGGGCGCTATCATTGGGGTATTCCGAAAGAGTTGGCTAGTTTTAATTGGAAACATTCTAAACAACAATTACATTGTGATATTCAAGTTGGAAGTGAAACACTCTCATTAACCATCAATTTAACGCAATTAAAATCATCACATGCAATATCTTCAAAACTTATACCCTCTCGTTTATTAAACATTCAACAAAAAGATCATCTGTTTCTGTATCAATTCTCGCCTAAGTTTAAAAGTAAAATTGCTTATATTTCTAATGCGACTTGGAATAATACGCAAAGTATTTTTCCTGATTTTTCTAAAGCGACTTTTCTTAAAGGTTTTTATTCCACTGACTTTAAACTTATTTTCCCTGAATCGGTCAAAACTAAATTAGTAAATACATAATTTAAATACTCTTTTAACATAAATGATCGATTGTTCTAAATAAAACAATCGATCATTTATGTTTTGATCTTTTAGGCTGCTTTTATCAAGGAATTATTGTTTATCCCAAAACTTACGGAACTCTTTGCTCATTTCGATGACATTCTTTTTCGCTTTACGTGAAATTGGTGTGAAGTTAATAAAGCCATGTGTTTGGTCTTCATAATCTTGATAATGGATTTTCACACCATGTTGACGTAATTTATAAGCATAGATTTTACCTTCATCATGAAGTACATCATGTCCTGCCGTTACTACAAATGCAGGGGCTAATTTTTTCAAATTACCATAAGTTGGCGAAATAATCGTATCGTCTAATGCAACATTGAATCGCGTCGCATAATAGTCAGTCACATAATCAATGTCAGATCCCGTCAAAACTAATCCATCTTTATAAGCAAAAAATGATGGATGACGGCTCTTAAAATCAACCGCTGGGTAAATTAAAAACTGTGCCTGAGGAGCGTAAGCTTCATTGACTGTTCTTTGAGAGAGGACTGCGCAAATATTCCCACCTGCACTATCTCCAGCAATCGCAATTTTATTTTTTAGAATTTTAAACTGACGGCGATTTTGATATACCCAAGCTAGGGCATCTTCACACGATTGAATCAACTCGCGAGGCCCAACTTCAGGTGCAAGAGGGTATTCTATACTGAGGACTTGCGCTTTAGCATGTGTCGCAATCAACCGGCAAACTTCATCATGGGTATCCACACTTCCTACAACAAAACCACCACCATGATAAAACACAATCATTGGTAATTTTTTGTTGGGTGCAGGATGATAATGTCTTGCATAGATACTGCCACTTTGTAGCGGTAAACGAATATCTTCAACAAACTGAACATGAGTTGGTTTATTGGTAATCGACTGCATCTGCGATTCAAATTGCTTTCGTGAACGTTCGACATTTTCATTAATGAAACCCACTTTGCCTTGTTTCAATTGTGCTGCCATCAAACATTTCGTAAAACTATCTAATTGCGGGAACTCATAAGGATAACCCAATAGTTTAGCTAAAGATTCTTGAGCAAACGTAGGTAAACGGTCTAATGTTCTGCCTGCAGCACCCTGCCCTTTTTCGACGATGTCTTGAATATTACGTTGAAATGCAACCATTGAGTTCTTCCTTAAATGTCCAAATTCTTCATATTTTCTACATGATCAGGAATTGACTGACTATATTCTTATACAAGTCTAGCAATCGATATACAAATATAAATTTTAAATACGCTAATCTGAGTCAAATACATTGTCATTGACTATTTTGCTTTATCTCAATTTTTTTTTGCTATTTTTTGATAAATATAAGGAGGCAACTCATGGCAATTAAAGCATTATTTGTTTCATTAATAACATCGCTACTTGCTGTTGGTTGTGTAGCATTCCCTGACGATGGTTATGATTCCCGTGGGTATGGAAGTTATGGACATCCTGTTTATCGCGATTATGACTATGATCGAGCTTATGATGCTCGATATGACCCTTATAAAGACCGTCAACGCTGGGAGCGTGAACGTGCCTACCGTATTCAGCAACAGCGGATAGAACAACAGCGACGTGAAAATCAGTTGAAAAATCATCGTTGGCAATATGAAAAAGCCAAACGTGAACAATTGAAAAAACAGCAATGGGAACAAGATCAGCGTAAAAAATGGCAACAAGCACAACGCAAAAATGATTGGGACAATAAAACCAAGCCTGAACAGCGTTGGAATCATTCGTCAATGAAAGATCGCCAATGGGGCAATCGCCCAGATCGTAAACAATGGCAACAACGCCAACAGCAAAATCAACAACAGCAACGTGATAAAAAGCGTGATGATCATAGAAAAGCGGATCAAAACAAAGAACAAGGTAAAAATTAACATCAGCGGATCTGAGCAAAACTCTGATCCGCTTTGTCGCTTTAGCAAATAATTAACGCAATAAAAAACAAAAAATGATGAATTTACAAAGCTATTAACTGGTTCACATTTCAGAATGTTTTCTACTTATTTTTGTCATTTAAGTCATTGCGATTTTCTCTAATTCAAGTAATCATTTTCTCAACATCAACTCATCAAATGGCTTGAGCAATAAATTCAGAATTTATTGTTTTAAATTGAATAAAGTTCTATTTCGACATATAGAATTTCTTGCTAAATTTATTTTGATGTAAAAAGTTCACCGATACATATGTTTTAAACTGGATCGTTTGAACATCAATAATATTGATCATGGAAAGGAAAAAAATAATGAAATGGTCTAAAGCCCTTCTCGTCACAGCTGGTTTAATGGCTGCTACCTCTGCAACTCAAGCAAAACAAGTCATGTGTGTCTTTGATTTAGTTGGTAAAAATGGTGATGTATTTACCCTAATGAAAGACTATCAGCTTGCTGCTAAAAACTGGGGCGGAGATCTTGAATTAAAAGTGAATTCAAATGAAGCTGTAATTGCTGAAGATTTTAAAGCAGGTAAATGTGATGCCGTAAGTATTACAGGTATGCGTGGTCGCCAATTTAATAACTTTACAGGCTCACTCGATGCAATTGGTGCAATCCCTGATCTCAATCTCGCAGTGAAAGTCATGCAAGGTTTAGCTAACCCAAACTTTGCTAAATATATGACCAGCGGACAATATGAAGTCGTTGGTGTCATTCCTGTAGGTGATGCATATCTATTGGTCAATGATCGCAATATCAATACTGTGGCAAAAGCAGCAGGTAAAAAAATTGCCGTCCTTGATTACGACCAAGCACAGAAAATCATGGTACAGCAGATTGGTGCGCAAGCTGTCAGTGCTGATGTAACCAATTTTGGTGCAAAATTTAATAATGGACAGGTCGATATTATTGGTGCGCCTGTTGCTGTATTTAAACCTTTAGAGTTACATAAAGGCTTAGGTACTAAAGGTGCAATTGTGAATTACCCACTGTTACAAGTGACTGGTAATATCATCATTCGTCCAGATAAATTCCCTGCAGGCTATGGTCAAAAATCGCGTGATTGGGTGAAATCTCAATTACCACGTGCCAATGGTATTATTGGGAAAATGAAAGCGGATATTCCTTCAAAATACTGGATGCAAGTACCTGAAGGAGATAAACCAGGTTATCAAAAGCTAATGCGTGAATCACGTATTAACCTGACCAAACAAGGCGTTTATAACAAACAAATGATGAAGATTCTTTGGCAATTCCGTTGTAAGAATAGCCCAACAAACTTTGAATGTGCATTACAGGATGAAAACTATAAATAAGTTCATCTGCTAAATTTTACTTAAATCCGATAATTTTAGTCTGAATTTACTTTAAAGTTCACTCACTGACCATATATTGAGTATGTTATACTGAATATATGGTCTTTTCGTTTAAGCCATTTGAATCTGAGGAACAATATCATGACCGCCCAAGCACTTGAGATGACTGATAATGCTGCAAATAAAGTTCGCCAACTGCGTGACAGTGAAGGTAATCAAGAACTGATGTTACGTGTCTATGTAACAGGTGGTGGCTGTTCAGGTTTTTCTTATGGTTTTAACTTTGCTGAAAATGCCAATGAAGACGATGCCGAGTTTGTGAATGGCGATGTCAAAATGTTGGTTGATTCATTGAGCTATCAATATTTAGTCGGTTCAAAAGTCGACTATATTGAAGGTCTAGAAGGTTCACGTTTTATTGTTGAAAACCCAAATGCGACAACAACTTGTGGTTGTGGTTCTTCATTCTCGATCTGATCTAAAGAATTTATAAAAATGCCCTCAAATTTGAGGGCATTTTTATATCTAACGTATCAATCTTCTACGCAACTGCATCTAAAATATATTGACTAAGCTCTTTGGCATTTTGTACAGGAATCCAATGGGTTGCATCCATAATCACTTCTTTATACGGCGCATGAACATAATTTTTATTGTATTCCACACCTTTAGGACCAATCGCTGAATCGTATTTTCCCCAAATAAATAAAGTCGGGACTGTGATCGGTTTCAATAAGTTTTTATTGGAACTGAAGGGTAAACCTCGATACCAGTTTAAAGCTGTACTTAAACGCTTTTCATTGACAATTTCTTGTTGAAAGTCCTTGAGCTGTTGTTCTGTCATGCCTGAATCTTTCAATAAAGCCAAACCAATCTGAGGTACTTTTTCAAACAGTAGTTCAGGAATTTTAGGCAACTGAAATAAACCCATATAATAAGATTTAAACAATTGGTTACTGGTCAGCATCGCTTTCATGAACGCGGCTTTATGTGGTACTGAAATGGTAATCAAATGCTTTATTTTCTCAGGATAACGCTGTGCCACATCCCAAGCCACAACCGCACCCCAATCATGCCCCACCAAATAAACAGGTTGTTGAATAATGTCGAGTAAAGCATTCACATCTTCAAGCAAAGCAGAACCACGATAGTCACGACGGCTAGTTGGTTGCGCACCTAGACTATACCCCCGTTGATTGACTGCAAAAGTTCGATAACCTTGTGCATTCAAAATTTCTGAAGTTTCTTGCCAACTTTTATTAGTTTCAGGAAAACCATGTAAGAGGACAAAAACTTGTCCATCTAATGGTCCAGAATCAATGACATCAAAGCTTAATCCTTCTCGTTGATAAGATTCTATTCGTTGTGTTTTTATCGCTATAGTCATGGTGAGTTCTACTATTTCCTATTCTCATTTTTATTGATATTGCAGTTGAATCTTGGTTTTGTTAACAGCTCGAAAGGACAAATCTAGGGTTAAACAGGTCGATCATTGTCTGACAATCTACCTGTTTGATACCCATAATTTTACAACTTATACAGCTGTGATTGTCCCTAAAACACGATAGCCTTTTGCCCCCGTCACCGCAGGTAAGTTACCACTTTGCTGTAAATCAAAACGCATGGCTAACCAAGCAAAAGCTGTCGCCTCAACCCATGTTGGTGCTAAGCCCAGTGCGGAAGTCGTTTGTACAGACCAATTATGTTTACGCAAACGCCAACGCAATTGTTCAAGCAAATGTGAATTATAAGCCCCACCGCCACAGACATAGACTTCACCAGTATCTAAAGGCGAACGGTAGATGGCTTTTTTAATCGCCCGTGTGGTCAGTTTCATCAGTGTCGCTTGAACATTTTCAGGTGTATCTTCAAGCTCATCGTATTCCAGATCATTGCGCCAATCTGAAATTTGCTCATCTAGCCATTCTAAATTGAAGTCTTCACGCCCCGTACTTTTCGGTGGTTCTTTAGAAAAATATTCATGTGCTTGCAAACGATCTAATAAAGATCGAATCGGTTGACCATAGGCTGCCCAGTTGCCATTTTCATCATAAGGCTGTCCTGTATAGCGATGACACCAAGCATCCATCAAAATATTGGCGGGTCCTGTATCAAAACCATAAACACCCTGATCATCGCCCGCAGGTAACATACTGACATTGGCAATCCCACCCAAATTCAGAATCACTCGGTGAATAGTTGGATGTTGAAATAATGCTTGATGGAATGCAGGAACCAATGGTGCACCTTGCCCCCCTGCTGCCATATCACGACGACGAAAATCTGAAATCACCGGGATTTGAGTTATTTCAGTAATAATATTTGGATCACCAATTTGTAGCGTAAACCCATGTTCAGGACGATGACGAATGGTTTGACCATGTGAACCTATCGCTTTGATTTGACTTCTATCTAAATTATTTTCATTGATCAGTTGATTAATGCCATTTCCAATCATGCTTGCAAGCGCAACATCTGCTTTGCCCATCCGATCAATTTCATTGTCATCAGGTAGCGTTAAAGCCATTAATTCATCCCTTAAATCAGGGTCAAAAGGCACTGTTAAAGTGGCATGAACATGTAAGGGATCAAATGAAGCAGCAACAAAATCGACGCCGTCCATGCTGGTTCCAGTCATTACGCCAATATAGATTGTTGTCATGAGATATTCTTCGCCTGCATTATGCTGAAAAAATGTTAGTATATCGCACAAATGAGATAACTGATGTATTGGATTTTGTGATGTCTAATTTCCTACCAGCGGAAGAACAACTTGCCCTCATCCAACGAGGCACACACGAGATTATTTCTGAAGAGGATTTATTAAAAAAACTCAAAGAAAATCGCCCTTTAAATATTAAAGCAGGCTTTGACCCAACAGCACCTGACCTACACTTAGGTCATACTGTACTGATCAATAAATTAAAAACCTTTCAAGATTTGGGTCATAACGTGACTTTCTTGATTGGTGACTACACTGCCATGATCGGTGATCCAACAGGTAAAAGTGCAACACGCCCACCATTATCGCGTGAGCAAGTTTTAGAAAATGCAAAAACCTATCAAGAACAAGTCTTTAAAATTCTTGATCCGAATAAAACTAAAGTTCGCTTTAACTCAGAATGGTTTGCAACAAAAACTGCGGCTGATTTGATTCAATTGGCTTCACAGCAAACTGTTGCGCGTATGTTAGAACGTGATGACTTCACAAAACGTTATAACAACCATCAACCGATTGCGATTCATGAGTTCTTGTATCCATTGGTTCAAGGTTATGACTCAATCGCACTAGAAGCAGACGTAGAACTTGGTGGTACAGACCAAACTTTTAACTTGCTTATGGGACGTACGCTTCAAGGTCGTTTTGACCAAGAAGCACAAGTGTGTATCACTGTGCCAATTCTTGAAGGCTTAGATGGCGTTAATAAGATGTCTAAATCTTTAGGCAACTATATCGGTGTATTTGATGCACCTGGCGCAATGTATCAAAAAGTATTGTCTATGCCTGACAGCTTGATTGAACGTTATTTTGAATTACTCAGCTTTAAATCAATGGACGAAATTGAAGTTCTATTGAAAGAAATGGCTGAAGGCCGTAACCCTCAAGATATCAAGAAAATTCTTGCATTGGAATTGGTTGAACGTTTCCACGGTGCTGAAGCTGCAGAACATGCACACAAAGGTGCAGGTAATTTAATTACTGAAGGTGAGCTACCAGAAGGTACACCTGAAATCACCATTTCACGTGGCGAATTTGGCGGTGAAGTGTCAATTATTTCAATTCTTCGTGCAGCTGGTCTAACCAAAAACTCAGCACAATCGAAAGATGCTGTTTCACGTGGAGCCGTTAAAGTCGATTGGGAAACCGTTGATGCAAGCTATATGGTGAAAGAGAACGTGACCTTAATTATCCAAGCAAGCAAAAAAGCCATAGCCAAAGTCACATTTACCGACTAATATTTTTTTGTGATTTTTGAATATTTCAAAGCCATCTAAGTGATGGCTTTGTTATTTTGGATGACCTAAAATTATTCACCAGGAAGAGAGCATTCAAAGTTGGTTCGATCAACGGTACAACGTGCTCTTTTAAGTACAGACATCATCACAGGGTCGTATACTCCCCTTTTAGTTAACTCGATCCGACCATCACGCAACAATTTTTGGTAACGAAGCGCATCTTCTTTAGAAACATCTATCTTATATTTCGCAGGTATTTCAGCTTCCATACGCTCAATATTTCTATATGAACGAGGTAATTGCTTCAATGACCAAGCTCTAGATTGCATACCGAAATCTAATGGGAATTTATCTTTTTTAATAATCAAGTCTGCAGTTACATTGACCACAGGATAAGTAAACATTGCACCATTTGCACTTATCCCTTTATAAATTTCAAGCGGTTTATAAGCATAAGCAGGGGAAGCGATCGCATCTGCCTCACCATCATTAAACTTTTTAACAAAGTTAAAAATATCTGATGGAACACCCACCGCACCGACTCGCTCCACAGCAATTTTCTGTGCAATGTCATAGTGTAAATAGGCAAATTTTTTCCCTTTACCCTTTTCAAGGGTATTTATAGATTTATCACGTACAAACATATAGGCGATGCCAATCGGTGAAATCGCAGCTAACTCATATTCCACACCATTCTTTTCAGAAATCAATCTTTTTGCATTTCGTTTATCTAACGCGTAAGTAATTGCCTTTTTCGCAATATCATTACTTGGCACACCGCCTAAAGCATCAATTGAACCACCAAACTTATTATATTCACGCGCGCGCATAGAGGTCATCGCGGCAGCATCACACTTATTGGTTTTAAAATCTTTAGCAACTTGCTCTTCAGACTGGTACGCCACTAAACTAATATCAGCACCCCATGTTTTTGAGACTAATGCCCATTCTTCCATCAATTTATATGACTCGCCCGCTTTACCCAATAAATCAAAAATGCACACATTCTGTTTCGCAGCATGTGTAAATGAAGAGCTACTGGTGAGTAAAATAATCGGTAGTAGATATTTTTTATTCATTTTATTTCCTTATTTTGTTTAATTTATTCTATTGGGCTTACTCTCCAGCCAATGAGCATTCAAAATTCGTTCTATCAATCGTACAACGAGCTTTTTTTAGCATAGACATCATTGTTGAGTCATAAACACCTTGTTTGGTTAACTCGATACGTGCATCACGAATTACCATCTGATATTTAACACTTTGTTCTTTTGTTAATGCTAATTTATACTTTGCAGGTATATTGAGCTCTGTTCTTTTCACTACATAAAATGTCCTAGGTAAGTTTTTGACAAAAATTTCTCTAGATTTATAGCCAAAATTTTCAGGGAACTTATCAGGTCTCACCACCATTAACATCGTAATGTTCATGACAGGGAACGTTACCACAGCACCATTTGCACCTAAGCCCTTATGCATTTCAAAAGGTTTATATAAATAAGCAGGTGCTGCAGTCATATCAACTTGCCCACTGTTAAATTTTTTAACTAAATTTGAGATTTCTGAAGGGACGGGAATTGCATCTACTTTTTTCAGCATATAGCTTTGCGCAAAGTCATAACCGAGGAAAGAAAATTTTTGCCCTACTAAATCCTTGATTGGATTTTCTGGATTTTTAAGCACATTATATTTAACAAATAAATAAGCTGTACCAATTTGAGTAATTCCAGCGACTTCAAATTTCTCATTACTTATTCGAGAAATCATTCTTTTAGCATTTCGTTGATCTAATGCATATTTGATTGCTTTTTCTGCAATCACATTATTAGGAACTGCTCCTAATGCATCAATTGAACCTCCAAATTTATTGTAATAACGTGCACGCAATGAAGTTAAAAATGCACCATCACATTTTCCTGCTTTAAAATCTGCGTCAGCCTCTTCTTCTTTTTGATAAGCAATTAATTTAATATCTGCTTGTGATTTTTTTGCTTCTAAAGCCCATTCTTCAATTGTTTTAAAAATATCACCCGAACGGCCCTGAACATCAAACACACAAATTGTTTGTCCAGCAATAGCTGAATTAGATACCATCCCAAAAAAAAGTAGGCTAAGAGCAATTTTTAAAAAGCATATATTCATTATCCATGATCTCAAAACACTCCTTACACTGTGATTAATATCACAATAATAACAATTAATACACACCAAACATCTTTATTTTAGATTTATTTTGAGAAACTTAAAATTAATTAAGCATGAAAATCTGCAGGAATACGGTTCAATAAAACTCCAACAATCTATCCCCTAAATTCTTTTTTCTTATATTTTTTGAACTCTTCTATTTATCATTTAGAATACGGCATCCGATAACGAATAGCTTATTTCTTATGATTCAGTTAGACCAACTTTCAATTCGCCGTGGCGGACGTATTTTATTTCAAAAAGCGTCTATGCAGCTTCATCCAGGTTGGAAAATCGGTCTTACTGGAGTCAATGGCGCGGGTAAATCTACCCTATTTTCAGCGCTTTTGGGTGGCATGGAGTCAGACAGCGGTAGTTTGACACGTCCTAATGTATGGACAGTTGCCCACATGGCGCAAGAAATCAAAGCCTTAGATATGAAAGCGATTGATTTCGTGCTCTCTGGTGATGAAGAATTTTGGGATATTCAACACAAGCTTGAACACTCTGATGAACTCAGCAATGATGAATTAGCACATCTGTATAGCCGTTTTGAAGAAATTCATGGCTACACAGCAGCCTCAAAAGCATCACAATTGATGGCTGGTTTAGGTTTTTTTGAGCATCAATCAGAACTTTTAGTTTCAAGTTTTTCAGGTGGTTGGCGTATGCGTTTAAATTTAGCGCGCACTCTGATGAGTCGTTCAGATTTATTATTACTGGATGAACCAACTAACCATTTGGACTTAGATGCAATTTTATGGCTCGAAGATTGGTTAAAAGCTTATGCAGGTACTTTGATTTTAATTTCACATGACCGTGATTTCTTAGACGCAATTACTGATCATATTTTGCATATCGAAAATCAAGAACTGACGCTTTATACAGGGAATTATTCAACTTTTGAAACAACACGTGCTGAACGTTTAGCACAGCAACAACAAGCTTTTGAAAAACAACAAGAAGCCAAAGCACATTTACAAAAATTTATTGACCGTTTTAAAGCCAAAGCCACCAAAGCACGCCAAGCGCAGAGTCGCATCAAGCAACTTGAGCGCATGCAAGAGCTTGCACCCGCGCATGTGGACAACCCTTTTACTTTCAGTTTCCGTGAACCAAGTAAAATGAGTTCTCCTTTATTAACCTTGGAACATGCAGATATTGGTTATGGCGATAAATTGATTATCACCAATGTGAATTTACAAATTACTCCAAGCAGCCGAATTGGTTTATTGGGAATGAATGGTGCAGGTAAATCAACATTAATTAAATCTTTGGTAGGTGATTTAGCCTTACTTAAAGGTACACGTAAAGATTCAGAACTGCTTAATATCGGTTATTTTGCACAGCATCAAATGGATGCTTTAGATGGCAATGCCAGTCCAATGCTACAACTCTCACGTATTGCTGATCCAAAAATTAGTGAAGCAACTTTACGCTCATTTTTAGGAAGTTTTGGCTTTAGCGGCGAACGTATGGACACCCCAAGTGAAAGCTTCTCAGGTGGTGAACGTGCACGATTGGCTTTGGCATTAATTGTCTGGTTACGCCCAAATGTTCTGATTCTCGATGAGCCGACGAACCATTTAGATTTAGATATGCGTCATGCATTAACCATGGCATTGCAAGACTTTGAAGGTGCTGTGGTACTGGTTTCGCATGAACGTCAATTGATTGCATCTGTTTGTGATGAATTAATATTAGTTCACAATGGTCAAAGCAAAGAATTTGATGGCGATCTACAAGATTATGCAGCATGGTTACGCCAAGCACGTATTGATATGATCAAAAATGGGCAACAACCGAGTGCTCCAATTCAGTCACAAGTTGTTGAAAAAACAGTTGTTTCAAAAGTCGATAAAGAAGCACAACGCAAAGAAGCCGCACGTCAACGTGAGCTCAGTCGCCCTATTCGTAAAAATATCGAAAAAATTGAGACACAAATTGGAAAAATTCAGCCGAGATTGGCAGAAATTGAAGAATTACTTGCAGATTCAGCGCTTTATGAAACCAATCGTAAAGATGACTTACTCAAACTGATGAATGAGCAAAATGAACTTAAGTCCAAATTAGAACAAGCTGAAGAACAAATGCTCGAACTCATGATGGAGTTGGAAGAGTTAGAAAGTTCATTTGACTAAATCTAAACTTTAGCAAATACACTAACCAGAAATCAAAGTACATGATTTCTGGCTTTTTTATGCATAAAAATTAAGAAAACTAAATATTTAAACAACACATCGCTGAAATCAGAATCTCATTGAATACATTTTGCTAGAAGTAGTAAAAATCATCTTTAGAAATCACTAAATATTTTATTAATAAATATAAACCTTTGTTTAATCAAAAATATTCTCATCAATTTCATCTTTAATTCGAAACTTTATTAATTAAAGCATTTTTTAATACCCAAATTTTTATTCAAAAAATACAGCCAAAAACCTATAATAAAATACATAACTTTTATTTATAACTCAAAATAGCTTGCGTGGAACATATTAGAATAACTTAATAAATTAAAATATAAGCTTATCGTGTTGGTTTTTAAATTCAAAAAACTTAAAAGATCGCAAAAAATATGTGGATAAATATATTTTTTGATAGAAATAAATCCCTATTTTTATAAAAATTTAAATCGCTATTCTGTTCATTTTTACAACTACACAATGCTAAATTAAGTCTGCAAAACAGCCAAAAAATCGACTGAATTAAAATTAAGCACAGAGTTACCCACAGCATTTTGATCAATAAAAATACAAAAAACAAGTACAAATTTTATGCAAAAATTCTTAATTTATTACTTATTAAGATCAATATTTGGAATATTGATGATTTATATTTTTGTTCAATTAGAAATAAATTTAATTTTTTGAATATCTTATAATTTTTTTATTTTTGAAGTCTTATAGTAAAAAATGAGATTTTAATCACATAAAATAATGATTTACTTATTAAAATAGCGTATAAGTAATAAAATTAAGCACCTAATTCACAATTTATTGCAAAAAAAATATAAATAAATGGAGTAAATGCTCTATTTTTTTTAAAAAAAGCTGATTACTATTGCGCTTATGGAAAGGTTCCTAATTGTACAAAATAGATAAGGACGAAAAAATGAAAAAAATTGCTTTCGCTATTGCTGCTACTTCTATCGTTGGATTTAGCTCAGCTTCTCAAGCAGCTGTAAATGTCTGTGTATTTGACTTATTAGGTAAGTCAGGCGAGTCATACCAAATGGCTCAAGAATGGGCTTTATCCGCTAAAAGTTGGGGTGCAGACGTTAATCTTATTCCAAAACAAGATGAAAACGTAGCAGATCAAGATTTTAAAGCAGGAAAGTGTGACGGCGTATTTATGACTGCGATGCGCGCACGTCAATATAACAAATTTGTGGGATCAATTGATTCTGTCGGTGGCGTGCCAAGCAATGCGATTGCTAAAACAGCTATTACTTTTGCGCTAGATGCACGTAATGCTGCAAAAATGGTTTCTACTAAAGGCAGTAACAAATACGAAGTTGCGGGTATTGCTCCTTTAGGTTCAGCGTTTATTTTTGTACGTGACAAAAATATTAACTCAATCGAAAAAGCTGCTGGTAAAAAATTCGCTTACTTAAGCTACGATGATGCACAGAAAGTATTAATTCAACGTGTAGGTGCACAAGCAGTACCATCTGATATTACTAACTTTGCAGCAAAATTTAACAACGGTCAGGTAGATATGATCGGTGCACCTGCTTATGCTTATAAACCGCTTGAAATTCAAAAAGGTTTAGGTGCAAATGGTGCAATGTTTAATTTCCCAGTATTACAAATCACGGCTGACTTCATCATCCGTCCTGAAAAATTCCCTGCTGGTTTCGGTCAAAAATCTCGTGATTATTTCGTGAAAAACTTACCGAAAAGCTTTGCGATGATTAACCGTCTAGAAGCAAGTATTCCAGCAAAATATAAATTGAATTTAACGCCTGAAGATAAATTAAAATATCAAAAGTTGATGCGTGAAGGTCGTTTAGAGCTAACTAAACAAGGTGTTTATGATGCAGGTATGATGTCTGTATTGAAGAAAGCACGCTGTTCAGTCGACAAAGCGAACTTTGAATGTACGCTTGCTGGTGAATAATCTTTAGATTTAAACCAAGCAAAAAAAACCAGTTCAAATGAGCTGGTTTTTTATGGTTTATCATCCTGAATCTACATCATTCAATTCAATAAAAAAGGGAATAAACCTTGGTTTATTCCCTTTTATACTTCAAACAATATCAATTAAGCATCAATATCTGCATTCAAAGCATTTTCTTCGATAAATGCACGACGTGGTTCAACATCATCACCCATTAAACACGCAAACATACGATCCGCTTCGATTGCATCATCGATCGTCACTTGAAGCATATTACGGTTTTCAGGATCCATTGTAGTTTCCCAAAGCTGTTCAGCATTCATCTCACCCAAGCCTTTATAGCGCTGGATCATCATGCCTTTGCGTGAATCAGCTAAGATTTGTTGCCATACTTGGTGGAACGTAGAAACATAAATTTTACGCTCACCTTTTTGCAAATATGCGCCATTTTCAAGCAAGGTGAACCAGCTTTTCGAGTTTTGCAATAAACGCTTATATTCACTCGAAGACAATAAACCCGCATCGAGTAAATAACTGTGCGGTAAATTATGCACATAAATGGTAATACGAGGGAAATAAACAGTTGTTTTTATTCCATCTGCATTTTCTTTATCAAATGCTTCTAAGCTCAGTTCAGGACGTAAGCTTGGTTGTGCTGTTTCTATCGCCAAACGAAGCTTGTCGCCCCATTGTTGTACATAGTCTTGATCGTTATTTTGATCTAGTTTAAACGCGTCTAAGCTCAATAAACCGTCTAATAATGATGCAGGATAGCGTACAGTTAAACGATGTAAACTTTTTTGTGAAGTTTGATAATCAGCAATCACTTTCTCTAATGCCACACCACGAATCGCAGGTGCGTCAGCACTGACATGTAGCTCAAGCTCATCAATTGCATTTGAAATCAAGTAAGTTTCTAAAGCATCATTATCCTTAATGTATTGCTCTTGCTTACCCTTTTTCAATTTATACAATGGTGGTTGGGCAATATAGATATAACCACGTTCCACAAGCTCAGGCATTTGACGGAAGAAGAAAGTCAGCAACAAAGTACGAATGTGTGAACCATCCACGTCCGCATCGGTCATGATAATGATTTTGTGATAACGTAATTTGTCTGGATTATATTCTTCACGACCAATACCACAACCTAATGCAGTAATCAGTGTGCCGACTTCTTGAGATGAAATCATTTTGTCAAAACGCGCACGTTCTACGTTCAGGATTTTACCTTTCAACGGCAGAATCGCTTGCATCTTACGGTTACGACCTTGCTTCGCAGAACCGCCCGCAGAATCACCCTCGACTAAGTAAAGTTCAGAAAGTGCTGGATCTTTTTCTTGGCAATCTGCCAATTTACCCGGTAAACCCGCGATATCTAAAGCACTTTTGCGACGTGTCATTTCACGTGCTTTACGCGCTGCATCACGTGCACGTGCTGCATCAATAATTTTGCCTGCGATTGATTTCGCTGCTTGAGGATTTTCCAATAAATATTCTGAGAATGATTTATTCATTGCCTGCTCTACAGCAGGTTTCACTTCACTCGACACCAATTTTTCTTTGGTTTGTGATGAGAACTTAGGATCAGGCACTTTCACTGAAACAATTGCAGTCAAACCTTCACGCGCATCATCACCAGTGACCGCAACTTTCTCTTTTTTGAGTAAGCTTTCATTTTCCATGTAGCTGTTTAAACCACGGGTTAACGCTGCACGGAAACCTGCTAAATGCGTACCACCATCTTTTTGTGGAATGTTGTTGGTAAAGCAACGAACATTTTCTTGATAGGTATCATTCCACTGCAACGCAACTTCAACACCAATGCCATTGTCAGCAAGTGTAGTGAAATGGAAAATATCATTGAGATGAGTTTTGCCTTGGTTAATATATTTTACGAACTCAGACAAACCACCTTCATAATCAAATACATGTTCTAAATCGACACGATTATCACGTAATACAATACGCACACCAGCATTCAAGAACGAAAGCTCACGCAAACGACGCGCTAAAATATCGACATTAAAAATAGTTTGGCTAAATGTTTCAGCACTCGGCCAAAAACGGACTGTAGTACCTGTCGTCGATGTTTCACCAATTGCTTTCAATGGATATACAGGATCACCATGTTTATATTCTTGTTGGTGAATCTGTCCAGCACGATGAATGGTTAATTCAAGCTTACTTGATAAAGCGTTAACTACGGATACACCTACACCGTGCAAACCGCCTGATACTTTATAGCTATTATCATCAAACTTACCACCAGCATGCAGAATAGTCAGAATTACTTCTGCTGCGGACACACCTTCTTCAGGGTGAATATCGGTAGGGATACCACGACCATTATCGGAAACACTGACAGATTCATCTTCATGAATGGTCACTAAAATTTCGTCACAATGCCCAGCTAAAGCTTCATCAATCGCATTATCCACGACCTCAAAAACCATATGGTGTAAGCCTGAACCATCATCAGTATCACCAATATACATACCAGGGCGTTTACGGACTGCATCTAGACCACGTAATACTTTGATACTAGAGGAATCATAAGCCTTGTCATTGGTTTGTTCTGTTTGAGAAGCGATTTGATCTTCTGAACTCATGGTTTCTCCCTAGTGAAAAATAGGTCATTCCAAAATTGGCTAAAAAATAAAGTCATCGCGCAACAACACTCACTTGACCTTGGTCAACGTTGAATAACTGGTAGGAAATAGACAAATCATGTAAATGTTTTTTTACTGATTCATGGTCTAGTGTGGTAATAAAAACTTGACTACCAAGCTGGCTCAATCGCTCAATTAAACGTTGTTGTGCGCTTAAATCTAATTCTGCTGTTACATCATCTAATAATACCACAGTTTCCTTATTACAGGCATGTAACATGGCAATTTGTGACAGTTTTAAAGCCATTATTAATAACTTTTTTTGCCCTCGTGAAAGCACTACATCCGCATCGCCCATGGCTGTTTTTAAGCGTATATCAGCACGATGTGGGCCATACTCGGTATAACGTCGATCAACGTCTTTTTTGTGGTATTGAACAAGGTCTTGCGCCAAACCATGTTCCACATGGAACCCTGCGCTATATTCCATTTCAATGCTTAAATCGGGCAGTAATTGGGCTAAATCTTCTTGTAAATAGATTTTCCACTGTTCCACAATTTCGACACGCTGAGAATGTAAAACCTCACCATAATCACTCAGCATTTTGTTCCACGGTTCCAAATCTTGCAGCGTCAGATTTCTCTGAATTTTAAGCAAACTATTTCTTTGTTTTAAGGCACGAGAATAGTATTGCCATGCATGATAAAAATCGGGTTCCACGTGAAACATGAGCCAATCGAGCAATTGTCGTCGTGGCTTTGCACCATGATCAATAATATCAGTGCTGAGAGGGTCAATCAGTTGTAGTGGTAATATCTTGGCAAGTTGACCTTGTGTCGCAACTGTGTCCCCATTGACTTTAATGAGTTGCTCACCGCTTTGCAGTTTTTGCATGCCAATTTTTTCAGTCATGGATTGGGCAAAAACAATCGCATCTGCTTGGTTATTTTGAATGTAGTTTTTAGGAATATGGGTTCGGAATGAACGCCCTGTTGCCAATAAATGAATCGCTTCTAAAATCGAGGTTTTACCTGAACCATTTTGTCCATAAAAAACATTAAACGGCTGCAACTCATGGAGTGCAACCGTCTGTAAATTTCGAACACGTTGTATATTTAAACGCGTAATATGCATGACAATAAATTAAAAAGTTAATTTAAAACAATTACACACGCATCGGCATCACAACATAAGTCTGATTAGGCTGTGTTGGATCTTGCACCAATACTGATTGATTCGCCTCAGACATGGTCATTGCAACATCATCACCATCTAATACGCTTAAAACATCGAGAATATATTGCGCATTGAACGACATTTCCATCGGTGCATTTGCATATTGAATCGCTAAATCTTCAATCGCTTCATCTTGCTCAGGGTTATTGGCACGTAATTGCAAAGAATCGGCATTAAAGTTTAAGAACACACCGCGTAATTTTTCATTACTTAAGATCGCAACACGTTGCAGAGATTGTTTAAAGACATCGTGTGGAATATTCACTACTTTATCGCCACCACGTGGAATCACACGACGATAATCTGGGAATTTACCATCAATCAGTTTCGTGGTGAAACGTACTGTAATATCGCCTTGTTCTTTATCTTTACTTGCAGTTTGAATGGTAACATTCAACAATTCACGACCAATCAACAACGTTAATTGCTCATCTTCAATGCTGAGTAGACGTTGTAACTCACCCACCGCTTTACGTGGAACAATCGCTTGAACCAATTGTGTTGAATTTGAAGATGCTAAAGTTTCACACAATGCTAAACGGTGACCGTCTGTGGTCACAGCGCGTAATTGATTTTCATCAATTTCCAATAAAGTACCCGTTAAATAGAAACGTACATCTTGAACCGCCATCGCAAATGAGGTTTTTTCAAATAAACGTTTTAATTCACGCTCAGTCACTTGAACCTGAGTCCCTTGACTATTTTCATTGGTCAATAACGGGTAGTCTTCTGCTGGTAATGTACCTAAAACAAAACGGCTATTGCCTGATTTTAAAATACAGCGTTGATCTTCTGTAATTTGTAAATCAATCAATGCCGCAGTCGGTAATGATTTACAAATATCCACCAATTTACGTGCAGGAACAGTCGTCTCCCCTGCTTGTAAACATGCACCTTCTGCCAAACTTGTACTTGCAACAAGCTCCACTTCTAAATCCGAACCCGTTACAGTAAGTGACTGATTAGTCGCTTGAATTTTTACGTTTGAAAGAATATTTAAAGTATGGCGACGCTCAACAGCTCCCACCACATGGGATAAAACGTTGAGTAAGCTTTCTTTCGCGATTTTCAAACGCACGGTGGAATTCCTCTAAAAATTTGACAGAAAATGTGGATAATAAAATTTTTTTAATGACGTACTATGCGGCAGTTTATGCCGCTTTGCAAGTGTCGAATTTGAACAAATTTTAGCTTTGTAACAGACGCATGAGGTTTTTATAATCCTCATTAAAAATTGGGTCTTCATCACGTAAGCTTTGCACTTTTTCACAAGCATGCATCACGGTACTGTGATCACGACCACCAAATGCCATACCAATCTCAGGGAAACTATCCCCGGTCAATTCACGTGCTAAGCCCATTGCCAACTGACGTGGACGTGCATAGATACGGGTACGCTTAGGGCCCACGAGTTCTTTGAGTGGAATACGGAAATATTCGCTGACCACACGTTGGATATTTTCAGTACTAATGGTACGTGCACGGATCGCCAAAACATCTTTCAGTGATTCTCGTACCACATCCAAATCAATCGCAGAACCTTTGAAACGAGAAATAGCAACGACTTTGTTTAATGCACCTTCAAGTTCACGGACATTGGCAACCACTTGCTGTGCGATAAATAAAGCGCAGTTACGTGGTAAATCTATACCACTGCTTTCCGCTTTTTTTAATAAAATTTCGATACGTGTTTCAATATCAGGTGGTTCGACACCAACTGACAATCCCCAAGAAAAACGAGAAACTAGACGTGGATCAAGTTCTGTTAGTTCTTTCGGATAACGGTCTGAAGTTAAAATAATTTGTTTAGATTCATCTAATAAAGCATTGAAAGTATAGAAAAATTCAACCAGACTTGCTTCTTTACCAGCCAATAAATGAATATCATCAACTAAGAGTAAATCTAAAGAACGACAGTTCTTTTTGAACTCTTCGACTTTGCCCTTTTGTAAAGAACTGACAAAATCTTGGACGAAACTTTCCGCAGTCATATACATCACACGTGCATTCGGCTTGGCTTGTAATAAAGCATTCCCGACTGCTTGCATTAAGTGTGTTTTACCTAGACCTGTTGGGCCATAAAGGAATAATGGATTGTGTTGCGGTTCGCCCAGTTGTGTTAAAACTTTGCGACACGTTTCAGCGGCCATTTGGTTAGAGCGACCTTCGACAAATAATGCAAAGTTAAACAATGGGTTAAGCTGTCTTTTCTTATTGTTTTTAGGTGAAATAACATCGTGTTCTTTTTCTTTTTTGATTTTAGCAACAGGCACTTCATTTGGAGTACTGTCTAATGCTGCTGTAGTGGTCGCAGGTTGTTCAGATGCTGAAAGAATAGCACCTGGACGAGAATCGACTAATATTTCAACTTTACGAACTCGTCCTTCTGAGAGTTGTTCAGCCAGAATAGAAATAAGCTCAATATGATGCTCTTGAATGTAGCGCGTCCAATATGGATTAGGTGCATACAGTTTTAAAGTCCCATCGACTTCTTCTGCAACCAAAGGACGAATCCACATGGCAAAGACATTATCAGAGAGCTCTTGTCGCAAGCGAGTTAAGCAGTCCGTCCAAAGCAT